>NZ_JAIUHZ010000039.1:0-2700 GCF_020165355.1 Mesorhizobium sp. BR1-1-6 | reverse complement strand
GCGCTGCCGATGATGATGACGGCGGCCGGCACTGTTCCTGCCGCCAAGGTGTTCATCATGGGCGTCGGCGTTGCCGGCCTGCAGGCGATCGCCACCGCGCGCCGGCTCGGCGCGGTCGTCACCGCGACCGACGTTCGCCCCGCCGCCAAGGAACAGGTCGCCTCGCTTGGCGCAAAGTTCCTCGCCGTCGAGGACGAGGAGTTCAAGGCGGCCGAGACCGCCGGCGGCTACGCCAAGGAGATGTCCAAGGAGTACCAGGCCAAGCAGGCGGCGCTGACCGCCGAGCACATCGCCAAGCAGGACATCGTCATCACCACGGCGCTGATCCCCGGCCGCCCGGCGCCGAGGCTGGTGTCGGCTGACATGGTCGCCTCGATGAAGCCCGGTTCGGTGATCGTCGATCTTGCTGTGGAGCGCGGCGGCAATGTCGAGGGCGCCGAGGCGGGCAAGATTGTGACGACGGCCAACGGCGTCAAGATCGTCGGCCATCTCAACGTGCCGGGCCGCGTCGCGGCCTCCGCTTCGCTGCTCTACGCCAGGAACCTTTTTGCTTTCCTCGAGACGCTGGTCGACAAGGCGACGAAGACGCTTGCGATCAACCGCGACGACGACCTGGTCAAGGCGACCATGCTGACCGACGGCGGCAAGATCGTCCATCCGGCCTTCGCCAAGGCCGACCAGCAGCCGCCAAAGGGCCAATATATCGAACCGCCCGCGATACCGGCCAGCACAATGGTCGCCGATGCTTCGGCGCCCAAGCAAGCCGCGCCCAGGAAAGCTGCCGCATCCAAGCCCTCGCCGCCCAAGTCGCCCCCGCCGCCCAAGTCGCCCTCGCCAAAGTCGCCCTCGCCCAAGCCGAAAGGGACCGCGTGATGGACCAGACCTTGCAGAAAGCCCTCGACCAGCTCGACCAGGCAAGTGCTGCCGTCCGGCTGGCGGTGCAGAACCTGGCAAATGCTCCCGGAGGCGCTGAGGCGGCCGGCGACGCCGCACACGCGCTGTCGGGCGGCGCCATCGATCCCTTCGTCTTCCGCCTGGCCATCTTCGTGCTGGCGATCTTCGTCGGCTATTACGTCGTCTGGTCGGTGACGCCTGCGCTGCACACGCCGCTGATGGCCGTCACCAACGCCATCTCCTCGGTCATCGTCGTCGGCGCGCTGCTTGCCGTCGGCATCGCCGCCTCCGGCGTCGCCGCGGGCTTCGGCTTCGTCGCGCTGATGCTGGTGTCGGTCAACATCTTCGGCGGCTTCCTCGTCACCCAGCGCATGCTGGCAATGTACAAGAAGAAGGACAAGTGACGTGACCGTCAATCTCGCCTCCTTCCTCTATCTGGTCTCCGGCATTCTGTTCATCCTGGCGTTGCGTGGTCTGTCGCACCCGACCACCAGCCGGCAAGGCAATCTCTACGGCATGATCGGCATGGGCATTGCCATCGCCACCACGCTGGCGCTGGCCACGCCATCGGCTGGACGCTTCGGCCTGATCGTGCTCGGCCTTGCCATCGGCGGCGGCGTCGGCGCCGTCACGGCCAGGCGCATCGCCATGACCTCGATGCCGCAACTGGTCGCCGCCTTCCACTCGCTCGTCGGCCTTGCCGCCGTGATGGTGGCGGCCGCCGCCATCTATGCGCCGGAAAGCTTCGGCATCGGCACGGCGGGCGACATCCACGCCCAGGCGCTGGTCGAAATGAGCCTGGGTGTGGCCATCGGCGCCATCACCTTCACCGGCTCGGTCATCGCCTTCCTGAAGCTTGACGGGCGTATGTCCGGCAAGCCGATAATGATCGGCGGCCGCCATTTCATCAACATCGCGCTTGGCATCGCCTTGGTCGTGCTGATCGTGCTTTTGGTCACCACCGAATCGAAGCTCGTCTTCTGGCTCATCGTTGCCGCATCGCTGGTGCTGGGCGTGCTGCTCATCATCCCCATCGGCGGCGCCGACATGCCGGTCGTGGTGTCGATGCTGAATTCCTATTCCGGCTGGGCGGCCGCGGCTCTGGGCTTCACGCTCGGCAATCTGGCGCTGATCATCACCGGCGCCCTGGTCGGCTCGTCGGGTGCCATCCTGTCCTACATCATGTGCAAGGGCATGAACCGCTCCTTCATCTCCGTCATCCTCGGCGGCTTCGGTGGTGAGACCGCAGCCGCGGGCGCTGATGATGGGATCGAGCGCACGGTCAAGCAGGGCTCGGCCGACGATGCGGCCTATCTGATGATGAACGCGCAGAAGGTCATCATCGTGCCTGGCTACGGCATGGCCGTCGCCCAGGCGCAGCACGCACTGCGCGAGATGGCCGACAAGCTCAAGGCCAATGGCGTCGACGTCAAATACGCCATCCACCCCGTGGCCGGCCGCATGCCGGGCCACATGAACGTGCTCTTGGCCGAAGCCAACGTGCCTTACGACGAAGTGTTCGAGCTCGAGGACATCAATTCCGAATTCGCGCAGGCCGACGTCGCCTATGTCATCGGCGCCAACGACGTCACCAACCCGTCCGCGCGGGATGACAAGAGCTCACCTATTTACGGTATGCCGATCCTCGACGTCGACAAGGCGCGCACCTGCCTGTTCGTCAAGCGCTCGCTCGGCTCCGGCTATGCCGGCATCGACAACACGCTGTTCTACAAGGACGGCACCATGATGCTGCTCGGCGACGCCAAGAAGATGACCGAGGAAATCGTCAAGGCCATGGATCACTGA
>NZ_JAIUHZ010000038.1:0-3248 GCF_020165355.1 Mesorhizobium sp. BR1-1-6 | reverse complement strand
CAGCCACCTTCCAGGGCGAGTTCTCCGGCAACGTGAAGAGCTATTCCGGCAAGCTCAAGCTCGGCATCACCTGGTGAGGCTATGCGCATCTTGCCGTGTTGTTCCTTTGTCAACAGTCAATTCAAGATCCCCCAAATTCGGGGGGCTTCTGGGGTCAAGCAGATGGGTAGAAAAATCGATGGAACGAGGCGGGCTCGCCTGATGCTGCGTCTGCTCGGGGAAACTTGTCTGTCGACATCGGGCTCGCGCCTGGCACTGGCCATCCTTCTCGCAGCTGGAACGCTGTCAACAACGCTTCCGGCGAGAGCCGAGGACTGGCCAGTCTACAACGAGGGGGATCTGCATTTCGCCATCTTCAACGCCGACTACGGCGACACAATCCGGTTCTACGCCAATGTCACGCTGACAGCCAACCTGCCGCCCGTGCGGAGCGGCAACATGACCATCAACGGACAAGGCTTCACCCTGTCCGGCAACAACCAGTATCGCGGCCTGTTCGTGCAGCAGGGCGCGATCAACGTGGCGATCAAAGATCTCACCATCACCAACGCCAAGGCCGAGGGCGGTAAGGGTGGCGACGCAAGATTTATTGTACCCGGCAATCCCGCCCGCGGCGGTGGTGGCGGCGGCGGCGCTGGACTGGGCGGCGCGCTGTTCATCGGCAAAGGCGCCAATGTGACGGTAAGCAATGTCAACCTGCAGGCCAACCAGGCGCGCGGCGGCAATGGCGGCGCGCTCGGACCTTTGACCTTGAGCAGTTCGTGGGGCAGCAGTGGCGGCGGCGGTGGCTATTGGCCGATCGGAGCCGATGGCGGCGACGGCGGCGCCTCCGTCAGTGGTGGAGGCGGTGCGCCAGACGGCGCCGGCGGTGACGGTAGCATAACAGACGGCAGCCCCGGTGGTTTTGGCGGCGGCGGCGGCGGCAGCGGCTGGTGTTCGGGCAGCGACTGCCCTTATATACCGGGGGCCGGCGGTTTTGGCGGCGGCAGCGGGGCCGGCAGTAGTGGAGTGGCTGAGCCTGGTGGCTTCGGCGGCGGCACCGGCACCAGCAACGACGTCAGCAGTGGCGGCGGTGGCGGCGCCGGTCTCGGCGGTGCGATCTTCGTTCAGGAGGGCGGCAGCCTGACCCTGGCCGGCGCTCTCAACATTTCCGGAAATGCCGTCGCGGGCGGTGACGGTGGAAGGAGGGGCGGGCAGGGCAATGCCACGCCCGGCCAGGGCATCGGGTCGGGCATCTTCCTTCACGGCAACGGCTCGTTCAGCGTCGCCCCTGGCGCCGGACAGACGCAGACCATAAGCGACATCATCATCGACCAGACCGGAGCTGGCGGCACCGGCACCGACAGTGGCAGCTGGTCTCTGGTCAAGAATGGCGACGGCGTGACCGTTCTCACCGGCGCCAATGCCTATAGCGGGGGCACCATCGTCAATGCCGGCATCCTGCAGGGCAAAACGTCGAGCCTCAGAGGCAACATCACCAACAATGCGTCCGTCATCTTCGACCAGGCCGGCAACGACGGCACCTTTGCCGGCAACATGTCCGGCAGCGGCGCCCTGTTCAAGCGAGGCGGCGGCGTGCTTTCGCTCACGGGCACCAACACCTACGCGGCCGGCACGCGGGTGGAAGAAGGAGTCCTGCGAATCGCGTCCGATGCCAAGCTCGGCGCGGCAGGCACCCATCTCAACCTGGACGGTGGTGGCGGTCTGAGTGCGTCGGCGACCTTTGCCAGCACCCGCCCCGTTTGGCTTACCGGCGCTCGCGGCATCGTTCTCGTCGATGCCGGCGAAACCCTCACCCTGAGTGGTGTAGTCAGTGAAAGTGGTGCGCTGGTCAAGTCCGGCCCCGGCGACCTGATTCTTAGCGGGGCCAACACCTACTCGGGCGGCACGACGGTCACCGGCGGCGTGCTGCGCTTCGCCAACGACGGCAACCTGGGCGCGGCAGCCACCGGGATCATGTTGAACGGTGGTGCAGTCGGGACCATGACGGACACACCTGCGGCAACGTCGATCAGCCGCAATATCACCTTGGCCAGCAACGGTGGCGGTATCGACGTGGCGGCGCAGTCCCAGTCTCTCTCCTGGAGCGGCAACATAAGCGGCAACGGTGGCCTCTTCAAGATCGGAGCCGGCACGCTGGTCCTCACCGGCAACAATACCTACGCCGGCGGCACGCAGGTGGCAGGAGGGACCCTGTGGGTTGCCTCCGACGCCAAGCTCGGCGCAGCCGGCACCCATGTCGACCTGAACAACGGGGCTCTGCGCGCCTCGGAAACCTTTACCAGCGCCCGCCCTGTCGGGCTTTTAGGCGCCGGTGGCGCTATCCTCGTGGACGCCAACAAGGCCCTCACCTTGAGCGGTGTCGTCAGGGGTTCGGGCAGCCTCACCAAGACTGGCGACGGCACCCTCATCCTCACTGGCGCGAATGCCTATACCGGCAGCACCACCGTCAATGCCGGCGTCCTGCAGGGCAATGCAATGAGCCTGCTGGGCCACATCACCAACAACGCCTCCGTCGTCTTCGACCAAGCAGCCAACGGCACCTATGCCGGCAACATCACCGGCCTCGGCAGCCTGACCAAGATCGGCGCCGGCACGCTGATCCTGCCCGCTGCCGCCAACTACGCTGGCGGCACGACCGTCTCGGCCGGCGCGCTGCAGGGCACGACCTTCAGCCTGCAAGGCAACATCCTGAACAATGCCGCCGTTATCTTCGACCAGGGTTTCGACGGCACCTATGCCGGCAACATGACGGGCTCCGGCACGCTCACCAAGAACGGCCCTGGCACACTCACCCTCACCGGCACCAGCAGCGTCGACGGCGGCATGACGGTCGACGCCGGCGCGCTTCTGGCGAACGGCTCGATCGCTTCGTCTCGGGGCCTGAGAGTGAATACGCGCGCGACGGTGGGCGGCACCGGTATATTGCCGTCGACGATCATTAATGGCGGCACGCTTTCGCCTGGGAATTCGATCGGCACGATCAATATCATCGGGAAACTGACATTCGGCGCCGGCTCGATCTACGCCGTCGAGGTCTCCGGCGGCACGGCCGACCGCGCGAGCGTCATCGGCTCCGCCGATCTTTCGGGCGGTACCGTCGATGTCACGTTCCTGGCAGGCGGCTCTGTTTCCAGGAACTCCACCATCCTCAATGCCACGCGCGGTCTGGGCGGCACCAAATTCGCCGGCCTCAGCGACGCGCCGTTGCCCGGCTTCGAGACCAGCCTGAGCTATGACGCCAACAA
>NZ_JAIUHZ010000037.1:0-5010 GCF_020165355.1 Mesorhizobium sp. BR1-1-6 | reverse complement strand
GCGCCAAGTACATCGTTATTCAAGCAGCCCCACGCCATGATGTTGCAGGTCAAGGAGCGACGCAATCGACGCCCAAGCGGCAGCAACCGAGAAGCCGACCTCCCACTGATGCCAAACGTAATCGTGTTAACCCCCGGCGCCATCACTCATCGAACGGGCACGTGCCGGCGATATGGTAGAGCGGCAAATATGAGGACTATCGCCTTCACTTCGCCGACCCGCCGCGACGAAGGCGTTCGTTGACCATTTTGGCGGAGACATGTTCGATCGCAAAAATCCGAAATGTTTGGCGCCGCACAGCGACAGAGTGGCTCACTAGCGACACGCTGTCGCGGCCATTTCCGTCACCACAAGTTTCTCGAAGTGTGAAAGATTTGTGACAAATGTCTGGTCAAACGCGTTGGATCGCATTAAAGGCGCATTAAACAGCAACCGCGCGCAGAGCCGATGGGGAGTATGGGCCTTTGTACAAGATGAGACTGACAGCTTCACTTGGGATGCTATATTTATTGAGTCTGACGGTGTCGGCTCACGCATATCTCGACCCGGGCACCGGGAGCATGCTGCTGCAGGGCTTGATTGCAGGTGTCGCGGCGGGCACCACCGTGTTAACCATCTATTACAATCGCCTCAAACTGCTGTTGGCGCGCATTTTCGGTAAGAATCGTACAGACCGGAAATGAAAGGTTCAGGACTAGTTTTTGAGGATGGATCGTTCCGAGATCCTTCCGGGTCGGTCTTTGTTTCCGATGGCCGGGTTTTCCGCACAGTGACCGACCAGGGCAAAGCGAGCTATGAGGCCGCCCGGGATGCGGGCATCCTGCTACGTTACGCCGAGCTGGATAAAATAGTCCGGACCAGTGAGGTCGCCCCCGCAGATTGGCCCGAGGTCGTAGGAAAACCAGCTTACGTGTTGGAACACGGAGCGATACCATTCGTGAGCTATCCCTACGAATGGTCTTTCGGTGCGTTGAAGGCAGCAGCCCTGCATCATCTTGACCTGCAAATACAACTATTGACCGAGAATTTTGTCCTTTCTGACGCAAGCGCCTACAATGTGCAGTTCGTTGGCTCCAAGCCCATCTTCATCGATATCCTCTCTGTTAGGCCATATCGGGACGGGGAGTATTGGACGGGTCACAGACAATTCTGCGAGCAGTTTCTTAATCCGCTGCTTCTCCGAGCTGTGAAGGGAATCGCCCACAATTCATGGTTCAGGGGTGCGCTGGAGGGCATTTCCACCCGCGATTTTGCTCGCTTGCTGACATTTTCTGAGCGATTTTCGTGGAACATGTTGACCCACGTCACGCTGCAAAGTCGCCTTGAACAGAGCTCCGTGAATGATCCCAGCAACGCTGTCAAAAGGGTTAGCCGAAGCAGAAAGCTACCGCGGGCGGGGTATCACGGCATTTTATCCCAATTGCGCCGGTGGATCGCACGTCTAGAGCCGGCCGACACCGGCAAGACTGTGTGGGGCGCATACGCGAGTATGAACACCTACTCCAGTCAAGAGGCCTCGACAAAGCGGCAAATGATCCACGATTTCGCGGCATCCGGCCAAGTCGCCACCGCAATCGATCTGGGCTGCAATACTGGCGACTTTTCGGTCGCCGCTTTGGAGGGTGGCGCGAAAGCGGTAGTTGGCTTCGATTTCGATCAGACCGCAGTCGACATCGGATTTTTGCGGGCCGCGTCAGCTAAAATGAACTTTCTTCCGTTGTGGCTGGATGCTGCGAACCCCAGCCCTGATCAAGGATGGGCTCAGAAGGAACGAAAGGGTTTCTCGTCGAGATTCAGAGCTGATGCGGTTCTTGCTCTCGCTTTTGAGCACCATCTTGCCATTGGCAGAAACGTGCCTTTGCACCAGGCCGTCAAATGGATTGTTGACGTTGCTCCCACCGGCATAATCGAGTTCGTCCCCAAGGATGATCCAACAATTCGACAGATGCTTGCTCTTCGAGAGGATATCTTCCCCGATTATAGCCCTTCTTCGTTCGAATGCGCACTTACGTCCGTTTCCCGCATTGCGAAGAAACAAACAGTGTCGGCCACCGGCCGTACACTTTATCAATTCGATAGGCGATGAAATAAAAAGAGATGGTACTTTATCGGGTATTTTCGAATGAGTATTAACGCCAATCGCATTGTTAGAATTTCGACGGCATTTCTTGCCTTACTGTTTCCAATATTAGTCCTTTTCGTTTTTTTTCCGTTGGAGCTTTATGCGAAAAACGCCAAGGAATTGGGGTATGATATTTGGCTCCCCACTATTTTCTTTTATGGCGGCGCATTTATCTTGATATTTGTATGCGCTCTAACCTTGTTCGGAATTCGGGATTTCATAAAAAAGGCGTATTTGCTTCTAGGGGCCTTCGTATTACTCGCCGACGTTTTTGCCCCCGTTCAGCTGAGTCGCTTAGATGGCGCAGCATTCACAAGCCCGGAGCCCATCTCCATCACTGCGGTAGAAGTTGCTATCTTGGTCGCGCTGTTGGCGGTGGGTGCAGTTACGACTCTAGGCACGCTGGTTCGGGTTTTTGCCATCCTGTCGATCGCGTTAATTGCCGGATTGGCCACTGTCGCTGCGGGCCTGCCGGTGCCACCGGCTGAAACCGAAAACTCTCCTAAATCCGGCTTGTCTATAAATGGCCGCTCGGACCTTCCAAATATATATCACTTTCATCTCGATGAGATGCAGTCAGATTTTGCACTTGCCGCGATCGAAGAGATGAATGACCGGAGCATTTTTCGCGGGTTTACGTTTATGCGCCGGAATATTTCAAATTATCCTTATACGTTGTCGTCGGTTGCGAGCTATCTGACCGGCACCATATTTCGGAATGGAAGCTTTCCCGCCTGGAGGGCGGCCTTCGATCAAGGATTGCTGAAAGATCTTCGGACGGATGGTTACGCAGTTGATGTTGTGGGGCTTCCGGAGATATTGCAGACAAATGTTGCAGATGTATTTTTCACGCCAGAGCAGATCACCAAGTACCAATACTCGCTCAAACACCCGCAAATTGTCGAATTTTCTGGATTATTGTTTGCAAAATTGTTTCCAAATTTCTTGACAAATGAGGCCTTGGGGTGGGGACACTCGGCCGGCGAGCGGATTAGCGCAGTATTTGAGCGCAAAGCGGAAAGCTACATCCCGAAGACCGTAGAACAAGGCGTCCATCCATTTCAGGCTGTTGTGGGGATGAAATATCTGATCGCGAATGAACAGCGGTTTGCCGCACGCGGTAGATACACATTGTTCCAAGCGATCCTTCCTCATGGCCCCTACGTGCTCGATGCAAATTGCATGGTCGATCCCGAACGTGCGGCGGTCGGGGTCCAGGCTGCCTATAGGTCTCAGGCCAGTTGCGCCATGAAGCTTGTTGTGGAGTTCTTGCAAGAGCTCAAGCGACTGGACCGCTATGACGACGCCATTATCGTCATACAATCTGACCACGGGTCCGGGTGGGCAGGCTTTTTGAATGGACTCGGTGGCTCAGAGATGAGTCCGCCGTATCACTCCGGCATCACCGCATTTGGAGGCACCACCGCAGCATTTGAAAGCAGGTCGATGGCAACCCTCATGATTAAGCCCTCTCAATCGGACTCTGATTTTGCGGTATCTGACGGAGAATCGCAGTTGATCGACGTCTATCCCACAATAATGGACGCGATCGGGCACCAGCCTAACCGACCTCACGATGGTCTGAGTTTGTTGCCCTGCCTAACAGGATCCTGTGAAAGCATCCGCGTGCGCCCGCAAAAATTCTTTGTCTATCCGCACGATGGGGGCATTTCTCCGCTGCTAGCCAATACCGTAGTGTTCACGGCCGGACATGCAGTCTTCACACAAACCGAGACTATACCGGTGCCGTAGCGGTTGAACCGCTTGAATATCGCGATGCGTCCCCCCTCGGCCCGCCCGGTTCATGGACGTTGGGCGTTCCGGTGCGGTCGAGGCCAACGCCGCGCCAGCGGCGCTTCGATCGAGGCGATCTCGGCCAAGATGGCCAATTCAATCGACCAGAACAAGGCGCTCCAGAAGACGTACATGCCGGTCAATCTGGTAGCCGTCTGCGCAGCCCGACGTAGGGGCAGGAAACTGCTCGGCCAGGAACGGAATGAATACGAAAAGTTGAAACTCTCCGGAAAATGAGAGTTGAAACTTTTTCAAGGGGCGGTAGCTAACCCCTTGAAACTAATGGCGCGAGTGACGGGGCTCGAACCCGCGACCTCCGGCGTGACAGGCCGGCACTCTAACCAACTGAGCTACACCCGCGCATTGACGAGCACGTGTCAGCCGTGTTCGTCGTTGGGCGCTGGATAAGGGGTTCGCCACCGGGTGTCAAGCGCACGAAACCATCATAACATCAAACTGGAGAAGGTTTTTTGACAGCCGGCGTGTTGTTCGCAAATACGGCCCGCAACGACGGCGTCCCACGCTCATTTGGCCTTGCGAAGCTGGCCCCGACCGCTTAAAGGTCCGGCCCGGAGCGGGCGATTAGCTCAGTTGGTAGAGCGCTTCGTTTACACCGAAGATGTCGGCGGTTCGAGCCCGTCATCGCCCACCATATAGCCTGCTGAATTTTACTGCTTATTTCAGATCGCTGTTGACTTTAATTCTCCTGACGGGCGCACCTAGCTACAAACTAGCAACTGACGCGTCTTGAGAGACTCCCCTGTTCTAGGTCGACAACGCAGACCGTAGGGGCGGGAATCACACATTCTCGGATGGTCCTTCCACCGACAAAATCTGAAGGCTCTCGATCTCCTGCATGACCTTTCCTGCAATATCCTGAAGGTCACCGAACCATGCCGACTGTGGACTCGATGACGCCCTGAATTTGGGCCTTACTATGGGCTAAACGTGAAGCACAGATACAGGGCGTCATCGAGGCCTATGTATGGCGACCTCCAGGGTGTGGCTAGCAAGGTGATGCAGGAGATCGAGGGCCTTAAAGTCCTGGCCGTAGAGGGCATCCGATGATGTCGGCCCCTAAATAACCACGCACC
>NZ_JAIUHZ010000036.1:0-5524 GCF_020165355.1 Mesorhizobium sp. BR1-1-6 | reverse complement strand
CCGGTCACGACCGTGCCGCGGCCCGAGATCGAGAACACGTCCTCGATCGGCATCAGGAACGGCTTGTCGAGCGGACGGACAGGCGTCGGGATGTAGGCGTCGACCTGAGCCATCAGCTCGCGGATCGCGTCCTCGCCGATCTTCTTGTCCGAATCTTCCAGCGCCGCCAGCGCCGAACCCTTGACGATCGGAATGTCGTCGCCGGGGAACTCGTTCTTGGTCAGCAATTCGCGAACCTCGAGCTCGACCAGCTCAAGCAGCTCGGCATCGTCGACCTGGTCGACCTTGTTCAAGAACACCACGATCGACGGCACGCCGACCTGGCGGGCCAAAAGGATGTGCTCGCGGGTCTGCGGCATCGGGCCGTCGGCGGCCGACACAACCAGGATCGCGCCGTCCATCTGCGCGGCACCCGTGATCATGTTCTTCACATAGTCGGCGTGGCCGGGGCAGTCGACGTGGGCGTAGTGGCGGTTCTCCGTCTCGTACTCGACGTGAGCCGTCGAAATCGTGATGCCGCGCGCCTTCTCTTCCGGCGCCGCGTCAATCTGGTCATAGCGCTTGTATTCGCCAAAATACTTGGTGATCGCTGCCGTCAAAGACGTCTTGCCATGATCAACGTGGCCAATCGTGCCGATGTTCACATGCGGCTTGGTGCGCTCGAATTTACCTTTTGCCATAGTCTCTTTCCTTGGACGGCCTGGACCTTCAGTTCAGTCGAATGCGGGGCGATTAGCGACAAAGGCCAAAAAACACAAGCGTCTTTTGCCCGGGCGCCTTCTCACTCGGCCCGAACCCGTGATCCGATTGCGGGGATATGGCGCTGATATAGGAACGTGCCGCGTGAAATGGAATGGCCTAAACCCCTGCGCAATCGCGCCGGCCTCCCGCGCCCCGCTCGTCGGTCGCTGTCGGATTTGTCGGCGCTTCATGGCCCATTGCGGCGGTGTTCCCGCTCTGATTTCCTGCACCGATGCATTTCATCCCGACAGCCGTTCGCGGCCCCCTGTTCATGATCGTCTCGACCGGGTCGTATCTCGTCAACGATACGATGATGAAGCTCGCCACGGCGGGCCTGCCGTCCTATGAAGTGCTGTTCCTGCGCGGCGCGGCGGCAGCGCTCTGGGGCTTTCCGCTGCTGTTTGCGCTTGGTTATGGCAAACAGATCCCGCTGATCTTCGACAAGCGCGTGCTGCACCGCAACCTGCTCGAACTGGCCGCCATCCTTTGTTACGTCGTGGCGCTCGCCAACATGCAGATTGCCGATTCCACCGCGCTCGGACAGGTCACGCCGCTGTTGATGCTGGTCGGCTCCTCCATCCTGTTCGGCGAGCGCATCGGCGGCCAGCGCATGGCGCTGATCGGCCTCGGCTTCATCGGCGCGCTGATGGTGGCGCAACCGACAATGCAGGGCATCTCGGTCTATGCCCTGCTGGCGCTCGGCAACGCGGCATTGTCGGCCGCGCGCGATCTCACCGGCAGGCGGGTTCCGGCCGAGGTGCCGGGAATGATCGTGGCGATTTCCGCCGTCGTCGTGGTGCTGATCGGCGCCGGTGCGGCACACCTGGTTTCAGAGCGCTGGATCATGCCCGGAGCACATCATTTGCTGCTCATGGCCGGAGCCGGGTTCTTCCTGATCTTCGGCCATTTCTTCATCTTCATGGCCTATCGCGTCGGGCCGACCAGCGCAGTGGCGCCGTTCTACTACTGCTTCACCGTCTGGGCGATGATTTCGGGCCTGCTGGTGTTCGGACAATTCCCAAACGCGCTGGCGATTTGCGGCATCCTTCTGGTTGTCGGTAGCGGATTGGCCATCGTCTCGCTCGACCAGCGCAAGCGCCGGCTGACTGTCGTGGCCTAAGTCGGCTCCAGTTGCGGCCGATTATCGCCGGGGGTCTCGCCGCAAAGCTCAACACGCTGCCCGCGAGATCCTCAAGAGGGTCAGATAGGACGCGCCAGACGGCGCTCCGCGGTGGCAAACACCGCCGATGATGGACAGACGACGGCGCATGACCCGAAAGGCGGGATCCGGTTTCGGGAAAGGTCATGGACAAGCGAACGGATAAAATCCCATCCCGAACCTTCGGAATGGGACTGGTGCTAAATAGTCCGCTTGCCGGCGAACTGGTGGTAAGCCCACAACACGACCACGGCGCCCACCACCGCGACGATCAGGCTGTAGATGTTGAGACCGGTCACGCCCGACGCGCCGAAAGCGCTGAAGATCAGGCCGCCGACAATGGCGCCGACAATGCCGAGCACGATATCCATGATCATGCCCTGGCCGCTCTTGTTGACGATCTTGCTGCCAAGAAAGCCGGCGATGACTCCCAGAATAATCCAGCTGATGATTGACATTTTTCCTCTCCAATCCCCTGCCGCGTCCATCATTTTCATATGATTGTCAAAAGCTCAAGCCAGCTTGAAATTCCGCCCGATTGCGTCATTGTGACGATGGGACGGGCTTGGTTGACAAGGAGATCCACGATGGGACTGTTTGACAATGCCGTTCCGGGCGGCAACATCACCAAACCCCTGATGATCGCGCTCGGCGCGCTGCTGGTCGGAAAGATGCTGAGCGGCAGGAGTGCCGAACAGCCGGAGCAACCCCAAGCTCCCGTACCGGCCGAGCCCAGTGAAACCACGGCCGGCGATGGCGGCCTGCTTGGCGGACTGGGCGGCCTGCTCGACAAATTGAAGAACTCCGGCCACGGCAACGTCGCTGATTCCTGGGTCGGCACCGGCCAGAACCAGCCGATCAACGCCAACGACCTGGGCAACGCGATCGGACCGCAGGTCATCCGCGAGATCGCGCAACGGACGGGACTCGACGAGCAGGAACTGCTCAAGCAATTGAGCACGGCCTTGCCTGGCATCGTCGACAAGCTGACGCCGAACGGCCAGGTGCCGCAGCAACACCAGGTCGCGTCGGCCTTCAACAGCTGAAGCGAGCGGACAGCCATCCTCTGGAGCGCTGCGCGACCTGGCCGCGCAGTGTTTCAGCTTGCCGATGGCGTGGGTTGGAGATCTGGAGCGGGTAGCGGGAATCGAACCCGCATATTCAGCTTGGAAGGCTGCTGCTCTACCACTGAGCTATACCCGCGCCGTGCACTGAAGTACCGGATTCCACGGAAAAGCGCCATGCGCTTTTCGCCTCCGACACTTTCACGTTTCAGGGCTTCCGGGCCGGCAGTGGTGGAGAGGGTTGGATTCGAACCAACGTAGGCTAAGCCAACGGATTTACAGTCCGTCCCCTTTAACCACTCGGGCACCTCTCCAGTCTGCCGCCGGAGCCATGCAACGAGGCATTCTTGCCGATCCGGACCCGAGTATCACTTCTCCGAAATCAGCGAAGCGCCTTATGGCGGCAAGGCCAGTGGGTGTCAACCGCGTGGCAAGGGTTTTTCGATGTTGTTCGCCGGCTGCGGCGACGGGCCATATCCCTGGCCGCCGGAGACCGCTATAGAAGCCGGCCATGAGCAACAAGACCGGCACCCCGAAAGACACCCACTACGCCAAGCTGCGTCGTGCACACCGCGACGAAAAGAGCGGCGGCGCGCCGGCATTCCGGCCGCGCCAGCCCATGCCGCCGGGCGAGAACGCAGCCGACGGGCTGGTGCGGCTCTATGGCCTGCATACGGTGCGCGCGGCGCTCGACAATCCGCGCCGCAAGATCCGGAAAATGCTGGTGACGCGCAATGCCGCCGAGCGGCTGGGACTGGCCGACTTCGCGGTCCTGCCCTTCAAGGCGGAGCTGGTCGAACCCAGGGACATCGACAAGATCACGGGTTCGGATGCCGTGCATCAAGGCGTGCTGATCGAGGCCGAGCCGCTGAAGCCCAAGCGCCTCGACGCTCTTGGCGACACAAAGCTGGTGCTGGTGCTCGACCAGATCACCGATCCGCACAATGTCGGCGCCATCCTGCGCTCGGCGGTCGCCTTCGATGCCGGCGCGCTGATCACCACGGCGCGCCACAGCCCGCAGGAATCGGGCGTGCTGGCGAAATCAGCCTCCGGCGCGCTCGAACATATCGACCAGATCGAGGTGAAGAACCTGGCCGACGCGCTCGCGCAACTGCACGAGGCCGGCTTCCAGACAATCGGTCTCGATTCGGACGGCCCGGCCGAACTCGAAACGAGCTTTGCCGGCGACAAGCTTGCCCTGGTGCTGGGCGCGGAAGGCAAGGGCCTGCGCCAGAAGACGCGCGAGACGGTGACGACACTGGCTCGCCTCGACATGCCCGGCGCCATCCGCTCGCTCAACGTGTCGAACGCGGCGGCGGTAAGCCTTTATGCGGCACGGAAATTCTTGAGGCAGTAGGGCAGTACGGCAGTAGGGTTTCCAAATCGGCCGGAACGGGCGGCTCCTACTGCCCTACTGCCCTACTGCCCTACTGCCCTACTGCCCTACCTCATGCCCGGCCATCCGCTCCAGCGCCCTGACCAGGGCCGAGTGATCCTCCCTGGCGCCGCCATTGGCGGTGCAGGAATTGAACAGTTGCTGGGTGGTCGACGTGTTGGGCAGGGAGACGCCGAGCGCCCTTGCGCCTTCCAGGGCGAGGTTGAGATCCTTCTGGTGCAGTTCGATGCGGAAACCCGGCGCGAAGGTGCGCCTGACCATGCGTTCGCCATGCACTTCGAGGATGCGCGAGGCGGCCAACCCGCCCATCAGCGCCTGCCTGACCTTGGCGGGGTCGGCGCCGGCTTTTGAAGCAAAAACAAGCGCTTCGGCGACGGCTTCAATGGTCAGCGCGACGACGATCTGGTTGGCGACCTTGGTGGTCTGGCCGACGCCGTTCGGTCCGACCAGGGTGATGTTCTTGCCCATCTTCTCGAAAACGGGCCTGGCGTGCTCGAAGGCCTTCTCCTCGCCGCCGACCATGATGGTCAGCGATGCGGCCTTGGCTCCCACCTCGCCGCCCGAGACCGGCGCATCGAGATAGTCGCAGCCCAGTTCGTTGATTTTTTTGGCGAAGGCCTTGGTCTCGATCGGCGAGATCGAGCTCATGTCGATGACCAATTTGCCTTTGGAAAGACCTGATGCGACGCCGTTGTCGCCGAACAGCACCTCGGCCACCTGCGGTGTGTCGGGCACCATGGTGATGATGATATCGGCGGCCTTCGCCACGGCGGCATGGCCGGTGACAGTTTTCAGTCCCTTGGCCACCAGTTCGGCCTGTGGCCTGGAGCGGTGGTCGCTGGCGATCACCGTGTAGCCGGCGTCCAGCAAATGTCCCGCCATCGGCGCGCCCATGATGCCGAGGCCGATGAAGCCGATGGTTTCCATTGTGGTTCTCCGTCTCGTTGAGATTGCGTTCCTTCACGCCCCCTCTGGCTTGCCGGCCATCTCCCCCACAGGTGGGGAGATTGGCAGTTTCGGCGCTGGCCCCAACTTTCCCGGTTCAAAATTTAGCGAAGCCGCCGGTGACATCTGATCTCCCCCTTGTGGGAGATGGCCGGCAAGCTAGAGGAGGGCGTGAAGGAACGCGAGTTCGATTTCGACAGCTAAGCCGCCGCGCTTCCC
>NZ_JAIUHZ010000035.1:0-11091 GCF_020165355.1 Mesorhizobium sp. BR1-1-6 | reverse complement strand
CCAGGACGGCGGAAGGCCCGCCGTCAACTGGAGATCGGCTGTTAGTTGTTGCCGAAGAGGTTGCGATCGGCACCCTGGACAGGCGTCTGGGCAGCCGGTTCCGACTTCTTGGTCGAAGCGGTGTACGAGCTGTCAACGGCGGTGGCCGCAGGGGCATTCGAACCATAATGGTCGCTACTAGCGAAGGCGCTGCCGGAAACAGCCAGAAGGGCGGCGGCAGTGAGAATGATCTTTTTCATTTTTTGATACTCCAGTATTTTAGCGGCGTGTCTTGGGAGGAAATCGCGTCGTTCGGACAGCCCCGATGTGGGAAAGCCATACCGCCATTTCCAATCACGAAGTTTTTCCGTGTGGACCAAGTTTCCACCACTTGAAATTGTGCCAGAGCCTTCAACATTCGTTTTTTTCTGTTTACTATCAGTTGGTTATGCACACACGTCGCGCGATCACCAACTGTGTCGAAGGCCCAGTGTTCACACCGTCCTGCACGCATCGTCAACAGAAACGAACCGTTCGGTTCGATTTTAGAGAGCGCTAATAGTCACTTTTCGAAACCGTTAACCTTTTTTGGCTCCGCCACGAGACGGAATCCGAGGCGGCGACCTGAGGCTTTCTGCCCCTGCAATGACGACCGCACCGTTTCCAATGCGTGTCGCGCGGCATGGATGCGATGTCGTTTTCATGCCGACGACAAGTCGGCGATCATGGTTAGATCCTGCCATCTCAGGTGCCGCCGCGTGACGACGAGGCGGAGAATTGGGAAGCCGGTCAGAATCCGGCGCTGCCCCCGCAACGGTGGTGGAGTTCAGGTCGCAACGGGAGACCACTGGGCAAAGGCCTGGGAAGGTGTCGCGACAGTCCGCAAGGACAGCTCCAGAGCCCGGAAACCAGCCTGAGATGTTGGACTCGACTGATCGCGGCGGGCGGTCAAGAGGCGGATGGTGCATGTCCGGCGCAAGCCGGCGCGCGGCTTGATCCTTCCTCTCTCCCCTCCGTTCAGTCCTTCAATGTGAGGACAGGACTTCAATGCGAGGACAGGACATGGATGCGCGCAACGACATGCTGAAACGGCTGCAAGGCCGCAGGGACGGCTTCTCACTCGAGCAGCCCTTCTATACCGACGCCGACTACTTCAAGCTCGACATGGAGCTGATCTGGTACCGCGACTGGCTGTTCATCGGCCATGATTGCGAACTGCCCAGGCCCGGCAGCTTCATTACGGTGCAGATCGGCGACTATCCTGTCGTGCTGGTGCGCGACCAGAAGGGCAACATCAACGCCTTCCACAATTCTTGCCGCCATCGCGGCAGCCGCGTCTGCAACACAGACAAGGGCACGGCGGCGAAGCTCGTCTGCCCCTACCATCAGTGGACCTATGAACTGGACGGCAGGCTGCTGTTCGCCAGGCAGATGGCCGAGGGCTTCGACAAGAGCCAGCTCGGCCTGAAGCCGGTCGCCTGCGAAAGCGTCGGCGGCTACATCTTCATTTGCCTCGCCGACGAGCCGGCGGATTTCGCGCCGATGCGGACGATGATCGAACCCTATTTGGCGCCGCACCGGCTGCGCGAAGCAAAGGTCGCCTTCGAGAGCACCATCGTCGAGAAGGGCAATTGGAAGCTGGTCTGGGAAAACAACCGCGAATGCTATCATTGCGCCGGCAACCATCCGGAGCTCTGCAAGACCTTTCCTGAGGCGCCGACCGTGACCGGCGTGCAAGGCGCCGACAGCGATCCGGAGATGCTGGCGCACTGGGCCAAATGCGAGGCCGCCGGCCTGCCGAGCAGGTTCCGCATCGACCCGGCCGGACAATACCGTGCCACCCGCGCGCCGCTGCTGCGCGATGCCGTCAGTTACACGATGACGGGAAAACGCGCGATCAAGAAGAACCTGTCCGACAGCGTTGCCACCGACCGCATCGGCTCCTTGCTGCTCTATCACTATCCGACGACCTGGAACCACATCCTTGGCGACCACGCCGTCACCTTCCGCGTGCTGCCGATCAGCGCCACGAAAACCGCGGTGACGACCAAATGGCTGGTTCACAAGGACGCGGTCGAGGGCGTCGACTATGATCTCGCCGAACTCACCCATGTCTGGACCGAGACCAACGACCAGGACCGCCGCATCGTCGAGGAAAACGCCTTCGGCATCCTGTCGCCGGCCTATGAACCCGGCCCCTATTCCGAACTGCACGAAGGCGGCGTCATCCAGTTCGTCGACTGGTACGCGCGTTTCATCGGTCCGCGCCTCGCCGAAGACGGCCGGCCGGCCCTGCGCAGCGTTGCTTGAGAGGTGAGGGATGAATGCGATGACGGATCTCGGCCTCTATCGCCATCTCGATCAGATGGCGCCCTGGAACGACAGGCTCCAGGTGCTGGAAGTGATCGGCGTGAGCGACGAGGCGCCTGATGTAAAGACCTTCACCTTCCGCTCCGACAACCAGACCTGGTTCCGCTACAAGCCGGGCCAGTTCGTGACGCTGGAACTGCCGACAGCGGATGGGTTGCTGATGCGCACCTACACGCTGTCGTCTTCGCCTTCACGGCCATTCTCGATCGCGGTGACGGTGAAGGCGCAGGCCGGCAGCACCGGCACACGCTGGATGTTCGACCATTTGAGGCCTGGTTCGCACGTCAAGGCGTATGGGCCGGCCGGAGACTTTTCGCTGCACAGCCACCCGGCGGCCAAATATCTGTTCATCTCGGCCGGCTCCGGCGTGACGCCGATGATGTCGATGCTGCGCTGGCTGAATGACTGCGCGCCATGGACCGACATCGGCTTCGTCAACTGCGCCCGCCGCCCCGAAGAGATCATCTTCCGCAAGGAGCTGGAATTGCTCGGCAGCCGCATGCCCGGCCTGTCGCTCGGTTTCATGATCGAGGAGCGGTCGAGCCGGGAAGGCTGGTTCGGCCATATGGGCCGCATCGACGCCATCCGGCTGCCGCTTCTGGCGCCCGATTTCCGAGAGCGCGAAATCTTCTGCTGCGGCCCCGACCCCTTCATGCGTGCCGTGCGCGGCATGCTCGAAGCCGCCGGCTTCGACATGGCGAGATACCATCAGGAGAGCTTTGCAGCGCCGCTGGTGGAGGAAATCCCGGCGCCGTTCGCCTCGCCGACTGGAGACGGCGCAGCCATTCCTGTCGAAGCCGCGACGCCGATCCGGTTCTCGATTTCGGATGTCGATGCCGCATGCGTCGCCGGCCAGACGGTGCTGCAGACGGCGCGCGCCTCGGGAGTCAGAATCCCCGCCGCGTGCGAATTCGGCCTGTGCGGAACCTGCAAGGTCAAGAAGCTCTCGGGCGAGGTCGAGATGAGCCACAATGGCGGCATCCTCGATCACGAGATCGAGGACGGCTTCATTCTCGCCTGCTGCTCCAAGCCGCTTTCGGCGCTTGACATCGAGGCGTGACCGGCGGCGCTCGGCGGTCTGCAACGCCGCTTAAAGCGCGTCGCATGAGCCCATTTCGATGCGACACGCTTTGGAGCGAAATCCGACGGCCATTCAGGGAGTGATCAGCGTCACAGAAGGGAAATAAGTCCGGTAGCGGCCGATATCACGCGTCAGCAGCGGAAGGCGTCCGACGGCTGCGTGGGCGCCGATGAAAAAGTCAGGCAGCACGCCGGTCCTGGATCCTCCCGATCTGCGATATTGTGTAAATGCTTTTCCGGCAAGGAAGAGGGCTGCTCTTGGCATCGGAACCATTTCTAGACCGGCCGCCTCGACAAACGCCTCCAGATCCTCGATGCGTGCGTAGCGGACGGCAAGCTCGGCATAGACCGCATCATTGATCAACAACGGCCCATCGAGGCTCGCTGCCTCGAGATGGGCGACCGACCAATCCGCCCAGCTCGGATCGTCCGTAACAACGTCGAGCAGAACGTTGGTGTCGATGAGCGTCACCGTTCGGAACGCGTCAGCGCCATGATCGCGTCGGTCGTGAGCCCCTCGCCGGCATGGCCTCGCAACCTGGCGAAGCGGCTCGCCGGCTGCTTTTTGTCAGCACGGGTCAGCACCACGCTGCCATCGGCAGCGCGCCGGAAATCGACCTTGCTTCCCGGGACGATCTCCAGGAGATCGCGAACCGGTTTGGGGATGGTCACTTGTCCCTTCGCTGTAACGGTCGTCGCCATCTTCGTTCCTCGGTAATACCATGTCTCCCGAAGGTATTACCTTGCGGTCCGGATTTCAAGGCCTGAAGCGTCAATCCCCGGCCGGGAGGCGGGCTCGTCGACCGACAAGCCCGCCATCCCTGCATTCATGTCAACGCGATGTCTCAGCCATTGGCGAAGGGCACGGCGACATAGATCTGGGCATCGCCTCGTTCCACCAGCAGCAGCACCGATTTGCGGCCTGACTTGCCGGCCTGCGCGATCGCCTGCGTGGCCTGCCTGGCGCTCTTCACCGGCATCTGGTTGACGGCGATAATGATGTCGCCGGGCTGGACGCCGGAAGCCGCCGCCGCCTTGTTGGGATTGACCGCGGCGACCACCGCGCCACGCTGGTTGTCGGGGAGGTTCATCTGCTGGCGAATATCGGGCGTGATGTCCATCAGGCCGAGCCCGATCGCCGGCAGGCGGGCGCCCTGCCCGTTTCCCGGCGCGCCGGAATCACCAGATACCGACGCGGTCTGCGCATCGTCGCCATTGCGGCCGACGTCGACGGAAAGCTGCATGGTTTTGCCATTGCGCCAGACGTCGAGCGTTTCCTTCTTGCCGGGCGAGACATCGGCGACGGCACGCGACAGGTCCTTGGGATCCTTTATCTCCTGGCCGGCGAAGCCGGTGATGAGGTCCCCCGTCTGGATGCCGGCCGCGGCCGCCGGCGAGCCCTCGGTGACCGAGGAGACCAATGCGCCGCCGGGGTGATCGAGACCTATGGCACTGGCAACGTCCGGGGTCACCGGCTGGATCTGGACGCCAAGATAGCCGTATTCGATTTCGCCGCCCTTCATCAGCTTGGCGACCACCTTTTGCGCCTGGTCGGACGGAATGGCGAAGCCAACGCCGACGCTGCCGCCATTCGGCGAATAGATCGCGGTGTTGATGCCCACGACGTTGCCGCTCACATCGACCAGCGGACCGCCAGAGTTGCCGTGGTTGATCGGCGCGTCGATCTGGATGAAATCGTCGAACGGCCCGCTGTGGAGGTCGCGGCCGCGCGCCGAGACAATACCTGAGGTGACCGTGGTGCCGATGCCGAACGGATTGCCGAAGGCCAGCACTTGATCGCCCGGCATCAACTTATCGGAATCTCCCCATTTTACCGTCGGCAGGGGCTTGTCGGCCTTGATCTTGATCACCGCAAGGTCGTTCTTGGCGTCGCGGCCGACCAGCTTGGCGGGAAGCTCTGTACCGTCGTCAAGCGTCACCTTGATCGAGCTCGCGCCGTCGATGACATGGTTGTTGGTGACGATGGTGCCGTCGGCGCCGACGATAAAGCCGGATCCGAGCGCTTCGGCGCGCTGCGACTGCTGCGGCGGCGCTTTCGGCCCGGGCACGCCCTGGTCGCCGAAGAACTGGCGGAAATAATCGTCGAAAGGCGAGCCGCCGCCGTCCAGGGGCGAGGCATCGCTCATGGCGTCCGGTTGCCCCTTCATGACGGTCGTAACCGTCACCACGGCCGGCTTGTCGGCTGCCACGATGGGGGCAAAGGAGCCGTTCGGGGCCCTTACGCCGGCTACGGGGGTCTGTGTCGTACCGACGGCGTTGCGGACGTCGTTCGGGCTTTCGGCGAAGGAGGCCACGATGGGAGAAATGATCAGCGCAGCGCCCAGCAGGGCCGCGACGCGATGTCTACGAAGAATGCTTATGGGTGACATGGTCGTTCTGTCCGGGCGAGAGTTGAACCTGGGCCGCGGATGGTTCGGGGAAAAACACCCGTCGGCTGTCGACAGCCGGATTGCCTGTCTCGCCGCGCATGGCAGCCGGCCGGATCGACAAACCAGCATCTAGGGCGCGGATTGGCCCGATTTAGGGTTTTCGGGCGACCTTACGAAGATTTAATTTTAGAGCCGGCTTATGGACCAGCCGCTCGGCTGAGATAGGCCGAGGCGATCTCGCGCATGCGCTCGCCGTCGAAACTCGGGCCGTGACCGCCATGGCCGATGCGGATCGGCAGGTCGAGCAGACGCCGCATGGTGAGGCAATAGGCCGACTTGTCGGAGTCTGGCAGGTCGTCGATCAGCCGGTCGTCATAGATGGCGTCGCCGCTGAAGAAGAGGCCGTCTGCTTCGTCGAACAGCGCGATCGAATCCGGCGAATGCCCGGGCAGATGCAGCACGCGGAAGCGGCGGTCGCCGAGATCGACGACATCACCCTCGTCGAGGGTGCGCGTCAGCGGCGCTGGCGGGATCTTGTAATCCGCAGCCTTCCAGCCCGGTGCCGGCAGTCGCGAGACGGCGCCGTCGAGGTCGTGGAACATGTAGGCGTAGGTCGCCGCCTCATCCATGTTCTCGAACTGCGCGGCACTCACCCTGGGTCCCGCGCGCAGCGCGAATTCATGCAGCGAGCCGACATGATCGAGATGGATGTGGGTGGCGACGACGATGAGCGGTTTGCCGGCCCGGGTTTCGATCTCCGGCGCCAGCGGGCAGATGCCCATGCCGGTATCGACCAAAAGGTCGGCGTCGCGGCCTGTGAGATGCCAGATGTTGGCGCGCACATAGTCATGCACGAACGGCTCGGTCAGCATCGTCGTCTTCTCGTCGACGATGCTCCTGCTGAACCAGTTCTCCATCAGAAGCGGCCCGGCATCAGGTGTGAGCCTCGCATCAGGTGTGATCCTGGAATCAAGTATGGTCCCGACATCAGACGAAGGGCTTTCCGACCTTGTATTTTTCCGGCACCAGCCGCTTCAGGTAAGCCATGCCGGCGTCGGACAGATGGTTGGCGTCCGGCTTCATGAAGTTCTCGGGCATGTGACGGGTCTTGCCGGCCACGTTCTTCAGCGGCACCTTCTTCAGCACGGTTTTGGTGCCGTCATATTGCAGCGCCACGGAGCCGCCGCCCTGTTCGGCCACGGTGACCGCGAACGCTCCCGCGTCGAACGCCTCCTGCGCGTCGACGGCGCTGATGGCGCCGACATAGCCGCGCGGCATGTAGCCCAGCGCATCGACGCGGGCGCGCTTGCCCGGCAGCCCTTCGGCGAGCGCCCGCTCGAGTGCCGCCGGCAGGTCGCTGCCCGATAGCTTGACATTGCCATGCTGGTCGCGCTCCAGCTTCTCGGGCGGGACCAGGCTTTCAACCAGCGCCTTGCCGTCGGCGGTGCTGACCCCTTCCGAGACCGCGACGATGCAGCGCTTGTGGCGGTCGAGCGTAGCGCGCACGTCCTCGATGAAGGCTGTGGCCGAGAACGGCCGCTCCGGCACGTAGACGAGATGCGAACCACTGTCGGGATCGAGCTGCCAAGCCGCGGCCGCGGCCGTGAGGAAGCCGGCGTGCCGGCCCATGACGATGCCGACATAGATGCCGGGCAGAGCGCGAAAATCGAGATCGACGGACAGGAAAGCGCCGGCGACGAACTCGGCCGCCGAGATGAAACCCGGCGTGTGGTCGTTCTCCTCGAGATCATTGTCGATGGTCTTGGGCGCATGCACGAACGCGATCTTGCCGCCGGCGGCATCGGTCAGGATCTGCTGCGTGCCCGACGTGTCATTGCCGCCGATATAGATGAAGGCATCCGCGCCGGCCTTCTTCAGGCCGTCGAGGACGACCTCGCAATAGGCTGCATCCGGTTTGTCGCGCGTCGAGCCAAGGGCCGCGCTCGGCGTTCCGGCGATCAGCCGCAGGCGGTCTTCCGGGACGGCGGAGAGGTCGACATAATTGCCGTCGCGGATACCGCGCACGCCGTGGATGGAGCCCAGGACCTTGGCGCCGGGATGCCGCTTGCGGATCTCCAGCGTCGCCCCGACCACGGTCTGGTTGATGACGGCCGTCGGGCCGCCGCCCTGCGCGATGACGAAAGTTCCGGCCATTGGTGAAATTCTCCCGGGCGATTGAATTTCAGGCACCTTCGCCTGTCTTTGGCCATCGCGCAACGGCAGAAACGACCGGCCGCGCCAGCGGCCGCGAGGTGAGGCTTGAGCTAGACGACGACGACCGGGTTCTTCTTGGAAACGCGGCTGTAGAGGTCGATGATGTCCTGGTTGATCAGGCGCACACAGCCCGACGACATGGCCTGGCCGATGCTCCACCATTCGGGCGAGCCATGGATGCGGTAGCCGGTGTCCTTGCCGTCCTGATAGATGTAGAGAGCGCGCGCCCCGAGCGGGTTGGTGAGGCCGCCGGGCTGGCCGCCCTGCCATTTTACCAATTCCGGCTTGCGGGCGATCATTTCCGGCGGCGGGGTCCAGGTCGGCCATTCCCGTCCGTACTGGATGTTGGCGCGGCCGGACCAGCGGAAGCCGTCCTTGCCGATGCCGACCCCGTAGCGGATGGCGTCGCCCCCCGGCTGGACGAGGTAGAGCATGCGCTCATTGAGATGAACGACGATGGTGCCGGGCGCTTCGCCCGTCTGGTCGACGACGATCTGGCGGCGGAATTCCGGCTTGATCTTGAGGTAGGGCACCTCGGGCACGTTGAAGCCGCCGTCGCTCAGGGACGCGTACATCAGGTCGGGGCTGGTGATGTTCTTGTCGACGCTGATGCTCGGCCGGATCGGCCGCACAGAGCCGGTGACCGTGTCGTCGAGCTCGAGCGCCGGCAGGCCGCCGCCCGAAGTCGAGCAGCCGGCGGCGCCAAGCAGGGCCAACGCCCCTGCCCCGGATAAAACGGCGCGGCGAGAGAGAGGACTATCGGTTTCGATTGCGTCGCCGTTTCGCGGCGGCGTCAGACCTTGCGGCAACTCACGCATGTACCCAAACCCTACGCTGTCGGCAGGAAGCACGGTCCGGCCGGATGACGAGCATTTTCATCATTCATGGTTGATAAAGCGTGAAGGCCTTGCGCTGCCTGCATTTGCGGGCAGGCTGGGCGCCGTTGCGCCCTTCCTGTCGGCTGCGAACCAGCGCTGCCTGCGCAAAATCACCTCGCTCGGATCATAATCCCGGCGCCAGTGCTTCCTACCTCTCCTGGTGACCGGAGGGGCTCCATGTGCAAGACCTTAAAAACCGACATCAAGCTTTTGCCGCGGCCATTGTCGCCGCCGCGACAGTTCTCGGTGCCAATGTCAGCCTTGCCGATATCGTGGCCATGCTGGGCGGCGCGAACTGACGCCTAGCTGCCATGGCGGAATTGGAGCCGGCAGTTCCAGGAAAATGTGCGGCGGTTCTCCGTCCGGTATTGCCCGGAAACAAACCGCTTTACATTCTCCTGGACCGAAGGATTTATCCTCTTCTTTGAGCTCAAAGGAGACGAGCATGTCCTTCGAAAACTGGGCCGCCTTCGCTGCCGCGTCGACCATCCTCCTAGTCATTCCGGGACCGACCATCCTTCTGGTCGTGTCCTATGCCCTCGGCCAGGGATGGCGCACCGCACTGCCGATGGCCGTCGGCGTGGCGCTGGGCGACTTCACGGCGATGACCTTGTCCATGCTGGGCATCGGCGCCCTGCTGGCAGCTTCGGCCACCGTCTTCACGATCCTGAAGCTGATCGGCGCTGCCTATCTGGTCTATCTCGGCGTAAAACTGTTCCGGGCCGGCGGCGCGCTCAAGGCCGAGCCGCGCACCGATGCCGTGTCCTCCGCCAGGATGATGGGGCATGCCTGGCTGGTCACCGCGCTCAACCCGAAAAGCATCACCTTCTTCGTCGCCTTCCTGCCGCAGTTCCTCGACCGGCACGCCGATTTCTGGACGCAGATGCTGATCTTCGAGACGACCTTCCTGGCGCTCGCCTTCGCCAATGCCTTCGGCTACGCGCTGATCGCGTCGCGAGCGCGCAACCTTGTGCGCAACCCTAGGGCGATCCGCGTCTTCAACCGCACCGGCGGCACGCTGCTGGTTGGCGCCGGCATCGCCACAGTGGCGATGCGTTCAGGGAATTGAACAAGGGGGATTCGCTCAACGCACAGCGTTAGCGCTGCCCCTCACCTGCCTGCCGGCGGATGAGGGGCGGCGTCGACTTTACGCACGAAAACAGCGCCAGCTTCGCCGTCTCACCACTTGATGCTGACGCCGAGATTGCCCTCAAGGATGCGCCGCTTGTC
This sequence comes from Mesorhizobium sp. BR1-1-6, assembly GCF_020165355.1. Classification (NCBI taxonomy): domain Bacteria; kingdom Pseudomonadati; phylum Pseudomonadota; class Alphaproteobacteria; order Hyphomicrobiales; family Phyllobacteriaceae; genus Mesorhizobium; species Mesorhizobium sp. BR1-1-6. The sequence goes on along the minus strand of NZ_JAIUHZ010000035.1, from coordinate 950 downwards.
ACCGCCGAGATTGGTGGTGTAGTCGCCGGTGGCGAAGAGGCTGACCTTGTCCGTCACCTTGGCGGTCACGCCGCCGCCGAATTCGAACGAGGTCGAGCGGCTTTCGGTCGAGATGTCGGTGGTGTCGAAGTTGACGTGATCCGTGCCACCGGAACCGTGCCAGAGATTGGCCTTGAGGTAAGGTTGCAGCACGGTGCCGTTCAATGTCGTCTCGCCCTGCAGGCGCAGGCCGAGGCGTCCGGTGACGTTGTCGTCGAGATCGAAGGAAACCGACGCGAAGCGATCCTCGGCATCGTCGAGCGATAGATGCTGCCAAATCAGTTGCGCCTGCGGTTCGAGCGTCCAGCCTTGCGCCAGCGCGATCGGGTAGCCCCCTTCCAGCGAAGCGGTGACGCCGGTTCCCTTGACATCGATGCCGATGTCGCGGGTCGAGGTCGCATCGCCGCTGAAAAAAGTGGCCATGACGACGCCGTCCAGGTACCAGCCCCCGGGACCGATACGGGTCCAGTAGCCGCCGACGCTGGTGCCGCCGAGATCGATGTCGCCGACGCCCAGATCGTTCTGCCCCAGCGCCTGGCCGCGCACATCGCCGTTCATGGTGGCATAGGCGATGAACAGGCCGGCACGATCGACGCCACCTGAAGCGGTTTCCTGGCCAAACACGTCGAAGCCGCCCTGGAACCCGAACAAGGTGCCGTCGAACGACGGCGAAACCGTTCCCGACCAGCCCATCTTCGCGTCCTGGCCGAAGATACGGCCCCAGACCGGAGAGAGTTCGGTGTTTGACAACAGGCTCTGTTCGCCTCGCCGTTCATGGAAAGTGCCAAGTGTCGTCATCGCCAGATGCTCGGCCACCGGCGGAACCGCCGAATAGACCGGGACCTCGACACGGTAGAGCAGGATCTCCTCCCCTGCCGCGGGCGTCGGAAGATCGGGCACCGCAGTCGGGA
>NZ_JAIUHZ010000034.1:0-22839 GCF_020165355.1 Mesorhizobium sp. BR1-1-6 | reverse complement strand
GTCTTGCCATGATCAACGTGGCCAATCGTGCCGATGTTCACATGCGGCTTGGTGCGCTCGAATTTACCTTTTGCCATGTGATGTCTCCATTCCTGCTCGCCCGTACGGGCTCTTAATTAAGTTGCCGCAGCACCCTGCCGGGTTACGCGTATTTCTTCTGGACTTCCTGGGCGACCGCGGTCGGGACCGGCTCGTAATGGTCGAACTGCATCGTGTATGCCGCACGGCCCTGGCTCATCGAGCGCAGATTGTCGACGTACTTGAACATGTTGGCGAGCGGCACCATCGCGTTGATGACGACTGCCACGCCGCGGGCTTCCTGGCCCTGGATCTGGCCACGACGGCCGTTGAGGTCGCCGATGACACCGCCGACATAATCTTCCGGCGTCACGACCTCGACCTTCATGATCGGCTCGAGCAGCTGCACGCCGAGCTTCGGCGAAGCTTCCATAAAGCAAGCGCGGGAAGCGATTTCGAATGCGAGCACCGAAGAGTCGACGTCGTGGAAAGCGCCGTCGATCAAGGTAGCCTTGACGCCGATCATCGGGAACCCGGCAAACGGGCCGGAACCCATCTTGCTCAGCAGGCCCTTCTCGACACCCGGGATGTATTCCTTCGGCACAGCGCCGCCGACGATCTTGGATTCGAACACGAAATCCTCGCCATCGGGGTTCGGCTCGAACACGATCTTCACGCGGGCGAACTGCCCGGTACCACCGGTCTGCTTCTTGTGCGTGTAGTCCTGCTCGTGCCTGCGGGTGATCGTCTCGCGATAAGCCACCTGCGGCGCACCAACATTGGCCTCGACCTTGAACTCGCGGCGCATGCGGTCGACGATGATGTCGAGGTGCAGCTCGCCCATGCCGGAAATGATGGTCTGGCCGCTTTCCTCGTCGGTCTTGACGCGGAAGGACGGATCCTCGGCAGCCAGGCGATGCAGAGCGAGGCCCATCTTTTCCTGGTCGTTCTTGGTCTTCGGCTCGATGGCGATCTGGATGACCGGATCGGGGAATTCCATACGCTCGAGGATGACCGGATGAAGCGGATCGCACAGCGTGTCGCCGGTGGTCGTGTCCTTGAGACCTGCGAGAGCGACGATGTCGCCGGCATAGGCCTCTTCAACGTCGGCACGGGAATTCGCATGCATCTGCAGCATGCGGCCGATGCGCTCTTTCTTGCCCTTCACGGTGTTGTCGACCGAGATGCCCTTGGTGAGCTTGCCCGAATAGATGCGGGCAAAGGTCAGCGAACCGACGAACGGGTCGTTCATAATCTTGAACGCCAGCATCGACAGCGGCTCGTCGTCGACGGCGTGACGCTCGATCTCGGCGTCGGTCTTGGCATCGACACCCTTGATCGCGGGCACATCGGCCGGCGACGGCAGGTATTCCACGACCGCGTCGAGCAGAGGCTGCACGCCCTTGTTCTTGAATGCCGAGCCGCAGAACATCGGGAAGAACTTGACCGCGATGGTGCCCTTGCGGATCAGCGCGCGGATCTCGTCATTCGACGGCATCTTGCCTTCGAGGTAGTTTTCAAGAGCCGTCTCGTCCATCTCGACGGCGGCCTCGATCATCTTCTCGCGGTATTCCTCGGCGCGGGCCTTGAGGTCGGCCGGGATCTCGACGACATCCCAGGCAGCGCCCAGCGTCTCGTCGCGCCAGACCAGCGCGTTCATCTCGACCAGGTCGACAACGCCCTTGAATTCGGTCTCGGCGCCGATCGGCAGCTGCATGACGACAGCCTGCGCACCAAGGCGCGAGCCGATCATCTCGACCGAGCGGTAGAAGTCGGCGCCGGTCTTGTCCATCTTGTTGCAGAAGATCATGCGCGGCACGCGGTACTTGTCGGCCTGGCGCCAGACGGTTTCCGTCTGCGGCTCCACACCGGCATTGGCGTCGAGCAGCGCGATGGCACCGTCAAGCACGCGCAGCGAACGCTCGACCTCGATGGTGAAGTCGACGTGTCCGGGCGTGTCGATGATGTTGAAGCGGTGCATCTTGCCGTCACGGCCCTTCCAGAAGGTCGTGGTCGCGGCCGACGTGATCGTGATGCCGCGTTCCTGCTCCTGCTCCATCCAGTCCATGGTCGCGGCGCCGTCGTGCACTTCGCCGATCTTGTGCGACTTGCCCGTGTAATAGAGGACGCGCTCGGTGGTCGTCGTCTTGCCGGCGTCGATATGCGCCATGATACCGAAATTGCGGTAGTCTTCGATTTTATATTCGCGAGCCATCGTAACTGCCTCTCAGTCTCTTTCGCGCTTTACCAGCGGTAGTGCGCGAAGGCGCGGTTGGCTTCAGCCATCTTGTGGGTGTCTTCACGCTTCTTCACGGCGGTGCCGCGGTTGTTGGCCGCGTCCATCAGCTCGCCGGAAAGGCGGTCGACCATGGTGGTCTCGTTGCGGTTGCGGGCCGCGGCGATCAGCCAACGAATGGCCAGCGCCTGACGGCGCTCGGGGCGCACGTCGACCGGAACCTGGTAGGTGGCGCCGCCGACGCGACGCGAACGCACTTCCACATGCGGCGCGACATTGTCGAGCGCCTGATGGAAGACGGTGACCGGCTCCTGTTTGGTCTTCGACTGGACCTGGTCGAGCGCGCCGTAGACGATGGTCTCGGCAACCGACTTCTTGCCGTCATACATGACGGCGTTCATGAACTTGGTGACGATCAGATCGCCGAACTTGGGGTCCGGATTGATCTCACGCTTTTCTGCACTGTGACGACGGGACATGGCTTTTGTCTCTCAATCTCTCATAGCCCGGCGCAGTCAAAAAAGCGCCGAAGCCGGAAAACCTTACTTCGGACGCTTGGCACCGTATTTCGAACGGCGCTGCTTGCGGTTCTTCACACCCTGCGTGTCGAGCACGCCGCGGATGATGTGGTAACGGACACCCGGAAGGTCCTTGACGCGGCCGCCGCGGATCATGACCACGGAGTGCTCCTGAAGGTTGTGACCTTCGCCGGGGATGTAACCGATCACCTCGAAACCATTGGTCAGGCGGATCTTGGCCACCTTGCGCAGCGCCGAGTTCGGCTTCTTCGGCGTCGTTGTGTAGACGCGCGTGCAGACGCCCCGCTTCTGCGGGTTCTGCTGCATGGCCGGGACCTTGTTGCGCTTCACCGGCGCAATGCGCGGCTTGCGGATCAGCTGGTTGACGGTAGGCATTAAACCCTCTTGTCTCTCAATTCCGTGTCTCGTGCCGGTCAAGGCTCGCTCAAAGCGTCATTTCCATACGCAAATTCGGGCCACAAACCGCGCCTCGCGGTCTTGCCCGAACAAATCGCAGAGGAAGCGGATACCGCTTCGTGCACGCCGGAAATGTCTTTTCGCTCGTAAAACGAACCCTGTTTGAGGCAAACTCCAAAGCGTGTCGCTTCGGAAGGGAGAGCCTCACATCGGTTCTGACTGGGCGGCTTCTACTCGCAAGCCCGCGTACCGTCAACCCCGGAGCGGCAAATATTGCATTGAAGCCGGGGCTTGGCAGCCATGCGTAAACCGCATGTAATTTTCTTTCGTAATTTTGCAAGGGCGAGGAAGAAAGTGCCAAGCCTTTAGCAAAGTGAATGGCTTTTGGCTGTTGCGCGGCGCGGCTTCATGCGAAAAAGCCGCATGAACAGTCAAAGCCCCTTGCCGCGAAGGAATCGGCCCGTGAACGACAACGAGGAACGCCCGGTCACTATCATCACCGGCCGGGTGTGGAAGAGAAAAGGCGGCAAGCCGGAAGGCGTGCACGTCATGCTGGTTGCGCCTGATGACGATTCGGCGGTGCGCCGTGCGCTCGAATCGTTGGCGGCGGAAGGTTACGCCGAAGCCGAGCTCGACCAGATCGGCGACATGGAGGGCGAGCCCGACGAGGAGCCGCATCTTTCGGCCTTCCAGGGCGCGCTCGAAGGCGAAGTGTCGATCGTGACCTTCGATGTGCCGATCTGAAAGCGTGCCGGCCCTCGCCGTTCGAATCGGCGCTGGAGCCTTCCAACGAGTGAAAGGCCGGCGCTGCAGCTCCGGCAAAGACGGAGTTGACCTTTCGGCTTCGGCTTGCCCGGGGCAAGTGTTCTGATAAGAAGCGCTCACCATTATCCAACAGACGGAGCGGCAGTGTCCCAGCCCATCAAGATAGGCATTGTCGGTGTCGGCAAGATCGTCCGCGACCAACACCTTCCGGCGCTCGCCAAGGACCGGGACTACCGGCTGATCGCCGCTGCCAGCCGGCATGGCAAGGTTGAAGACATCCATAATTTTCCCGATATCGAGACGATGCTTGGCGCTGTTCCCGAACTCGACGCCGTCTCACTCTGCATGCCGCCGCAATTCCGCTACGCTGCGGCGCGCACCGCGCTCGAGGCGAAGAAGCACGTGTTCCTGGAAAAGCCGCCCGGCGCCACGGTCAGCGAGGTCGAGGACCTGAAGGCGCTGGCGACGAAACAGGGCGTGTCGCTGTTCGCCAGTTGGCATTCGCGCTATGCGCCGGCGGTTGAAGCGGCGCGGACTTTTTTGGCCGCGACGCAAATCAAATCAGCGGCAATCGTCTGGAAGGAAGACGTGCGCCGCTGGCACCCGAACCAGGACTGGATCTGGCAGCCAGGCGGCTTCGGCGTCTTCGATCCAGGCATCAACGCGCTGTCGATCGCGACCTACATCCTGCCCGCCATGTACATCACCTCGGCCGCGCTCGACTTCCCGGAGAACCGCGACGCGCCGATCGCCGCCCAGGTCGCCTTCCGCGCGGCGAACGGGTCGGCGGTGACGATGGATCTCGATTGGCTCCAGACCGGGCCGCAGAGCTGGGACATTCTCGCCGATACCGATGCCGGCAAGATGGTGCTCTCGGGCGGTGGCTCGAAACTCGCCATCGACGGCCGCGTCGTCCATGAAGAACCGGAAGCGGAATATCCTGAACTCTACAGGCGTTTCGCCGAAATCGTGCGCGCCGGCACTTCCGATGTCGATCTCGCGCCCCTCCAGCATGTCGCCGACGCCTTCATGCTCGGCAAGCGCAATGTGGTCGAGGCGTTCTTCGACTGAACAGCGGCCGTAGACCGGATCCGCGATCCGGTCCGCCTATCGCAACAACTCAATCGACAATCGCTATGGCAAACCCGTCATAGCCCTTGGCGCCGACAGTCTGGATCGCGGTGCCGTCCAGGCGCTTGTCGCCGCCGATGAAAGAGAACGCCGCGCGTGCACCTTCGATGTTGGCGTCGCGACCGTCCTCGTCGAGCACCGCGCCGTCACGGATGACGTTGTCGCAGACGATGACCGTTCCCGAGCGCGAGAGCCGCATGGCCCAGGAGAGATAGTTGGGGTTGTTAGGCTTGTCGGCGTCGATGAAAACGAGGTCGAACGGCCCGGCATTTTCGGCGCCCAGCGCAGCGAGCGACTGCAGCGCCGGCCCGACTCGCAGATCGATCCGTTCGGAAACCCCTGCCCGGTCGAAATTCGAACGCGCGACCTTGGCGTGGTGCGGATCGAGTTCGAGCGTCACGATCTTGCCGCCGGCCGGCAATCCCCGCGCCATCCAAATGGTGGAATAACCGCCCAGCGTACCAATCTCGAGCACCTTTTTCGCGCCGCGAATGCGCACCAGCAGCGAGAGCAGCTTTCCTTGCGCCGCCGAGACGTCGATCGCCGGCAAGCCACCGTCGCGGTTGGCCGCCAGGACCGCGTCGAGAACGGGATCCGCCTCGAAGAGCGAGGAAACGATGTAGTTATCGACAGCCGTCCAGGTTTTCGTGCTCATCTGCCTTCCTCGATTGTTCGTTGAAACGAAAAGGCCGCCGGGTTGCCCCGGCGGCCTTGTTGCCTGAGATCTCTTGCCGCCGCGCTTATTGCGCGGCGGTTGTCATGTCGGCCAGCATCGGCTCGGCGACTTCGACACCGGAGGCCTTGCGGCGCTCGTCGATGATCAGTTCGTCGCGCGAGGTGGCGATGCGGCGGATCTGGCTCATCGTGCCGCCGGTACCGGCCGGGATCAGCCGGCCGACGATGACGTTTTCCTTCAAGCCCTGCAGCATGTCGGTCTTGCCGGCAACCGCGGCTTCCGTCAGCACCCTGGTCGTCTCCTGGAAGGAGGCGGCCGAGATGAAGGACGGCGTCTGCAGCGAAGCCTTGGTGATGCCGAGCAGCACCGGCTGGCCTTCGGCCGGCTTCTTGCCGTCCTCGATCAGGCGCTCGTTGACCTCTTCCAGTTCGATCACGTCGACGTGGTCGCCCGGAATATAGGTCGAGTCGCCCTGCGTGGTGATCTCGACCTTCTGCAGCATCTGCCGAACGATCACCTCGATGTGCTTGTCGTTGATCGACACGCCCTGCAGACGGTAGACCTCCTGGATCTCGTTGACGAGGTAGGACGCAAGCGCCTCCACGCCCTTGATCGCCAGGATGTCGTGCGGCGCCGGATTGCCGTCGAGGATGTAGTCGCCCTTCTCGATGACGTCGCCGTCTTGGAGATGGAACGGCTTGCCCTTCGGGATCAGGTATTCGACAGGCTCAAGCGTCGAGTCATGCGGCTCGATGATGATGCGGCGCTTGTTCTTGTAGTCGCGGCCGAAGCGGATCGTACCATCGATCTCTGCGATGATGGCGTGATCCTTCGGACGACGGGCCTCGAACAGCTCGGCAACACGCGGCAGACCGCCGGTGATGTCCTTGGTCTTGGCGCTTTCCATCGGGATACGCGCCAGGACGTCGCCAGGGCGAACCTGAGCACCCGGCTCGACCGAGAGAATGGCCTCGACCGAGAGCAGGAAGCGGGCATCGCCGCCCTTCGACAGCTTGCCGACCTTGCCCTTGGCGTCCTGAACGACGATCGCCGGCTTCAGGTCGTTGCCGCGCGGCGTCGAACGCCAGTCGATGACCTCGCGCTTGGTGATGCCGGTCGACTCGTCGGCCGTTTCCTGGACGGAAATGCCGTCGACCAGATCCTCGAACGCCACCTTGCCCTCGATTTCGGTGAGGATCGGGCGGGTGTAAGGATCCCACTCGGCGATGCGCTGGCCGCGCTTCACCTTGTCGCCATCATCCACGAAGATGCGCGAACCATAGGTGACGCGGTGCGTGGCGCGCTCCTTGCCGGCTTCGTCGAGGATCAGCACCGCCATGTTGCGGCCCATGACCATCTGCTGGCCGTCCGAGTTGCGCACCACGTTGCGGTTGCGGATCTCGACCTTGCCCTCATAGGAGGCTTCAAGGAACGAGCTATCCACCACCTGCGCCGTACCGCCCATGTGGAAGGTACGCATGGTGAGCTGGGTGCCCGGCTCACCGATCGACTGCGCCGCGATGACGCCGACGGCCTCGCCCTGGTTGACCGGGGTGCCCCGGGCCAGATCGCGTCCGTAGCAGACCGCGCAGACGCCGACCCTGACTTCGCAAGTCAGCGCCGAGCGGATCCGGACCGACTGCACGCCGGCCTTCTCGATCTGCTCCACGTCGCGCTCGTCCATCAGCGTTCCGGCCTTGACCAGCAATTCGCCGGTCACCGGATGGTTGATGTCGTCGAGCGCGGTGCGGCCCAGCACGCGCTGGCCGACCGAAGCGACGACCTGACCGGCATCGACGATCGGCTGCATGGTGAGGCCCTTGTCGGTGCCGCAGTCCACGGAGTTGACGATGCAGTCCTGCGCCACGTCGACCAGACGACGGGTGAGATAGCCCGAGTTCGCCGTCTTCAAGGCGGTGTCCGCCAGACCCTTGCGGGCGCCGTGGGTCGAGTTGAAGTACTCGAGCACGGTCAGGCCTTCCTTGAAGTTCGAGATGATCGGCGTCTCGATGATTTCACCCGATGGCTTGGCCATCAGGCCGCGCATGCCGGCGAGCTGGCGCATCTGGGTGGGCGAGCCGCGCGCACCGGAGTGCGACATCATGTAGATCGAGTTCATCGGCTTCTGACGACCATTGTCCTCGAACTCGACCGCCTTGATGCGGGCCATCATTTCGTCGGCGACCTTTTCCGAGCACTTGGCCCAGGCGTCGACGACCTTGTTGTACTTTTCGCCCTGCGTGATCAGGCCGTCATTGTACTGCTGCTCGTATTCCTTGGCCAAGGCCTCGGTGTCCGACACCAGCTTGATCTTGGTATCCGGGATCAGCATGTCGTCCTTGCCGAACGAAATGCCGGCGCGGCAGGCATGGGCGAAACCGAGCGCCATGATGCGATCGCAGAAAATGACCGTCTCCTTCTGACCGCAATGGCGGTAGACGGTGTCGATCATCTTGGAGATGTTCTTCTTGGTCATCTCCTGGTTGGCGGTCTCGTAAGGCACGTTGACGTTCTTCGGCAGAAGCTCGCCGATGATCATGCGGCCAGGCGTGGTGTCGTAGATCTTCGACACGACCTTGCCCTCGGCGTCGACCGAGCGGAAGCGGCCCTTGATCTTGGCGTGCAGGGTCACCGCCTTGGTCTCGAGCGCGTGCTGGAGTTCGCCCATGTCGGCAAACACCATGCCCTCGCCCGGCTCGTTCTGGTTGACGATCGAGAGGTAGTAGAGACCCAGAACCATGTCCTGCGACGGCACGATGATCGGCGCGCCGGAAGCCGGGTGCAGGATGTTGTTGGTTGACATCATCAGCACGCGGGCTTCCAACTGCGCTTCCAGCGACAGCGGCACGTGGACCGCCATCTGGTCGCCGTCGAAGTCGGCGTTGAAGGCCGTGCAGACCAGCGGATGCAGCTGGATCGCCTTGCCTTCGATCAGGATCGGCTCGAACGCCTGGATGCCGAGGCGGTGCAGCGTCGGCGCGCGGTTCAAGAGCACCGGATGCTCGCGGATGACCTCGTCGAGGATATCCCAGACTTCCGGACGCTCCTTCTCGACCAGCTTCTTCGCCTGCTTGACGGTCGAGGAGTAACCCTTCGCGTCGAGGCGGGCGTAGATGAAGGGCTTGAACAGTTCGAGCGCCATCTTCTTGGGCAGGCCGCACTGGTGCAGCTTGAGCTCCGGACCGGTGACGATGACCGAACGGCCGGAATAGTCGACGCGCTTGCCGAGCAGGTTCTGGCGGAACCGGCCCTGCTTGCCCTTGAGCATATCCGACAGCGACTTCAGCGGACGCTTGTTGGCGCCGGTGATGACGCGGCCACGGCGGCCGTTGTCGAACAGCGCGTCGACGGCCTCCTGCAGCATGCGCTTTTCATTGCGCACGATGATGCCGGGGGCACGCAACTCGATCAGCCGCTTCAGACGGTTGTTGCGGTTGATGACGCGGCGATAGAGATCGTTGAGGTCCGACGTCGCGAAACGTCCGCCGTCCAGCGGGACGAGCGGGCGCAGGTCCGGCGGGATCACCGGAACCACCTTCATGATCATCCATTCCGGACGGTTGCCGGACTCCATGAAGTTCTCGACGACCTTGAGCCGCTTGAGATACTTCTTCTGCTTCAGCTCGGATGTGGTCGAAGCCAGCTCCGAACGCAGGTCGCCGGCGATCTTCTCCAGGTCCATGCCGGCCAGAAGGTCATGAATGGCCTCGGCGCCGATCATGGCGGTGAAGCTATCCTCGCCATATTCGTCGACGGCGATCATGTACTCTTCCTCGCTGAGCAGCTGGTGCTCCTTCAGCGCGGTGAGGCCGGGTTCGGTGACGATGTAGTTCTCGAAGTAGAGGACGCGCTCGATGTCCTTCAGGGTCATGTCGAGCAGCGTGCCGATGCGCGAGGGCAGCGACTTCAGGAACCAGATATGGGCGACGGGTGCCGCCAGCTCGATATGGCCCATGCGCTCGCGGCGAACGCGCGACAGCGTGACCTCGACACCGCACTTTTCGCAGATGACGCCCTTGTACTTCATGCGCTTGTACTTGCCGCACAGGCACTCGTAGTCCTTGATCGGGCCAAAAATGCGCGCGCAGAACAGACCGTCACGCTCCGGCTTGAAGGTGCGGTAGTTGATGGTCTCCGGCTTCTTGATCTCGCCGAACGACCAGGACAGAATCTTCTCAGGGCTGGCGAGCGATATCCGGATGGAATCGAACACCTGCGCCGGCGCCTGGGGATTGAAGAGATTCATGACCTCTTGGTTCATGCCGTTCTCCTTTCGGGGTCCTCGAAAACCCCTTGCATCTGATGCGGGGCAAATGCCCGCTGAGTGGTCGGCCCACCGGCCGAAGAATTTGGTGCACCCGGTCGCGGGAGCCTCTCCCGCGACCGGGTGTCTTGTTTATTCCGCTGCGTCGGGCAGCCGAACCGGGGCTTCGTCGAGCTTGGTGTTCTCCAATTCGACGTTGAGGCCGAGCGACCGCATCTCCTTGACGAGAACGTTGAAGCTCTCGGGAATGCCGGCCTCGAAGGTGTCGTCGCCGCGGACGATCGCCTCGTAGACCTTGGTGCGGCCGGCGACGTCGTCCGACTTCACCGTCAGCATTTCCTGCAGCGTATAGGCGGCGCCGTAGGCTTCCAGCGCCCAGACCTCCATTTCGCCGAAGCGCTGGCCGCCGAACTGCGCCTTGCCGCCCAGCGGCTGCTGGGTGACGAGCGAGTACGGACCTATCGAACGCGCGTGGATCTTGTCATCCACGAGGTGGTGAAGCTTGAGCATGTAGATGTAGCCCATCGTCACCTTGCGATCGAACGGCTCGCCGGTGCGTCCGTCATAGAGCTGCGACTGACCGCTGGTGTGCAGGCCCGCCTGCTCCAGCATGACGTTGATGTCGGCCTCGTGCGCGCCGTCGAACACCGGGGTCGCGATCGAGACGCCGCGGCGCATCTGCTCGCTCAGGCGAACGATGCTCTCGTCGTCATACTCGCGGACCGGCTCGTTGCGGTCGTTGGCGGGCATGAAGCTCTCCAGCGTCTTGCGCAGCGGCTTGATGTCGCCGGCAGACTTGTAGGCGTCGATCATCTCGCCGATCTTCCTGCCCATTCCGGCGCAAGCCCAGCCCAGATGCGTTTCCAGGATCTGGCCGACATTCATGCGGCTCGGCACACCCAGCGGGTTGAGCACGATATCGGCATGCGTGCCGTCCTCGAGGAAAGGCATGTCCTCGACCGGAACGATGCGCGACACGACACCCTTGTTGCCGTGACGGCCGGCCATCTTGTCGCCCGGCTGCATCTTGCGCTTCACCGCCACGAAGACCTTGACCATCTTCATGACGCCCGGAGGCATTTCGTCGCCGCGCTGCACCTTCTCGACCTTGTCCATGAAGCGCTGTTCGAGTGCCTTCTTGGAATCGTCGTACTGGCCGCGCAGGGCTTCCAGTTCGCTCTGGAGCTTTTCGTTCTCCACGGCGAACTGCCACCACTGCGAACGCGGATACTCGTCGAGCGTATCCTTCGACAGCGTCGAGCCCTTCTTGAAGCCCTTCGGTCCGGCGATCGCTTCCTTGCCGACGAGCACGTCGGAAAGGCGCGCGTAGACGTTGCGATCCAGGATCGCCTGCTCGTCGTCACGGTCCTTGGCGAGGCGTTCGATCTCCTCGCGCTCGATCGCCATGGCGCGCTCGTCCTTCTCCACACCGTGGCGATTGAACACGCGCACCTCGACGACGGTGCCGAAGGTACCCGGAGGCATGCGCATCGAGGTGTCGCGCACATCGGATGCCTTTTCGCCGAAGATGGCGCGCAGAAGCTTTTCTTCCGGCGTCATCGGGCTTTCGCCCTTCGGCGTGATCTTGCCGACCAGGATATCGCCCGGCTGAACTTCGGCACCGATATAGACGATGCCGGCTTCATCGAGGTTCTTCAGCGCTTCTTCCGAGACGTTCGGAATGTCGCGCGTGATTTCCTCCGGTCCGAGCTTGGTGTCGCGCGCCATGACCTCGAACTCCTCGATGTGGATCGAGGTGAAGACGTCGTCGGCGACGATGCGCTCGGACAGGAGGATCGAGTCCTCGTAGTTGTAGCCGTTCCACGGCATGAACGCGACCAGCACGTTGCGGCCGAGAGCCAGATCGCCGAGCTCGGTCGAAGGACCGTCCGCGATGATGTCGCCCTTGTTGACCCGGTCGCCCATGCGCACCAGCGGACGCTGGTTGATGCAGGTGTTCTGGTTCGAACGCTGGAACTTCATCAGCCGGTAGATGTCGACGCCGGACTTGCCCGGATCGAGGTCTTCCGTGGCGCGGATGACGATACGCGTCGCGTCCACCTGGTCGACGATGCCGCCGCGGCGGGCGCCGATGGCGGCGCCCGAATCACGGGCGACGATCGGCTCCATGCCGGTGCCGACGAACGGCGCTTCGGCGCGCACCAGCGGCACGGCCTGGCGCTGCATGTTCGAGCCCATCAGCGCGCGGTTGGCGTCGTCGTTCTCAAGGAACGGGATCAGGGCCGCGGCCACCGACACCATCTGCTTGGGCGAAACGTCCATCAGGTCGACGTTTTCGCGGGGCGCCATCATCACCTCGCCGGCACTGCGGCAAATGACGAATTCGTCGACAAAGCGGCCATCCTTGTCGAGCTCGGCATTGGCCTGCGCGACATGGTGCTTGGCCTCTTCCATCGCCGACAGATAGACGACGTCATTGGTCAGCTTGCCGTCGACGATCTTGCGGTACGGGCTCTCGATGAAGCCGTACTTGTTGACGCGCGCGAAGGTGGCGAGCGAGTTGATCAGGCCGATATTCGGGCCTTCCGGCGTCTCGATCGGGCAGATGCGGCCGTAATGCGTCGGGTGCACGTCGCGCACCTCGAAGCCGGCGCGCTCGCGGGTCAGACCGCCCGGTCCAAGCGCGGAGAGACGGCGCTTGTGGGTGATCTCCGACAGCGGGTTGGTCTGGTCCATGAACTGCGACAGCTGCGAGGAACCGAAGAACTCGCGCACGGCGGCAGCCGCCGGCTTGGCGTTGATCAGGTCCTGCGGCATGACCGTGTCGATCTCGATCGAGGACATACGCTCCTTGATCGCGCGCTCCATGCGCAGCAGGCCGACGCGGTACTGGTTTTCCATCAGCTCGCCGACCGAACGCACGCGGCGGTTGCCGAGGTTGTCGATGTCGTCGATCTCGCCCTTGCCGTCACGCAGTTCGACCAGCGTCTTGACCACGGCCAGGATGTCGTCCTTGCGCAGCACGCGCACGGTGTCCTCGGCCTTGAGTTCGAGGCGCATGTTCATCTTGACGCGGCCGACGGCGGACAGGTCGTAGCGCTCGCTGTCGAAGAACAGCGAGTTGAACATGGCTTCGGCGGTTTCGAGCGTCGGCGGCTCGCCGGGGCGCATGACACGATAGATGTCGAACAGCGCGTCCTGGCGGCTCTCGTTCTTGTCGACGGCGAGCGTGTTGCGGATGTAGGCGCCGACATTGACGTGATCGATGTCGAGTATCTGGATCTCGTCCTCGCCGGTGCCAAGCAGCACCTTCAGCGTCTTGTCATCGATCTCGTCGCCGGCCTCGAGGAAGATCTCGCCGGTGGCGTAATTGACGATGTCCTCGGCGAGATAGTTGCCGAGCAGGTCCTCGTCGGTCGCCTTGATCGCCTTCAGGCCCTTTTCCCCGAGCTGGCGGGCCTGGCGGGCGGTGATCTTCTTGCCGGCCTCGACAACGACCTCACCCGTGTCGGCGTCGACCAGGTCGCCGACGGCCTTCAGGCCGCGGAAACGATCGACGTTGAACGGAATGCGCCAGTGATCGCCGGCGCGCTTGTAGGTGATCTTGTTGTAGAAGGTCGACAGGATCTCTTCGCCGTCCATTCCGAGCGCCATCAGCAGCGACGTCACCGGAATCTTGCGGCGACGGTCGATGCGGGCGTGCACGACGTCCTTGGAATCGAACTCGATGTCGAGCCACGAACCGCGATAGGGGATGACGCGCGCGGCAAACAGGAGCTTGCCCGACGAGTGCGACTTGCCCTTGTCATGGTCGAAGAAGACGCCCGGCGAGCGGTGCATCTGCGAGACGATGACGCGCTCGGTGCCGTTGACGATGAAGGTGCCGTTCGAGGTCATGAGCGGCATGTCGCCCATGTAGACGTCCTGCTCCTTGATGTCCTTGATCGACTTCGCGCCGGTATCCTCGTCGATATCGAACACGATCAGGCGCAGCGTCACCTTCAGCGGTGCGGCATAGGTGAGGTCGCGCTGACGGCATTCGTCAACGTCGAATTTCGGTCCTTCGAACTCGTACTTCACGAACTCCAGCATCGAGGAGCCGGAAAAATCGGAGATCGGGAAGACCGACTTGAAAACAGCCTGCAGTCCCTCGTCCGGACGTCCGCCCTTGGGCTCGTCCACCATCAGGAACTGGTCATAGGACGCCTTCTGAACCTCGATGAGGTTCGGCATCTCCGCAACTTCCGGGATCTTTCCGAAGAACTTGCGTACGCGTCTGCGGCCATTGAAAGTCTGGGTCTGGGCCATCGTCGCTCCTTAGCTCTAAACTCGGGGCGAGCCTCGCCGCGGCTCGCCTTGCATCCGAACCGCCTGGGCAGCGGCTCTCTGTCTGTTCTCCGGCCCCATTACCAAACTACTTGGCGGCGGCCGGCTAAAACGGGAGAAAACCCGTTTCCTGAGAGCCGGTTTTCGGCCCTCAGGAAAGAGGTTTTCGTGCATCTCGCGCTACGCAGCCTCCCCAGGTCACCCGAGGGGAGTGGCGGACGGCGCGAGGCCGTCCGCCGATTGTTACGCTTACTTCAGCTCGACCTTGGCGCCGGCTGCTTCCAGCTGGGCCTTGAACTTGTCGGCGTCGGCCTTGGAAACGGCTTCCTTGACCGGCTTCGGAGCCGCTTCGACCAGGTCCTTGGCTTCCTTGAGGCCAAGGCCGGTGATGGCGCGGACTTCCTTGATGACGTTGATCTTCTGAGCGCCGGCATCGGTGAGGACGACGTCGAATTCCGTCTTTTCCTCGACCGGAGCAGCGGCAGCGGCAGCGCCGCCGGCAGCGGCAACAGCCACGGGAGCAGCAGCCGAAACGCCCCACTTTTCTTCCAGAAGCTTCGACAGCTCAGCCGCCTCGAGGACGGTCAGCTTCGAAAGGTCGTCTACGATCTTTGCGAGATCAGCCATTGTTGTATTCCTTCATAAGGTTCGAACGTGTGTTTGTGATAGCGAGGAACGGCCTCATGCCGCCTCGTCCTTCCGGGCGTAAGCGCCGATGACACGCGCGACCGAAGCCGCGGGCGCATTGACGATCTGGGCGATCCGGGTTGCCGGCGTGGCGATCATGCCAACCAGCCTGGCGCGCAGCTCGTCGAGCGACGGAAGTGTGGCGAGTGCCTTCACACCGTCGGCGTTGAGCGAGGTGGTGCCCATTGCGCCGCCGAGAATGACGAGCTTGTCATTCCCCTTGGCGAAATCGGACGCGACCTTCGGCGCCGCAATCGGATCCTCCGAATAGGCGACCAGCGTCTGTCCCTTGAACAGATCGATGATCGATGCGGAGTCCGTGCCCTGAAGAGCGATTTTGGCGAGACGGTTCTTCGCGACTTTAACGGTGCCACCGGCAGCGCGCATTTTCGACCGGAGGTCGTTCATTTGCGCGACGGTGATACCGGCATAGTGGGCCACGACCACTGAACCCGCGTTCGAGAACGCATCGTTCAGGCCCGTGACGAGTTCGCGTTTTTCCGCTCTGTCCACTGCCTATCTCCAGTTGACCCCCATCCTGCTAACGGGAACATTCCCATTCACGAGGACAGGCGTCGGGTTGCCTTTTGCCGGCCGGGCCATCCAGTAACGGATCTCCCGAACAGCGCTCGAGGATCCTGCCCCCTTTCGCCACATCGCCGGCAAGCCGGACGATGCGCAGACAAAAGGCAAACACGGTTCGAACCTTTCATTGGAGCGCTTGCTCCGTTGTCAGGTCTTCACCCGTCTCATGCAGGCCCACATGAATTAAGGCCCCCCTTTTCAATCAAGGCCGGGCCGCCTGCAATCTCGGACAGGATGTCCGGAAACCTTTCGGCTCCCGGTACCGGGCCCAGAACGATCCAGGCCCGGAATTCACTTACGGATCGGCCCGTTCAGCGGCCGATCCAAACGGTTAATCAGGACGCCGCGAGCGTCGAGACGTCGAGCTTGAGGCCCGGGCCCATCGTCGAGGTGACGGACACCTTCTTGACGTAGTTGCCCTTGGCGCCAGCCGGCTTTGCCTTGGTCACCGCATCGGCGAAGGCGCGGACGTTTTCTTCCAGCGCCTTGACGTCGAACGAGACCTTGCCGACGCCGGCGTGAACGATGCCGGCCTTCTCGACGCGGAACTCCACAGCGCCGCCCTTCGATGCCTTGACGGCGGCCGCGACGTCGGTGGTGACGGTACCGACCTTCGGGTTCGGCATCATGCCGCGCGGGCCGAGCACTTTGCCCAGACGGCCGACGAGCGGCATCATGTCCGGCGTGGCGATGCAGCGATCGAAATCGATCGTGCCCTTCTGGACGATGTCGACCAGGTCCTCCGCGCCGACGATGTCGGCGCCGGCGGCCTTGGCTTCCTCGGCCTTGTCGCCACGGGCGAACACGGCGACGCGGACCGAGCGGCCGGTGCCGTTCGGCAGGTTGACCACGCCGCGGACCATCTGGTCGGCATGGCGAGGATCAACGCCGAGATTCATCGCGACTTCGATCGTCTCGTCAAACTTAACCGTCGAGCGATCCTTGAGCAGCTTCAGCGCGTCACCCAAGGTATAAGCCTTGTTGGGATCGATGCCTTCGCGGGTCTTCGATACACGCTTTGCAATCTTTGCCATGATCTCAGCCCACCACTTCCAGACCCATCGAGCGGGCGGAGCCCTCGACCATGCGCATGGCCGCCTCGACGTCGTTTGCGTTCAGATCCTTCATCTTCTGCTCGGCGATGGCGCGGACCTTGTCGCGGCCGATCGTGCCGGCCTTGACCTTGCCCGGCTCCTTGGAGCCCGACTTCAGGTTAGCGGCCTTCTTCAGGAAGTAGCTCACCGGCGGCGTCTTCATGACGAAGGTGAACGACTTGTCCTGATAGTAGGTGATGACGACCGGAATCGGCGATCCCTTTTCCATTTCCTGGGTCTGCGCGTTGAACGCCTTGCAGAACTCCATGATGTTGATGCCGCGCTGTCCAAGCGCCGGGCCGATCGGGGGCGACGGCGTAGCCGAGCCCGCGGCAACCTGGAGCTTGAGCTGGCCTGCAATTTTCTTAGCCATCTCTATTCCTGCCTTTGTCTATGCCGGCCCCTCGATCTGGGAAAACACCGGCTGTTGCAGTCTGGTGGTGCGGTTCCTGCGGCCGGCTAAAGCCGCATTCGCCTCCCACCGTTCTCAGGCCGCGCGTTGCCGCGCCGCCTCCCCTGACCACCGGAACGGCGCCAGGGATTTCGGATCAGCCTTTTTCGACTTGTCCGAATTCCAGATCGACAGGCACGGCGCGCCCGAAGATCGAAACTTCCACCTTGAGCCGCGCCCGCTCCTCGTCCACTTCCTGGACGAAGCCGTTGAAGGACGCGAAGGGGCCATCCGAGACGCGGATCGCCTCGCCGATCTCGAAAGTAACCGAGGGCTTCGGCCGCTCGACGCCTTCCTGCACCTGGTTCAGGATGCGCTGCGCCTCGGCCTCGGTGATCGGCACCGGCTTGGAGTCGCCCAAAAACCCGGTGACCTTCGGCGTGTTCTTGACCAGAGAGAACACGGCGTCGGTCAAGTTGGCCTTCAGGAGCACATAGCCCGGAAAGAACTTGCGCTCGGCGTCGACCTTGCGGCCGCGACGAACCTCGACGACCTTCTCGGTCGGCACGACGATCTGCTCGATATCGGCGGACAGGCCCTTCTGCTTGGCCTTGTTCTCGATGTCCTCGGCGACCTTCTTCTCAAAGTTCGAATAGGCGTGGACGATGTACCAGCGCGTAGTCATTTCACGACTTCTCCGTAATCGCCGGACTTAGCGTCCAATGCCCAGAATCTGTTCGACCGCGAGGCCCATGAGCTGATCGGCGGTGAAGAAAAAGATCATCGCGATCACAGCGAAAGCCAGAACCATCACCGTCGAGATCATCGTTTCGCGTCGCGACGGCCAAGTCACCTTGGCGGTCTCCGCGCGAACCTGCTGGAGAAAGACGAAAGGATTTGTGGTTTTCGAAGCCATATGCCGCTCTGTCTTCAAGACCCGTTGGCCGGGTCTCCTGGATGATCCCGCTGGCCGGGACGTGCCGCCTGGGTCCATTTTCGCGCCGAATCAGCGCAATCATTTCGCCCATGCAAATCAGACGCGTAAAGCCGGCTTCCCAGCTCCACGCGTCGCGTGTCTGTTTCGTCTACATAAAACCGATTCTTGATCCACGCAAGTGGCAAGTGTCCGCTTTATGACCAAACGCCGCCTCGGAACCATCCAGTCGTTCCGTCCCGGCTATGGCGCCCTTATGCCTCAATCAGCCTAATATGGCAAGCCGGTCGCCGATTTTCAAAGGGCAGCCCGCAGAAATATCGTTTCTGATGGCCATTTTCAATATCGTTTCGATGGTCATTTTCGGAAATGGCACGGGCAGCCCACCAGTCTAACGTTGCATCAGTGGCAGCGTGGCGGTTTCGCATCCGCGCCGGTTATTTCTGCCAATTATTCCTCAGGGTAGTGGCGCCGGACGGATCGGTTCGGAGAAACGTAAGACGGCTCTTCTGGAGATTGGCTGCTGCTGCGCCAGCAACCAGAAATACCGTCGGATTTTCTGACCAAGCCAATTCTGATAACCGCTCTGTCACTCCACGACAATCGCGCGTTTCATCTTGGCTTTCTCGATTCCCGCAGGAAGCGTTATTTCACGCGTGATCAATATTCTCTTGTCGTTTTTCCTTGGGTTTTTGCGATATAGATATTCGGTCAGTTTGGCTTGGTAAGTAGCCGCCACTGCCTCGACGATGGCCAAATAGGGAGACACATTCACCGGCACCGCCCCACCGTTCGCCGCTACCAGAGCGCGCACAGCCTCTTCGCATTGAAGGACAGTGATGTCGAGTGTCGCACAAACGTCGGCAATATTCATTGCGAGGCGCTTGATATCCCGAGGTGCGTCATCTGCCCATAGCTCACGAACAAACTTGATGATCTCGCCGATTGTTCGGATGTTTTTGTCCGTTTTGGCGATTATGGAACTCTTCGAAAGCGCGGACGCTTCCTCGATCGATACCTCGGCGTGCTCAAGCATTGCCTTGACTTGGTAAGCAATTCGCTCCTGCGCCCAGGAAACACCAGAAGCCTTATAAATGAGGTCGTGGGTGGCAATGGACCAGGCGTGCTGAAGGAAGGTCTTAACCTGAATCTCGAAGCGAAGGCCCTCCAGACCGCTGTCTGGATATCTGGGGTCTGATGCTATTGCAGCGAACAAGCGCACGTCGTCGAAGGGAAATGACTCCGGCGCTTTGTGGGTGCTGCCCTTCGCAGCTGGCCGCCGTTCCAAAACGGCAAAATTGCTTCTGACGATCTGCTCAGCTGCATCGATAGCTGAAAGATTGGGTACAACGTATGTTGCGGCGAAAAAGTCCTCCATTTGGGCCGGGTTGGATACGCGACCCGTTTCCACCTTCAGTGCAAAACTTTCCTCAACCTTCACTCGACTCTCATAGTGCCAACGAGGATCCTTGAAGCCGACTAGCCGTCTGTCGACCTCCTGCTTTAGCTTGCTGTAGAGCGGCTCCCGGTCCAGGAAGATTGCTCTGATAGACCCGGGGATCTTCATTCAGGTGCGCGCCGAAGCGCCTCGAGAAGCGCCTCGGCCCTTTGCTCGCGCGGCCTCTGGTCGGTATTGGCTCCTCTCAAGTTATTGAGATACTTGAAAGCGCTCTGATAGGCTGGGGTGTCGTGTGTGCGCATGAATTCGCCGACATCATGTTGAGCCGATAGTTCCTCCACCAAAGCCATAAACGCGGAATACCTTGGCCTTAATACCTCCACCGCAGGCAGGTTCTCGTTCAGTGTGAGCACACTCCACAGAGTATAGATGTTACCCAACGCGCGCGCCGCTCTTTGAATTATTCCTCCTCCCTCGCCATCGAGGGCAAGCAGGGTCGCTCTGGCGGCATCGAAGGCGACTCTGAAGGCTTCCTGGTCCAACGGTTTCTCAAGATCCTCGACGTCGTCATACTTCGCGTAGAGGTTGTTGAGGGTGTCTTGGTCAAATCCCAACACCTGGCCTTCAAGGAGCACAAGCATCAGCTCCGAAATAAATTGGGCATCCGCCATACGTTTAGACCTGGCGTTCGTAACGACCCCAAGCGTCCGCCATTCAGCTCGCTCAGCCTCAGATTCCGCTTGCTGAATAAACCAACCGCCAAATTTGGCATGCCGCAGTTCCTGGTCGGTCAGCTTCCGGGCGTTTCTGTTGAGTCGGTCAAAGACCTGATTGACTAAGTTGGAGTCTTCAAAATCGATGAGCTCGACCGTCAATTGATAGTTCCAAAATCTACGTTTGAGATCTGTCTCTGACGCGATATCGGACCATTTTTTGCCATTCAACCGCAGATCCCCGAAGTCAGACGCTATCTTGATCTTGTCATTGTTGAAATCCAGGATGGTTTGGGTCCGTTGCTTCCCATCGACAACGTGATACGTCGTCGTTCCATTTTCAGTAATCGTTTTGTGGAGAAATATTGCAGGACTAGGATAATTCCTAAAAATCGTGTCAAGGAAGAACTGGCGGTCGCCCCGAGTCCAAACACTTTTACGCTGATATGGCGGGTTCAGGTCTAGTTGATTATTTCTGTGGAGGTCAAGCAGCCAGGAAATATCTTGTGTTGTCGGTCTTCTCTGCATCATCGGCTCATAATGTCTTTCGTTTAATTGCAACAACATATGCTATCAGCCGTTGGTTGGCTAGTATGGTCGAAGCCCCGGGCCTGCGGTTTAACGTGCTGGAACAAGATGTCCCTCAAACCTGCTTGCGAATTGCATTGTGCTTTTAGCATATTGCAATATGCTATTGGCTATATGGCTTTCCTAGGAAGTGACCGGAAAGGGGAATGCATGACGGCCGACGAAGCATTGAAGAAAATTAAGATTGCGATCGAGACATCGCCGCGAAACAGCTATATCGCCGAGCTTCACGTTCAAGTAATCAAGTACGCCAATGTCCTGGAGGGTCTCACAGGTAGAGAGTTCTGCGAGGCCGTGGGGCTGAGCCCGGCTTTTGGGACGGAATTTGCGAAGATGCGGAAGATCGCAGGCAGGCTCATCGACGCAGGCCTCGATGTGGACAGGATATGACGACCGTCGCATCAAACTACCTTTACTCGACGTTGCGGGAGCGGATCGTGGAGCACGTGTTCATTGGCGACGCCCTCCGCGAGCTGTGGCGGCTCGGTGTTTATGACGTCGAGGTCCTTCGATCGGAGTTCGACGCCCACGGCTACGACTTGGTGATGGCTCGAGGAAAGATTGTTCGCCACATTCAGTTCAAGACCGGCACCCAAAAGAAGCCCGGCACCGTATCGCTCTCTAGGGCTTTGGCCGAAAAACCTAGCGGATGCGCGATCTGGATTCGTCTTGAATCCGACCTCGCCATGGGACCATTCTTTTGGTTTGGCGCGGCGCCAGGAGAGCCGCTCGCCGCTCTTGATCACTATCCCAATTCTCTGCGCGTGACCCCCAACAAAACTGGTGTTCGGCCGATCCGCAAGAATCATCACGAAGTGCCGGGGGCGGCATTCATACCCCGGAGTAGCTTGCAGGAGATCCTTGCCGACCTTTTTGGCAATTTGAAGCCGACCGCCGTTGTAGGGGGGCCGGAATGATTCCACAGGTGCAGCGTGCTTCGCCGACAGCCCGTTTCAGCTCCTACTGGCCTATCCGACGATGCGGTAAGGCAATTTCGGACAGCCGACAGCTCTGCAGACCTCAGCCAAGCGCGCGCGAGGCGTGTTCTAATGCCTAATTCCCTTGAAGGAATAATGGCACGGGCAGCAGGGCTCGAACCTACGACCTGCGGTTTTGGAGACCGCCGCTCTACCAACTGAGCTATGCCCGTACACGTGCGCCTCAGCGCAGCAGGGGTTTCCTAAAAGCTTCCGCGCGCTCTGTAAAGAGCGGTTTGCAAGCAAACGCGCCTTCATCCCCTTTCCCGGAAATCGGGATGGACGACGGCCAGCCCGCCGCCATCGATCTCCGGTTTCACGCTCGAGTGCGTCGGTATGCCATTCGCGGAGATCACCCTGCCTGCCGCCGTGCATCTTGAACGCTATTTTGCCTCTGGAACCCGGTACGGTCCGCCGGGCACGCCCCAGCCCCAGGCCGGCATCGGCTCGGTCTCCGGGTCGCACGTTTCGCCGAGATTGGAATTCATCCTGGCGAGCCGCGATCCCCATTCGACATAGCCCATGAAGGCGGAGCGGAACTCCGGGTCGTCAGGTAGCCCGACCGCATCGGCGGCATCGGCCAGCAGACTGATCCAGCGGCGGCGCTGCTCCTCCGTCAGATGCTTGCCGAGATGATGCATGACCATCTCGCGGTGGCCGCCGAATTTTTCGCTGTAGGTTTTCGGCCCGCCGAAAACCTCGCCGATAAAGGCCGCGACATGGGCGGGATGGTCGGGCGACATATGCTTGAACACCGGCCCGACGACCGGATCCCGCGCCACCTTGTCATAGAAGGTCTGCGTCAGCCGGTTGAGCGCTTCGCTGCCGCCGGCCCATTCGTACAGTGTCGGAACATCCTGGCTCATACTTGACCTCCGCCCAGCGCCGCCTGCAGCGACGATAGCGGAAAAATCGAGCAAGCCTCAACCTGCCTCGATGGCCAGTTCGATGACGCGGCTACCGTTCGACCGCGTGTCGGCCCCGGCATGCCAACGGCTGACCTTCGGTCGCCGACAAAAAGGGCGGCCCGAGGACCGCCCTTCCTTCTCGATCCGGCTGATGCCGGTGTCGATTACTCTTTAATGGTGACGACGATGCCGGCACCGACGGTGCGGCCGCCTTCACGGATGGCGAAGCGCAGCTTCTCTTCCATGGCGAT
>NZ_JAIUHZ010000033.1:0-24194 GCF_020165355.1 Mesorhizobium sp. BR1-1-6 | reverse complement strand
CCACCCACCCGACCCTGTCGGGCAATGTCGGTATCTGGGAGAAGGCAGGGCGCCCGGAGGCGCTCGGTCATTCCTGCGCGAGCGAACTCCTCGACGACCTGAAAGCCCATATTCCATCGCTGCGCCCGCAATGCCGCACCGGCCAGAACATCACGGTGCGCCGAGGAAACGAGACATGAGACTCCTGATCTGCAACGATGACGGCATCGAGGCGCCGGGCCTTGCCCGGCTGGTCAAGGCGGCCGGCAGCCTGAGCGACGATTTGTGGGTGGTGGCACCCGACGGCAAGCGCACCGCCGCGGGCGCATCGCTGACGATCGCGCGGCCGTTGATCATGCGGCGCGTCAAGCCCGGCTGGTATTCGTGTTCCGGCACTCCGGCCGACTGCGTGGTGAGTGCGATGGCCTGGCTGTTCGCGGATGGCCAAAAGCCCGACCTGGTTCTGGCGGGCGTCAATGACGGGCGCAACGTCGCCGAGGACCTTGCCTATTCCGGGACGCTGGGCATTGCGCGCGAGGCGACATTCTGGGGTATTCCGGCGATCGGCTTTTCCCGGGTGAAGAATCCGGACTTCAGCGGTGTCGACGACGAGTGGCTCGGCGCGTTGATCGCCTCGCTCTGGTGGTCGCGTGAAGAGTGGGCGGCGGATGGCCATTGGCTCAGCATCAACCTGCCGGCTTCGCTGCCGGCTGGGATCCGGCAGCCGCGCATCGGCCGCGACAAGATCGGCCGCAAGGCTGAAATCCTGGAGAGCGACGGCGATCGCACCGTCATCACAGTCCCGCGCGGGCGCGCTCACGCAAGTGAGCCGGGCGACGAGAACGAGGCGATCGATGCCGGCTTCGTCAGCATCAACCGGCTGAACTGGTTTGGCGAAACGCCGCTGGACGGACAGTTTCTGGACGAGATCCAGCACCAGCGGCAAGGCTAGTCACTCGTCACAGAACAGGGTCGTTGCGAATATTCAGGACGGCACGGTCGCTCGACCAGCCGTGCCAACGCCTCGACGGGCGGCGCAGCGGCGCGGATCATCCAGATCACCGAGCTGTGCAGCGGTTAAATTGCATCAATCCAAAGCCTATGCTTGAAGCCGCCGCTATTTCATTCCACATCGGTCAGCATGAAGGACGAGGCACGAGAGCGGCGTCGGGATCTGTTGTGGGCGCTGCCCGCATCGCTGATCCTGCATGCGCTCCTCGCAGCGCTGGTGTTCTACAACCTGCCGAGGCCAGCCCAGGAGCCGCAGCAGGACCAGCCGGTAAATGTCGCGCTCGTGCCTCCGCCCGATCAGCCAAAACCGAAACCTGCTCCCGCACCGCCAAAGGAGCCCAAAGCCGAGAAGCCGCCGGAAACGAAGCCTGAAGAACCGCCCGAAAAGCAGTCGCGCAAGACGCCGCCGATCGAGACCTTGAGACCTGTCTTTCAGTTCGGCGACAAGGACGCCGGCCCCAGGAAATCCCTGGACGGAGCCAGCGCTCAAGACAGTTCGCCAGCGCCTGCCAAGGAGGAGACGTCCAAGCCGCCCGTGACGCCTGAGCCTGCGGAGACCAAGTCTGGCGCGCCGGCGGCCACCGAAAAGCCGGCAGAGTTGCCCGAGGCCGGCGAGAAGCCGGCAACCGCCGCGAAGGATGCCGAGTCCCTGAAGGATGCTGAGGAGGCGGAAACCCCCGACGCCGACAAGCAAACGGCCGCGGCACCGCCGTTGGCCGCCGATGACGGCGACACTGAGGTCGAGCTTCCCATATCGGCTGAAAAGCCGACGCCCAAACCCGCAAATGCGCCGAAGCCCGGCTCTTCAAAGGTCTCGAAGTCCCCCAAGGGGAGCGCGGGAGACCCAGCTTCCCCTGATGTCGCCAGTGCCGCGTCGCGTCGCTATTCCGGGCTTCCGGGCGTTCGCAAGCTCTATTCGCAAGACGCTACCGGCGATGCGCTGGCCACGACCTCGATGGGCGGCGTGCCGCGCGCCCAGCGTGGTGCCAAACTTTGCGCCAGCGCATTGCAGCAGCAATTGCTGGACGCCTCTTATTTCCCCGACTTGATCCCAAGCGTGCCGCTGAAGGCCGGCAATATTCTCAACGCCCCGGATGTCGCTTTCCGCGCAACGGGCACGTGGTACCATCTGGGCTTCCGCTGCGAGGTCGACAGCGATGTGACCAGGGTTTTGTCGTTCGGCCTACGTGTCGGATCTGTAATCCCGCCCGACGAATGGGTTCGGCTTGGACTACCCACTCGCTAGAACAAGCTCTTAGGCGGGGACACCGAGCCCGGACAATTGCCGGCTGATCTCTTGCCAGTCGGTGCAGACGAAATCGGCGCCGGCCGCCTTCAGTCGCGCGCCATGCTCGGGATAGGTGTGGCCGCCGCCGGTGTAGCCGATCGCCGTCATGCCGGCGGCAACCGCGCCCTGGATACCGAAGGGCGAATCCTCGATGACGATGCAGTCCGCCGGATTGGCGCCCATCTTTGCCGCGGCGAACAGGAAAATGTCCGGCGCGGGCTTGCCGTTCTTAACCATCGAGGAGCTGTAAATTGCGTCGCCGAAGAACCGTGCCAGCGCCGTCACTGCCAGGCTGTGGTTTATGCGCTCGACGGAGGACGACGAGGCAACGCAGCGGTCGCCCTCAAGCGCCTCCAGAAACGCGGCGATTCCTGGTGTCGGCTTCAGTTCCTGCGAAAACAGGATCCTGGTCTCGGTCCAGATGTCGCCATCCGCCGCCGCCGGAAACTGATGGCCGGTCAATTCCCTGATTTTGACGATGATGTCGGACTGTTTCATGCCGATGCACTGAGCGATGATGCCGCCGTGCACGCCCGGCATGCCGTGCTTTTCATAGACGCGCTCATAGGCCCTCGCGGCCAGCGGTTCGCTGTCGACGAGAACGCCGTCGCAATCCAAAATGATAGGCCTTGATCGCGCCACGCGCTTCTCCCCGGAGTTTTGCACTTTGCTACCGGCAAAAAGTCAAATGTTCAATAGCGTGGTGGTCGGGCGCCAAAATCTGTCAAAGCTGGCGTAGCGCATCGCTGGCCCGGGCCGACCCAAGCGCCCTTTGCATGGCCTGCCGCGATTGCGCGCGATCCGGCGTGATCCAGTTCGGTTCGGCGCCAAGGAAGCGGTCGAGGAAAGCCACGGCATAGGCCGGCATCTCGGTCACGTTCTCGCGATAGGACCACCATGTGCGCAGGTCGTCGGCGCATTTGTCGATGCTGGGCGCTGAGCCGAATTCCTGCTCGTAGATCGCCGAAATCACCGAAACGCAATAATTGGTGTAGAGGAACCCCTCAGGCCAGAAGCGGACGATTTCCAGCGTGCCGGCATTCTGCTCGGTCTCGACGAGATGGCTGAGGCCGGAGACTTCCCTGGCCGGCGCCTGCCGTATCAGTTCGCGCAGCACGAGGCCGGCGGCAAAGACGATGAAGTCGGCGCGGTCGATCGCGGCGAAACGCTTCTGCGCCTCCATGATCTCGACCCAGTCGAGAAAAGCCCTTGTGAGCCTGGCTTCGTCGATTTCAAAGCGCACGCCGAATGTGTCGGACACCACCTTGGCGCTGCCGCGAAACGTGGCGCGGAACCAGCGCAATTGCCGCAACCGATGGCGAAGGTCGGGCATAAGGGCCAGTTCATCCCTGAAGGGCAGTTCCATTTCACATATCCCGTTTGACGACAGGCTAGCACAACCGTGCCGTCGCCGAAATCGGCCGACGGCCCTGTGGATGACCGTGACCGAGGTCAATATCATACATATTGACATTCTCGGAAACAAATGTTCTCACTTTGCTGTTGTCGCGCATCCGTCCAAGATGCGGTTCAATGAAGGCTTCGGGAGGAGAACCGAATGGCGATTTGGCAGTGGGGACTGCTTCTGCTGGTTATTGTGTGGGCGCTGCAGTCGCTCGGCGTCTGGCTGCAGATGCGGCACTATTCGGACGTCTTCCGGGGCGTCACCGACCAGTACAAGGATGGCTTCGTCGGGGCCGGCAATTTTCGCGGCCGGCTGGCCAAGGGCACCATCGCGCTCGTCGTGGTGACGCCGGACCTGATCGTGCGCCGCATGATGGTCATGAGCGGGCGCTCGGTATTCACCAAATTCAAACGACATCAACAATTCGAGGGTGTTCCCCTCGATCAACTCCGGTCCAACCCTGCGATCTTGGGGGAGGGGGAACCCGGTGTGGCCGAGGCCGTGAAACGGGCGATTGAACAGATCGACAAAGCACGGTCGGAGCCGGGGAAGAAGCCGGGCTTGTCCGGCTTGAACGTAGCAAGGGCCTAGAGGACGCCGCGCACCGGCCGGAATCAACCGGCGGGCGGCATAAGGAGGAGAAATGTCTGTATTTTCGTTATTGGCGCAGCATGCCGACATGGCCGTGCATAACCTGCATGTTGCAGGCACCATGGTCTCGGATGCTGCCTGGCATGGCAGGCTCGGCGTCGAGCATGCCACCGATCATCTCGTGGTGTTGGCGCAGGCGCAGACCGACAGCGCGCCTGTCACCGCCGATCAGCTGAAGGAACAGCTGAAAAATGTGCAGCAGGAAGAGCAACTCGGCTGGCTGACCGCAATCGGCAAATACTTCATCGGCATCTTCCAGAAAGGCGGCGAAGTGTTCGCCGGCTTCGTCACCGGCATCATCCCGACACTGGTGGTGCTGATGACCGCCTTCTACGCCGTCACCGAACTGGTCGGCGAGGAGCGCGTCCACGGCCTGGCACGCGGCGCCGGCAGGATCGCGCTGACCCGCTATACGCTGCTGCCTCTGCTGGCGGTGTTCTTCCTCACCAATCCGATGGCTTACACCTTCGGATCGTTCCTGGAAGAAAAGCACAAGCCCGCCTTCTATGACGCGGCTGTCTCCTACGTGCATCCGCCGCTCGGCCTGTTCCCGCATATCAACCCCGGCGAATACTTCGTCTGGGGCGGCATGCTGGTCGCCTTGCTCGACCTCGAGAAGCGGGGTGTCGTCGCCGGAGGCTATCACGTCAAGGTGGCGATCTGGTACGCCATCGTCGGCCTCGTCGTCATCCTGCTCAAGGGCATGCTGACCGAGCGCATCACCGCCATCATGGCACGCCGCCAGGGCATCGAGCTGTAAGGGCGGGGAGGACATCATGGCCAAGACATACAAAGCCGTAAGGATCTCCCGGGGCTCCACGGGCTGGGGCGGCCCGCTCGTCATCGAGCCGACCGCACAGCGCGACAAGATCGTCTCCGTCACCGGAGGCGGCATCCATCCCGTGGCACAGCTCATCGCCGACATGACCGGCGCCACGGCCGTCGACGGCTTCAAGGCGCCGCCGATCGAAAGCGAGATGGCGGTCGTCGTCGTCGACTGCGGCGGCACCGCACGCTGCGGCGTCTATCCGCGCAAGCGCATCCCGACCGTCAACCTGACGCCGGTCGGCCAGGCTGGGCCGCTCGCCCAGTTCATCACCGAGGACATCTACGTTTCGGGCGTGAAGCCGGCCAATGTCACGATGGCGGACGGATCCGAGGCGGTCACCACTGCGGGGGGAGCAGCATCGATGAGTCCAGGCAACAACACCGCGGCCGCGGCACCACGGCCGCTGCCGAGCGAAGGCGGGCTGATCGGCCTGATCAGCTCGATCGGCCGCGTCATGGGCCGCGTGGTCGGCATCTTCTTCAATGCCGGCCGCCGTACGATCGACCAGGTGGTGCGCAACGTGCTGCCGTTCATGGCCTTCGTGACCATGCTCATCGGCCTGATCCTGTACACCGGCATCGGCGACGTGCTTGCCCAGCCGATGGGACCGCTCGCCAACAACATCGTCGGCCTGCTGATCATCTCGGCTATCTGCGGCCTGCCGTTCCTGTCCCCCATCCTGGGACCGGGTGCGGTCATCGCGCAGGTCATCGGCGTCGCCATCATCGGTCCGCAGATCGCCAACGGCACGATTTCGCCGGCGATGGCGCTGCCGGCGCTGTTTGCCTACAACACCCAGGTGGGCTGCGACTTTGTCCCGGTCGGCCTGGCGCTCGGTGAAGCCAAGCCCAAGACGATCGAAATCGGCGTCCCGGCGGTTCTCATCAGCCGCCAGATCATGGGCCCGGTCTCGGTGCTGATCGCCTGGGTCGTCAGTCTGATCGTGTTCTGAGCAAATTCCGGGAAAGCCTGAAACGGCTTTCCCGGAAAAAGGCGCGTAGCGCTTTCCCTTGGGAATTGCGCCAAAGCACGGAGATAGAGGGGTTCACGGGCGTCCGTGACCCCCTCGAGGAAAGTAAGGAAATGAGGTTCGCCATATGACGGTTCTGCTGAGAACACGGGTCACTTCCATCGGGCCTGAAGTAGCGGACCTTGCCGAAGGGGGCGTGCTCATCCTGTTCGCGGATGGCTCGCCGCCGGAGCTTGCCGAGGTTTCCGTGCTCCACAAGACGGAGTTCGGGCCCAGCGAAGGCGCGCCACAGAAGGGCGCGTCGATCACCCTTGGACCTGTTTCCGCGACAATCACGGCGGTCGGCTCCAGCGCCTGGAGCAAGGTGCTCGAGATGGGGCATGTCGTCATCTCGTTCAATGGCGCCACCGAGGCCGAGCGGCCGGGCGAGATCTGCGCTTCGCAGGTCGACACCCAAGCGCTCGTGGCCGCCCTGAAGACAGACGCGATCATCACCATCGCCGCCTGAAGCATTCGCGCCGCGACCCATGTCGGCGCGGCGCCACAACAGAGTATTTGCCATGGAACGCTCGACCATCGTCAGAGTGCATGAAGGTTTGCACGCCCGTCCCGCCACGCGCTTCGTCAAGCTTGCCAAGGGTTTCGAATCCGATGTCGAGCTGGTCAAGGACGGCAAGGCGGTCAGCGCCAAGAGCTCGGTCAAGCTGATGCTGCTGGCGGTGAAGGAAAACCAGGAAGTCACCGTGCGGGCGAATGGCGCGGACGCCATCGAGGCGATCGAGGCGCTGATCGGCTATCTCGAGAATCCGAAGGCAGGTCTCGACGATGACGATCCGCAACCGGCCGCCAATACGGGCGAGGACATTGTGCCGGCGTCCGAACCCGTACCGGCTGTTTCAGGCGCGGCCGGTTTGCGCGGCGTCGCGGCGAGCGAGGGCGTCGCCATCGGGCCTGCCTTCGCGCATTTTCCACCTGACATCGCTGGACAGGGCCGCATGCTGCGGGCGGAGGAGATCGCCGGCGAGATCGACAGGTTCCGCGCCGCCGTCGCCGCCGTTCAGGCGCGCATGGACAAGGCGCTGGCGCAGGACACCCTGTCCGCCGGAGATCGCGGCATCATCGCGGCGCTGCGGGACATCGCCGCCGACGACAGCCTGACCGGCGAGGCCGAGGAGGCGATCAAAAGCGGAAACGATGCGGTTTCGGCCGTCATCACCGCCGCCTCCACCATTGCCGCCGATTTCAGCGCGGTCGACGATCACTATCTCAACGCGCGCGCCGACGACGTGCATGCGGTCGGACGACAGATCTGTCTGGCGTTGCTCGGCCAGGATGACGCCAGCCTCGAAAATATCCCCGAAGGCGCCATCCTGATCGCCGACGATATCGGCGCCTGGGACCTGGCGCGGGCGCCGCTGAAGCGCATCGGCGGGGTGGTATGCGGCCATGGCGGGGCCACCTCGCATATTGCCATCATCGCCCGTTCGCACGGCATTCCGGCAGTGCTGGGCCTTGGCGACCAGATCAATGCCCTGCGCAGCGCGCGCGAAGTGGCCGTGGACGGCAATGGCGGGCAGGTGATCGTCGACCCCGATGCGGCGACCCGCGCGGACTTCGCCGCCCGCGTCCAGGCGGCGGCCAAGGAGCGCGCCGGACTGGCCGTGTTCAAGACCGTGACGCCCAAACTCGCGGACGGCAGGATCATCGAGGTCGCCGCCAATATCGGCTCGCTGGAGGAAATCGAGGCAGCGCAGGAAGCCGGCGCCATGGGCGTCGGCCTGTTCCGCACCGAGCTTCTGTTCATGCGCCATATGCATCTGCCCTCCGAGGACATGCAGGCCGAGACCTATGCGGCGCTGGCCAAGGCATTCGCGCCCTATCCCGTCATCGTGCGCACGCTCGACATAGGCGGCGACAAGCCGATCGCCGGCATCGAATTTCCCGACGAGGAAAATCCCTTCCTCGGCTGGCGCGGCATCCGCATGTGCCTCGACCGGCCCGACATCTTCAAGCGCCAGCTACGGGCGCTGCTCAGGGCAGCCGTGCACGGCAACATCAAGGTGATGTTGCCGATGGTCTCCGACATATCGGAGGTGCGGCAGACGCGGGTCCTGGTTGCCGAATGCGCGGCGGAACTGAAGGCGCAAGGCGTGCCGCATGCGGCGTTCGATCTCGGCGTGATGATCGAAACGCCGGCCGCCGTTCTGATCGCGCCGGCGCTGGCGAAAGAAGTGTCGTTCTTCTCGATCGGCACCAACGACCTGACCCAGTACATCATGGCCGCCGACCGGCTCAACCCGACCGTGGCCAAGCTCAATGATGTCGCCAACCCGGCCGTCATGTCGGCGATCGAGTTGACCGCAAAGGCCGGCGTGGCCGCCGGCATCATGGTGGGCATGTGCGGCGAGGCGGCCGGCCGCCCGGATCTCATCCCGGCCTTTCTCGAGATGGGGCTGACCGAGCTCTCGATGAGCCCGGCCTCGATCCAGCGCGCCAAGAAGACCATCACGTCCATGGCGGCCGGGCGATAGTCCCGACCGGAACCGGCAGCTAGGGCAGATGGGCAAGCAAGGTGGCGAAGACAGGTGTCAATTCATCGACCGGGCTCGCCTTGGCACAGGCCTTGACGATGCGGTCGTGACGGATGCCGGCCGCCAGAACAGCGGTCTCCAGCATGTCGGGCTCCGGTGCACCGTCGCTGGCCGTTGTGGCCAGGCCGCAGGCCAGGACGACAGGGGCCAGGCAAGCTATGTCCAGCGCCCGGTCGCCGATTGCATCCGGTTCGGCTTCGGCAAAGCGGACAGGCCGGTGGTTGAGGCACTCGACCAGCAGCCCCGCACAGGCAGCGGCGACGGCCGGCAGCGCGGCGGGGCCGGGTCTGGCGGGTATCGCGGCCAGCAGACCGGCGTGGCGTTTTCGCATGGCGGCGTGGACGGCGGCGAAATCCGCCTCGTGGATCCGGGCATTGTCGATCTTCAGGGCGGCGAGCACGGTCCTGGTCAGATAGTACATGTCGCGCCGGAAGACGCGCTCGGCGCTCGACCGGCGTTCCTCGTTGCCGGCCGGGAAATAGATGCCAAGGCCTTTCACGGTCGTTCCGTCGATCTTCGTCGGGCGGTCATGCGGGACAAAGGATTCGGCGATCGACAAGGCTTCGTCGACGGCACTGGCGGCATGGCCGAGCAGGCCTTCGATGCCTTTGCCCGGGAACGGCGGCAAATGGCTGGTTGCTTCCCGCACGAGATTGGCCTCGCTGTCGCTGTCGTGGCGGCTCTGGCGAATGATGTCGCGGACGTCGCGCAGCCGGTCCTTCAAATTGACGCGGACATCCCTGGAGATTTGTCGGAGCATCGCGAATCGCCTCGAAAACGTCTACCGGCCTCGGCCGCCGAGAGCCGGCCGCTGACCCTACATTGTTCCTATCGATTGGTAGATCAATAGGCGATATTAAACCAGCGTGGAGAATCGGCGAGGGACTCCTACATCGCCGAGCGGGGAGACAGACAGTTGGGCAGGCGACGGCAGGGCGATAGCGAAAACGGCGGGGCCGAGGCGCCCGAACAGGTCGTCAACGAGAGCCGTACGGACCGCCTCCGGATCCGCGCCGCCTGGATGTATTTCGTCGAGCAGATGACGCAGAACGAGATAGCCGACGTGCTCGGCGTCGGCCGCGTCACCATCGTGCGCATGCTGGCGGAGGCGAGATCCCGCAACGAGGTGAAAATCACCATCGAAAGCGAGTTGTCAGAGATCGTGCGGCTGGAGCGCGCGCTGGAGCGCACGTTCGGCCTGAAGCAGGCGCTGGTGGCGCCGCTGACCGCGCCCAATGCCGATCCGATTCCCGCGATCAGCGCGAAGACCGGGATTTTCCTGTCCGACACGATGAAATCCGGCATGCGCGTCGGCGTCGGCTGGGGTCAGACGCTTTTCTCGAGCCTGCCCTTCATCAGCACCAAATCGCTCACCGACTTCAAGGTCATTTCGCTGCTGGGCGGTGTGGGCGTCGTGCGCCGCTACAACCCGGCCGAGTTCGCCTGGCGCTTCGCCCAAATCTTCCAGGGCGACGGCTATCTGATCCCGACGCCGGCCGTCGTCGACAGCGTCGAGACAAAGATCGCGCTGGTCGAGCGTTGCGGCCTGCAGGAAGTTTTTGAGATGGCCAACGTGCTCGATGCCGTTCTGCTGAGCGTCGGCGGCATCGCTTCGGCCACCACCTTCTCTCGCGGCGGCTTTCTTAAGGAGGCGGACCGCGAGGCCTTGGTTGCGCGTGGCGCCGTTGGCGACCTTCTGTTCCATTTCTTCGACCGCAATGGCGATTTGGTCGACCATCCCGTCAACAGCCATGTGATGTCAGTGGAGGTCGATCGGCTGCGCAAGGCGCCGATCCGCATTCTCACGTCCGGCGGCGAAGAGAAGACAGCGGCGCTGCTCGGCGCCATGAACTTGATCGCCCCGACGATCCTGATCACCGACGAGGAGAGCGCAAGGCGCATGCTCGAGGCGGTCAACGGAAGCTGAAGGACTCCGTGACGTAGTCCGGCCAGGCCTGCTCCTCGTCGAAAACAGCGACAAGATCCGAAGTGTCCGCCAATATCCCGCTCAGGACCAGCGCCGTGGCGATGCCGGAGCCGTTTCCGCCCGCTATGTCATGCTCGACACTGTCGCCGACGCAGACCACGCTGGCACGGTCGGGCTCGCCGGCCAGCGCCAGTGCGGCATCGAAGATCGCCGGGCCGGGCTTGCCGATGCGGGTGACGCTGCCGCCCAGGCTCTCGTAGAGATCGGCGATCTCGCCGGCGCCGAAGCGAGGCCCGACCGCCGTCAGCATGATCTTGTCGGGATTGGTGCAGAAGCATGGCACCTTTCGCGCCGCCGCCGGCGCCAGCAGGCGGCGATAATGGTCCAGGTCGTAGCGGTCGCCCTCGCTGGCCGCGATCAGTACCAGGTTGGCGGTATCGCCGGCTCCGGTCAACACAAAAGGCAGGCCCTCGATCGCTGTGCGGTCATTATCGCGGCTGATCAACAGGCAGTTCGTGCCGGGCCGCAACGCTCCGGTCCCCGCCATTTCGTGGAAGGATCGCCACGCCACCTCGCCGGAGGAAACGAAATGATCCCAACTTCCGGCCTCGAAGCCGAGCCTCAGCAAACGGTCCTCGTTGGGCTTGGCGCGCCTGCCGGAGTTGGAGACCAGCACCACGGTCTTTCCGGCGCGCTTCAGTGCCGCCAAGGCCGCCACCGCGCCGGGATAGGGGGCCGAGCCGTCATGCAGCACGCCGAACTGGTCGACCAGGAAGACCTGGTAGCGCTCCGCCAGCGGTCCGATGCCGTCGAGGCGTTCAGCCAGTTTCCGGTTCATAGCAGCCCCGCCTCGTTCGCACCCTTCAACGCCAGCCGCGCCGTTCCGGCAGCGGCCTCGTCCGACAAAGCCGGCAAGAACGCAACGCCGAGCTTACGCTGCCGGATCGCGCTCCACGCCGGATTTGCCGCGCCGCCGCCGACGCTGCGCACCGAAGTCAGCGCCGGCGCGCCGAGCTCGCCAAGCCGGCGATAGCCGAGCGCTTCGATCGCGGCCATGCCTTCGAACATCGCCTTGAGATAGTCGGCATCATCCACCGGGCGCGGGACGAGGCGCGGGGGGAGCGCCGGATCGGCGATCGGGAACCGTTCGCCCGATGTGGCGAGCGGATAATAGTCGAGGCCGGTCTCGGTCGCCGGGTCGATCATGGCACTGAGCTCGATGATGCGCGCGAGGGGAAAATGCTGCGCCAGCACCTTGCCGCCGGAATTCGAGGCCCCGCCGGCCAGCCAGGCATTGCCCAGCCGATGGCTGTAGATGCCGTATCGCGGCGCCGAGATCGGCCGGTCGGACAGGATCTTGATGGTAAGCGAGGAGCCAAGCGCCGTGACTCCGTCGCCGACCCCCGCCGCACCCGTCGCCAGGAAAGAGGCGCAGCCATCGGTCGTGCCGGCAACGACGATCACGTCGCGGCCCAAGCCAAACAGATCCGCCATCGCCGCGGTGAGCGTGCCGGTGACGTCGCCCGGCTCGACGACGTCAGGCAGCAAATCCATGCGCATTCCGGTCGCCGCGATCCAGTCCGGCCAACGGCGGGCCTCGACATCGTAACCGGTTTTCAAGGCGTTGTTCTCGTCGCTGACGTCGAAGCGGCCCGAGAACTGTCCGGCGATCCAGTCCGCCTGATGCAGCACCGCCGCCACGCCCGGCAGATGCTGGAAGCGAAGCGCCTTGGCGAGGCCTGAGGTCGCGCCGTGCGCGGCGCTGCCCGCCGGCGCCTCGCGCGCGATCGCGGCCAGTATATCGTCGCCGGCGACCTTGTCGTTGTACATCAGCGGTTCGGCGAGCGGCCGTCCGGCACCGTCGACCGGCAGCAACGTGCCCGAGGTGCCATCCACGGCGATGGCGCGGACCGTGGTCCGGTCGATGCCCGCAATCAACTCCGCCAGCGCTGCCCGGACCGCTTGCCACCATGCCGCCGGGCTGCGCGGATCCTGGCCAAATGCGTCGAGGCGGACGGCGGCTTGGCCGGCAATTGAAAAGTCCGGGCGCATGGCTACGGCGCGGGCGCCCGAGGTGCCGATATCGACGCCGATGACGAGGCGATCCGAGAGAGGCGAGCCGGCGACGGGCGACATGTCAGCCACCGGAGGCGTTCAGTTTCTGGCGGTACTGCTCGGCGTCCCAGTTGACGAGTTCGTCGTTCTCCGCCTCGGTAAGGTAATTCAACGTCGCCGTGACATCGACCCGCGCCGTCACGTCGGCAAGGCAACGCTGCATGGCGTCGGCGCCGGCGCTGGCATTGGCGCGCATCAGGACGCCGAGCCCCGGAAACAGGATCGACAGGGGCTGGGCGCCGCGACGCCTGACGACAGCGGCGACGTCCTCGCCGGGCGCAGCCACCACCGAACCCTTGCCGAGGAAGATGACATGGTCGGGATAGAGGCTGCCGCCCGATGCCATGCGGCGGCTGTCGGGATCGATGGCGACCGCGTGCGCCTCGGTGTCGATGGGCAAGCGGTAGCCGGAGTTTGCGGCAAGCGCGGTCAGTGCCGCGATGTCGGGCGCGGCCGCTTCGCGCGGCGCCCTTGCCAGAAGCCCGGTGACGCGGCGCAACAGCGCCTCCGCTCCGGTGACGGTCTCGGCCGCGACGACGAGGCCGTGATTGCCCAGGATCAGGACATCGATGCCCGGCCGCAGCCTTTCGGAGATGCCCTGGGCCAGCGGCAGGCCCGGCCGGCGGTAGGGAACATAGGCCCATTGGATGCCTGCGAGCCGGCGCGCGGCCAGGACCTCGCAATCGGCCTGCACCGCAAGCGAAATGGTGTCGACGCAGTGGACATGCAGGACCACGCGCTGCGGCATCAAGGCATGCACCGTGGTCTCGATCGAGGGACGCAGCCCGCGCGGGTTGAGCGCGCCAATGGCGAAGGCCTGAGGCTGGTCGGCGGCGGGGTCGCGTCGTTCAACCGCCTCGAGCAATGGCGCCATCGCCACCGGCACCATGATGTCATCGGCGAGCGCGTCTTTCAGCCAGGTCCCGGAAGCCTTGATCCACAGCGTGTCTCCGGCTTTCAGCGAGGTGTTGCCGCCGGCGGCCTGGGTCAGATGCGGATCCTGTCCGATGGCGGCCGAAAGCGCCCGCAGCGCCGCCAATTCCTGCGCATCCGCCTGGGTCGCCATCACGCATCTCCTCCAACAATCCGCCAACCGTCGAATGCGGTGGTCGGGCATTCGACGGGTTGATATCGCAGATAAGAGTGAGTTCCGTCAACCGTGATCGAATACCGTCAGTTGCGGCTTGCAATCGAGCTAATGTTGAGTAAGTTACACCAACTGCCGTCGCAGAACGGCGTTTTGGAGGAAACAGGTGAGCGACTCCGGCCGCCAGCGTCAGATCGTCGAACTCTTGCGTGATCGCCCCTTCGCCTCGGTGCGGGAGCTGCAGGAGCGGCTCGGCGTTTCGGCCGCGACGGTGCGGCGCGACATCGACCGGATCGACGAGGCGGGCGAGGCGCGCAAGGTCTATGGCGGTGTTTCGGCGCTCGACGGTACATCGCAGGCCGGCGTCGCCTATGCCCGGCCCTATGACGAGAATCGCGACCTCGCGGTCGAGGCCAAGCGGCAGATCGCCAACCTAGCCGCGAACATGGTGCGCGACGGCGACGCGGTCATCGTGCATGGCGGCTCGACCTGTTTCCATCTCGGGGTCAAGCTCGCCGAGCGCAGCATCCGGCTCTACACCAACTCGATGCCGCTGGCGGCGTATCTGAGCGATCATGGCCATTGCAGCCTGACGGTTGCCGGCGGCGACCTGCACCGCGAGCCGGGCATCATTCACTCGCTCACCCATCCGGCACCTTTCTACGCTTCGAAGTTCTTTCTCGGCGCGCAAGGCATCGGCCAGGAAGGCTTGCTGGAATCGCACCCGCTGCTGGTGCGCTCGATCGTCGAGCTTAGCCAGTGCGCCGACCAGATCGTCGTGCTGGCCGACAGCCGCAAGCTGTCGATCCAGGCCCGTAACGTCGCGCTGCCCCTGTCGCGCATCGGCACGCTGGTCACCGACGACGGTCTTTCCGATGCCGACGCGCGCATGCTGGAGGATGCCGGCGTCATGGTGCGGATTGCTTCCACCATGGGAGCCATCGCATGAAGGTCGCGGTGCTCGATTTCGGCAAGACCAATTCGAAGCTGTTCGTCTTCGGCCAGGACGGACGCATTCTCGACGAGCGCCGGACCCAGCCGAAATGGACGCGCCAAGGCGGCTTCAGCGTGCTCGATGAGGCCGACCTCCACGATTGGGCGCTCGGCGCCGTCACCGCTGCGATCGAAAACCATGGCGTGGAAGGGGTGATGGTTTCGGGCCATGGCTGCACCTTCGCCCTCGTGGACGACGCGGCGCTGACGCATCCGATCCTCGACTATGAGCAGGAGCCGCCAGCCGAAATCGCCGCGCGGATCGATCGCCGCATTCCGGACTACGCCGAGACGTTCTCGCCGCGGCTGCCGCTCGGTTTCAACTACGGCCGCCACATGCTGTGGCTGCAGGAGGCCGCACCCGACGCTTTCGCGACGGCGAAATGGATCCTCGGTTATCCGCAATATTGGAGCTGGCGCCTTGGCGGCAGGCCGGTTTGCGAAGTGTCCTATCTCGGCTGCCATTCGCATCTGTGGGCGCCGCGTCGTCACGATTTTTCCTCACTGGTCGACGCCGAGGGGTGGCGCCACCAGATGCCGGCCTTCGCGCGTGCCGGTACTGTCATCGGCGAGCAGGACTTCGGCAGCGCGTCGCGGCCGCTCGCCATCCACAACGGCGTCCACGACTCGAATGCCGCGCTCCATGCCTATCGGCGGCAGGGGCTGGGCTCGGTGACAGTGGTTTCGACCGGCACCTGGGTCATCGTGCTCAATCCCAACTGTCCGCTCGAGGCGCTCGACCGCGATCGCGACATGCTGGTCAATGTCGATGTGGACGGCGGCCCGGTGCCGACCATCCGCTTCATGGGCGGGCGCGAATTCGCCGCCATCAGCGACGGCTGGCAAGGCCCGGTCGAAGGCGCGGCGGTGCAGCGGGCGATCGATGCCGGCATGATGGCGCTGCCGAGCTTCGCGCCGGGTGGGCCGATGCCCGGCCGTTCGGGCCGGCTGGTCGGACGCACGCCTGATGCCGGCGAGCGTGCGGCCGTGGCACTGCTCTATGTCGCGCTGATGCTCGACCTCTGCCTCGACCTCATCCATTCCAGCAACACCGTGATCGTCGACGGCGGGCTCAACACTGGCGGCCTGCTCGCCAGCCTGCTGGCGCAGCTGCGGCCGGAGCAGGCCTTCATGCAGGGCGCTTCGCTGCAAGGCAGCGCCACGGGCGCTGCGGCCCTGGCTTTCGAGAGCGTCGGGCGTGAATTCGCCGCCGAGCCGCCGGAGCCGGTGAAAGCAGCGCGCTTCACCAGCCTCGCCGGCTACCGCGACGGCTGGCGCGATCTGGTCGCCGGGACCGCCGGCAAGGTCGCAGCCCGATGAGCGCGCAGGCCAGGACGGAGACAGCCGGCATGGGGGCGGAACGCCACCCGGTGCTGGAAATGCGCCATATTTCGAAGACGTTCGGCGCGATCCGCGCCCTGCAGGATGTTTCGCTTACCGTCCAGGCCGGCGAGCTGCACGCGCTGATGGGCGAGAACGGTGCCGGCAAGTCGACGCTGATGAAGGTGCTTTCGGGCGCCTATCGTCCCGATCCCGGGGGCGAGATCCTGATCGATGGCATGCCCGCCGCGACCGGCGATCCGATCAAGGCGCGCGCCAGCGGCGTCGCGGTGATCTACCAGGAACTGTCGCTGGCGCCCAATCTGACCGTGGCGCAGAACATTTTCCTCGGCAACGAACCGCGCCGTTTCGGCATCGTCGACCGCGACCAGTGCAACCGGCGCGCGACCGAGATCATCGGCCGGCTCGGCGTTTCCTTTTCGGCGCGTGCCCTGGTTTCCGGCCTGTCACTCGGCGAGCGCCAGCTGGTCGAGATCGCCCGGGCGCTGTCGACCAATGCGCGCATCATCGTCATGGACGAGCCGACCACGTCGCTGACCTCGCGCGAGACCGAGCGGCTGTTCGAGGTGATCGCGACGCTGAAGGCGCAAGGCATCGCCATCATCTACATCAGCCATCGCATGGAAGAGGTCTACCAGCTCGCCGACCGCGTCAGCGTGCTGCGCGACAGCGGCTATGTCGGCACGCTGGAGCGCGCCGACCTCAGCGCCTCGCGGCTCGTTTCGATGATGGTCGGCCGCGATCTCTCGGCGTTCTACAAGAAGGATCACCGCCCGCCGGGCGAAAAGCGCGCCGTGGCGCTGTCGGTGCGCGGCATGTCCGACGGCAGGCTGCTGAAGGACTGCTCCTTCGACCTCTATCACGGCGAGGTGCTGGCGCTGGCGGGCCTCGTCGGCTCGGGCCGCACCGAACTTGCCAGGCTCATCTTCGGCGCCGACCGGCGCAGCGCCGGCACGCTGGAGCTCGACGGCAAGCCGATCGCCATCGGCTCGCCGCGCGAGGCGCTCGATGCCGGCATCGCCTATCTCACCGAGGACCGCAAGGAACTCGGCCTGTTCCTCGACATGTCTATTTCCGACAACATCAACA
Source organism: Mesorhizobium sp. BR1-1-6 (assembly GCF_020165355.1). NCBI lineage: Bacteria > Pseudomonadati > Pseudomonadota > Alphaproteobacteria > Hyphomicrobiales > Phyllobacteriaceae > Mesorhizobium > Mesorhizobium sp. BR1-1-6. The sequence continues at coordinate 6,918 of NZ_JAIUHZ010000033.1, read as the reverse complement.
TGGGCGTTCTGGCCAGGGATGCGCGCGCCGGCGGCTTGCGGGACTTCGCCGCCGCCGACAGGCGCGCTGCGAAAGCCGTCGCCGATCTCTCGATCCGCACCCGCTCGGCGCAGGCCAATGCCGGTTCGCTGTCGGGCGGCAACCAGCAGAAGGTGCTGCTGGCCCGCCTGCTGGAGACCGAACCCAAAGTGGTCATCCTCGATGAGCCGACGCGCGGCGTCGATGTCGGCGCCAAATCGGAAATCTACCGGCTGATCGACAATCTCGCCAACAGGGGCATCGCCATACTGATGATCTCCAGCGAATTGCCAGAGGTGATCGGCGTCGCCGATCGGGTTCTGGTGATGCGCGACGGCGCCATAGCGGGCGAGGTGACGGCGTCCCGGGGCGAGGCGCTTCGCCAGGAAGCGATCATGGAACTTGCGACGGGAGCGGCCCAGGAAGGACCGAAGGGATGACCGACAGAACGACCGCGACGACGAGTGTGGATCAGGCGGCGGTCAGGAGCCGGCGGCTGCGCACCGCTTTGGCCGCGCTCGGCATGCTGCCGGTGCTGGTGTTGCTGGCGGCCGGCTTCCAGTTCATCAATCCGCGCTTTCTCACCGGCACCAACCTGTTGATCGTCACGCAGCAATCCTCGATCAACATCGTGCTCGCCGCCGGCATGACCTTCGTCATCCTCACCGGTGGCATCGACCTGTCGGTCGGCTCGATCCTTGCCGCTTCCGCAATGGTGGCGGTGCTGGTGTCGCTGGTGCCGGACTGGGGCCTGCTCGGCGTGCCGGCGGCCATTCTGGTCGGTCTCGGCTTCGGGGTCATCAACGGGCTGCTCATCGCCTATATCAGGCTGCCGCCCTTCATCGTCACGTTGGGATCGCTGACCGCCGTGCGCGGCGTCGCCCGCCTGCTCGGTGAAGACACGACCGTGTTCAACTCCGACCTGCCGTTCGACTTCATCGGCAATGGCTCGCTGTTCGGCGTTCCCTGGCTGGTCATCATCGCGCTGACGGTGGTGGTGGTGTCGTGGCTGGTGCTGAAGCGCACCGTGCTCGGCACCTGGATCTATGCCGTCGGCGGCAATGCCGAGGCGGCGCGGCTGACCGGCATCAAGGTGCCGCTGGTGCTGCTCTTCGTCTATGGCGTGTCCGGCCTGCTGGCAGGCCTCGGCGGCGCCATGTCGGCGGCGAGGCTCTATGCCGCCAACGGCCTGCAGCTCGGCCAGTCCTACGAACTCGACGCCATCGCCGCGGTCATCCTGGGCGGCACAAGCTTCGTCGGCGGCGTCGGCTCGATCTGGGGCACGCTGATCGGCGGGCTGATCATCGCCGTGCTGTCCAACGGGCTCATCCTGGCCGGCGTCTCGGACATCTGGCAGTACATCATCAAGGGATTGGTCATCATCGTGGCGGTCGCCCTCGACCGCTACAGGCTCCAGGCAGGGGCAAGAACGTGAGTGACCTTGTCGCCGGCATCAAAGACCGGCTTGTGTAACGCACCGTGAGAGGCGCGGGGCATCAGGAGGAAGTAAGCGTAATGAAGACCATCGCCAAACTGCTCTGCGGCGCCGCGTTCGCGGCCGTCGCCATTGCGCCGGCATCGGCCAAGGACCTGAACAAGGTCGGCATCTCGGTCGGCCTGCTCGGCAACCCCTTCTTCGTCGCCACCATCAAGGGCATCGAGGACGCGGCCAAGAAGATCAATCCGAACGTCGAGGTGACGTCGGTGTCGGCCGACTATGACTTGAACAAGCAGGTCTCGCAGGTCGATTCCTTCATCGCCGCCGGCGTCGACGTCATCATGCTCAACGCCGTCGATGCCAAGGCGATCGCGCCCGCGGTGAAGAAGGCGCAGGCGGCGGGCATCGTGGTCGCGGCCTTCGACGTCTCCGCGCCAGGCGCCGACGTCACCGTGATGACCAACAATGTCAAGGCCGGCGAGGAGGCCTGCCAATATCTGGTCGACCAAACTGGCGGCAAGGGCAACTACGTCATCCTCAACGGTCCGGCGTCCTCGTCGATCCTGGAGCGCGTGAAGGGCTGCAAGAACGTGCTTGCCCAGCATCCCGACATCAAGATCCTGTCCGACGACCAGAACGCCGAAGGCTCGCGCGACGGCGGCCTGAAGGTGTTCCAGTCGCTGCTGACCCGTTTCGACAAGATCGACGCGGTGTTCGCCATCAACGATCCGACGGCGATCGGCGCCGAGCTCGCCGCCAAGCAGCTCAACCGCTCGGAGTTCATCTTCACCGCCGTCGACGGCGCGCCGGACATCGAGAAGGAACTGGCATCCGGCAAGTCCATGATCAAGGCTTCTGCCTCGCAGGATCCCTACGTGATGGCCGGCCAGTCGCTGACGATGGCCGCCGACGTGCTTGCCGGCAAGAAGCCGGCGGAGCCGGTGGTGCTGCTCGATCCGAAGCTGATCACCGCCGAGAATCTGAAGGACTACAAGGGCTGGACCGCGGCCCGCTGATCAGTCCAAGGCGGACGCGGCCGGGCTGACCTGCCGCGTCCTCCTCATTTCGTCGCAAAACCGGAGACGATCATGTCGCGCATCGGAATCCACTCTTTCGTCTGGTCGGCGAGCTCGACGCAGGCCGAGCTCGAACGCACGCTGGCCAACACCAAGGAGGCCGGCTTCGACCTGATCGAATTCTCCTATCTCGACCCCGCCAATGTCGATATTGGCGGGCTCGCCAAGCGCATCGCCGATCTCGACCTCGGCGTGGCGATCAGCATCGGCCTGCCGGTCGACGGCGACATTTCGAGCGCCGACAAGGCGGTCGCCGCGCGCGGCGTCGGGATCCTCAACGACACCATCGCCCTGACGCGCGACCTCGGCGGCCAGAAGGTCGCCGGTATCCTGTCGACCAGCCACGGATTGCAGACCGAGGCGCCGACGCGAGACCAGTGGAACCGCAGCGCCGGGACGCTGGCCAAGGTCGCCGAAACCGCGAAGGCGGCAGGCGTCACGCTCAACCTCGAGATCGTCAACCGCTTCGAGAGCAATCTGCTCAACACTGCGGCGCAAGGGCTGGCCTTCATCGAGGACACCGGCTCCGACAACATCTTTCTCCACCTCGACACCTTCCACATGAACATCGAGGAGGCCGATGTCGGGCTGGCCATCCGCCATGCCGCCGGCAAGATCGGCTATGTCCATATCGGCGAGAGCCATCGCGGCTTCCTCGGCACCGGCAATATCGACTTCGCCGCGATATTCGATGCGCTGACGGCGATCGGCTATGCCGACGATCTCAGCTTCGAATCCTTCTCCTCGGAGATCGTCGACGAGAACCTGTCGAAGAAGACCGCCATCTGGCGTAATCTGTGGACGGACAACATGGCGCTGGCCAAGCACGCGCGCGCCTTCATCGGGCTGGGAATGGAAACGGCAAGGCGCAAGGCGGAACTCGTCGCGGCGCGCCACAAGCCCTGAGGATTTCAGACTGAGGAGCAGCAGGAATTGCCAAATCGCCCACCCCAGGCGCGGACGCGCCTGGTTCCTGGTGCAAGGCCGCGAACTCAGCTTCATTGACTGTGAAGGCAGTTAATGCTACAAATTGCCTATGGTGCTGAGTCGCGCCAGGGACCCGCCGAGCAGGCGGGTTTTTTCGTTCAGAGCTCCGTCAAACAGTGCGAAGGCGCCGGTGAACCCGGATTGGTTGCCCTGGTCCCCCTGGCGGCATTGCCCACGCCACGCGTAACGGCTATCCGACGGTGCGACAGCGAAGCAAAACGGAGCCCCGGCATGACGAACAAGACGATCCTGAAATTCGGCACCGTCGAACACGCGGAAGCCGGCGACCTGCCTGGCTGGATCGCGGTCGAGGGCCGGCCGACGATGCAAACCGCAGTCCAGCACACGACCGCGGACGGCAAGGTGATCTCCGGAACCTGGCGCGCGTCGCCCGGCACCTATCACGCCACCTACACCGACTATGAGTTCGTGCACATGATCGCCGGCCGCATCATCATCACGCCCGACGGCGGCACGCCGGTCGAAGTCGGCCCCGGCGACGCCTTCGTGGTGGAAGCCGATTTCAAGGGAACCTGGAAGATCATCGAGCCGGTGACGAAGCATTTCGTGGTCAGGGTGGGCTGAGGCAGGCTGTCAGACAGACAAGCGGCCGCTCGCTGGCCTTTGATACTTTTCGTCAATCCGGCCATCCTCGCGCATGTCGACGCAACTGGCGGGGCCGTGACTGGCGCCCGGTTGGAGCGAACGGGACCAGAATGCCGGCAGGGCGAACGGTGTCCGCCTTGCTCATCGTGCCATCGCGTGAGACCCCGCGGCGAGCAATCTCACCATCGGAGCACGCAATCGGGCTACAGGACCCGCGGCCATCTCATTGTTTACTGAGAAAGGCCTTGCAAGCCGGCGTGACTTCGCTGAGGTGCTGTTTAAGGCAGCCTTGCGCCTTAACTTCGTTGTCCATGTGGCACACCCGCTTGGCGTCCGCTCTACAGGGTGTCTTGTAGGCATCTTTCGCTAAAGCGGCGTCGGTGAGAAAAAGCGATATACAAGCCAAAAGCGCCAGTTGGAGTGACTTTCGATTCCGCATGGTTGTGTTCCCATCGTGAGTGCAGAAGCGCGGTCTTTATATGCGTTAATGCTAAAGAATGGGAATCCACCATAAGGAGGAGGGTGCGAGCACCCGCGCAAAATCGGATGAGCAATGTAGCGCAAAACACGGCTTACATAAGCGCAGTGCTGACCAACTGTCTCGCGCACGGCTCAATCAAAAGCGCTAATATAATCCCCGGTTTGTCGAGCTTGTTTCCAATTTTGTGTTGGAGTAACCCAATATCGCTTGGGAACACGAAATGGAGAGAGTCGTTTAGGCTGCGTGCAGGGTAGGTTTTTTCCTGCCATTTTTCTGAAACACGGAATTGTTCCTTGGCAATGCCGGAGGGAAGACTCTCCGTCTTGAATAAATAACGAAGCCGTGATTACGGGCGTTTTATTCCTGATTTGTCGATGACGCGAAGAATATTCGATCCGTAATCGAGCAGTTTTCATATACTTATAAATGAGGGGCGAGATGTCTACCGTGTTTAGACGCGCGTACATCAAACCAGGTTGGTGTTTTCTTCTCGTGGTCACGTCGGTTGCGTTCCTCATTTGCCTGGGGGGTGGGGAACTCACTGCGGGTGAGTTCAAGAAAACCAGCTGTTGGTTCGAAATTCCGCGGGATCGGGCAATGACGTGTGGGACCGTGAATGTTCCAGAAAATCGAAAGAAGACGGGTGGTACCGAGGTCGTCCTGTCCGTGGTCGTATTCGAACCGGACCGCGAACGGCACGAACCGGTGGTGTTTCTCACAGGAGGACCGGGGCAGCCTACCGACATTGCCAATAGCGACGACATCGATGGATGGTGGGAATTCATCGGCGCCCAGAGTTGGATGATCGGACGCCGAGTAATCGTCGCTGATCAGCGGGGTATCGGAAAGTCCGCTCCCGCCTTGGACTGTTCTCAATATTTCAAGCCCGATCATTGGAACGCCATTCTCTCGAGCGTTGAGGTCGAAGCCACCTTTAGCAAGCTCAAAAAAGATGAAGTTCTTGCATGCAGGACGGCGTTGATCGCAAAGGGCATTGATCTTGATGCCTACAACACTGAGGAGAATGCGGAGGATATTGATGACCTTCGGAAGGCTCTCGGGATAGAAAAGTGGGTTCTCTATGGCGTCTCGTATGGCACCAGGCTTGCACTCGAAGTGATGAACCAGCACCCCGAAGGGGTCTCGGCTAGTATACTGGATTCAGTTGTTCCTCTGGACATCAATTACCTGAACGAAGATGGGCCGAATCTCGACCGATCGTTAAAATTGCTAGAGCGAGACTGTGAGGCGGCGAACAGATGCATGAATGGGATATCCAATGCTGTTCAGCTTATTGCAAGACAGCTGGATCGACAGCCGTTGCTCTTGCGCAGCACAGATAAAGAGGCGCGCTACACATATGTCTCCGGGGCAGATTTCCTCGAGCTTATATTCGGCATTTTATACGATCGCGATGCGCTCCTGACCCTGCCGGAGCTGATCGAGAGGACATACAAACAGGATTTCAGACCCCTGGCGGAGATACTTTTCGATGCTGACGACCTGGAGATCTCCCAAGGTATGGACTTCTCTGTAAGTTGTTCCGACAGCGATCTCCCCGATCTGAATGGCAAGCAGGACAAATACTGGTCGAAATGGGTTGAGCTGAACGACTACTCCTGGGCATGCCCTCTTTGGATGCTTGAGAACGGGCCAGCATCGCAGGTGCAGCCGCGCCGCACTGACATACCCACTCTTCTGTTGTCGGGAGAATATGATCCAGCAACGCCGACAGCATGGGCGGACCACGCGGCGAAGACCCTTCCTTTCGGCCAGGTGGTGGTCTTTCGGGGGATCGGACACGATGTCATAGATTCCGATCCGTGCGGGTCGAAAGTAGTTGCTGATTTCCTTGCAAACCCCAAGCTCAAGTTGAAGACTGAATGTATCGGTGAGATGGGGGCCCCGCAATTTCCAAGCCCGCCAAAGGAACTGTGGTCGGGAGCGGAGGCACTACACTCTATATCAGCAAATCGCTCAAGGCAGGACAGGTTGAGATTTCGATTTGGGCACTGAAATTCCTCTTAGCCAAAATTGTAAAATCCGATATTTTTCTGTCGACGAAGTTAAGCTAAAGCGGAACTCGCAAATCAATTAAACACTACGGTAGCATCGCTTAAGGACCCCTCTCGTCTTGCGGGTGGAAGTCGCGTGCGTGTCGCATTTCGATTATCAAATTCCGAAGTTTCACAGAAATTGTAGGAGGATCGAACAGTGTTTACGTCTCGTCGTGTATTGCTTTCGGCCTTGGGTGCAAGCATCGCATACGCCGCCTTTGGTGGCATCGCGCGCGCGAAGGGCGGTGGCGGGGG
>NZ_JAIUHZ010000032.1:0-26571 GCF_020165355.1 Mesorhizobium sp. BR1-1-6 | reverse complement strand
GTGCCGAGCGGAGGTGGCCGGCGCCCTTTTTTGGGGGCGGGTGGGGTAAACCCGACTTGCAGGACGCCGGCCAGGCGGGTTGGGGTCCGCCAGGAAGTATAATGCCAGAAAACCTTATGGTTCGATATTCCGCGATAGCGGAACATCTGCGCCACATGAGCGAGTTCCAGCCGATCTCAAGGGCCTATGATCCGGCTGCTCATCCACCGGCGTAGGTAGCGCATATCGGCTTTCTGGCCGCAGATCTTGCAGGTGTAGACGTTGTGCCTTTTTGCGCGCCGAGCGCCATCATGCGGACGGCCGGGAGGGGCGGGGAGCCCGTCGACCGTAGGCATAGCGGCTCTCGGGAAGACGCCTTTTATGGCAGCTCTGCTATCTACCAGCCCTGCCGACTATACCAGTCGTCGACGTCTCGGCGTACGCGATCCTTCTCGATGCCGTAGCGTTCCTGGATAATGCCCTCAAGCTGATCGCGTTTGCCGGCGATGCGGTCGAGATCATCATCAGTGAGCTTCCCCCACTGCTCCTTGACTTTACCCTTGACCTGCTTCCAGTTTCCTTCGACGCGGTTCCAATCCATTGTGGCTATCTCCTGAATCACACATGGAAGAACGGGTGTATCGCCATGAGGTTCCGGTGGGCCAAATCCCCGCCGATCACCGCCAGCGGGAACGCTGCGGCTGCGCTTGGCATCAGTGACGATGTGCGCCGGCTTCTTGTTTCCCCTCACGCGTTGTTCACGGCGGCGCCAGCCTGAAGTCGCTCCCCTCTGGCAGCAATTGCCCGCCATCGACGATAATCGTGGTGCCGGTGATGTAGCTGGCATCGTCGGAGGCCAGGAACAGGAAGGCATTGGCGACGTCGCGCGGGCTGCCCAGCCGGCCGAGCGGAATGGCGTCTTCCATGTTCTTGATGAAGGCAGCACCCCGGTGAAGCTCTATTCCCTCGGTGAGAATGTTGCCGGGTTCGACGCCGTTGACGGTTATGCCGTAGCCGGCGAATTCGAGCGCCGCCGAACGGATCAGCCCGTTTATGCCTGCCTTGGTCGCGGAATAGTGGCCGTGGCCGGGACTGGTGACGTGCGGGCCGGTGATCGAGGAGGTGAACAGCATGCGCCCGCGGCGCTGCGCCTTCATCGGCACCAGTGCGGCGCGGGCGGCATTGAAACTGCCGCGCAGATTGACCGCCATGACGCGATCCCAGTCGTCCGGGTTGGTGTTCTCCAGCAATTGCCAGGGATAAATGCCGGCATTCTGGACGATGATGTCGAGGCGGCCATGGTGCGCGAGCGCCAGCGCGACGGCGGCCTCGACATCGGCCAAAAGCGAGATGTCCGTGCCGATGAAGGCGGCGTCAAGTTCACTGGCGGTCGCTCGCCCCACCTCGATCTCGGTGTCGGCAAGCACAAGCCTGGCGCCTTCTTCGGCGAAACGTTGGGCGATGCCCTTGCCGATGCCGCGCGCGGCGCCGACGATCAGCGCTACTTTGCCCGACAGTCTTCCGGTCTCTGGCCGTACGGTCATGCGAGCCTCTGGCGAATGGTTTGCTTGAAGGCGTCGAGCAGGACCGCCGCCAGCACCAGCAAGCCGTGAATGACCTGGGTGAAGTTGGCGGGCAGGCCCATCAGATTGATCGCCGTGTTGATGGCCGACAAAAGCAGCACGCCGGCATAGACGCCGGGTAAGGTGCCGACGCCGCCTTTCAGGCTGACGCCGCCGATGACGACGGCGGCGAAGGCGTTGAACAGCAGGCCAACGCCGAGATTGGCGGTGGCGCCCGATGTGCGGATGGCGAGCAGCCAGCCGGCAAGGCCGGCTATGGCGCCGGCAAGCACGAAGGCGATGATCAGGTTGCGGTTGACGCGGATGCCGGCGCGGAAGGTCGCCGTCTCGTTGCCGCCGATCATCACCAGATGCCTGCCGAAAGGCGTCTTGGCCATGATCAGCGAGAAGACGACGAAGCAGGCGATCGCGATCCAGGCGGTGAGCGGCAGGCCGATCAGCCGCTGGATGCCGAACCAGCGGATGGCAGGCGCCAGATCCTGCGCCGAACGGCCGCCGGAAATGACCAGCACCAGGCCGCGCACCCAGATGTAGGAGGCCAGCGTGATGATGAAGGCGCTCATCTTGACCTTGACGACCAGGACACCGTTGAAGGCGCCGATGACGCCGCCGACGGCAAGCGCCAGCAGCAGCGAGACCGGCACCATCAGCCAGTCCGGATGCAACTGTACGCCGAAGCCGATGCCCGAAGAGCAGAACAGGATGCCGACCACCATGGCGCTGAGCGCAGCCACCGATTCGACCGACAGGTCCATGTGCCCGGCGATGATGACCAGCGCCAGGCCGATCGACATCACGCCTAGCACGCTGGAGGCTTCGATGATGTTGGCGAAAATACCGAGCTGGAAATAGTTGGGAATGAAAAGGGAGAACACCACCAGCACGAAGACCAGCATGAACCAGACGAGATTATCGAGGACGAACTCGAGGATTTGACGGGTGCGGGGGCTCATGGGCTGATCCGGTTTGGGTTCGAATGCCGCGGCGGCTCTATGCCGGGCAATTCTGCCGGGCAGGGCGGCTCCGGGCGGGTGGCCCGGAGCCGTTCTGGGGAAGGTTTATTCGACGGACTTCACGGTGTCCTTCGGCGGCTTCTGGTTGCCCCAGAAGGCCGGGTTGTCGACGTTCTCCTTGGTGATCGCGGCACCCGGGATCTTGATGTTCGGGCCCCAGGCCTCCTTGGTCACCACCGATTTCAGGCCAAGCACGTCATAGTCGCCGGGCTTGATCTCCTGCTTGTTGACGACCTTGTCCATGAACATGGCGACCGCCGCGGCCTGCGCGTAGAGCGGCTGTTCGACTTCGACGTTGAGCCAGCCCTTGCGGATCAGGTCGAGGCCGACCGGCGCGCCGTTCGAACTCATCAGCATGACGTCGCCCGGCTTCTTGCCGGCGGCCTCGAGCGAGGCGACGGCGGCGACCGAAAGATGCGCGGCGTGGCTGAAGATCAAGTCGATGTCGGGGTTGGCAAGCATCTGGTCGGCGACGATGGTGCCGGCGTTGCTGGCCTCCCATTGCATGGCCGGCAGCGAGATGATCTTGACGTCCGGGAACGCCTTCATCTTCTCTTCAAAGCCTTTCTGGATGTCGAGCGTGTAGGGATCGCCGGGGTCGCCGAGCACCTGCAGGATCTTGCCCTTCACAGCGCCGTTCTTGGCCTTCAGCAGCGCTTCGGCCTGTTCGGCGGCGACGTGGCCGATCTCGACAGTGCCGGCTACCGAGGTGAAGTCGGACGGAGTGGAGGTGATCTGGCGATCGAATTCCACGACAGGTATGCCGGCCGCGCGCGCGGCCTCGATCGACGGCTTCAGCGCGTTGAAGTCGACGGCGGCCAGGATGATCGCCTTCGGTTTCAGCGCGATGACGTCGTTCATCTGCGATTGCTGGGCGTCGGTCTTGTTGTCGGCGTTCAGCGTCTTCATCTCGTAGCCGACCTGTTTCAGGAACAGTTCCAGCGCGCTCACCGAGCCGGTCTGGAACTCATCGAGCAAGGTCGGCACCATGTAGTAGACGGTACCCTTGGACTGGGCGAATGCCGGCGTGAGCGTGGCAACTGCCAGTGCCAGGATACCGAGGACAGAAAGAAGTATTCGTTTCATGTCGTTGGCTCCTCTAGTGCCGGACCCCTCTTTTGTCCCTCAGCCCGCCGGTCCGGCACCGGCAAGCGTCTCCCCGGTGATCATGTTGATCACCGCATCGGGACTTGTTTTGTTGCGTGCGACATCGCCGGCCACGACGCCTTGCCGGATCACTACGATCCGGTCTGCGACCTGGAAGGCCTGCTGCATGATGTGGGTGATGATGACGACGCCGATGCCCTGGTTCGCCACCTGGCGGATCATGTCGAGGCCGCGCCGCGTCTGTTCGACGCCAAGCGCTGCAAACGGCTCGTCGAGCAGCACCAGCTTGCCGCCCCAGTGCACGAAGCGGTTGAGCTCGATGGCTTGCCGCTGGCCGCCCGAAAGATGCTCGACATTGGTGCGCAAAGACGGAATGCGGGTGCCGGCGCTGGCAAGCGCCTTGCCGACCACGGCCTCCATCGCCCGCTCGTCGAGCACTGGAATGCCGAGCACCTTGCGCGTGATCTCACGGCCCATGAAGAAATTGGCCACCACGTCGACATTCGTGCACAGCGACAGGTCCTGATAGACGGTCTCGATTCCCGCCGCCTTGGCCTCGGCAGGGGATTTGGCAAGGAACTCCTTGCCTTCGAACAGCATGCGGCCGGAGGTGGGCTCCAGGCCGCCGGCGATGATCTTGACCAGCGTCGACTTCCCGGCGCCGTTATCGCCCAGCAACGCGACCACCTCGCCCTTGCCGATCGAGAAGCTGATGCCCTTCAGCGCCTGGATCGCGCCATAGTTCTTGGTGACGTTGTCGAGCACCAGCAGGGGTTCGCTCATCAGGCAACCTCCCCGGCTGTCAGAATATCGCGGCCGCGTTCGCGCTCGGCGGTGAACATCTGGCCGAAGCGTGGCGACAACACGCCAGAGACGGCCAATGCGGCCGCGCCGCGCAGCACGGCTTGCTGGCCGCCGCCGGCGACGACGATGCGTGGCGTCTTGCGGTCCTTGCGGGCCGAAACCGAATTGTGCAGAGGCGCAGCCGATCTCGCCAGGCGTTCGAGCAGGTCCGGCGCCGCCAGCCCGCCGAGCACGACCGTCTCGGGGTCGAAAAGGTTCTCGATGATGGCAATGGCGTTGCGGAAGATCGGGCCGACCTCGGCGACCCAATCGGCATCGCTGCCCTTCCAGCGCCCTCGCGCTTCGAGCGAGACATAACGTTCGAGGCAACCGCGATTGCCGCACGGGCAAAGCTCGCCATAGGGAACGACGGGAATATGGCCGATCTCGCCGGCATTGCCCCAGGCGCCGCGCAGCACGCTGCCGTCATGCATCATGGCGCTGCCAAGTCCGACGCCGAAATAGAGATAGTAATATTCGGAATGCTGGGCGCCGATGCCGTAGAGGCGCTCGCCCACGGCGGCCGCAGCCATGTCGCCGTCGAAAAAGGCCGGCAATCCTGTCGCCGCCGTCAGCCGCTCGCGCAGCGCCACGTCCTTCCAGCCGGCCATTGTGGTCGGCCCGATGAAGCTCATCGTGTCCACGCCGAACGGGCCGGGAAGCGCCATGCCGATGCCGATGACGCGGCCCGCGGCGCGCGTTCCGGTCAGGTCGCGGACCATGGCGCGGACCTGGTCGAACGCATGATCGGGCGTCGCGTTGGGGGCCCCGCGGTGCAAGCTGTCGATCACGTCACCGCTGAGATTGATCAGCGCCGCGTCGATCCCCAGCGGCGTCAGGTGGATGCCGACGGCATAGCCGCCCTCGGGATTGATGCGCAGCGTCGCCGGTGGCAGGCCACGGCCCTTCGGCTCCTCGCGTACGGACAGGACGTAACCCTGCTCCTCCAGTTCGCGAACGATGGTCGATACGGTTTGAACGGTGAGGCCGACATGCCTGGCGATATCGCCCCTGGCGATGGGACCGTACCGGCGGATCGATTCGAGCACGATGCGTCGGTTGTACGGCCGCCCGAACTCCTGATTGGTCCCTCGCAATGCCATGCCTTGCGTCCCCGGTTGAGGCAAGGTTGGCACCAAATATTTATTCAGTCAAATGGAATTCAAAAATGCACCGCATTTGAGCGACGCGCCCGCTACGGCGGAAAAGCCGGCCGGTGTCCGGCTGATCACCGCGCCCTAGATGGCGGAACATGGATAAGATTTATGTCTTGCTGATCTTCGCCGCGGCCATTGCCATCATCTGCCTGGGCGGCAGATGGAACACATCTGATACCGACCACTATATGGGCTTCGACAATTTGCGGTCGCCTCGAAAGGGAAAAGCCCTGAACGGCGACAAGGATGCGAAAAAGCAATGAGGACGGCGCGGGATGGCGGCGGCCTGGGCCCGTGCGTTAGAGATACTGCGCGACCTTCTTGCCGACCGTGAGGAAACGCAAAGGATCGATCGCTTCGCCATTGTGGCGGACTTCGTAATGCAGATGCGGGCCGGTCGAGCGACCGCTGCTGCCGGTCTTGCCGATGACAGCGCCGGCATCCACTTTTTCGCCCACGGTCACGTCGATTTCGCTGAGATGTCCATAGCGCGTGGCAAACCCATTGCCGTGATCGACTTCGACCATGCGGCCATAGCCGCCATTCCAGCCCGCCTTGATGACCACGCCTGGCGCGGTGACCTTGGCCGCCATGCCGATCGGCGCCCTGAAGTCCATTCCCGAATGCAGGGCGGCCGTGCCGAGGATCGGGTCGGTGCGCACCCCGAACGGGCTGGTGACGGAATGACCGGGTGCGGGATTCGCGAGCGGCAGCCGGCGTGCTTCCTTCTTGAGCTGGTCGAGCGTGTCCAGCGCCTCGTCCAGTTCCTTGACCTTGCTGTCGAAAAACATCGAGCTGTCAAGCGGGATCAGCGGTCCGCCGACATCGCTTTCGTTCTTGCCGAAGTCGCTGTCGACCGGCAGCCCGGCCGCCTCGAGCGCCTGGGTTATGGCGTCGGCATTCTTGTAGGCGTTGTCAGCAAGTATGCTGATGCGCGTGAGCTGGTCATTCTCGATGGATTTCAACGACTTGTTGATCGAAATGAACAGCTTGTCGGCACGATCGGCGGCTGAATCGTTCGGCAGCGGATCGGAGCGGGTCGCCCACAGGGAGAACGGCCTGGTGTCGGCGGCGCCAGGGGCGGCGCCGAGGCTGGCCAGCGCGTAGCTTTGAGCAGGCTGGGCGATGCTGCCGGTCACTTCGGCGTGTTTGTCAGGCTTTGCCGGCACTGCCGGATCTTCGGCCGTCGCTGCGCCGACTTCATTTTCGGCGCGGTCGAGCAGCGGGCCGAGGCGGCCGTGGCGCTGGCTGAGTTGCGTCTGGCGCTCCAAAAGCTCGCTCACCTTGGTTTCCATCAATTGCTGGTCAAGCAACTGCCGGCTGGTGATGCGGTCGACCTGGGCGCGAAGCGCCGAGATGCGGTCTTCGTAAGCCTGCTGCATGCGCGCCTGGCGCGCGGTGGTGGCGCCGATCAGGTCGTCGCGCAGCACGAGATAGGAGGTGGCCAGCAGGTAACCGATGGCGATCGCCGCCAGCGCCGAACCGAGAAATACAACCAGCCAGGGCCGGATCGTGAAGTGCCTGATCTCGCTGCCGCGGGCGATGATGACTGTATGCGGTTCCTTGCGCCTGCCAAAGATCGCGGACTGACCGGTTGCGTTCACGGGACCAAGCTTTCGTTTACGACACCACGACAGCCCGACTACACATTATTAAGGTTAACAAAGCTTTGCCGAAGCAAGACGCCGGCAAGAATTGCCCGCAAAGCGAGCATGGGGTTGCTTCGCATCGCTTTCTGAAAACAAGGGCGCGGAGGCGCCCCCCTCAAATCGCCCGCACAGCTTCCAGCACCTCCTCGGCATGGCCCTTGACGCGCACCTTGCGCCAGATCCTGGCGATGCGCCCGTCGCGGCCGATCAGGAACGTCGCGCGCTCGACACCCATGTATTTGCGGCCATACATCGATTTTTCGACCCAAAGGTGGTAGGCCTCGATCACCTTGCGCTCCTCGTCGGAGGCAAGGTCGATGGTAAGATCGTATTTCGACTTGAACTTGTCGTGCTTCCTGGCGCTGTCGGGCGACAGGCCGATCACGACGGCGCCGGCCTTCTCGAACTCCGGCTTCAGCTGCGAAAAGCTGATCGCTTCGGCGGTGCAGCCGGTGGTGTCGTCCTGTGGGTAGAAGTAGAGGACGACAGGTCTGCCGGCAAAGCCGGCCAGGCTGAGCGAACCACCGCCGTCCCGCGGCAACTCGAATTGCGGCGCGGGATCGCCCACATTGAGGTCAGCCATATCCATGCCCTTGTTTGAGGTTACGCGCGAAGCCACACCGATATAGTGTCGAGCGGGGATTCGTCCACGAGCGAGTTCGTAGAACGGAAAATTGCGTGGATCAGGAGCAACCGCAGCACGAGAAGATCAGGTTCAGGCGGGATGAAATCACCGACCTGGGCGCCTTGCCATCGGCTTGCCGCGTTCCGCCGCTCGGCCAGGCGGCGATCGGCCGCGGCTTTCGTATCCTATCGCGGCTGTTTGCCGGCGCCGTTGCGCTGGTGCTGCTGGCGGCGGTGGCTGTCTATCTCATCGGTGTCTCCGGAATAGGGGCCGACCGGCTGCGCGTCGAGGCGGAGGCCGCCATCGAGAAGCTTGCGGGCGTCGATGTCGATGTTGCGGTCGGGCCCGCCCGCATCACCCTCGACAGTTCGAGCTTCGTCGCGCTCCAGGTGAGCGACGTCAGCCTGAAGGCCAGCGACGGTAAACCCATGGCCGATGCGGGCAGGGTACGTTTCGGCATCCGCCTGCTGCCGCTGCTTCGAGGCGAGGTGCGGCTGACCAGCGCCAGGATTTCCGATGCGCGCATCGTTACCGCGGCGATGCCGTCGGGCGGCGACTGGACGGCCGAGCTGCGCAATCGGGACGGGCTGATCGATCCCGAAAAACTGTCCGATGCGCTCTTTGCCAACATCAATCACGCTCTCGATGCGGTGCGCGAGGAATCGCTGCACCGTATCGATCTTCACAATGTGGCATTCGTCTTGCCCGACACCGAGGCGGTCAGGTTGATCACCGTCGCCGACGCGGTCGTCCTGCAGTCGGGGACAGGCGGCATGGAGTTCTCCTCGCAGGCAAATGTCGACGGCAAGGCGGTGACCGTCGCCGCATCCGCCAGCCGCGATGCCGAGACCCGGCGCGTGATGTCGCTGGATGCCACCGTCGGCATCGCCGAAGACGGCGGCGAAAGCGGCGCAATGGCGTCCGGCGGCAAGTTGGGGGCGCTCAGCGTGACGCTCAAAGGGTCGCAGGGGGCCGACGACACCGCGTCGCGGCTGACGGCTGCCCTGTCGTCCAGGGGATCGGTGCTTGATCTCGGCACGCGTGGCCTGCTGTCGGCCGATGTCGATCTCGGCGCCACGCTCGTCCGCGGCAGCAACAAGATCCAGGTGGACAGGCTGTTGCTGAAGACCGGCCGCTCGACCTTCGATTTCGCCGGCTCGATCGGGCCCAGGCCCGCGACCGCCGCCGCCGGAGAGGAGCCGGCCTACCGATACGATCTGACCAGTGACGGCTCGACGCTGGCGCCTTCGGAATCGCCGGAGCCAGCGCTCACCTTCCTTGCCCGCATCGCCGGCGTCTACCAGACCAAAAGCCATAAATTGGTAGCCGATCAGATCGCGGTCCGGTCGGCCGCTTCCAGCGAGGTCCTTGGAACCGCGGCCGTGCAGTTCGTTGACGGCAAGGCTCCCGGCATCAATCTGGCGCTCAACGTGCATGACATGCCGGTCTCGCACGTCAAACAGCTTTGGCCATGGTTTTCGGCGCGCAACGCGCGGCTCTGGGTATTGGACAATCTGTTCGGCGGCCGCGTCGTCGATGCCAATCTTCAATTCCAGGTGGTGCCTGATCGCCTCGGCAATGGCGTGCCGCTTTCCGCCGACGAGGTGTTCGGCCGCTTCCAGATCGAAGGATCGCGTTTCGACACGGCTGGCCGCATTCCGCCGATACGCGATGCCGTCGGTGTCGTCGCCTTCCACGGCAATGACGTCGATATCTCCCTGTCCTCTGGCACCGTCTTCATGCCCAGCGGCCGCACCGTGGCGGCCAGCAACGGCACGCTGACCGTCAAGGCGGCCAACCGCCCGCCGGTCGTCGGCGCGCTCGACATCGACGTTGCCGGCGAAGCGTCCGCGGTCGCTGAACTTGCCTCCTACGAGCCGATCAATGCCATGCGCCATGTCGGCTTCCTGCCCGAAGACCTGTCCGGCAGCGTCACCGGCCATGTCAGGGCCGATATTCCGCTGCAATCTGGTGTCGACAGCTCGAAGCTCGATTGGCTGGTATCGCTCGACTACAGCGGGCTTTCATTGGCCAAGCCGTTCGAAGGCCAGACCGTGACGGATGCCGACGGTTCCGTCACGGTCGACCCTGAAAAGGCTGTCATTTCCGCCAAGGCATCCCTGAACGGCATTCCCGCCGAACTCGACCTGATCGAGCCGCTGGAGGATGGCGGACCGGCACGCAGCCGCAAGGTGGCCCTGGTGCTCGACGACAAGATCCGCGCCGCCGCCATGCCGGGGCTGGCCCCGTTGTTGGGCGGAACCGTGAAGGTCGCGATCGACAAAAGCGGCGACGGCAACCAGAACGTCTCGGCCGACCTGACCAATGCCAGGCTCGACATCCCCTGGGCCGGATGGAGCAAGGGGGCAGGGATTCCCGCAAGTGCTACATTCGTCATGACCACGTCCGGCGACACCACGACGCTGTCCGACTTCGACCTCGGCGGCAAGACATTTTCCGTCGACGGCAACATCGTGCTGGTCAACGGGGCCCTGTCGTCGGCAAAGTTCAGCAAAGTCGCGCTGAACCGGGGCGACGACGTGGCGGTATCCGTCAAGCGATCGGGCAGGGGCTATGCAGTCAACATCAGCGGCAATGCCCTGGATGCCCGCTCGCTGATCAAGCAGTTCACCTCCGACGTCGACACCGCGACCAAGACGACGGGCGCCGACGCGATTTCCGTCAGCGCCGACGTCGATCGGCTGACCGGTTTCCACGACGAGCAACTGTCCAACCTCAAGCTCGACTACAGCGCGGCCGGTTCGAAGGTGAACGGGCTGAAGGTCAGCGCCACTGCAAGTTCGGGAGCCGCCATAGCCATCAGCAACACGAGCAGCGCCGGCCGGCGCTCGCTTAACGTACAGTCGGCGGACGCCGGTGCGATACTGAGATTTCTCAACATCTACGAGCACATGGAAGGTGGGGCGATTGCCCTGGCCTTGTCGGGAGCGGGCGACGGGCCGATGAAGGGCAAGGTGGACACGACGAACTTCTTCGTCGTCAACGAACCGAAGCTCGCATCCATCGTCTCGACCACACCCGCAGGCGACAGCCGCAGCCTCAATCAGGCGGTCAAGGGCAAGCTCGACACCTCGCGGGTACAGTTCGAACGCGGTTACGCCGAGATCGAGAAGGGCAGCGGCTATCTCAGGCTGGCCAACGGCGTGCTGCGCGGTCCCCGCATCGGCACGACGTTCCAGGGCACGCTCTATGACCAGAACAACAATATGGACATGACCGGCACCTTCATGCCGGTATACGGCCTCAACCGCATCTTCGGTGAACTGCCCATCGTCGGCGCGCTTTTGGGCAATGGCCGCGACCGCGGCCTGATCGGCGTGACCTACCGGCTCAAGGGCAACGCCAACAAGCCGCTGCTCGACATCAACCCGCTCTCGGTGATCGCGCCGGGGATATTCAGGTCGATCTTCGAGTACCGGTGAAGGGGCCTCAGATCGGCCGCACCAGAATGTGTTTTTTCCTGCCCAGTGAAAGCTTTACGACGTTTTCCGGACTCAAATCCTGAAGCGTGACCGTGCGACGGTCATCGCTGACAGGCTGATCATTGAGCCGCACCGCACCGCCTTGCACATGCCGCCGCGCTTCGCCGTTGGACGCCGCCAGCCCGGCGGTCACCAGCAGCGCCAGGATGCCGACGCCGGCTTCGAGCTTGGCGTTTTCAACCTCGACGCTCGGCAGCGTCTCGGCGAGGGCACCTTCCTCGAAGGTCTTGCGTGCGGTTTCGCTGGCCTGTTCGGCGGCGCCGCGACCATGGAGCAACGCGGTGATCTGCGTGGCGAGGATCTTTTTCGCCTCGTTGATCTCGGACCCACCGAGCTTCTCCAGGCGCGCCACCTCGTCCAACGGCAGCGTCGTGTAGAGCTTCAGGAAACGGCCGACATCGGCGTCCTCGGTGTTGCGCCAATACTGCCAGAATTCGTAAGGCGAGAGCATCTCGGCATCGAGCCAGACCGCGCCCGTGGCGGACTTGCCCATCTTGGCGCCCGACGAGGTGGTGAGCAGCGGCGTCGTCAGCGCATAAAGCTGCGCGTCCTCCATGCGGCGACCGAGATCGATGCCGTTGATGATGTTGCCCCACTGGTCGGAGCCGCCCATCTGCAGACGGCAGCCGAGGCGCTTGTAGAGCTCGACGAAGTCGTAGGCCTGCAGGATCATGTAGTTGAATTCGAGGAAGGACAACGACTGCTCGCGGTCGAGCCGCAGCTTGACGGAATCGAACGCCAGCATGCGGTTGACCGAAAAGTGACGGCCGACGTCGCGCAGGAAATTGACGTAGTTGATCTCCATCAGCCAGTCGGCGTTGTTGACCATGATCGCGTCATTCGGGCCGCTGCCGAATTTGAGAAACGGCATGAAATTGCGGCGGATGCCGGCGAGATTGTCGTCGATGTCGCGCGGGGTCAGAAGCTTGCGCGCCTCGTCCTTGAAGGAAGGGTCGCCGATCATCGAGGTGCCGCCGCCCATCAAGGCGATCGGCCGATGGCCGGTCTGCTGCAGCCAGTGCAACATCATGATCTGGATCAGCGAGCCGGCGTGCAGGCTCTTGGCGGTCGCGTCGAAGCCGATATAGGCCGTCACCGTCTCCTTGGCGAAGAGATCGTCCAGCCCGGCATCATCCGAAGTCTGGTGGATGAAGCCGCGCTCGCTCATCGTGCGCAGGAAATCGGATTTGAAGGCAGGCATTTTTTCTTTCCCGAAGCGTCCGCCCGTCCGGCGCGGGCGTATGTGAAAGCGCGCGTTTAGCACCCAAGCGCGATCAGCAAAAGTGGATTCCGGTGTTGCGCCCGATCGCACTTCGACCAGGGGCTTGGCAATCACTTGTTGTTGAAACGCCGCAAGCCGCCTCTCGGCGCGGATGCTTGCTTCATTGTTTGTGCTGGCGTAATGAGGCGCGCGCCAAAAGGTCCTTGCAGCCCACGACCTCAAGCGGCACCGCACGGCATCCACCCAATGCCATATCCGACGACAGAGCCCCACGCGACATGCCGGACGCATTGATATCCATCGTCATTCCTTGCAGGAACGAGGCGGCAAACCTGCCGCTGCTGATCGATGAGATCGAGGCGGCGATGACCGGGCGCGACTTCGAACTGATCATCGTCAACGACGGCTCGACCGACGAAACCGCAGCCGTTCTCGCCAGGCAGGCAGCACTTCGCCCGTTTCCAGTCAGGGAATTGCGGCACGAGAAATCCGCCGGCCAGAGCCTCTCGGTACGCTCCGGCGCCTGGGCGGCGCGCGGAAGCATCGTCGCCACGATCGACGGCGATGGCCAGAACGATCCTCAGTACATTCCCATGCTGGTCGACGCCTTGCGGCGGGCCGGGCCCGACTACGGCGCCGCGCAAGGGCAACGCCTGAAGCGCCGCGACAGCAAGGTCAAGCAACTGGCATCGCGGTTCGCCAACTGGCTGAGAAACGCCATCCTGCATGACGAGACGCGCGACACAGGCTGCGGCCTGAAGGCGGTCCACACCGAGATCCTGCGCAAGCTGCCGTTCTTCGACGGCACCCATCGTTTCGTTCCGGCGCTGGTCATCCAGGAAGGATACCATGTCGTGCATTGCGACGTCGTCGACCGCTCCCGCCGCCACGGCAAGTCGAACTACGGAATTTTCGACCGTGGCCTGCAGGGCGTGCTCGATCTCTGCGGCGTCTGGTGGCTGCGCCGCAGGCGTCGCCGGATGCCAAAAGTAGAGGAAATCACGCATGGTTAACGTGCTTCAGGAACTGGTGACCTGGATCCACCGGGTCTTCATCGAACAGTTCAACGCGTGGATCCTGCTCGGCTTCGTCGCCCAGTTCTTTTTCACCATGCGCTTCGTCGTGCAGTGGCTCGCATCGGAAAAGGCCAAGCGAAGCGTCGTGCCGATCGCCTTCTGGTTCTTCTCGCTGTTCGGCGGAGGTCTGTTGCTGATTTATGCGATCAAGCGGCAGGACCCGGTGTTCATCGCCGGCCAGGGCATGGGCTTGTTCATCTACATCAGAAATCTCTGGCTGATCGCCAATGAACGCAAGGCGGCGATGACGAAGGTCGATTGAGCGGCTTTGCGCATCAGGGAAGAATGGTCGGAGAGGCTGGAATATGGCGCTGAACAGGAACTACATCCTTCTTTTCCTGTTCAGCCTGGTGATGACGGTGTCGGGACTTGCGTCCATGCCGCCGCTGGACCGTGACGAGCCGCGCTTCGTCCAGGCCACCAAGCAGATGGTCGAGAGCGGCGATTATGTCGACATCCGCTTTCAGGACGCTTCGCGCTACCAGAAGCCGATCGGCATCTATTGGCTGCAATCCGCGGCCGTGGCTCTGAGCGGCAAGGGCGCCGCCGCACCAATATGGGTCTACCGCCTGGTGTCGACGCTGGGCATCGCCCTGGCCGTTCTCGGCATCGCCTGGACGGGCACCAGGCTTTTCGGAGCCAGTGCCGGCATCGCCGCCGGCCTGGTGATGGCGGCGATCTTCGCCACCGCCTTCGAGGGCCGCGACGCCAAGACCGATGCGATGCTGCTGGCCTGCTGCGTGGCGGCGCAGGGCGCGCTGGCGCAGATTTACCTGGCATCGCGCCGCAACGAGCCCGTCGCCGGCCATCTGTGGTGGATATTCTGGCTGGCGCAAGGGGCCGCGATCCTCATCAAGGGGCCGATCGCCCCACTGCTGTCGGCGCTCACCATCGCTGTCTTGTTTGCATTCGAACGCGACGGGCGCTGGCTGTCGAAGCTCAAGTTGGGGCGCGGCCTGCTGCTCGTCGTCCTGATCGTGTTGCCCTGGCTCGCCCTGATCACCTGGAAAAGCGACGGCGCCTTCCTCCAGCAGGCTGTCGGCAAGGATATGCTCGGCAAGGTCGCCCAGGGCGAGGAATCGCACGGCCTGCCGCCCGGCTTCTACATGTTGACCTATTCGCTGTTCATGTGGCCGTTCGGCCTGATCGCCGTCGGCGCCGGCCTGCAAGCCCTCAACCGGCTGCGCGACGATGTCAGGCTGCGCTTCTGCCTCGCTTGGTACATCCCCTTCTGGCTGGTATTCGAACTGATTCCGACCAAGCTGCCGCACTACGTGCTGCCGGCCTATCCCGGCATGGCGCTGCTGATCGGCTGGCTTTTGACATTGCAGCCGCAGGAAGCCAATGCGCCGCTCCGGCGTTGGCAGCAATGGTTGTGGTGGTCGACGGCCTTCGGCCTGGTCGTGGTCAGCTTTGGCCTGGCTGCGGTCTGCGTGGGCGCCCCGATCTATCTCACCCATACTTTCTCCTGGTGGAGCATTCCGGCGGCCGCATCAGCGCTCGGCGCCGGCTACCTGGCCTTCTCGCGACAGCTGCAAGTGCCGCTTGCCCGTATCGGCGCCGTCGCGGCCTGCGCGGGCATCGCCTATGGGTTGCTGTTTGGTGTCATCGCCCCGTCCTTGAAGCCGATATGGCTGAGCCCGGCGATCAACGAGGCTGTGCGCGCCAACAAGCCTTGCGACACCTCGGTGCTGGCATCGGCGCGGTATCACGAGCCGAGTCTTGTGTTCCTGGTGGGTACGAAAACGGTGCTGACCGACATCGATGGCGTGGTAAAGCATCTGCTTGCCGACCCCGCCTGCGCGCTGGGACTGGCGCCGGTCGAGGATGAGCAGAAACTCAATGGATTGCTGGCCGGGCAAGGCAAGGTGGCGAGCCGTCTTACGACGATCGACGGGGTCAACTTTTCATCGGGAGACAAAATGTCGCTCGGCCTCTACCGTATCGCCCAATGAGTTCGACAACGGGATCGGGTTTTCAATGCTGGTGAAACCGCGCCCTTCCGTTTCCATTGCGCCCGCTGCGGTGGTGCGTCGGTCCGTTGGAAATTTCCGCGACACGCTGCGGATCGTCAGAGGGCGCTTCGCCGCTCGTTCCGCTTCGTATCCCAGAATCCTATGGCCGCTCTGGATCTCAACCTGGATTTTGCTGACGGCAGCGGCATTCGTCGGCCTCGACACCCCGGCGGGACTGCTGCACGGCAGGTGGTCGGCGGGCTTCGGCCGGCTTGCCGAGTTCCTGACGCAGTTCGGCCTAGGCGGCTGGTATCTCATCCCTCCGGCACTCTTGCTCATAGGGGCCAATCTGACGGACTGGCGAAGCCTGTCGCGGCGGTCATTGATACTCGTCTACAATTGGACCTGCCTGGCGTTCCTTGCGTTGAGCGCCATCGGCCTGTCCGGCCTGCTGGTCAATGTCCTGAAATATGCGGTCGGCCGGGCGCGTCCGCTCTATTTTCAGGATCTCGGCGTGCTCTCGCTGCGTCCCTTCGCCTTCGATGCGCGCTTTGCCGGTTTCCCGTCCGGTCACGCCACGACCATGGGGGCCGTGTTCGGCATCCTGCTGCTTTTGTTCCCGCGGCGCTGGTACATCGCCTTGCCGATCACGGCCTGCATCGCCTCGACGCGGGTCTTCGTCGGCGCGCATTATCCGAGTGATACCGTCGCCGGCTTTGGTCTTGGCTTTGCCTTCGCGCTGGTTTGCGGACTGGCCTTTGCCCGGCTCGGCTTCATCTTCAGCCCGACACGATCGGGATTGCCGGTGCGCAAGCAGACGTTTCGGCTGATCGGTCGAACAAGCCGAACGGCCGTCTGATCCATCGAGCCTGGGATTTAGTCGCCGTTCAGTCCGCCATAGGACCTTACCAGGTTCACCATGTCGGACGAATTTGCCGTCTCGCTTTCAAGCCCGTGCGCAACGCCTGCGCGATCCGCGACGGGACGGTTCTGGCTGACCTTCCATTTGCCATGGATTTCGGCGATCTCGATCTCCAGCCCGATGATGCCCTTGATCTGCGACTGGATGAACGGGGCAGGCGCATCCGTTACCGCCCATGGCGCCTCACGCGTGCCTTCCTGCGAAGCCGTCAGGTCGGCGATCTGCCGCGCCAGCCAGTCCTGATCGTCGATCACCTTCGCGATGCCGCGCACCTGCACGATGGCATAGTTCCAGGTCGGCACCACCTTGCCGGTCTCGCGCTTGGTCTCGTACCAGGACGGCGTCACATAGGCGTCGCTGCCCTGGAAGACGATCAGCACCGTCGAGGCCGGATTGTCGGCGATAAGCCGCCATTGCGGATTGGCTCTAGCCAGATGTGCGCGCAGCCTGCCATTTGGCCCGACATCGGCGTCGATCAGGAACGGAATGGCGTCGGCGACCGGCCCCTCGGGTCCGCTGGAAACCAAGAGGCCGAGCGGATGTGCCCGGATCAGCCCGTGCAGCACGTCCGGCCGTGTTTCCTGGAAATGAGGAGGCTGGTACATTGCGATTATCCGTCCTTAGCGCAGCCGCTTCGGGCGCGGATCCGACAATTCGCCGGCCAGCCGGCGATCGAGATAATCCGCGCATTCCTCGATCAGCAGTTCGGCATCGTTGGCGAAGAAATGATTGGCGCCGGGCAAGGTCTTCTGCGTGATGGTGATGCCCTTTTGCGTGTGCAGCTTGTCGACCAGGCCTTGCACGTCCTTCGGCGGCGCCACCTTGTCAGCGTCGCCATGGATGATGAGCCCCGAGGAGGGGCAGGGCGCCAGG
This sequence comes from Mesorhizobium sp. BR1-1-6, assembly GCF_020165355.1. Classification (NCBI taxonomy): domain Bacteria; kingdom Pseudomonadati; phylum Pseudomonadota; class Alphaproteobacteria; order Hyphomicrobiales; family Phyllobacteriaceae; genus Mesorhizobium; species Mesorhizobium sp. BR1-1-6. Next base: position 9,064 of record NZ_JAIUHZ010000032.1, on the reverse strand, counting down.
AAGGAAAAGTCGTAGGTGTTGGGTTGCGGCGCGACCGAGATGAAGCCTTCGATCTCGGGCCGGCGCATCAAAAGCTGCATGCCGATCCACGAGCCGAACGAATAGCCGGCAACCCAGCAACTCTTGGAATCCGGATGCAGCGACTGCACCCAGTCGAGTGCGGCGGCCGCATCCGACAATTCGCCGGTGCCGTGATCGAATTCGCCCTGGCTGCGGCCGATGCCGCGGAAATTGAAGCGCAGCGTGGTGAAGTCGCGCTTCTGGAACATGTAGAAGAGGTCGTAGACGATTTTGTTGTTCATCGTCCCGCCGAATTGCGGGTGCGGATGCAAGACAATGGCAATCGGCGCGCTCTTTTCCTTCGAGGGCTGGTAGCGACCCTCCAGACGGCCGGCCGGACCGGTGAAAATGACCTCAGGCATGAAATACTCCAACTTGGGTAATAAGAATGCGCGGCGCCCGGAGAACCTTCCTCTGGCCTTGACGCAGGGCGAGCGTCTTCATAGAAGCTAGTTTAGAATTGTTCAAAACTGGGTGGCCGGAACGCAATCGCCCGGCCGCCCGCGCCGCAAGCCGGGTAAATAGGACGGCTTGCCTTGGAATTTCAAGGAAATAACGCGATATCTCGGTGGAATGGCTTCTGACGGGACCAACTGGAAGAAAATGGCCGGAATGCGCGCCTATCTCGACTACAATGCCAGTGCGCCGCTGCTTGCAGCGGCACGCGAGGCTATGGTCGCGGCGCTCGATGTGGCCGCCAACCCATCATCGGTCCATGCCGAAGGGCGTGCGGCGCGTCGCCTGATCGAAACTGCAAGGCGTGATGTGGCGGAATTGGTGAAGGCCAAGGCTGGGCATGTCGTGTTCACGTCAGGCGCCACGGAAGCCGCCTCGACGCTGCTGACGCCCGATTGGCGGATGGGGCGCGGGATCATCCGCATGAGCCATCTCTATATCTGCGAAGCCGACCACCCCTGCCTGTTGAACGGCGGGTCCTTCCCGGCCTCGCAGGTGACGCGGATCGGCGTCGACGCCAATGGAATTGTCGACCTCGAAGCAATGGCAAACGCGCTTGCCGCGCACGATAAGGCCGCCGGCCTGCCGCTGGTGGCAATCCATGCCGCCAATAATGAGACTGGTGTCATCCAGCCGGTCGATCGTATCGCCGAAATCGTAAAGTCGGTCGGCGGTGTCCTCGTCGTAGACGCGGTTCAGGCGGCAGGGCGCATTTCAATCGACATTTCGGCGGGTTACGCCGACTATCTGATACTGTCGTCGCACAAGATCGGCGGCCCCAAGGGCGTCGGCGCCATCGTCGCCGCTGCCGATCTGATGATGCCGAAGCCGCTCATCAACGGCGGTGGCCAGGAAAAGGGCCATCGCGGCGGCACCGAGAACCTGCCCGGCATTGCGGGATTTGGCGCGGCGGCGCGGGAGGCTCTCATCGGATTGGAGGCCATCGACGCCCTGCGTCGGCGCCGCGACGAGATCGAGGCCATCGTTAAAATGTTGATACCGGACGTGGAAATCTTCGGAACCGGCGCACCGAGGCTTGCCAACACGACATTCTTCGCTATTCCCGGCGCCAAGGCCGAAACGGTACAGATCGCCTTCGACCTGGCCGGTGTGGCGCTGTCGGCGGGTTCCGCCTGCTCGTCGGGTAAAGTCGGTCCGAGCCATGTGCTGAAGGCCATGGGTCAAGGTGACAGTCCGGGTGCGTTGCGCTTGTCGATCGGCGCGGCGACCGGCGCGCAGGACATCGAGGCGTTCCGCCTGGCGTTGGCAGAAATCGCCGCACGTCGGGTGGGCAAGGAGAAGGCCGCGTAGCGGTTGGACGAATTTGGGCCTTTCGGCCTGGTAGAGCCGTGCGTTTCATGCTGGCCGGGTGAATTTCCGGCCGAGGCGCACTATATGAAACTTACGCCGCCGCGGGTGCTCCTTGGGTGCTTATCCGGCGGTGCCATAGTTTGAAAACTGTCGGGCCTTGACCCCGGCGTGGATGGAGAACGCATATGCCTGCTGTGCAGGACACGATCGATCGGGTCCGAAAGATCGACGTCGACCAATACAAATACGGGTTCCAGACCGAAATCGCTGTCGACAAGGCCCCCAAGGGCCTGAGCGAAGACATCATCCGTTTCATTTCGGCGAAGAAGGACGAACCGTCCTGGATGCTGGAATGGCGTCTGGAAGCCTATCGGCGCTGGCTGACGCTGGAAGAGCCGACCTGGGCGCGCGTCAACTATCCCAAGATCGATTTCCAGGACATCTATTACTACGCGGCGCCGAAGAGCACGCCCGGACCGAGCTCGCTCAGCGACGTCGATCCGGAGATCTTGAAGGTCTACGAGAAACTCGGCATTCCGCTGAAGGAGCAGGAGATCCTGGCCGGCGTGCAGAAGACCGATGCGTTCGAGCTCGAGGATGCCAGCGACAACGTCTACAAGTCCGGCCGCGTCGCCGTCGACGCCGTGTTCGATTCGGTATCCGTCGTCACCACGTTCAAGAAGGAACTGGCGCAGGCGGGCGTCATCTTCTGCTCGATCTCGGAAGCCATCCGCGAGCATCCGGAACTGGTGAAGAAATATCTCGGCTCGGTCGTGCCCACGTCGGATAATTTTTATGCGACGCTGAATTCGGCCGTCTTCACCGACGGCTCGTTTGTCTTCGTGCCCAAGGGCGTTCGCTGCCCAATGGAACTGTCGACCTATTTCCGCATGAACGAGAAGAACACCGGCCAGTTCGAGCGCACGCTGATCATCGCCGAGGAGGGGGCCTACGTCTCCTATCTCGAAGGCTGCACGGCGCCGCAGCGCGACGAGAACCAGCTCCATGCCGCAGTCGTCGAACTGGTGGCGCTCGATGACGCCGAAATCAAATATTCCACCGTGCAGAACTGGTACCCCGGCGACGCCGAGGGCAAGGGCGGCATCTATAACTTCGTTACCAAGCGCGGCGATTGCCGTGGCCACCGCTCGAAGATCTCGTGGACGCAGGTCGAGACCGGCTCGGCGATCACGTGGAAATACCCGAGCTGCATCCTGCGCGGCGACGATTCCAGCGGCGAGTTCTATTCGATCGCCGTGTCGAACGGTTACCAGCAGGTCGACAGCGGCACCAAGATGATCCATCTCGGCAAGAACACGTCGAGCCGCATCATCTCCAAGGGCATCGCCGCCGGCTTTTCGCAGAACACCTATCGCGGCCAGGTTTCGGCGCACCGCAAGGCGACCAACGCGCGCAACTTCACCAACTGCGACTCGCTGCTGATCGGCGACCAGTGCGGCGCCCACACGGTTCCCTACATGGAAGCCAAGAACGCGACGGCTCAGTTCGAGCATGAGGCGACGACGTCGAAGATTTCCGAGGACCAGAAGTTCTACGTCATGCAGCGCGGCATTCCGGAGGAGGAAGCGATCGCGCTGATCGTGAATGGCTTCGTCAAGGACGTCATCCAGCAGCTGCCGATGGAATTCGCCGTCGAGGCACAGAAGCTGATCGGGATTTCGCTCGAGGGCTCGGTCGGCTGACCGGACAGATATTCAGGAAACAAAAGAATGCTTGAGATCAAGAACCTGCATGCCCGCATCGTCGATGACGGCACCGAAATCATCCGCGGCCTGAACCTCTCGGTGAAAGCCGGCGAGGTCGCGGCCATCATGGGGCCGAATGGCTCGGGCAAGTCGACGCTGTCCTACATTCTCGCCGGCCGCGAGGACTACGAGGTCACCGAGGGCGATATCCTCTACAACGGCCAATCGATCCTCGAAATGGATCCGGCCGAGCGCGCGACGTCGGGGATTTTCCTGGCCTTCCAGTATCCGATGGAGATACCGGGCGTGGCGACTATGGAGTTCCTGAAGGTTGCCATGAACGAGCAGCGCAAGGCGCGCGGCGAGGAGCCGCTGAAGATCCCCGAATTCCTGAAGCGGGTGAAGGAAGCCGCCGGCTCGCTCAACATGGACATGAACATGCTGAAGCGGCCGCTCAATGTCGGCTTCTCCGGCGGTGAGAAGAAGCGCGCCGAGATCCTGCAGATGAAGCTTTTGGAGCCAAAGCTCTGCGTGCTTGACGAGACCGATTCCGGGCTCGACATCGATGCGCTCAAGATCGTTTCCGATGGCGTCAACGCGTTGCGCTCGCCCGAGCGCGCCATTGTCGTCATCACGCACTATCAGCGGCTGCTCGAACACATCGTGCCCGACACCGTGCACGTGCTCTACAAGGGCCAGGTCATCAAGTCCGGCGACAAGTCGCTGGCGCTCGACCTCGAGGCCAATGGCTATGCCGGCGTGATCGGTGAAGCCGCGTGAGATGCCAGAAGGCAAGGTCAAACTGATGAACATGCACACACAACCCCAGCGGACACCGGCCGAAACAGCGTTGATCGACGCTTTCGGCGAACGGTTGTCGCTGCTGCCGGGCGACGGCGCGGTGATGTTGAAGCGCGACGACGCCATCGAGGCGGTGAAGCACGGACTGCCGACCCGGCGTATCGAATCCTGGCACTACACCGACCTGCGCCGGCTGCTGAATGCGGTGCCGGACTTCGACCCGACGGCCGTGGCCAAAGCCATCGCGCCAGTCGTTGAAGGTTCCACCGTGTTGCCGCTTCTCAACGGCGTGTCGAGCGCCAAAACGCCCGCAATCGAAGGCGTCAGCGTCCAGTGCCTGTCGGAGAAACTGACCGACGGCAGCATCGCGCCTGGGCTCGATCCCTACGGCAGCGACGATGCCATCGGGGCGTTGAACACGGCTTTCGTCGCCGACGGTTATTTCGTCGACATCGCCGATGGCACCCAAGTGGAAAAGCCGATCGAATTGCAAAACCTGCAGGCCGGCGGCCAGACGCATGTACGCCTGGCCGTGCGCGCCGGCGCCGACGCCAAGGCTGTGATCGTCGAACGCCAGGCCGGCGAGGGCGCGGCCCTTGTCAGCTCGGTCAGCCAGCTCGTGCTCGGCGAAGGCGCCGAGGTGACGTGGCTGATCATCCAGGAGCAGCCGGACACGGCAACGCATCTGGCGCAGTTCAAGGCTCATATCGGCAAGAATGCGAAGCTGACGCTGTTCGTCATGAACGCCGGCGGCAAGCTCGTGCGCCAGGAGGTCGTGGTGAAGACGACGGGCGAGGGCGCCGACTTCCAATTGCGCGGCATCAACCTGCTGGCCGGCGACGCCCACACGGACACCACCATGGTGCTCGATCATGCGGTGCCGCACACCACGTCGACGGAAGTGATCCGCAATGTCGTGACCGGCAAGGCGCGTGGTGTCTTCCAGGGCCGCATCAACGTCCATCAATACGCGCAGAAGACCAACGCCAAAATGGCTTGCAACACGCTGCTTCTGTCGGACGACGGCGAGTTCTCGACCAAGCCGGAACTCGAAATCTTCGCCGACGACGTGGTCTGCGGTCATGGCGCCACCGTCACCGAGATCGACCACAACCATCTGTTTTACCTGATGGCGCGCGGCATCGACGAGAAGAGCGCCCGTGGTCTGCTGGTGAAGGCCTTCATCGCCGAGGTGATCGAGGAACTGGACGACGAGGTGATCGTCGAGGCCCTGGAGACCAGGCTCGACGGCTGGTTTGCGGCGCATGGATGAGTGGATAGGGCTCGCTCCGGCGAACACCCCTGATCCGGCCGCTTTGCGGCCACCTTCTCCCACAAGGGGAGAAGGAAGAGCGCCTGACCTTCTCCCCTTGTGGGAGAAGGTGGATCGGCGCGAAGCGCCGAGACGGATGAGGGGTGTTGGACGGAATGAGGCAGTGCCTCAAGAGAGCTTATGATGGACCAGAAAGTCGAAACCTACGACGTCGAGGCGATCCGCCGCGATTTCCCGATTCTGTCACGCGAAGTCTACGGCAAACCTCTCGTCTATCTCGACAATGGCGCCTCGGCGCAGAAGCCGCAGGCGGTGCTCGACGCGGTCCAGCACGCCTATGCCCAGGAATACGCCAACGTCCATCGCGGCCTGCACTTCCTGTCCAATGCAGCGACCGATTCCTATGAGAAGGCGCGGGAGACGGTTCGCCGCTTCCTCAATGCGCCGAGCACCGACAATATCGTCTTCACCTCGAACACGACATCGGCGATCAACACGGTCGCCTATGGCTATGGCATGCCCAATATCGGCGAGGGCGACGAGATCGTGCTGTCGATCATGGAGCACCACTCCAACATCGTGCCATGGCATTTCATCCGCGAGCGGCAGGGCGCCAAACTGGTGTGGGTGCCGGTCGACGATCTCGGCGTCTTCCACATCGAGGAATTCGAGAAGCGACTGACCGGCCGCACAAAGCTGGTCGCCATCACGCAGATGTCGAACGCGCTGGGCACGGTGACGCCGATCAAGGAGATCGTGCGCATCGCGCATTCGCGCGGCATTCCCGTGCTCGTCGACGGCAGCCAGAGCGCCGTCCATATGCCCATCGACGTGCAGGACCTCGACTGCGATTTCTTCGTCTTCACCGGCCACAAGGTCTACGGTCCCTCCGGCATCGGTGTGCTCTATGGCAAGAAGGACATCTTGCAGCGCATGCGTCCGTTCATGGGTGGCGGCGAGATGATCGAGGAGGTGACCGAAGACATCGTCACCTACAACGACCCGCCGCACCGCTTCGAGGCCGGTACGCCGCCGATCGTCCAGGCGATCGGGCTCGGCGCCGCGCTCGATTACATGGAAAAGATCGGCCGCGAGCGCATCGCCGCGCACGAGGCCGATTTGAAGGACTATGCGCACGAGCGGCTGCGCGCCATCAACTCGCTGCGCATCTTCGGCGACGCGCCCGGCAAGGGCGCCATCATCTCGTTCGAGCTGCAAGGCATTCATGCCCATGACGTGTCGATGGTGATCGACCGGCAAGGCGTGGCTGTGCGCGCGGGCACCCATTGCGCCCAGCCCCTGTTGAAACGCTTCGGCGTAACCTCCACATGCAGGGCGTCGTTCGGCATGTATAATACGCGAGCCGAAGTCGATGCTTTGGCTGATGCGTTGGAAAAAGCGCGCAAGTTTTTCGGGTGACGATAATGGAAGATGCCAGCACAGCCACCGATGCTGTTCCCGACGCGGCCGCCAATGCGGTGGTTTCCGCCTCCGCAATTCCCGCCGACGAACTGGCGCGGCTGACCGACGACATCGTCTCGGCGCTGAAGACGGTCTACGACCCGGAAATCCCGGCCGATATTTACGAGCTTGGCCTCGTCTACAAGATCGACATCGAGGACGACCGTTCGGTCAAGATCGACATGACGCTGACCGCGCCCGGCTGCCCGGTGGCCGGCGAGATGCCGGGCTGGGTTGAGAACGCCGTCGGCGCCGTCGAAGGCGTGTCGGGCGTCGAGGTCAACATGACATTCGACCCGCCCTGGTCGCCCGATCGCATGTCGGAAGAGGCGCAGGTGGCGGTGGGCTGGTACTGACGTCGAGTCCGGCACACTTGCGCCAGTGGCAAAACTTCACCATTTTAGGTGAGGAATCATTCGGCAGGCCTTGAACCTGCATGGAATGGAGAAGGAAAAAGATGGGACGCTTTGCCGTCATCACGATGACCGAAAAGGCCGCCGACCGGGTGCGCGAGATCGTTGCCACGCGTGAGAATGCGCATGGCATTCGCCTCGGTATCAAGAAGGGCGGTTGCGCCGGCATGGAATACACGGTCGACCTGGTGACCGAACCCAATACCAAGGACGACCACATCGAGCGCGACGGCGCCCATGTCTATGTCGCGCCGGAAGCAGCACTTTTCCTGTTCGGCACCGAGATGGATTTCGAGCAGACGACGCTGCGCACCGGCTTCACCTTCCGCAACCCGAACCAGAGCTCGGCCTGCGGCTGCGGCGAATCCGTCGAACTGAAGCCGGCCGACCTCAAGGCGCTGGCAGAAGCACGCGCCTCCGCCTGACCTTCCTTCGTCCCGTTTACGGGGAGAAGGTGTCCCCCAGGGCCGGATGAGGGGCAGCGATAGCCCCGCTGCCGGCGTTCGTCATTCGAAAAGCCGCGCAATTGGCTTCCCGCCTGCTGCGCAGACCACTCCTCACCTCCCTTAGAACGCAGCGAAGACACTCACTCCACCCACGTCCCGGTCCGCTTATGCCAGTCGGCGATCGATTCCTCGGGATAGACGTCGAACACCTTGTCGCTCGGCCCGACATCGGGCTCGACCCAGTTGGCCTTGTATTTCAGCATCAGATGCACCTTTCTTGGCGGTTTCGGCAGGTCGCTGTCGATCGCCGAGGCGAAGGGATGGACGAGTTCCGGCCAGGTCGGGTCGTAGAGCCACAGCGCCGATCCGCATTTGCGGCAGAAATTGCGCTCTCCGGTCGAGATCTCGCAATGCGGATGTTCGTCGTCCTCGATCTCGGCCCGATAGACGCCGAGGCTCCTCTTGCCCCGGATGGTCATCGTCTCGTAGTCGGCGCCGAGATTGATGGCAAAACCGCCACCGCCCTGCTGCTTGCGGCAGATCGAGCAGTAGCACAGCATGAACGGCACGGGCGTGTGGCTTTCCACCTCGAAACGAACGGCATTGCAGCGGCAGGACCCCTTGAGCAGGACAGGCATGGCGGGAACTCCGATCGACCCCTTTTCAACCTGTCAGCATGGTTTTGGTTGCGCCGATGACAAGGCCGGATCGCGGTGACATGATCCGCGCATGGACAATGAACGCATAGAAGAACTCTTCCAGAGCCTGGGCCCGGTCAGCATCCGGAAACTGTTCGGCGGCAAGGGCATCTATGCCGACGGCGTCATCGTCGCCATCGTGCTGCGCGGCGAATTGATGCTGAAAGCGGACGAGCAAAGCGCGCCCGATTTCGAGGCCGCCGGCTGCACGCAGTGGACCTACACCGGGTCCCTGCACGGCAAGCTGGTGGCGATGCCCTATTGGAGCATTCCCGATAGTGCCTTCGACGACCCCGACGAGATGGCGGTATGGGCGCGGCGGGCCTATGAGGCGGGGCGGCTGGCGGGGAAGTGAAGCGCAGCCGTCGAGTTCCTTCACACCCCCCTCTGGCCTGCCGGCCATCTCCCCCGCAAGGGGGGAGATTGCCGGTTTCACTGT
>NZ_JAIUHZ010000031.1:0-38571 GCF_020165355.1 Mesorhizobium sp. BR1-1-6 | reverse complement strand
TCCTTGAAGGGTTTTAGTTGGAGAGCAGAGGCCTGGGCAGCAGAAAACAGGATAAATATCGAAATCAGAAAGGCAGGGAATGTGAGTGCCCCCCTCTGGCCTGCCGGCCATCTCCCCCTCAAGCGGGGAGATTGGCAGTTTCGGTGGCCGCGCCCTTCTGCCGGCCTTCGAGATTGGCGAAAGCCGAAATGATGTCCAATCTCCCCGCTTGAGGGGGAGATGGCCGGCAGGCCAGAGGGGGGAAGAAGCGCTGACATTAACGAAATGAAACCGGAAGCCATACCGCAGGCTTGCGTAATTCGGCCTGGGTTTGTCAATCCTGCAGCACGCCGCCGGCGCCTTCCAGCGCCTCGCGGGTGTCAACATCGACGGATGCGCCCTCGCCGATCTCTACATCGACGACGTCAAGTCCTCCGGCCTCGACCAGGTGGCGTGCGCCGGTATCACCTTCGAGATGGGCGACAGCCGGAAACAGCGAGCGCGGCAGGAGGACCGGATTGCCGCGTTTGCCAAGGTGCGAGGCGCGGACCACCGAATTGCCTCCTGCCCCGCGAAACGCATCGATCAGCCGGTCGAGATCGCCGGACGAGACACCCGGCATGTCTCCGAGGACGATCATCGCACCGGCGGCATCTCCCGGCAGATAGGCCATACCGGCTTTCAGGGAGGCGGAGAGGCCATCGGCAAAATCGGGATTGTCGGCGAAGGTCACGTCCAGGCCCGACAACGCGCCGCGCACCCGCTCACGTTGATGGCCGGTGACGACGATCGTGCCCGAAGCTTTCGAGGCGAGCGCACGCTCTGCTGTACGGCGGACCAACGGTTGGCCGTCGAAAAGCGCCATAAGCTTGTTCGGCCCGCCCATGCGGCTCGAACGGCCCGCCGCCAAAAGCACGATCCCGACCTTGAGCCGGCTTCCGGCCGGCAGCGGTTCGCGTGGCTGCGGGCGCGTCGGGATTTCCATCAGCAGGCCGCCGACGCCCATGCCGGCGATGTCGTTCGCCGTAACGTCGAGGCCAGCGATCAGCCGGTCGAGTACCCAGTCGAAGCCGTTCTCCTTCGGACTGCGGGCGCAGCCCGGCGCGCCGATGATCTGCTTGCCGGCGACCCTGCCGAGCACCAGCAGATTGCCGGGGTCGACCGGCATGCCGGCGCGGATGACAGTACCGCCCGCTTCCTCGATCGCGGCCGGAACGACGTCGGCGAAATCGCTCATGGCCGAAGCGCCGAAGATCACGACCATGTCGTTATCGCGCGCCAGCGAGGCGGCCGCCTCGGCAACCGGCGCAACCTCGTGCGGCGTGCGGCGCTCGGCCGTCAGCCGCCCGCCCGAACGCGCCAGCCGTGCCTCGGTGACGCGCAGCGTCTTGTCGAGCACGCTCGGCTTGACGCCCGGCAAGACGGTCTGGATAACACCGACACGAATGGGCCGATAGGCATTGACGGCAAAGATCTCGCCGCCGGCGCAGATTTCCATGACCGCATCGACCAGCGCCGACCCAACGGCGAAGGGAATGATCTTCACGGTTGCCACCATCTGGCCCTTTTCGACCGGCGCATGCTGGCCAAGCGTGGCGATGGTGATGGTTGGATCGACGGCATTGATGGCGTCGATCATCGCGCTGTTGACGGTGAAGACGCCAGCGGCTTCGGCATGGAGGTTGACCCGCCCCGTCGCGGCAGGCTTGGCCTCTACGTTGCGGTGGCGCATACCGGTCGCGATCCGTTCGGCGGCGGCGTCTTCGCCCAGATCGCCGGGAGAAAGCACGGCCGCGACGACTTCGCTGATGCCCGCCGCTTTCAGCACCCCGACATCCTCTGCACTCAGCCGATGCGCTTTGCGGAAACGTCGCTCGCCGACCGTCGTCGCGTGCGCAAGCACGGCGCCTTCGGCCTGTTCGATAGGAACCGGGCCGAATTTCACGCTGCGGCGTCCCTGGCTTCAAGGCCGCGCGAGCGAAACGCGTGAATGACCTGCGCCAGCACGGCGACGGCGATCTCGGCGGGGCTGGCCGCGCCGATGTCGAGACCGATCGGCGCCTGGATGCGGGCGATCTGCTCGGAACTGGCGCCCAGTGCCAGCAGGCGCTCGACACGCTTGGCATGGGTTTTCCTGCTGCCGAGTGCCCCGACATAGAAGCACCTGGCGTCGAGCGCCGCCTTCAGCGCGAAATCGTCGATCTTGGGATCGTGGGTGACGGCGGCGACCGCCGTATAGCTGTCGAGTGGCTGTCGTTGCAGCACCTCCTCAGGCCATTCGGCGTGCAACGCGACGTCGGGAAAGCGGTCCGACGTGGCAAAAGCCGTGCGCGGATCGATGATCTCGACTGGATAGCCGGCGATCCTGGCCATTGGCGCCAGCGCCTGGCTGATATGCACGGCACCGATCACCACCAGGCGAGGATGCGGCAGATGCGCGTTGAGAAAAAAGGTCCGCCCTTCCGCTTCGACCGAGCCGGAATTCCCGGTGCGGAACGCCTTGCTGATCGCGGCACCGAGATCGCCGGCGACCGGATCGCCCTCGCGCACGACACGGTCGCGGCCGTCACCAAGATCGGTGACCAGGATCGCGGCGCGGCGCGCGCGGCGCTCGGCGTTGAGTGTTTTCAGCGCATAGGGATCCATCGAAGATCAGCCTAGCCTTTCCACATACACTTTGATGCGGCCGCCGCAGGAAAGGCCCACCTGCCAGGCGGTCTCGTCGGCGACGCCGAATTCCAGCATTCTGGGCTTGCCGGTGCCGATGACGTCCATGGCATCCGTCACCACGGCGCCTTCGACACAGCCGCCCGAAACCGAGCCGTGGAAATTGCCGTCGGCGTCGATGACCAGATGGCTGCCGGCCGGGCGTGGCGCGGAACCCCAGGTCTCGACAACGGTCGCGATGGCGACATCCTTGCCGTCCTTCATCCAGCCTTCTGCGATGATCAGCGGGTCACGGGCCTCGTCGAGATAAATGCTGTCGCTCATCGTTGCTTCTCTCAGGGTCTGTTTTTCCCGGAAATATGTGTCTTCAGCAGCATATGGCTACGCGGCGCGCCTCGCGCCACCCTCCATCCATCGCCGCGGATCGACGGCAGGCTTCCGGTCCAGCGAAGCGCAGAGATCGGCAAGCGCGTCGAGATTGTGCACGGCACGGAATTCATCGACATGCGGCAGCATCGCCCTGACGCCGCGGGCGCGCGCCTGGAAACCGTCGAAGCGCAGTAAGGGGTTCAGCCAGATCAGCCGCCGGCAGGATTTGTGCAGACGCTCCATTTCCTCCGACAGGCCGTCGACCTCGTCTCGCTCCAGCCCGTCGGTGATCAAAAGCACCACCGCGCCCTGTCCTAGCACGCGCCGCGACCATATCAGGTTGAACTCGGCCAGCGTGTCGCCGATGCGCGTGCCGCCCGACCAGTCCTTGACCGCGGTGGAACAGTCGGCCAGGGCGGCGTCGGGATCGCGATGGCGCATCTGTCGGCTCAGATTGGTGAGCCTGGTGCCGAAAACGAAAGTGTGCACGCGCCGGCGCTTTTCCGTCAGAGCATGCAGGAAATGCAGGAAGATGCGCGTGTACTGGCTCATCGAACCGGAAATGTCGGCAAGCACGACCAACGGCGGATACACTTCGCGGAGCGAGCGGAATTTCGGCAGGATCAGTTCGCCCCCAGTGCGTGCGGCCGAGCGCATCATGGCACGCGGATCGATGCGGCGACCGTGCGAATCGGCCTTGAAACGGCGCGTCCGCACCATATCGAAGGGCAACCGCAGTTCGGCGATCGCTTTCCTGGCGTCGGCCATCTCGGCGGCATTCATCTGAGCGAAATCCTTGGCCCTCAGCACCTCGTTGCCGGAGAAAGTAAAGCGCGCGTCGACCTCGATCTCGGGGATTTCCTGCGCCGGCTGGTTCCTGCTGTGGCCTGCGAACATGGCCTGGCTGACACGGCTTTCGGCCGCGCGTGGCTTCTGCTTCTCCCTGGTATCGGGCGCCACCGGCGAAAGCATCGCCAGCATCTTTTCGATCAGCTCACGCGACTTCCAGAATAGCCGGAAGGCCTCGTCAAAGATGGCATGGTCCTCATGCCGCGACACCAGCACGGCATGCAGCGTCCAGTAGAAATCGTCGCGCGCGCCGATGCCGGTGGCAAGTACCGCCTCGATGGCATCCTTGACCGAGGCCGGACCGACGCGCATGCCTGATTTGCGCAAGACACGGGCGAAATAGACGATGTTGTCCGCGATGTGACCGTCGACAGTCGCCTCCCTGGGTTCCGCGCGAGGCATGGCCATGAGCCCTACTCCGCCGCCGAAAGCTCGGCCTTCACCTCGTCGAGGATACGCCGGCCTTCGCCCTCGCCGATGCGGGCAATGTCGTCCTGGTATTTCAGCAGCACGCCGATCGTGTCGGAGACGGTTTCCGGGTCGAGCGCGACCTTGTCGAGTTCGGTCAACGCGCCGGCCCAGTCGATGGTCTCGGCAACGCCCGGCATCTTGAACAATTCGATCTGGCGGAGCTTCTGAATGAAGGAGACCACCTCGGCCGAAAGCCGGCTGTTCGCCTGCGGCACCTTGCGGCGCACAATCTCCAACTCCCGCTCGGCGCTGGGATAATCGACCCAGTGATAGAGGCAGCGCCGCTTCAGCGCGTCATGGATTTCGCGGGTGCGGTTGGTGGTGATGATGACGATCGGCGGCTCCTCCGCCCTGATCGTGCCGAGTTCGGGCACCGTCACCTGGAAATCGGAAAGGATCTCGAGCAGGAACGCCTCGAACGCCTCGTCGGTACGGTCGAGCTCGTCAATCAGGAAAACCGGGGCGGCGCCGGCCTTGCCGGTCAGCGCATCGAGCACCGGACGGCGTATCAGGTATTTTTCCGAGAAAACGTTGCGCTCCATGTCGGAGCGGTCAACCTTGCCGGCCGCCTCCTCCATGCGTATCTCGATCATCTGCGCGGCATAATTCCACTCATAGACGGCGGACGAGACGTCGAGACCCTCATAGCATTGCAGACGGATCAGCCGGCGGCCGAGCGCCTCTGCCAACACCTTGGCGATCTCGGTTTTGCCGACGCCGGCCTCGCCCTCGAGGAACAGCGGCCGCTTCATGCGCAGCGACAGGAAAAGCACGGTGGCCAACGACCGGTCCGCCACATAGTCCGCGCCGGTCAAGAGATCGAGCGTCTCGTCGATCGTCCGCGGCACGGGGCGCGGTTTTAGCTCGGTCATTCCTTCTCCGTGGACGCCTCTGCCCCGCTTTCCAAAACGTGGTAGCCGCGGGCGTGATAGATCAGCGGCCGCAAATTATCGCCCATGCGCAGGCCTGTCACCTTGCCAAAAAGCACACGATGGGTGGCCAGGTCCTTAGTGTCGATCAGTTCGCAGTCGAATACGGCGAGCGCGCCCTTCAAGGTCGGCGCGCCGGTGGAGATCACATCCCACTCGCCGAGCGCGAAACGTTCCTCGACCGGCAGGCCGGTGATGCCGGAAAAGCCGATCGACAGCGGCTCCTGGTGCGAGGCAAGCGTGTTCAAGGCAAACCTGCCGTTTTTCACGAACGGCTCGTTCTTGGGATTTTCACGGTTCAGGCAGACCAAAATGGTCGGCGGCGTATCGGAAACCGAACAGGCGGCGATGACCGTCGCGCCGCGCTTGCCGGCCGGCCCGTCGGTGGTCACCACATGGACGTGACCGGCAAAATGGCTCATCGCGTCGCGATAGGCCTGCGGTCCTATGTCGTTCTTCTTCAACACCGGAGATTTTCCATAGCCTGAACCCTATCGCTATATATGGCTAGATATGACAAGCCACAAGCGAAGTGCTTGGCCCATATCCCGAAATTCGCGTGTTGCGCCAAGACCGGGCAGCCTTTAGGTCTTGGCGGGAGTGGCGCCGGGACCATCCGGGCTCGCTTGGAGGAAGTCTTCGACAGGATGCGACCCGGGGCAACGATATCTGCCGCGCTGGCCTGGCTGCTGCTGACCGGCGCCGCCAACGCCCAGACGCTGCTCGTCGGTGTTGCCGCGCCGCTCTCCGGATCCTCGGCGATCCTTGGCAGGCAGATCGAAGCCGGCGCCGAAGTGGCGGCCCAGGCGAACGGCATCGAGCTCAAGACCATCGACGATGCCTGCACGGCCGATGGGGGTGCCGCGGCAGCCCGGGAATTCGCGACCGCCAAGGTCAATGTCGTCGTGGGATTTCTCTGTACGGAAGCGATCGAGGCGGCGATGCCGATCTTGAAGGACGCAGGCATCGCCGTCATCACCGTTGGCGTGCGAACCGAAAGCCTGACTGACCGTCGTCCCAAGACCGGCTGGCCGGTCTACCGGCTCGGACCGAGGGGCGACGACGAGCGCAATGCCGTCGCCAACACCCTTACCCGGCTTTGGCAGAACGAACTGTTCGCCGTCATCGATGACGGCACCATCTACGGCCGTGAGATCGCCGAGACGTTGCGGGCGGCGGCCGAACAGGCGGCGCTGAAGCCGGTGTTCGTCGATACGTTCCGGCCGCAGCTCGACAACCAGATCGGTCTGATTGGCCGGCTGAAGAAGGCCGGCGCAACCCATGTCTTTGCCGGTGGCGACGGCGACGACATCGCCATCATGGGTCGCGACGCCGCGCAACTCGACGCCGGCATCGTATTCGCCGGCGGCGAGAACCTGCGCACTCCGCCCGGCGCAGTGCCCTATGCCACGGGAACGCTGATGATCGCTCCCCCGGAATGGGCCGATGTCGCCAATCCCAAGGTGCTCGAGGTGTTTGCCTCGCAGAAGATCGTGCCGGACGGCTACACGCTGCCGGCCTATGCGGCGGTAGAAACCGCCAAGGCGGCGATGGCGGAAGCCGCAAGCTCCGGCAGGCCGCTTGCGGAAGCGCTCATCGGGCATGATTTCACCACGGCGATCGGGCCGGTGCGCTTTGATGCGAAGGGCGACCTCAGCCGGAATCCGTACCGCGTCTTCCGGTTCGATGGCGCCCGCTTCGTACCGTTGGAAAGCAACTGATGTTTCGCACCGGCCCGCGCAACCTGATCACCGATGTCGCCGGTCTCAGCGTCGGCAATGCCTCCGATGCCCGACTGAAATCCGGCGTGACGACGGTCCTTTGCGACGAACCGGCCGTAGCCGGCGTCCAGATCCTGGGCGGTGCGCCGGGCACGCGCGAGACGGACCTGCTCGAACCCCACAATTCGGTTGAGACGGTCCATGCCGTGGTGCTGTCGGGCGGGTCGGCTTTCGGCCTCGACGCAGCGTCCGGGGTACAGGCAGCACTGCGCGAGCGTGGCATCGGCTTCGAGGTCGGCGGCTTTCGCGTGCCGATCGTGCCGGCGGCGATCCTGTTCGACCTGCGCAATGGCGGCAACAAGGACTGGGGCCGCTATCCGCCATACCGCGACCTCGGCTACGAGACGGTGCAGGCCGCCGGTTCGGATTTCCAGATCGGCACGACCGGCGCCGGCACCGGCGCGCTGACCTCCGGTCTCAAGGGCGGGCTTGGCTCGGCTTCGACGCTGCTTGACAATGGCGTCACCATCGGCGCGCTGGCGGCGGTCAATCCGATCGGCTCGGTGACCATCAGCCGAAGCCGCCATTTCTGGGCGGCTCCGTTCGAGATCGGCGATGAATTCGGCGGGCTTGGCTATCCCTCGCCAATGCCGGACGACGCCAAAAGCATCCTCTTGAAGTTTCGCGACAAGACGTTCACGGGCAAGGCGGATGCCGGCGGCAACACCACCATCGCCGTTATCGCCACCGATGCCGTTCTCACCAAGGCCGCCGCAAAGCGCCTGGCCATGTCAGCGCATGACGGTTTCGTGCGGGCCATATGGCCGACGCACACGCCGGCCGATGGCGATCTGGTCTTCGCGCTGGCGACCGGCAGGAGCGGTATCCGGCTCGAAGCCGACGCGGCAATCGACCTTTATGCCGCGGCAGGCGCCACGATGGCGCGCGCCATCACGCGCGGCGTTTTCGCCGCGACGCCCGCCGAGGGCGATCTGTTTCCGGTCTGGTCTTCGCGCTGACTTATACGCGATCAGGTGGGGTCGGACTTTTCTTCCTCGAAAGTGACCGCGACGTCGGAATTCGCCGACAGCCAGACCTTCTTTCCCTCGACCTCCGCGACAAGGCTCAGGGGAATGAAATGATGGTGCCCCTTATGCGTGCCCATACCGCTGTCGGACTTGGTCAGCTTGATCCGCTGCCCCTCGACTTTGTCGACCGTGCCGACATGAACGCCATCGGCACCGATCACTTCCATATGCTCACGAATTTTGCTGGTGTCGGTCATGGTGGTTCTCCATTGGGACTGCCGACAATAACAGACGAGGCCGCGATTGGATGCATGGCGCTTGCTTTATCGGGCAGCGCGACGCCGGTATCTTGTCGTGATAGGGAATGGCGATATCGTTGGCCGGCGGAAAACCTCATGCAAAACCTTCTTCTGTTTGCCGTTTGCCTGCTTGCGCAGTTTTGCGCAGTCGTCGCCGCCCGGGCCGGGGATGTCGCCGAGCTTGAAATCCTGGGCTTCACCAAGGACGGCGGCATCTTCGCGTTCGAAGAATATGGCGTGCAGGATGGATCGGGATTTCCCTACGCCAATCGCTATTATATCGACACCAGCAACGACAGCTTTCTCCAGGGAACGCCTATTCGCGTCCGGCTCGACGACGAGAACGCCACGTTGACGGCGGCTCGTATTCAGGCCCGCGAGAAGGGGCGAAGCGGTCGTCAGCCAGGCGGAGTTGGCCGCGAACAAGGGCATCACCGCAGGCTTCAACCCGGTAACGGAGATGTCCGCCGACCCGCATCGGATGGCGGTCAATCCGCGTCCGATCTTCTCGCCAGTCGACCAGCCGCTCGAGTTCCGGCTGGACGAGATCGGCATGAACGAGACTAAGGGCTGCGAGAGCCAGGGTGAGATCAATGGCTTTCGGCTGCTGCGCGTCGAGGCGCAAGCCGGCGGTACGACGAAGCTGTTGCACGAGGACAAATCGATCCCCAAGAGCCGGGGTTGCCCGAACGGCTACCGCATCGGAGCCGTGCAGACATTTTCGATGGACAATCCCAGCGCCTATGCGGTGCTGATCGCGGTGCGCCAATATGGCTTCGAAGGCCCGGACTATCGCTGGATCGCGGTGACCGGCCGCCTGTGACACCGCTCGTCCACCCCGCCAGGCGTCATCGCGCCCTGGGCCGCCTCCGCGGCGCCATACCAACGCCGGGCACGGCGCTGCTCGGCGCGCTGCTTTGGGCCGCCACGATGGGCGCCAGCGCGCTCCTCAACCTGTTGCTGGAAAGTTGGGTGACGCCAGATAAAATCCGCACCGTGACGCTGCTGTTTGCAGGCGGCGGCGCTCTGGCCTTTCCTGTTGGCCTGTTCGCGGCACGGCTGGTCTCGCGCGGAAGGAGCTGGGAAGTCGCCTTCGCGGCGGCATTCGTGGGTCTCGCCGCCGCGACGATCGGCCTGACCGCCGGGCTGTATGCCTTGCAATACCGGTCCTACTATGCCGCATGGCATGCACCTACCTTCACCCTCACCTGGGGGCTTCAGTTCGTCTTCACGATGGCGGTGGCGCTCTACCAGTTCGTGGTGCTGGGCATCAGGCTCTATTTCCCGATCGGGTTCCTCGCCTTGTTTGCCGCCAGCCTCTGGTTTGCGCGGCGGCGGCGTTGAGCATTTTGTCCGCCTCTGTTAGGACGCGGGCAAATTTCTCGACACGTCAGGACTGACCGATGATCCCTCGCTACTCCCGGCCGGAAATGGTGGCCATATGGTCGCCCGAAACCCGGTTCCGCATCTGGTTCGAGATCGAGGCTCATGCCTGCGACGCGCTGGCCGAACTCGGCGTCATCCCGAAACAGGCGGCGAAGACCATCTGGGAAAAAGGCAATGCCGCGAAGTTCGACGTCGATGCGATCGACGAGATCGAGCGCGTCACCAAGCACGACGTCATCGCTTTTCTCACCCATCTCGCCGAATTCGTCGGACCCGACGCCCGCTTCATCCATCAGGGCAT
This sequence comes from Mesorhizobium sp. BR1-1-6, assembly GCF_020165355.1. Classification (NCBI taxonomy): domain Bacteria; kingdom Pseudomonadati; phylum Pseudomonadota; class Alphaproteobacteria; order Hyphomicrobiales; family Phyllobacteriaceae; genus Mesorhizobium; species Mesorhizobium sp. BR1-1-6. Next base: position 28,572 of record NZ_JAIUHZ010000031.1, on the reverse strand, counting down.
GACATCCTCGGACGTTCTCGACACGTGTTTCGCGGTGCAGCTCACGCGTGCCAGCGACATGCTGCTGGCCGACATCGACGCACTGCTTGCGGCGCTGAAGCGCCGCGCCTTCGAGCACAAGGATACCGTCACCATCGGCCGCAGCCACGGCATCCATGCCGAGCCGACCACTTTCGGCGTCAAGCTGGCGCAAGCCTATGCCGAATTTTCGCGCTGCCGCGAGCGGCTCGTGCATGCTCGCGAGGACATAGCCACCTGCGCCATTTCGGGAGCGGTCGGCACCTTCGCCAATATCGAGCCTTATGTCGAAGAGCATGTCGCGGCAAAGCTCGGGTTGAAGCCGGAGCCGGTATCGACGCAGGTGATCCCGCGCGACCGCCATGCCATGTTCTTTGCCACGCTCGGCGTCATCGCATCGTCGGTGGAGCGGCTGGCGATCGAGATCCGGCATCTGCAGCGCACCGAGGTGCTGGAAGCCGAAGAGTATTTTTCGCCTGGCCAGAAAGGTTCGTCGGCGATGCCGCACAAGCGCAACCCGGTGTTGACCGAGAACCTAACCGGCCTTGCCCGCATGGTGCGCTCCTTCGCGCTGCCGGCGATGGAGAATGTGGCGCTCTGGCACGAGCGCGACATTTCGCATTCCTCCGTCGAGCGCATGATCGGGCCGGATGCGACGGTGACGCTGGATTTCGCGCTGGCGCGGCTGACCAGCGTCATCGACAAACTGCTCGTCTATCCCGACAACATGCTGAAGAACATGAACAAGTTCCGCGGCCTGGTGCATTCACAGCGCGTGCTGCTGGCATTGACGCAAGCCGGCGTCTCCCGTGAGGATGCCTACCGGCTGGTGCAGCGCAATGCCATGAAGGTGTGGGAGCAAGGCGCTGATTTTCTTGAAGAACTACTGGCCGACAATGACGTCACCGCCGTCTTGCCGGAAGCCGAGATCCGCGAGAAATTCGACCTGGGCTACCACACCAAGCATGTCGACACGATCTTTCGGCGGGTGTTCGGAGAGGCGTGAGGGGCTTTCCTTCTCCCCGTCGCTATACGAGGAGAAGGTACCGCAGGACGTAACTGCCGATCACGCTTTGCCGGGAATGGTCCTGATCACCGTGCCCCACGGATCTTCGCGGGTCGTTTCACTGGCCACGTTGTCGGAACGCATCTCGACCCAGGCAAGGCCCGACCGGGCCGAGTCGCGGCGGCCGGCGCCGGCGCTCTGCCACGCATTGGCGCCTATATGATGATGGTAGTGGCCTGACGACAGGAACACAGCCTGGCCGCCATACTTCGCCACCGTGTCGAAGCCGAATTCCTGTTTCCACCAGGCTTCCGCCTCTTCCGGCCGGCCGACGCGCAGGTGGACGTGGCCGACAATGCTGTTTTCAGGCGCTCCCTGCCAGCCCGCGTCGCCCGCCGGCACTTCGGCGACGACCGAAGGAATGTTCAGCCGTTCGGTCGCCATCGCGATCTTGTCGCCGTTCCACGTCCAGTCCTGCGGACGGCGATCGGCATAGATCTCGATCCCGTTGCCCTCGGGATCGGTGAGGTACAGCGCTTCGCTGACCAGATGGTCCGAAGCGCCCTCTATGGCGATCTTGTCTGATATGGCGTGGTTGATCCAGCGGCCGAGATCGGCACGGCTGGGCAGCAGGAAAGCCGTGTGGAACAGGCCGGCGCTGCGCGGATCGTCAGGCTTGGCCGAGGCGTCCGGCTCCAGCACCAACAGCGGACGGTTGGCGGCGCCCAGGGTGATCGCGCCATCGGCGCGGCTCAATTCCTGCAAGCCGACAACAGCGCGATAGTAGGCCGCTAGGCTTTCGGCGTCGCGCGCCTTCAGCCCGACCCGGGCAACGCTCACCGGCGTGGTGGCGGCAAAGGGCAGTTCGCTCATGATTGTCTCCGTTGCGGCGACGCTTTGGCATAAACCCCGAGGTCAGGAGCCCGGCGCCGGCGATCATTGTACATCGTGTCAGCACCAAATGCGGTCCTTCACGGCTGTTTCTTTCCAGAGGACAAATCGGCGATCGTGATCGTTCACACAAGACAGCGAAAAGCGAACATGGTGTTCACCATTGCAAGCAGGAGCGTGTCCATCGACGGTTGCATGAGGCAATCACGCTCGCTATCTCAGCGCCATGAAAGTCAAAGACGCAGATATTCTCATCATCCCGGGCTACACCAACTCCGGCCCCGAGCACTGGCAGACCCGCTGGCAGTCAAAGCTGTCGACCGCGCGGCGCGTCGAGCAGGCGGAATGGTCGAAGCCCGTGCGCGATGACTGGACGGCGAGCGTGGCAAAAGCGGTCAATGAAGCCGAGAAGCCCGTCGTCCTCGTCGCGCATTCCCTTGGCGTTGCCGCGGCGGTGCAAGCCATCCCGCAGTTTCGCAAGCCGGTCGCCGGCGCATTCTTCGTGGCGCCGCCCGATGTCGCCAATCCAGAGGTACGGCCAAGGCACCTGATGACGTTCGGCCCCTACTCGCGCGAGCCGTTGCCCTTCCCGTCCATGGTGATTGCCAGCCGCAACGATCCGTTCTGCGCCTTCCACGTCGCCGAGGACATTGCCGGCGCCTGGGGATCTCTGTTCATCGATGCCGGTGAAGCCGGTCACCTCAACACCGATTCAGGCTTCGGCCCATGGCCCGAAGGTTCGATGACCTTCGCCAAATTTCTCACCGAACTGAAGGCCTGACGACCCCGACCGGATCGCGGCTCTCAGCCGCCGATCGAATCCTTGATGCCTTTCAACAGCGTCTTCGCCCCTAGTGAAATCAGCGCGTGCTCGGACCCTGTGGCCAGCAGGCGGTAGCCCATCGCCACGACGCGGCCGGCGATGGCCGGTTCGATGACGTAGATCGCCGCATGTTTGCCGGCCTTGCGGGTACGCTCGGCGATCGAACCCACCGTTTCCATCATGCTTTCGAGCGTCGAATTGACGGTCGTGCCGTTCGACCAGGCAATCGAGAAGTCCGATGGCCCCAGGAAAATGCCGTCGATACCGGGTGTATCGAGGATGCCGTCCAGCGCATCGAGCGCCGCCCGCGTCTCGACCATGGCGAAGGCCATTGTGCGCTGGTTGCTGTCGCGCAGCCATTCGGCATGATCACCCTTGCCATGGCGTGGGAAGGCATAGGTGGGGCCCCAGGAGCGCTCGCCCACCGGCGGGTATTTCATCGCCGCAGCGAACAGTTTTGCATCCGCCACCGAGTTGACCATCGGCGCGATCACCGCCTCGGCGCCGAAATCGAGCGCCCGGCTGGCCATGTCGAAACGGCCGACGGGAATACGCACCAATGCCGGCTTGCCGGTGGCAAGCACGGGCGCCAGGCCGCGCAACACGCTGTCTTCATGATGGCCGCCATGCTGCATGTCGAGCGTGACCGCATCGAAGCCCTGCCTGGCAAGGATTTCGACGGTCAGCGCGTCCGGCACGCCTGACCATGCGGTGACCAGCGTTTCATCGGCCGCAAGGCGGGATTTTAGGGACATCGGCTGTTTCCTCGCTAAGGATCGCAGTTTCAGCCGGAAACGACGGGAAACGCAAAGAAAAACCGCCCGGCTGGGCCGGGCGGTCGATTGGTCCAGTCATTCTTTTGCCGCAGGTTCCGTCGCAAAATTGTGGGACATTTTTGCGGAACCTGCTTCGGCCGGATCAGGTGTTCTTGATCTGCTCGATGGCCTGCGCCATCAATTCGTCCATGGTGCGGCGGATCTGATGGTCCGACTGGCTGACGCCGGCAGCGTCGAAATCCTTGCGGATCTTGCGGAAGACGTCGTGATCGCCGGCTTCCTCGATATCGGAAACAACCACTTCCTTGGCGTAGGCATCGGCCTCGGCGCCGGATTTCCCGAGCTTTTCCGCGGCCCACAGGCCGAGAGCCTTGTTGCGGCGCGCCGACGCCTTGAACCGAAGCTCCTCGTCGAACACGAATTTGCGCTCAAAACCCTCTTCGCGATCCTTCATGTTGCTCATGGCGTCCCTCCGATGGAAATCGATTCGCTGGCATTGATGAATATGTGATGGCGAAGCACAAACCAAAAGGCTGGCGGCCGGTCAATACGCTTCGTGGCTTGCTGCGCTGCGGCATTTCGGTCCCGAAAGCAGTTGATTGAAAGGATTTGCCGATTGAGCAAACAAGGCGATTACGATAGACACCGGCATTGAACGCCACCGTCGCCACACTAATTTAGGCAGACGGACAGGAACTGGTCGCTTGCCGCCTGCCCGCAAATCCAGAGAAAAATCAAATGAAAAATCGCCGCCGCATTTATGAAGGCAAGGCCAAGATACTTTATGAAGGCCCTGAGCCCGGGACGCTGATCCAGTTCTTCAAGGATGACGCCACCGCGTTCAACAAGAAAAAACACGAAGTCGTCGATGGCAAGGGCGTGCTTAACAATCGCATTTCCGAGCACATCTTTAATCATCTCAACCGGATGGGTATTCCGACCCACTTCATCCGCCGGCTCAACATGCGCGAGCAGCTGATCAAGGAGGTCGAGATCATCCCGCTCGAAGTGGTGGTGCGCAATGTCGCCGCCGGTTCGCTGTCCAAGCGCCTTGGCATCGAGGAAGGCACGGTCCTGCCCCGCTCGATCATCGAATTCTATTACAAGGCCGATGCGCTCGACGACCCGATGGTCTCTGAAGAGCACATCACTGCCTTCGGCTGGGCGAGCCCGCAGGAAATCGACGACGTCATGGCGCTGGCCATTCGCGTCAACGACTTCCTGTCCGGCCTGTTCATGGGCGTCGGCATCCAGCTCGTCGATTTCAAGATCGAATGCGGACGCCTGTTCGAGGGCGACATGATGCGCATCGTCGTAGCCGACGAGATCTCGCCCGATTCCTGCCGGCTGTGGGACGTGGCGACGCAGGACAAGCTCGACAAGGACCGTTTCCGCCGCGACATGGGCGGCCTCGTGGAGGCCTACCAGGAAGTCGCCCGCCGTCTCGGTATCATGAACGAGAACGAGCCGCCGCGTCCAACCGGACCGGTGCTCGTCGCGTCGAGCGAGCCGCCGAAGGGCATGAAGCACTAATTGCCAGCAACGGACTTGCCGGAAACGGCAGGTCCGGCGCCGACCGATACCGATCATTCAGGAGCATCGATGAAAGCCCGTATCACCGTAACCCTCAAGAACGGCGTGCTGGACCCGCAAGGCAAGGCGATCGAGCATGCGCTGTCGGGGCTAGGTTTTGACGGTATCGGCTCGGTGCGGCAGGGCAAGGTGTTCGACGTCGAGCTCGCCGGGACCGACAAGGCCAAGGCCGAGGCCGATCTCAGGGCCATGTGCGACAGACTGCTGGCGAACACGGTGATTGAGAACTATAGTGTGACGCTTACCTGAGGTTGTGCCGGATGCGCGGATGCCCGAAGTCACCGACGAGTTGATGTACGAACTGCTGAAGAAAATTCATTCGCGAATGGATCGACTTGAGAATGGTCTCGGCGAGGTTAAGCACGAGATCGTTGCGATCGGATTGCAGGCATTGAGCACGCAAACAGACATCAACAATATCTACGCAATTACAAGCCGTATCGATCAACGTCTGGAGCGAATCGAGCAGCGCCTCGAATTGCGCGAACTGGCCGAAAGCCACAAACGCCTTATGATCCAAGACCATGAGAGATTGCCTTCATGGTTCGTCGAAATAGCTGACTAAATGGCGTTCCTCACGAGACAGATCAGATTGACCCAAACGATCAGGGTGCCAACAAAATGAAATCAGCCGTCGTCCTCTTGCCTGGCCTTAACCGCGACCGCGACATGATCGCGGCGCTGACCAAGATTTCCGGCAAGGCGCCAGCCACGGTCTGGCAAACCGACACCGAAATCCCGGATGTCGACCTGATCGCCATTCCCGGCGGCTTCTCCTTCGGCGACTATCTGCGCTGCGGCGCGATCGCGGCGCGCATGCCGGTGATGCGGGCGGTTGCCGAGAAGGCGGCCAAGGGCGTCATGGTCATCGGCGTCTGCAACGGGTTCCAGATCCTGGTCGAGGCCGGCCTGCTGCCGGGAGCGCTCATGCGCAACTCCTCGCTCAAATTCGTCTGCCGGCAGGTGAAGCTCGAGATCGCCAACGCCAACACCATGTTCACCCGCCGCTACCAGCCGGGCCAGATCATCCGTTCGCCGGTGGCGCATCACGACGGCAACTACTTCGCCGATGCCGAGACGCTTGCACGCCTGGAAGGCGAAGGCCAGGTGGTGTTCCGCTATGCGGACGGCACCAACCCCAACGGCTCGATCAACGACATCGCCGGCATCATCAGCAGCCAGGGCAATGTGCTGGGCCTGATGCCTCATCCCGAGAACCTGATCGAAGCGGCACATGGCGGCAATGACGGCCGGGCGTTGTTCGAAGGCGCGCTCGGCATCGCCGCCTGATATCTTCCGAAATTCTTTCAGAACCTGGGGGCGGCCTGACGATGAGACTGACGATTGCTCGCTTTGCTCTCCTGGCTGCCGCCGGCCTTGCGCTGGCATCCTGCCAGTCGGGTCCGAAGAGCGCTCCGCCGCCTTCCGGCAAGAGCGCGGCGCTGCTGGCCATGGAACAGGTGGCGATCTCCGCCCACAAATGCTGGATCGCCAGCAAGGACCCGGCCTTCAAATCCTACCAGATGGCCAATGAGCTGAATTCGTTCAGCGGCACGCCGCGCTTCCTGCTGGTGCCGGCCAAGCATTATGGCGGCAAGCCGCTGCTGGTGGTGCAGGCGCAAGGCAATTCGAGCCGTGTAGACGTGTTCGGTCCGCTGATGGCCGAGCCGCTCGGCGCGCGCATCGGCTCCGACATCGCCCGCTGGCAGGCCGGCAATCCGGCCTGCGCCGCCGCCGCGTAAGATGGGCCGGCTGCTGCAGGTCGCGGGTCTGGTCGCAGGGCTGGCCGGTCTTTTCCTGCAGTTCTCGATCACCGTTCCGGCCTCGATGGAAGCCGGCCGCGGCCTGATCGGTTCGGTCGTCTTCTACTTCAGCTTCTTTACCATCCTGACCAACATCGGTGCGGTGCTCGTCCATGCGTCGCTGCTGTCGCCCGCCGGCCATGCCTGGTTTCCGGCCTTTGCCGGAGCGCGGATGCGGGCAGGCGTCGCCGTCGCCATCACCGTGGTCTTCATGGTCTACGCCACCGTGCTGGCACGCCTCTGGCAGCCGCAGGGCCTGTTCCTGCTGTGCGACGTGCTGCTGCACTATGTGACGCCTGCACTGTTCGTGCTGTGGTGGCTGGCCGCCGGTGCCGACGGCAAGACGCGATGGCGAGACGTTTCCTGGTGGATGCTCTATCCGCTCGCTTATCTGGCCTATGCGCTGGCGGGGGCGTCCATAACAGGCGAAGTGCCCTACCCGTTCCTCGATGTCGCCAGGTACGGCATCGCCAGCGTCGCCATCGCCTCGCTGGCCATCACCGCCCTTTTCCTGGCGCTGTGCGTTGGCGCCGTGCTTGCGGACCGCGGCCTGTCGCGGATCAGGGCGCCAGTTGTGCAGCCACGCAAGCAGGATTGAACATTGCATCGCGCCTGTTCATTCCCAGAATGGCCTGATCCCTTCGCGATGGGCGTCGCAGCGGGAAATGCCGATGTCCTTCAACTGGTCGTCGGTCATGTCCAGCAAGGCGAGCCGGCTGCGCCTGCGCTCCAGCAGGCCGTCGATCCAGCGCCCCAGCGATTTGACCATACGCACGATGCGGCTGACAAAGCCGCCGCGGTCCACAGGTCGCGCGGCGAACAATCCTGCGGTTGTCTGGCTGATTGTCTCGATTGTATCCATCTTCGTTCTACCAAAGCTGCAAATTGCACTCTTTTATTCCACACAACGCATGTGAATTGACTCATCGTTCGACGCAATATACAAAATTGTCACCATGACAAATTGGCTTCCCGACCTCACGGCCAGCTCCGGCCCGCTTTATCAGCGCCTTGCTGACAGCATTGAGTCAGATATCGACCGCGGCGTGATCGACGCCGGGGCAAAGCTGCCACCGCAGCGGGATCTCGCCTATGACATCGGCGCAACCGTCGGCACGGTCGGCAGGGCCTATCAATTGCTGCGCGAGCGCGGGCTGGTCAGCGGCGAGGTCGGGCGCGGCACCTATGTCCTCGGCCGGCAGAACGCGAAGCCCGACTTCATAGCGCCGGACGCGCAAGGCACGCGCGACATCGATGCGCCGCGCGGCAAGCTGCGCTTCGACAGCACCGCGGCGCCCGATGTCGGCCAGGGCGCCATCGTCACCGAAGTGCTGTCGCGCACGGCTTCGGATCATGCGCATGAGATTTCGAGCTACACGCGGGATTTTCCCGAGCGCTGGTTCGAGGCCGGCGCCAGTTGGCTGTCGCGCAACTCGTTTCGACCGAGCGCCGATACGATCGTGCCGACGCTCGGTACCCATGCCGCTGTCATGGCGGCGATCGCCGCACTGACCACGCCCGGCGATTACGTCGCCTTCGAGCACCTGACCTATTCGCAGATTTCGCGCAGCGCCGGCCTGATCGGTCGTCGCACGGCGCTGGTGGCATCGGACCATCAGGGTCTCGACCCCGACGATTTCGAGCGCGTCTGCGCGCAAAAGCATCCGAAGATGATCTTTCTGATGCCTACGGTGCAGAATCCGACGCTGGCGATCCTGCCGGCAGCGCGACGTGAGGCAATCGCGCGGATCGCGCGTGAATACAATGTCGTCATTATCGAGGACGATCTTTACGGCGGCCTGACCGAAGATCCGACGCCAATGCTGGCCGACTATGCACCCGAGCGCACCATCGTCGCAGGCGGCCTGTCGAAATCGGTAGCGGCCGGCGTTCGCGGCGGCTGGCTTTCCTGCCCGCCTGCTTATCGCCATCGCATCCGTGTTGCCCATAAGATGATGACCGGCGGCATGCCTTTCCTGCTGGCCGAGGTGAATGCCCGGCTGGTGCTGTCGGGCCAGGCCGCGGACATACGCAAACGCGCCATCGCCGAAATCAACGCCCGCACCGCCATTGTGTGCGAGACTTTGGCCGGCTTCGAATTCAAGTCGCGGGACAATATACCCTTTGTCTGGCTGACCTTGCCCGACCCCTGGCTTTCCGGCACGTTCAAGAACGCCTGCCTCGAGCACGGCGTGCTGATCGACGACGAAGACGAGTTCAAGGCGGGCCGTTCCGAGCAGGTCTTCCACGGTGTGCGCTTCGGCATTTCGCAGCCGAGGCAGCGCAAGGACATCGCGGACGGCGTTGCGGCGATCCGGAGGCTCCTCGACGAAGGCCGCGCCGGCTACGACAGTTTTTCCTGATCCGCATCGCCTTGGAGCGCCGGCGGTTCAGGATGCCTCCAGGCAAGACCCGAGGCGCATCGGTTGAGTCCGGTCCGGTGGGACGCGCGTTCAAGGCGCCGTGGCTTTCTCCGGATTCAGCCACTTTTCGTCGGTCCATGGGTGTATCGGCCGCAAAGCTTGCGATAAGAGGAGACTCAAAATCCCAAGCTCCCACGGATAAAAACCGCCGCCCATGACCATTTCCAATTCCGTGCCGATCACGCCCGAGCTCATTGCCGCGCACGGGCTGAAGCCAGACGAATACCAGCGCATCCTCGACCTCGTCGGGCGTGAGCCGAGCTTCACCGAACTTGGCATCTTCTCGGCGATGTGGAACGAGCATTGCTCGTATAAATCCTCGAAGAAATGGCTGCGCACGCTGCCGACGACCGGCCCGCGGGTCATCCAGGGACCGGGCGAGAATGCCGGCGTGGTCGATATCGGCGACGGCGACTGCGTCGTCTTCAAGATGGAGAGCCACAACCACCCCTCCTTTATCGAGCCCTACCAAGGGGCGGCGACAGGCGTCGGCGGCATATTGCGCGACGTCTTCACCATGGGCGCGCGGCCTATCGCGGCGATGAACGCCTTGCGCTTCGGTGCTCCCGATCATCCCAAGACCAGGCATCTGGTGGCGGGAGTGGTTTCCGGCGTCGGCGGCTACGGCAATTCCTTCGGCGTGCCGACGGTCGGCGGCGAGGTCAATTTCGACGCCCGCTACAACGGCAATATCCTGGTCAACGCTTTTGCCGCGGGTCTTGCCAAGACGGACGCGATTTTCCTGTCGGAGGCCAAGGGCGTCGGCCTGCCGGTCGTCTATCTCGGCGCCAAGACCGGTCGCGACGGCGTCGGCGGCGCCACCATGGCCTCGGCCGAATTCGACGACAAGATCGACGAGAAGCGCCCGACCGTGCAGGTCGGCGATCCCTTCACCGAAAAGTGCCTGCTTGAAGCATGTCTCGAACTGATGGCGTCCGGTGCGGTCATCGCTATCCAGGACATGGGTGCTGCCGGCCTTACCTGCTCGGCGGTCGAGATGGGCGCCAAGGGGGATCTCGGCATCGAGCTCGAGCTCGACAAGGTTCCGGTGCGCGAGGAGCGCATGAGCGCCTACGAGATGATGCTGTCGGAAAGCCAGGAGCGCATGCTGATGGTGCTGCGCCCCGAAAAGGAAAAGGAGGCCGAGGCGATCTTCCACAAATGGGGGCTCGACTTCGCCATTGTCGGCAAGACGACCGACGATCTGCGCTTTCGCGTCCTGCATCAGGGTGATCAGGTTGCGGACCTGCCGATCAAGGATCTCGGCGACAAGGCACCGGAATATGACCGTCCGTGGATCGAGCCGAAGAAGCCGGCGCCGCTTGCGGCCAATGACATTCCGCAGGCCGATGTCGCCGACGCACTGCTGAAGCTGCTCGGCGGCCCTGACCTGTCGTCGCGCCGCTGGGTGTGGGAACAGTACGACACGCTGATCCAGGGCAATTCGCTGCAGCTTCCCGGTGGCGATGCCGGCGTGGTGCGGGTCGAAGGCCATCCGACCAAAGCGCTGGCTTTCTCGTCGGACGTGACGCCGCGCTATTGCGAGGCCGATCCCTATGAGGGCGGCAAGCAGGCGGTGGCCGAATGCTGGCGCAACCTGACCGCCACCGGCGCGCTGCCGCTGGCCGCCACCGACAATCTCAATTTCGGCAATCCGGAACGGCCGGAGATCATGGGTCAGTTGGTCGGCGCGGTGAAGGGCATTGGCGATGCCTGCCGCGCGCTCGGCTTCCCGATCGTTTCCGGCAATGTCTCGCTCTACAACGAAACCAATGGCCAGGGCATCCTGCCGACGCCGACCATCGGCGGCGTTGGGCTGATCGCCGACTGGTCGAAGATGGTGCGGGCCGGCTTCGCTGCGCAGGGCCAGATGATCCTGCTGGTCGGCGCGCCGGCCTCATGGGGTACGCATCTCGGCCAATCGGTTTACTTGCGTGACATCCACGGTCGCAGCGACGGCCCGCCGCCGCCGGTCGACCTCGCCCATGAAAAGCGTGTCGGCGACCATGTGCGCGCCCTCATCGCGTCCGGCATCGTCACCGCGGCTCACGACGTTTCCGACGGCGGCATTGCGGTCGCGCTGGCCGAGATGGCGATGGCATCAGGCATCGGCGCGACCGTCCCCGGACTGGCCGGCACCGATCCTATTCCGGTTTGGTTCGGCGAGGACCAGGGCCGCTATCTCCTGACGCTGTCAATCGATCCAGACAGTAAGGACTGGGACGCGATCCGCCAACAGCAAAGCGAACTCGGCATTTTCGCGCCCTGGATCGGCTCGACCGGCGGCGACACGCTGAAACTCGGCGAGGCACGGGCGATCCCGCTCGGCGAATTGACCGCCGCGCACGAAGGCTGGTTCCCGCGCTTCATGGATCAGGCCATTTGAGCAGAGCGTGATCCCGAAAAGTGGGAACCGATTTTTTTCGGAAAAGATCATGCTCAACCACAGGAAACTGGCCGTCCGGGCACTGCTTGCAGTCGTCTTCTGGCCATCGCTGTTCTTCTTCTGGTTTCTCGGCCCGTTCGTCTTTTTCCTGCTGTCGACGACATCGAGCGAGGTCTGCGCCCGGTTGGAAACACGCGCGGAGTTCCTCGCCGCGGCCAACGACACGCTTCCGATGCTTGGCCTGCAAAACCTTTTCTATGCAGTTCCGCTTGTCTGCCTGGTGCTTTGGAGCCGGCTTCTGCCGGACCGGGCACGGACAAGGCACATCTTCACCTGCATCAAACTTTTCGCCGTCGCGGCCGCATTGGGGGCACTGTGGGAGTATGGCTCCTCGCTGGCCTGCGATGGCTACGGCCAGCCGTTCTTCTCACCCGTCTGGCAGATGACCGCCTACCTGCCGATTGCCAACCTGGCGATCAACCTTCCCCTCTATGTGCTGACCTTCAGCCTTGGGCGGACCTTCTCGACGCCCGAGGACGACCCCGCAGACGACGCCGGAGGTCAGAGCGAGAACGCGTCGTGAGCCACCATCGCGCTGGGGCTGGACGGAACGGCTTCAATCCCGGCCGGAAAGGCTTTAGGTTCACCCCGACTCTCATCGCACGGGCAGCCACGCCGCAGCCCGCCCTAAAAACAGGAATTTGCCATGGCAATGGATGCCCGCGACATTGAAAAACTGATCAAGGAGGGGATCCCGGACGCCAGGGTGACCATCCGTGACCTTGCCGGCGACGGCGATCACTATGCGGCCGAAGTGGTCGCCGAGAGCTTTCGCGGAAAAAGCCGCGTGCAGCAGCACCAGATGGTCTATGACGCGCTGAAGGGCAATATGGGCGGCGTGCTGCACGCGCTGGCGCTGCAGACCAGCGTGCCGGACTAGGGGCTTCCAGCGCCAAAGTCGCTTGGCCCAAAACGCCGCATCTTTTGCGCCATTCAGGCCACCACGCGGCTAAAGTCTTGTTTCGGGCAACCTATGGGTTTATCTGATGGAAAAGCTTCGAGCCTGACTCCCACAGGCGGGAAAGGATATTCCATGAGCGGCATCAACGACTACATCGACAACGAGGTGAAGGGCAACGACGTCGTGCTTTTCATGAAGGGCACGCCCGGTTTCCCGCAATGCGGATTTTCCGGCCAGGTTGTCCAGATCCTCGACTATATCGGCGCCGACTACAAAGGCGTGAACGTGCTGGATTCGGCCGAGCTGCGCCAGGGCATCAAGGAATACTCCAACTGGCCGACGATCCCTCAGCTCTACGTCAAGGGCGAATTCGTCGGTGGCTGCGACATCGTGCGCGAAATGTTCCAGGCGGGCGAGTTGCAGACATTCCTTGTCGAGAAGGGCGTGAGCGTCAAAGGCGCCGCCTGATTTCGGTTGGGCATGTCGCCGTCGACATGCCCTGAGCACCGGGGCAGCCCCGCCTCGGCAATTTTGCGTCCGGGACCCGGACCAGGACGAGCCAATGCGCCGGGCCACCGGCGCGTTTTCGTTTGAGAGATCGGACTTGCCGTGGACCAGCAGACGTCAGCACCGCAATCGGCAAGCAAATTGCCCATTCCGCGCTGGGAGTTCATCGCGCTGTGCGCAGCGCTGATGGCGCTCAATTCGTTGGCCATCGACATCATGCTGCCGGCGCTGCAGCAGATCGGCGCCTCGCTTGGCGTCGAGAACGAAAACCACCGGCAATATGTCATCACCGCCTATATTCTGGGTTTTGGCGGCGGACAGCTGTTTTTCGGACCGCTCTCGGACCGATTCGGGCGCCGTGCGCCGCTTGTCGCCGGCCTAATCATTTATGTGGCGGCGGCCGCCGCGGCCGCCATATCGCCAAGCTTTGAAACGCTTCTACTTTGCCGGGCCGTGCAAGGCATCGGTGCGGCCGCGACCCGCGTCATCGCCGTCTCGATCGTGCGCGACACGTTCGATGGCCGGCGCATGGCCGAGGTGATGTCGCTGATCTTCATGGTGTTCATGGCGATCCCGGTGATTGCTCCCGGCATCGGCCAGTTCATCATGCTGTTCGCGACCTGGCATTTGATCTTCGTCACCATGGCCGTCGGCGCGCTTGTCGTCTCGGCCTGGTCGCTGCTGCGCCTGCCCGAGACGCTACATCCGGAATATCGCCGGCCATTGACCGTCAATGCCATTGTCGGCGGGTTCCGCATCGTGCTGACCAACCGCGTCGCGATCTGCTATGCCTTCGCCAGTACGTTCATCTTCGGCGCCATGTTCGGCTTCATCGCCTCGGCGCAGCAGATTTATGTCGACATATTCAATGTCGGCGAATTGTTTCCGGTCATCTTTGCCGGCGTTGCCGGCGTGCTCGCCTTCTCCAACTATCTGAACTCGCGTCTTGTCGGCCGCATCGGCATGCGCCGCCTGTCGCAGAGCGCACTGCTGTTGTTTCTGGTCATCAGCCTGGCCTGGCTGGTCGTTTCGCTGGAAATGAAGATGCCGCTCTGGCTGTTCGTCACCTTCTTTGCCTGCGCCATGCTCCCTTTCGGTGCGCTCGGCGCGAATTTCAATGCCTTGGCTATGGAGCCGCTTGGTCAGCTGGCCGGCACGGCCTCGTCCATCCTGGGCTTCATGCAGACGTTTCTCGGCGGCATTCTCGGCACGCTGATCGGCCAGGCTTTCAACGGCACGGTGACGCCATTGGCCGCCGGCTTCTGCAGCGTCTCGGTCGCAGCCCTGCTGATGATCTTCATCGCCGAACGCGGCAAGATGTTCCAGCCGCAGAATCAACCCGTCTCGGGGCACATTGCCGATCTGCATTGAATTGTCGCCTTTGCGGCGCTCGGCTGGGTAATCGAATTGGCAGCCGGCTATTGCGCCCAGAGTTCGCTGCGCAACTCGCGCCAGCTTTCCCGGTCGGGTGCGACAAGCAGGCCGCCGCCGACATGCGACGGTAGGTAGGCACTGGCGTCGAAACGCGCGGCGTGGCCGCCGGCCTCGGTATGGATCAGGACACCGGGCAGATGGTCCCACGGCATCAGCTTGTTGTAGACGACGAAATGGGCATGGCCGCTGGCCAGCAGGCGATATTCATGCGCGGCGCAGCGATAGGCGAATTGCGACAGGATTTTCGTCTGGTTGCGCGCCAGCCGCGACCGCTCTGGTTCGGCCATGTACTGCCAGGAGACGGAGCCGGTCATTCCCGAGATCGGCACGGGCGCCGCGACACGCACTTTTTCCAGGTTGCCATGCGCGTGCCTGATATGACTGCCGGCGCCCCTGGCGCCGATCAGCCAGTCCTTGCCGACCGGATCGTGGATGATGCCTGCGACGGTCTCACCCCGGACCACGACACCCAGCATGACTCCGAACAACGGCACGCCGGAAGCGAAATTGAAAGTGCCGTCCACCGGGTCGATGGTGAAAGCCAGATCGGCATCGCCAAGACCGTCGAGCAGCGCCGGATTGTCGGAACAGGCTTCCTCGCCGACGATCATGGCCGTTGGGTAGCGCTCACGCAGCTTGGCGGTGATCAGCCGCTCGGCACTGACGTCGGCTTCCGTCACCAAGTCGGCGGCCGACGTCTTCTGGCGGACGTCGCCGCCGCCCAACCGGCGAAAGCGCGGCATGATTTCGGCTTCGGCTGCTTCGGCCAGGGTGCTGGCCAGCCAGTCGATCGCGGTATCGTCAAATGTCATCGGAAATGTCTTGCCTGCTGGAGAGCGTTTCATCGAGGGCGGCGAAATCGAATAGTTTCCTGTCGAGCAGATGCGACGGCCTGGTGTTGGACAACGCACGCAGCATCGTGTCCTTGCGGCCGGGCATGCGCTTTTCGATATCGTCAAGCATGGCCTTCATCGCGTTGCGCTGGAGACCTTCCTGGCTGCCGCAGAGATCGCAAGGGATGATCGGGAACCGCATCGCCGCGGCGAACTTTTCCAGATCGGTTTCGGCGCAGTAGGCAAGCGGCCGCAGCACCATGACGTCGCCCTCGTCGTTGAGCAGCTTGGGCGGCATGGCGGCGAGACGGCCGCCGTGGAACAGGTTCATGAAGAAGGTTTCGAGAATGTCCTCGCGATGATGGCCGAGCACCAGCGCCGAGCACCCCTCCTCTCGGGCTACGCGATAGAGATGACCACGCCGCAGGCGTGAACAGAGCGAGCAATAGGTGCTGCCCTGCGGCAGCTTGTCGGTGACGACGGAGTAGGTGTCCTGGTATTCGATGCGGTGTGCAATGCCGTGGGCATTGAGGTAATCGGGCAGGATGTGCTTGGGAAAGTTCGGCTGGCCCTGGTCGAGATTGCAGGCCAGCAGCTCCACCGGCAGCAGGCCGCGCCATTTGAGGTCCAGCAGCATGGCAAGCAGGCCGTAGGAATCCTTGCCGCCCGACAGGGCCACCAGCCAGCGCTCGCCTGGCCTGACCATCGAAAAATCCTCGATCGCCTGGCGGGTCAGCCGCAGCAGCCGCTTGCGCAATTTGTTGAACTCGACCGAAGACGGCACATCGGCGAACAGCGGATGAAAACCGCCTTCGATGTCGGCGGCCTGCTCAAGCGATTGAGCGTCTGGCAGCATGTTCATGGCGTCGGTTCCAAATCCTGGAGCAACGAACGTTCGGAGCTTCGTTGCCGCCCGGATTAGCGGACATGGCCGACAAAGAAAAGGCCGCCTCGATGGGCGGCCCCTCCGGTCTCGCAAAAAGCCTTCGCTTAACGCGAATAGAATTCGACGACGAGGTTCGGTTCCATCTGGACGGCGAACGGAACGTCCGCCAGGCCCGGGATGCGCGAGAAGGTCGCGGTCATCTTGTTGTGATCGGCTTCGATGTAGTCCGGCACGTCGCGCTCGGCGAGGCCGACCGATTCCAGGACGATCACCAGCTGCTTCGACTTTTCACGCACTTCGACGACGTCGCCCGGCTTGCAGCGGTACGAGCCGATGTTGACGCGCTTGCCGTTGACGTTGACGTGGCCGTGGTTGACGAACTGGCGGGCGGCGAAAATGGTCGGAACGAACTTGGCGCGATAGACGACCGCGTCCAGACGCGACTCGAGCAGGCCGATCAGGTTCTCCGAGGTGTCGCCCTTGCGGCGATCGGCCTCTTCATAGACCTTGCGGAACTGCTTTTCCGAAACGTCGCCATAGTGGCCTTTCAGCTTCTGCTTGGCGCGCAGCTGCAGGCCGAAATCGGAAAGCTTGCCCTTGCGGCGCTGGCCGTGCTGGCCGGGGCCGTATTCACGCTTGTTGACCGGGGACTTCGGGCGGCCCCAGATGTTTTCGCCGAGACGGCGGTCGATCTTGTACTTCGCGGATTCGCGCTTGCTCATCGCATTCCCTTTCAAAACAACATAACCCGGAGCCTCATGGTCCGGGTGAAGGAAACGCGCCCTCCTCTGGCCTCCGTTTTCGAGACCTGACAGGGTTTTTCCACGCAACGCGGCGAAAAACCCACGGGACACGTCAGTTCAAACAAGACCTTGGAAAACAGACTGGCTTCCGTCGAGGTCTTGCGCATGCAAAACAAACCACCGGGCGTTGCGGCCCGGTGTTGGGAGCGCTGTTAAACAGAGATTTAACCGCTGTCAAGGTTCCAACTGGCGCCGCCCCGCGACCATCTACGATTTTCAGTGTTGTTGTTCAATGCGGTGTCGCATCCGGCGGGAGGTTGTCGCGCCCGCGGTATTAGAACAATTCCCGGAAAGCGCTAGCGGTTTCTACCCGGGATTGTGTAAAAAAACCGGAGCGGGGCGGCGATTCCCCGAAGCTGAACCGCTCCAGGAAGGGACTTGAGCAGAGGAGCCTGAATTCGGATGAAGAAGTTCTTTCTAAGCCTGACTGGTGCGACGGTGTTGGCCGGATCGATGGCCGTCATTACTCCTGAGCCGGCGATGGCAAGGCATTGGCAAGGCCACCGGCCTCATCAGGTATGCCGGATTGTGGTCAGGAAGCGCGTCGTCTGGAGCCATGGTCACCGCCATGTCATTCGCCAAAAAGTGCGACGTTGCCACTGGCGCTAACAGCTGCCACCGGCGCTAACAGCTGCCACTGGCGCTAACAGCCGCCACTGGCGCTGATTACGTCGGCCATTGACCCGACAATAACATCAAG
The DNA here is from genome assembly GCF_020165355.1 of Mesorhizobium sp. BR1-1-6. Classification (NCBI taxonomy): domain Bacteria; kingdom Pseudomonadati; phylum Pseudomonadota; class Alphaproteobacteria; order Hyphomicrobiales; family Phyllobacteriaceae; genus Mesorhizobium; species Mesorhizobium sp. BR1-1-6. The sequence continues at coordinate 10,730 of NZ_JAIUHZ010000031.1, read as the reverse complement.
GCCTGCGACCCCGTCGCCGGCCTATTTCTTGCCATTGGACGAACCCTTCAAGAAGGTCGTTGCCAAATAGCGCTTCCCTCAGTGCTTCTTTTTCTCCGGCAGATCCTTGCGCTTGGTTTCGGCGAATTCCTCGAGCTGCTTTTCGCTCATGGATTCGTACATCCCTTTGGAAGCGCCTTTGAGCTCGCTCTTCTTGGTCTCGCCGCGCTTGGCCGACAATGCGGCGCCGGCGGCCTTCTGCTGGGCTTTCGAGGTGGCAGGCATGGTTTTTCTCCCTTCATTGCCTGGGAGAAAACGAAACGGCCTCGCCAATGTTCCGGAAATCAGGCGACCGCCAGTCCAAAGCCCTGCATCAAACGGCTGGTGGCAAAATCCGCCTTGCCGGACGTGAAGACCGCGATGTCCGGCTCACCATGCGGCAACGGCCCATTGACCGGCGACAGCAGCGACATCGCCCGCCGGGCGATCGCTTCGGCAGGATCGATCCAGTCGACCGGCCAGGGTGCGGTCTTGCGCATGCGGTTAACCAGAAAAGGATAGTGCGTACAGGCGAGCACGGCGATGTCGGTGCGCATGCCATCGCGCTCGATGAAACACGGGGAGATCTCGGCGCGCACGGCTTCCTCGTCGACGAACCCTTCGCGCATATAGGCTTCGGCCAGCCCCGCCAGGCGGTCGCTACCGACCAGCCGGACATGGCACTTCTGCGCCCATTTGCTGATCAGGTCGCGCGTGTATTGCCGTTTCACCGTGCCCGGCGTCGCCAGCACGGAGACGAGGCCGGAGCGGGTACGCTCCGCCGCCGGCTTGATCGCAGGCACGGTGCCGACAAAGGGATGGCCGGGAAATCTCTCGCGCAACGCATCGATCACCAGCGTCGAGGCGGTGTTGCAGGCGATGACCGAGATGGCCGGGGCGAACCGGTCGAGCAATTTGCCGAACAGGTCGAGAATATGGACCCGCAGCGCCGGTTCCTCCCAGGCGCCAAAGGGGAAGGCGGCATCGTCGGCGATGTAGACGAAGCGGCGGTCGGGCATCAGCACGCGCGCCTCGCGCAGCACAGTCAGCCCGCCAATGCCGGAATCGAACATCAGGATCGGCTGATCAGTCATTGTCGGTTCCCTTGCCGCCGAGCGGCGGCGCGGCGTTGTCGTCGTCATCGGCCACCTGACGATCCGCATTGGTCTTGCGGCCGGGACCGCCGGCGCGCGCCGCTGCCGGAAGCCGCCTTGGATCATCTCCCGGAGAGCCGTCGCCGCGCGGCATCGCCGGCGAGAACCTGTCCAGCGACGAGATGATGCCGCGCAGCACCTTGAGCTCCGGCTCGGCAAATCCCGCCCGGGTCAATACGGCGCGCAGATTGTCAACCATCTTCGGCTTCTTCGGCGCCGGCCGGAAATAGCCGCGCGCTTCGAGTGCGCCTTCGAGATAGGCGAACAGGCCGTGCAGTTCTTCCTTGCTGGCCGGCTTCATGTCCGGACCCGTAAAGTTGGTCTTGGTCTCGTCCTCGAGGCCGGATTTCATCCACTCGTAGGACATGAGAAGCGCGGCCTGGGCGATGTTGAGCGAGGAAAAATCGGGATCGACCGGAAAAGTGACGATCTCGTCGGCGAGGCCAACCTCGTCATTATAGAGGCCGAAACGCTCGCGGCCGAACAGGATGCCGGTTCGCTGACCCATGCCATGGCGAGCCCGGAGCACCCTGCCCGCCTCGACCGGCCCGCGCACGGGCTTGAAGCCGTCGCGTTGCCTTGCGGTGGTCGCGAAAACGAAATTCAGGTCGGCCATCGCCGTGGCGAGATCGTCGAAAACCTTGACGGCGTCGATGACATGGTCGGCGCGGCTGGCCGCCGCCCGCGCCTTCTCGTTCGGCCAGCCGTCGCGCGGGTTGACGAGGCGAAGTTCGACCAGGCCGAAATTGGCCATGGCGCGCGCAACCATGCCGATATTCTCGCCGAGCTGCGGCTCCACGAGGATGATGGCGGGGCTGGCGACTGAAGCGGTATCGGAATCTTTGGTGACGGGCATGATTGTCAATGAACTGCTGTTTGCGGCATTTCAGCGTCCCCTGCCATATTCGGCCGCGAAAATGAACCATTCGCAAATGGCGGGGCGATCGCTTCGCTTTCGTGACCGATCGTCGTTTGCGCGGCCAAAAACGCTTTGATATAGGGGCGCATCCCCGGCCGAACGCCACGCGGGCAAGGCCGTCCCATTTCCCAGCAACGAGGCATTCTTTCCATGGCGAAGATCAAGGTGGCGAACCCGGTCGTCGAACTCGACGGCGACGAGATGACCCGCATCATCTGGCAGTTCATCAAGGACAAGCTGATCCACCCTTATCTCGACCTCAAGCTTGAATATTACGACCTCGGCATCGAGCATCGCGACGCCACCAACGACCAGGTGACCGTCGATTCGGCCAACGCCATCAAAAAATACGGCGTCGGCGTGAAATGCGCGACCATCACGCCCGACGAGCAGCGCGTCGAGGAATTCAAGCTGAAGAAGATGTGGAAGTCGCCGAACGGCACCATCCGCAACATTCTCGGCGGCACCATCTTCCGCGAGCCGATCATCATGAAGAACGTGCCGCGGCTGGTGCCCGGCTGGACCAAGCCGATCATCGTCGGCCGCCACGCCTATGGCGACCAGTACCGCGCCACCGATTTCCGTTTTCCCGGCAAGGGCAAGCTGACGATCAAGTTCGTCGGCGAGGATGGCCAGGTGATCGAGCACGACGTGTTCGACGCGCCCGGCGCCGGCGTCGCCATGGCCATGTACAATCTCGACGAGTCGATCCGCGAATTCGCCCGCGCTTCGCTGAACTACGGCCTGCTGCGCAACTACCCGGTCTATCTCTCGACCAAGAACACCATCCTCAAGGCCTATGACGGCCGCTTCAAGGATATTTTCCAGGAGGTCTACGAGGCTGAGTTCGAGGCCGAGTTCAAGTCCAAGAAGCTGTGGTACGAGCACCGCCTGATCGACGACATGGTGGCCTCCAGCCTGAAATGGTCGGGCGGCTATGTCTGGGCCTGCAAGAACTATGACGGCGACGTACAGTCCGACACGGTGGCGCAGGGTTTCGGCTCGCTTGGCCTGATGACCTCGGTGCTGATGACGCCGGACGGCAAGACGGTGGAAGCGGAAGCCGCGCACGGCACCGTCACGCGCCACTATCGCCAGCACCAGAAGGGCGAGGAAACCTCCACCAATTCGATCGCCTCGATCTTCGCCTGGACCCGGGGGCTGGCCCACCGCGCCAAGCTCGACGACAATGCCGAATTGAAGCGTTTTGCCGAAACGCTGGAAAAGGTCTGCATCCAGACGGTCGAATCCGGCTTCATGACCAAGGACCTGTCGCTGCTGATCGGCCCCGACCAGCCTTGGCTGTCGACCACCGGATTTCTCGACAAGATCGACGAGAATTTGCAGAAGGCGATGGCGTAGGCACCCGCGGGTTCAACACGCCGAAGGCTCCGGAAGGAGCCTTCGCTTTTTTGGGCCAACGAAAATCGAAAGCAAAGGACTGGCAACATGGCCAAACCGGTCCTCTACGGCGCGGACTACAGCGTTTACGTGCGCATAGCGCGCATGGCGCTGGAGGAGAAGGGCGTCGACTACGAGCTTGTGCCGGTCGATGTGTTCGCCGCCGAGGGCATCCCCGGCTGGTATTTCGAGCACCACCCGTTCGGCCGCATCCCGGCCTTCGAGCATGACGGTTTTCGCCTGTTCGAGGCCAGCGCGATCACGCGCTATGTTGATGAAGCTTTCGACGGACCGCCCTTGCAGCCGAACGATCCGCGCGGCCGCGCGCGGATGAACCAGATCATCGGCATGCTCGACGCTTATGGCTATCGGGCCATGGTCTGGGACGTCGCCGTGGAGCGGCTGGAGAAGGCGTCGCCTGACGAAGCGCTGATTGTCAGCGGATTACGACAAGCAGGAACGGTCCTTCAGGTGCTCTCATCATTGAGATCCCCGGGGCCGTGGTTGCTCGGCAATCAACTGACGCTCGCCGACCTGCATGCGGCACCGATCATCGGCTATTTCGTCAAGGTGGCGGAAGGGCGCAAACTGCTGGCTCGCTTTGCCGACATACAGGACTGGTGGGATTGTATTGCTAAACAGACAAGCTTTGCCAGGACTGAAAAGGCCGGCTGATCTGCGACAGCGCAGCGCAGCGATATTCGATTCAGGTCAACGATTTCGCGGACAGCCGATCATTGATGTCGCGCCGCCCATCATGAGGGGCCGCGCGACCTCGAAGGGAAGCAACCGGCCTGGAGCGTTGCCCCCCAATTCTGCAATGAATCACGCCGCCTCCAGCGCCGCCCTCACCGCAGCAATCGCGTCGTCGGCCTTCGAGGCATCGGGGCCACCGGCCTGCGCCATGTCGGGCCGGCCGCCGCCGCCCTGCCCGCCGAGGGCGGCGGAGGCGACACGCACCAGGTCGACGGCGCTGAAACGGCCGACGAGATCATCGGTGACGGCGACCACGACGCTCGCTTTGTTGTCCTCGCCCGCACCGACGAACACGACCACGCCGGAGCCGAGCGAGCTTTTGCCGGCGTCGGCGAGCGGCTTCAGATCCTTCGGCGAGACACCGGAAACCGACTTGCCGAGGAAGCCGACGCCCGCGACGGTCTCGTTGGCGGCCGGCGCGTCAGCGGGCGACCCGCCGCCCAGCGCCAGCTTCTTGCGCGCTTCGGTGAGCTCCTTCTCGAGCTTCTTGCGCTCTTCGAGCAGGGCTTCAACACGCGCCGGCACGTCGGCGGGCGAGATTTTCAGTGTTGCCGCGGCCGCCTTCAGCCGCCGGTCCTGTTCGTCGAGATGCTTGCGCGCGGCCTCGCCCGTCAGCGCCTCGATGCGGCGCACGCCTGCGGCGACGGCGCTGTCGGACACGACGCGCACCAGGCCGATGTCACCGGTTGCCCTGACATGCGTGCCGCCGCAAAGCTCGACCGAATAGGGGCGGTTGGCCTTGGCGCCATGTAGGCCCGTGCCCATAGACACGACGCGCACCTCATCGCCGTATTTCTCGCCGAACAGCGCCATGGCGCCTTCGGCAATGGCATCGTCGACCGACATCAGGCGCGTGATCACCGGGCTGTTCTGCACCACGATCTCATTGGCCATGCGCTCGACCTCCTCGAGTTCCGAGGGCGAGATGGGCTTGTTGTGCGAGATGTCGAAGCGCAGGCGCTCGGGCGCGACCAGCGAACCCTTCTGTGCGACATGGGTGCCCAGCACCTCGCGCAGCGCCTCATGGATCAGATGCGTCGCGGAATGGTTCGCGCGGAGCCTGGAGCGCCTCGCATGGTCAACCTTCAGCTCGACGGCGGCACCCGTCCTGGCAGTGCCGCTGACCACCTTGCCGAGATGCACGAACAGCCCGTCGGCCTTCTTCTGCGTATCGGAAATCTCGATCGAGAAGCCTTCGCCTGAAATGGTTCCGGTGTCGCCCATCTGGCCGCCGGATTCGGCATAGAACGGCGTCTGGTTGACGACTACGGCTACCGCTTCGCCCTTGCCGGCGCTGTCGACGGTCTTGCCGTCGCGGACAAGCGCCTGGATAATGCCTTCCGCCTGCTCGGTCTCGTAGCCGAGGAATTCGGTAGCGCCGGATTTTTCGCGCACCGGGAACCAGACCGCTTCGGTCGCCGCCTCGCCGGAGCCCGCCCAGTGCTTACGCGCCTCTGCCTTCTGCTGCTCCATCGCATTGGTGAAGCCGGCAAGATCGACCGAGATGTTGCGCTGGCGCAGCGCATCCTGCGTCAGGTCGAGCGGGAAGCCATAGGTGTCGTAAAGCTTGAAGGCCGTCTCGCCGTCCAGCATGTCGCCGGCGCCGAGCTTTTCCGTCGCCTCCGACAGCAAACCGAGGCCACGCACCAGTGTCTTGCGGAACCTGGTCTCTTCAAGCTTCAGCGTCTCGGTGATCAGCTGTTCGCCGCGCACCAGTTCCGGATAGGCCTGACCCATCTCGCGAACCAGCGCCGGCACCAGCTTCCACACCAGCGGCTCGTTCGCACCGAGCAATTGCGCATGCCGCATGGCGCGGCGCATGATGCGGCGCAGCACATAGCCGCGGCCTTCGTTCGATGGCAGCACGCCGTCTGCGACCAGGAACGAGGACGAGCGCAGGTGATCGGCTATGACGCGATAGGATGCGACGGTCTCGGCGTCGGGACCGCGGCCGAGCGCGGACGACGCCGCATCGATCAGATGGCGGAACAGGTCGGTCTCAAACACGCTTTCCGCGCCTTGCAGGATGGAGGCCATGCGCTCCAGGCCCATGCCGGTGTCGATCGACGGGCGCGGCAGGTCGATGCGCTCGTCCTTCGTCACCTGCTCGTACTGCATGAACACCAGGTTCCAGAATTCCAGGAACCGGTCGCCATCCTCCTCCGGGGTGCCGGGCGGACCGCCCCAGATGTGCTCGCCGCGATCGATGAAAATTTCCGAGCATGGCCCGCACGGCCCGGTGTCGCCCATCGCCCAGAAATTGTCGGAGGTCGGGATGCGGATGATGCGATCATCGGAAAAACCGGCGATCTTCTTCCAGAAGCCGGCCGCCTCGTCGTCGGTGTGATAGACGGTGACGAGCAGCTTGTCCTTCTTCAGCCCGAACTCCCTGGTGATGAGGTTCCAGGCCAACTCGATGGCGCGCTCCTTGAAATAGTCGCCGAAGGAGAAATTGCCGAGCATCTCGAAGAAGGTCAGGTGGCGCGCGGTGTAGCCGACATTGTCGAGGTCGTTGTGCTTGCCGCCGGCGCGAACGCTTTTCTGGGCGGTCGTGGCACGCGAATAGGGCCGCTTCTCCAGGCCGGTGAAGACGTTCTTGAACTGCACCATGCCGGCATTGGTGAACATCAGCGTCGGATCGTTGCGCGGCACAAGCGGGCTCGACGCCACGACCTCGTGACCCTCCTTGCGGAAATAGTCGAGAAATGTCGACCGGATCTCGTTCACGCCACTCATGAATGCTGCCTTTTCGAGAGAGCCGCCGGCCGGACCGGCGGAAAATGGGCTCTGCTTTAGAAGATGGAGCTGGCCTTTTAGCCGCCGCTTGGCACCCTGTCCAGAAACACGCAAGCTGGCCAATTCGCGGTTCGCCAGCCGCTCAAAACGCAAACCGCCGGCACGGGGCCGGCGGTTCGAAACGCAATACTACAGAACTCGATTACATAAGCTCAAATTGATGAACCGGGATTATGGCCGAACTCGGGCCGTAAACCGAACGCTAGATCGCGCCAGCGAACGCTAGATCGTGCCGGCGAACGCTTACATCGCGCCGGCTTCATCCTCGAACCCATCATCGCCACCTTCGGAGCCGCCATTCTCAAGGAATTTCTCGGCGATCAGTCCGGCGTTCTGCCTGAGCGCAAGTTCGATCTCGCGCGCCGTATCGGGATTGTCGCGCAGGAACAGCTTCGCGTTCTCGCGGCCCTGGCCGAGACGCTGCGAATTGTAAGAGAACCAGGCGCCCGACTTCTCGACCACGCCGGCCTTGACGCCGAGATCGACCAGCTCGCCTGTCTTCGACACGCCTTCGCCGTACATGATGTCGAACTCGACCACCTTGAAGGGCGGCGCCAGCTTGTTCTTGACCACCTTGACGCGGGTCTGGTTGCCGACGACCTCGTCGCGGTCCTTGACCGAGCCGATGCGGCGGATATCGAGACGCACCGAGGCGTAAAATTTCAGCGCATTGCCGCCGGTGGTGGTTTCGGGCGAGCCGAACATGACGCCGATCTTCATGCGGATCTGGTTGATGAAGATGACCATGGTGTTGGAGCGCGAGATCGAGGCGGTCAGCTTGCGCAGCGCCTGGCTCATCAGGCGGGCCTGCAGGCCGGGCAGCGAATCGCCCATCTCGCCCTCGATTTCGGCGCGCGGCGTCAGCGCCGCGACCGAATCGACCACCAGCACATCGATGGCGCCGGAGCGCACCAGCGTATCGCAGATCTCAAGCGCCTGCTCGCCAGTGTCAGGCTGCGAGATCAGGAGGTTTTCGAGATCAACGCCGAGCTTGCGGGCATAGACCGGATCGAGCGCATGCTCGGCATCGACGAAGGCGCAGATGCCGCCCTTCTTCTGGGCTTCCGCCACCGTGTGCAGCGCCAGCGTCGTCTTACCCGAGCTTTCCGGCCCGTAGATCTCGATGATGCGGCCGCGCGGCAGGCCGCCGACGCCAAGCGCGATGTCGAGGCCGAGCGAGCCGGTCGGCACGGTTTCGATCTCGACGACCTGCTCGTTCGCGCCGAGCCGCATGATCGAGCCCTTGCCGAAAGCCCGCTCGATTTGCGACAGCGCCGCATCCAGAGCCTTTGATTTGTCCACTGCCTTATCCTCTACAAGCCGCAAGCTGTTCTGAGCCATGATACATCACCCCGTAGTCGTCAATGAAGGCCGGACAATCCGTAATCCTTGGTTATTTGTACCTTTTTTGTTCTCATTTGGCAAGAGGGATCAAGCATTTGAAAAATAAGCAACATCCTGATTTGTTCTTTTTTTGTCTCACGATTCGGCTCCAGCATGACCCGAATATTGGGCCAGGCTGGTTCGCCGTGCCGGCCTCACGAATCGCTGGTTGTTGCCTGCGAAGCTCCGTCGCACAGCATGGCGCTTGTGCGTGACCGCCAACAAAGGTCATATCGGCGCATGGTGAGATCTCCAAGAGTCCTGGCGGTGGGCGGCGCCCATATCGACAGGCGCGGCCAGGTGTCCGGCGCTTACGTGCCGGCTGCCTCCAACCCGGGCACGATGCGCGAGGACGTTGGCGGCGGCGTCTTCAACGCATTGCGCAGCACGGTGCGGCGAGGCGTCTCGGGCTCGTTGCTGTCGGTGCGCGGCGGTGATGCCGCCGCCGACACGGTTTCGCGCGCCATCGCCGAAGCAGGCATTGCCGACCTGTCCGCGGTGTTCCTCGACCGCACGACGCCGAGCTATACGGCGCTGATCGACCGCGAGGGCGAACTGCTCGTCGGCTTTGCCGACATGGCGCTTTATGAACTGGCATTTGCAAAGCAGATCCGCCGCTCCAGGGTGAGGGAGGAGATCGCCGCCGCAGATGCCGTCCTGTGCGACGCCAATCTGCCATCGGCGGCTCTGGAGCGGCTGGTGTCGCTTGCCGCCGGCAAGCCCGTGTTCGCCATTGCCATTTCACCGGCCAAGGTCGTGCGCTTGACACCGGTGCTCGGCGGCCTGGCCGTCGCCTTCATGAACAGGCGCGAGGCGGTGGCGCTTGCCGGACTTGACGATGCCGCCTCTCAAAAGACTATCCTCGACGGGCTGAGAAGCGCCGGCCTCGACAGCGCGGTGGTCACGGCGGGCGGCGGCCCGGTGCTGGGCTTCGACCGCGACGGCAGCTTTGCCGTCGTCCCGCCCCCTCCAAGAAAGGTCGTGGACGTCACCGGCGCCGGCGATGCGCTTGCCGGCGCGACGGTCGCCGCCCTGTTGCGCGGCATGCCCTTGCGCGCGGCGTTGCGCGAGGGCGTCGCCGCCGCGACGCTGGCTATTGAAAGCGCGGGCGCCGTTCCCGATTTCACCACGGCGACTTTCGCGCAAGCGCTGGCTCTTGTGCCCGAAGAGCAGGAAATGGCATGAGACCGGCATCCGAAAGGATGCGCCGCACTTCGGATTGGAGATCCAGATGACCCCAGACACCGCCCGCCCCTTCATCGATGTCCACGCGCCGGTGGCGCAAGCCTTGGCCGCCGGGAAGCCCGTGGTTGCGCTGGAAAGCACCATCATAACCCATGGCATGCCCTACCCCGACAATGGCGCCATGGCGGCCGACGTGGAAAGGATCATTGCGGACGGCGGCGCGGTGCCGGCGACGATCGCCGTGGTGGCGGGCCGCATCAAGATCGGCCTCTCCGACGGAGAACGCGAATCGCTCGCCATGACCGGCGACGCCATGAAGCTCTCTCGCGCCGATCTCGGCTTCGCCGTCGCGCAAGGGCGCACCGGCGGCACCACGGTTGCCGCCACAATGATCGCCGCGCATATGGTTGGGATAAAGGTGTTCGCCACCGGCGGCATCGGCGGCGTGCACAAGGGCGCCGAAAAAAGCTTCGACATTTCGGCTGATCTCGATGAGCTGGCGCGCACGCCCGTCATCGTCGTCTCGGCTGGGGCCAAGGCCATCCTCGACATCGAAAAGACGCTGGAGGTGCTGGAGACCCGCGGCGTGCCCGTGATCGGCCATGGCTGCGAGACCATGCCGGCCTTCTGGTCGCGGCAATCGCCGTTCCGCGCGCCGCTGACCTTGCACGCGCCGGAAGAGATCGCGCATTTTTACAAGACGCGACAGGCGCTGGGCCTGAGCGGCGGCATGCTGATCGCCAATCCGGTGCCGGAGGATCACGAAATCCCGGCCGGCGAGATGGCCGGCTACATCGAGGCCGCCCAGAAGGCCGCCGAGGCGCTCAACGTCACCGGCAAAGCGGTGACGCCTTTCCTGCTCTCCAAAATCCTCGAACTCACCGGTGGCCGGAGCCTGAAGACCAACATCGCGCTGGTGGAAAACAATGCTCGGCTGGCGGCGCGGATTGCCAGGGCGCTGTAGGCCGATGTGGGCGGGACGGCACCCCCTCTGTCCTGCCGGACATCTCCCCCGCAAGGAGGAGATCAGACGTCACACCGGCTTTCGCCGATTTTCAACGTTGAAGAAACAGGCCGACAGTGAAACCGGCAATCTCCCCCCTTGCGGGGGAGATGGC
>NZ_JAIUHZ010000030.1:0-48581 GCF_020165355.1 Mesorhizobium sp. BR1-1-6 | reverse complement strand
ATGCAGGAGATCGAGGGCCTTAAAGTCCTGGCCGTAGAGGGCATCCGATGATGTCGGCCCCTAAATAACCACGCACCAATCAATGCCTTTCCTTGCTGCCCTGTGCCCGTAGAGATCGCGTCATTCTATGCCGATCGGCCGACGCCATTTCATTCGTGCATCACGCAAGGCGGCACCTAGTATGGGGTCGGCCCCGGCCGGCCGCAAATGTAATTTGATCCAGCGAGAATTCCGCCAAGTGATTTGGGACCAGAGGGTCGGGAGTTCGAATCTCTCCACTCCGACAATTTCAAATCAACGGCTTACGAAAACGACTGCGCGGAGATCGACTGCTGTTTCCTAACCAGGTCGTCACTGGGTCGTCACCCATTGATGACGGATAATCGCGAACTCCAGTGTGCTTATTTTTTTGCAGCCTATGGCGGATCTGGTAGCTCTCTAATTTTGAGCTACGGCCTTCGCTCGCCGTCGAACCCGGAATGGCCACAATGGGGCCGGAAGCGGTCCGTCGGCTATAGGGACAATGCATCGACAAGCCGTCATTCCATTAGGACCTGTTCGCGGTCATTCCCGGTCCTAGTGAGGCACTCGGAAACATTCAAGCAGCCCCAATTCATGGAGGCGCTTTTCGACCCGTACAGTCAAGTGCTGGGAGATCCCGGAGCGATGTTGCTCACGATACACTGTCAGAGCGCTTGCGGCAGACATCGCTCCCAGTTTCAGTTCGATATACCGAACCGCCTTCTCCTCGATTTCCAGAAGCACGGTGCGACGCTCCGCATCTATTCGGGCAACCGCGCTGTCGCCGCCAATGGCGTTCAGCTTGTCGGCCGCACGGGTCCGCCGGCTGTTGCTGTAGTAGTTCGTCGAGATCGCCAAGCCGCCGCTCGCTTTCGGCCTTCTCGAACCCAAGTCCATGCAAAAGTTCGTGCACTCATTTGACTAGCGTCAAATGAGTGTCTGGTGCAGTAGAGTAGTCTGCCCCCGTCGGGCAGACGTTCCGGTAACCGGCCAGTCCGCCTTAAGAGAGATGACCCTGGCATACACCTGCGCCATTAGAGTGGGCGAGGGTGGCATATGGCATTGTGGGCGCGTCCAAGCACACGCGCAATTGATCTTAGAGTCCGTTTTGAAATTCAAGGATGGGCGTTTCGGGAGACGAGATTGCCTCCCATTGCGACCAGGATCATGGCGAGAGAGACGTCGATGCGCTGCTCGTAGTTACGCACGAAGGCGGCGCATCGGATCATCCAGCCGAAGGTGCGCTCGGGCGGCACGATGACTGGGCTTTGTTGTCCACGGGACGGGGCCGAACTTCATGGAATGATGAGGCGCCAGGTCTTGGGGCCTACGATTCCGTCATCCACTAGTGGAGGGTTGAGCCTCTGGAACCTCCTGACCGCGGCTTCTGTGCCGGGGCCGAACCTCCCATCGTCCGCGACGCCCACCTTCTTTTGAATGATCCTGACATCATCGCCGTGCGACCCACGTTTAAGCGTAGGTTTGCCAGTGACTGGGTCCGCGGCCGGAATAAGCGGCCGGATGATTCCGACGCCGCGCATGATGTCGCGCACCTCGGCCCGGAATTTGTTCATATCGAATAAGGGGTCCGGCTTGCGGCCGTCCGGCTTGGCATATTCCTTATGGCCGCAGCACATGTCAGCGTTGGCGCCCATATGTTTCAACATAGCGGCTACGCCCCTGCGATAGGCATCCATCTGCACATCAGGCCAATTGTCGCCTGATCTGCCGCGATTTTCGGCCTCTATGCCGATGAAGCTCGAATTTCCTGTGGTGATACCTTTCCAATTGCCCCCGCCGGCATGGTTGGCCCGGCCGGCGGCGACCACGTAAAAAGTCCCGTCGCGCCCCAGGCCGAGCTGCGCCAGCGGGCCGGGCAAGCCGCTTCGGCCCACCTTCAGCGTTTGCAATGTCGGCATGTTGCCGGCCCCCGACGAGCCCGTGTGGTGACACATCACGCCCCGAACGGTCCCCATCGCAGCTCGCCCGCGATTTGCCCACCCGTCCGTCTCCGCGACTTTCAGCCCCGCGTTGCGAAGCACTTCGGGCAACCATATCAACGAAAAAGCCATGCATGCCACCCAGCTTTCATCACGCGGACTCGAATTTCAAGAAACGGCTCTCTCCACGCCGCCCGAAGCTTCGGGCAACTCCACGTCATCCATCAGTTCGTCTTCACCCAAGTCCACCTCGCAGAGGCAGCCGTCGGTGTGGTCATGTGCATCCTCGACTATCTGGTCGTCGTTGTCTGCGGAAGGCGTCTCCGCACTGGGCGACCGCTTGCCTAGCGGATTCTGTTCGTTCGCCCCAGCCTTGGCTTTGTCTGCAGCTTGTGCCGCAGCGACGGCTTCGGTGGTCGTGGTGCCGGTTCCTGCTAAGACCGCCGTACTCAGGAAGTCGCCCACCATTCGCTCGGCGAAACCGGCCAGAAAGGCGATGATGATCAACGCGTGCGTCTGCGTCAGATCGACCTTGGTGGCGCCGAGACCCAGGGTTACGAGGCCACTTTTGAATAATGAAAATAAGACGACCGCTGATGTGGAACCGATCATTATTCTCAAGATCGCATCGACGATATTGTCTCGCCGCTGCAAATCGGTACGGATCTCACGGCTGCGTATGGCAAGGGCTATCGAGAAGAGTGCGCCAATCGCTCCGACACCAGTTGCCAGCCAGATGTCATTGGTGGTGACGAACTTTCCAATAGTTTCGAAAAACGAGGCCACCCAGCCAAACAGGACGACTATGACAAAGGCGCAGATCGATGCGACGATCAGATATTCCGTGCGCCCGATCGAGGTGCGTTCCTCGAGGATATCGGCCTTGACGGCTGTGAGCAATTCCGCAGCATGAGTCTGATCGCCTTGAAGTGCCACGGTCAACGCGTCCGCGGTACGACGGTCGAACAATCTGGCTCTGGCCTGCTTTTTGCCTACATTGAGGAAGCGACTTTCCCGCCATCCATCGATTAGCCCGTTGATCTCGCCGCGAACAGGGTTAAGCGGAGCCAAGGCGAGGCGCTGTTCGCTGCCGAGCTTCTCATCATCTGAAAATTGAACCATGACCCGTTCGGGCGTGCGATAGACGGCGTAGGTGTTACTCACCTTGCTGTAAACAGTTTCTATCTTGGCGCCAGTGAAATCCAGCTGGTCCTTGACAATATCTGCGACCGTCGCGCCGTTCATATTGCTGCCCTCGACTAGGATCGAACAGATTGTCTGAAGCCAATAGCTTTGGCAATAGCGATTCCTAATATATGGAGAAACTGTTTGCCATACGTAACAATTCGTGCACCCGGATGAGCGCCCAAGAGCGATCCCAAATGATCACGTCCTAATGCCGACCGCGAACCGAATTCAATCGGAAGCAAATCTCGACAACAACACTTGATGCAATTGCCTGCACCAGACCCCGCATGCCATCCAACTTCATTAGTTGGCAGACTTTGATAAACAGGGCCGTCGTCAACCGTAAAATGCCAAGAAGCCTGTCGCGCCCTCGTGTCCGCCCACTTCTGATACTTTGGGTGCGCCGATGCATTGGCACCCAGTTGATCGTTATCGGCATTGTGAATGGTGATACGGGTCGCCGTGAGCTTCGAGCCAGGCCGATTGGAATAGCCTTCCGGTATAGGCCCTGCCGCGTTGTCGGCTTCCAGCTAGATCAGTTCGGCAACCTCCTTTGCGATCCTTGAGATAGCATGCGGTGATGTAGCGGCGGCGAGCAGAATTCCGATCGGCTTGTCCCGCGCTGTGCCCGCTTGAACCGGGCCCCGCTTCCCATCCTGCAAGAAACACGAGCGCGCCAAGCAAAAGGTGTATGCACCTCTTCATTTCGTTCACTCCCTTTGCCGCCTCGTTTTCGGCGCCGCCTTGATGGCCATCAGCCGGCATATGCCGTCTCGACGGCCCTAATCCAGTTGTCACGCACGTAGCGCCGAAACGTCGCTCGCCGGAACAACGGTCAGAGGTGGCGCCTCTCCTGCCAGTCACGCCGTCGCCGACCGTAGGAACGACACATGCACGAACCCGTCCGCGTTACCCTCCCCCGTCGCGTCCACTTGGGCCCAATCGCCTAGCCGAGAAAGGACATTCACCTTTCTCCCCAACGGCAAGGTCGATATGACGTCAAATTCTGTTCCCGGACCACTGCGGACGCGCAAACCGCCATTGGCAATCACCACTTGGGCACCGCCAGGCAGCCCTTCTGTTGAAGGAGTTCCCACAGCAGTCTCGTGATGGTCGTTTGCGGGTGTCAAATCGGAAGCGGTGACATCCTGCAGGTCACGCGCATAGTCAATCACCTGAATAAGAAATGCATCCCATGCGCCAGCCGTCTTACGCAAAACACGCGGGCAGTTCTTGCCAGTCCAGTAGTGATGCTGAACAATCCCCTTCGGCACTGCTATGCGAAACTGAAACGCCAAAACAGCCGTCAAAAGAGCAGCGTTGTCATAAGCTGCCGGCGCGTTGAGTTCGGGGTTCATGCAGATCTCGATGGCGATGCTTGAGGTGTTGCCGGCGCGAGAACCCGCGTGCCACCCAACCTCATTCGTCGGCAAGCTTTGGTAGGCCGGGCCGTCATCGACTGTGAAATGCCAAGAAACTTGACGCGCCCGCGCATCCGGCCCCTTTTGATACTTGGCGTGCGCAGCGGCGTTCGCACCTGGCTGATCGTTATCTGTATTGTGAATCGTGATCAACGTCGGCGAGAGCTTTGTTCCGGGACGGTTGGAGTTGCCTTCCGGAATATAGTCCCTGATAATATTTAACCGTGTATAAGCTTGATCTATTTTCACAGCTGCTTCTCCTCGATTCTAGATCAAGGTGTCAAAGGATCGGAAACGGCAGCGCGCCATTGATGCTGACTTTAAGGGCGTTGATAACCGCGTCAAAAAATCTCTGCACTGCAACCAAGGTCTGTTGTGTGACCTGCGCAATCATCATGTAGAAGAAGAACGACGCTGCTTTGGCCGAATTCACGCCCTCCCCTGAAGTCATTTCTCCTGCGGCAACGGCACGAGCAGTATCAATCAATGCTTGTGCATACGCTTTTACGTAAAATCTAGAAGCCTTTTCTATGTCAATCCACAGATTGCCTCCGATTTTTGCGGCCTCCCCGATTAAAGCGCTCGAAATGCTGCTTACGGTTGGACTCAAGTCCGCCATCGGATCTCCCTCCACCTACTCACTTGTTGTAGACAACAGTCGAAATAGCTCCCAGTATAGCGTTTTGCAGCTGGCTGGCATAGTTATTTGCCTCTAACGGCTTCAAGGTTCCATCATTCCGATGCCCGTAGTTTAGTTGATCTAAATAAAATCTTACATAGTATAGCTGATATTCTCTACAATCGAAGCTTTTGTAACCATCGGGTAGGCGACTTGTACTCTGCGGGAGCTGAGAAAAAGCCAGCAATCCTTCGTCACCGACGCAGGGAACAGGTCCTCGGGAAATTTGTGCGCGTTGAGAAAGGCGATCCAAGAGATTGTAGGACAACGCATAGTACGCGGTGGTCTCTCTTGAGTCCGACAGGCGTTCGGGACCACCCGCCATTGCAGCCGCTGTAAACTTGGCAGTATCCTCAGAGAACTTGTTGAGGCTTTGATCAAAGGTAGCATCATATGGAGCCACGAACGAAACGCAGCCAGACGCTTGAAACAAAAAGACCAACAAGCTGATGCAAGATGAGACTCTACGCATCGCCACCCTCATATTTTCATTAGCATAGACAAAGGTATTGGGGTTGGCAATACGCATAATAGTTAGATCGAAGCGCGGAGACGAAAATCGTTATACGATGATTTTTCCTTTTTTAGCGTATCGACTTGTTGCTGCGCGGTCGGCAACGCGAAGCGGAATATAGGCGCGCTATCTATATTTATTAATTAAACGTCGATCATCTCTGCAGCGCTGCGTATTTCAGCGCACCCGCGTGATTTTCGATGCCAAGCCATTGCGCTGGCCTTTGACCGCACATGCGTCATCCTGCGATACCGCAAGGAATATTCAACCAAAGGCCGAAGACTGCCGAAGAGAAGCAGGATGCCCACCACCACGGCAGCCCGCCAGATCATCGGCGGTGAAACGGCCGCTCGGGAAAAAAAGACCGAGCGGCTAAGGCTGGCGAGGCTTGCCAGGCAGGCAACGGACGCAAGCAGACTGTCCCCGCAATAGACGAGCAACGGGAGCCAAGCACGCGGATCGAGCAGGTACGATCGCAAAACGAGGGCAAGTCGATCGCTGAATCCGACAGCATGGATCCGGAACGACGGCAGAAGCAGATTCCGAATGATCCAGCAGCGAGCACAGTCGATCCAACTACATCGCCGCGTTCGAAAAGCTCACGGTATTCGTCACAAACATCTCGTACCGCGGACGGACTTCTGTCGCAGACGGACTTCTTGCCTCATTAGTTCTTTCCCATTAGGTAGGCAAAAGGAGCTGATGAGTTGACCGAAGAAGCCGGATCCACAAAAAGCGATTTGATAGAATTGACCGCGGATATTGTCGCAGCGTTTGTCCAAAATAGCCCGGTCCCTGTGGCTGACCTACCGGGTCTTATTTCTTCGGTGAACGCCGCATTGTCGCGCCTGGTAGGGCCGGCCGTTGCCGAACAGCCCGTACAAGTAGCGCCAGCGGTCAATCCGAAGAAATCCGTCACGCCGGACTTCGTCATCTGCCCCGAGGACGGCAAGACATTTCAAATCCCTGAAGCGGCATCTCGCCACCCCACTATGAGATGACGCCAGAATGGGGCCTGTCGACGGACTACCCGATGACTGCGCCCAACTACGCAGCCAAGCGTTCTGAGGCGCAAGGCCGTCGCGAAACCCGTCAAGAAAGCGCCTGCAAAGCGGAAAGCAAAACCATAGGGGCGTTGAGCAAGCCATAGCGGCAATCTCCGCAGCGTTCAACCACGGGGATCAATATGAAAAAGCAGTGTGAAAAGCCGACGCTTGTCCTTTAGGCCAATGGGTTATAGCTTCCGGGGCGCCATCGCTTATTCCCCTCCACCCTGTCACTTATCAGCGACGACTGGCAAATGATCCAACGCCCTGTGGCAGGGTCCTGCCCAACCGTGTAGTTACGACATGCAGGTTGAAGGGTTCAGCGCTTTCAACCGCGTTCAGCACATACGCGATCAACACAGCCAGATCGAGATCCTCTTCGTGGCGGAAGTCGGGGGTCGAACGTTGCGGCAACACGATATTCGTAGTCGAGCGATCAGAGTCGATCCCGCCAACCAGTTATTCGCTATCAGCCCCGCTTACCACCTCGCGTCGATCATCATAAAAGGCAAGAAAGAAGAATATTAGAAAGGTACCAATTGCCGCTACATCACTGATTAGATTATCAAAGTAGCCAACAGAAATGTTATTAACCGACTTTGCGGCAAAATACCCCGTAGGCGCGAACGGAAACTGTACAGCAACGAAAAACAGAATTGAACTAACGACTACAAAAGAAGCAAATAGAAATGCAAAGCGCCCAGAGTTTCCTATTACCCAAGATCGGTCCAGAGTATAGCACAATGATACAGCTAAGACGCATCCAAGTATCGACGCCAACAACTGGCTAGCAAATATCTTTGTAAAATAAAAGTCGTACATTTGACCAAGTAAGACATTCAATGTAAACATCGATCTATCCTCAAAATAGATAGATATAGACTTGTATCCCAGATACACGATTCCTTGCAAGAACGCCGCAATCAAAAACGTCCAGATGGCAATTGAGGTCATTTGAAGGACACGAACCTCGCCACCCTCCGAATATAGCGGCTTCCAACTCCTGTCAAGTCGTTTTCTATATCTATATAGAACCGCGACAAATACCGGCAAGACAAAAACAGCTACAAGTCCAAGCACTTTATACCAACCTACTGCCAGAGACGTCCTGATCAACTCCGGGAGGTCGACGCTATCGCCTCGAGATTCGCTATTCAGAATCCTTATCATCGCGACAACTACAAATGTGGCAAAAAGACCTGCAACAGACGCCAACGCGACTCGGTTGAGTTCACTCGAGACCGATGTATACTTAACTCGTTTGGAAATTGAGGCAATTGACGGTGGCGCCTTCTCGAGTGATGCATTCTTGTCGTTTGAAATAAGTAGAGCAAGTAGCGCCTCGTGATAGTAAGCGCAGTCGGCAACGCGCTCAGATATGGCAAGAAGCCTCTGTGAAATGTCAGGGATACTACTCTGGGAGTTAACGTATCCATCGATAATCAATCTCACGGAATCTTCTTCCCTCAAATCCGGACTTGCTAAAATAGCTTCATATGTCGTACCCGCGCCTGATGAACCAAAAAGTTTGTTGAGGGCATCAGCGTGCGACTTCCAATCTCTTAGAAGGATATCTCGAAGATTAATTGTTGACTTATACTCGCTCTCGGTAAATAGTTGTTGCTTTCGGAACCTATCTATAACGTCATCCGACCAAATCTCTCGAGACTGTTCTCGATGCACGGTCCATGGCGTCAGCAGGGCGCAATGCACGCTGTTTTCATAGAGCGATACCCTGTCGGCCTCGGGGAGTCTTATAATTCTCGCTAAGACGTCCATCTCTTTGATTTTTGCCTTTTCTGAAATGTCGGCAACTGCATCAAGCTTATCCAATATGTCTTGTTTGCTCAGAAAGCTGATTAGCTCGATCAGATCTTCAGGAACGCCGGCTACCTTTTGGGACAGCCGTAGCCAACTATTTTCAAAAGTCTCAACGCTGGAAAAATGAGGAAAAATTCCAACCAAAAGCGAGCAGACGAAAAGCGGGCCGGCTGGAGTTGCCCAACTATCAGCCAAAGCGTTACCGGTTATTTGTTGTGTAACCCAAGAAGCTATTGGTTGGCTTAAACAAAGAGCCACGAAGATAATTAGATAAGCAAAATAGTATACCAAGAATCCCCTTCTATATTGACCTTTCGTCGCAATATACGATGTTTTCCTTTCCCCTTGGAGGAAGACGCTAAGTCGGCCATCGTCCTGGATGTCAATTTCGCCAAACCGGCGCCACGTAAACATACCCAGAACGATCAGAGAAAATAGGAATGCTCCCCCATACCAAAATCCGTCGGCCATTTGTTAGCTGCAAACTTGGGTGTTCGGATTGCAAGGCCCCAAGGCATGAGCGTCGCTAGACAGTGAACCAGTCGCACACAATAAAACCACCAGAATGATCGAAAGCACTTTCATCTCATTCGTCCTCTTCGGCCTAAACAGCGGTAAATTGTAAGATAGCATAACTTTTTGACTCAACAAAGCACTCGGTTCGCAATCGCTGGGTACGCTGGCGGTTGAGCATCAACCGATCCCGGTGCAACATCATCACACTCTGCTACCCGGGCGTCTTCACCGGCACGAAGCGCATGATCGGGCGGGTCACGGCCTGGCAGATGGCCTCGGCATCGGCCGCATCGTTCTTCTGTCGCTTCAAGTAGGGCTTCACATACTGCGCGGGAAGCAGCCGCACATCATGGTCTCGTGAAATCAGTTCTCTAGCCCAAATAGTGCGAGGAGCTGCAATGCCCAGATCCCGACGAGGCATCGAGGCGCGTTCTCTAGGAACCCCAGGAGCCAGCCACGGGTCAGCTTCCTCCGGATGACAACCTCGCTAGCCACATCCACGCCGTGCACTTGAAAGACCGCCTTCGCGATATCCAGACCGATCGTCGTAGCAATGTCCATGGCCGCTCTCCTCCAACTCTAATGCATGTCGTGCAAAAAAGTGTGCAGCGGTTTTGCGAAAACGACATGCATAAAAACAAAGACTTAAAGCGCAGTTCCGTAAGAGGGGCAAAAGTCCGGGCATTTCAGGCGGCAGCGCATCGCCGCCTGACGAGGCTTGGGAGGGGTGGAACGCTGGGCTGATTGGGGATGTCGAGCCTTGCGCCGAGATAGTCCCAGAAGGGGGATGCGCCCCACAGCGCGCCCTCTGTGGCCAGCCGCGGTGGGTCGAGGCGGTGCTTGAGTTCGTGGATGTCGAGGCGTTCAAGGCGGCTCATCCAGGCATGCTCGTCGGCGAAGTGCTTATCGGATGGCCGGCCAAGCGGGCGATGGCATGTTGGGGCAAGGCGCGCTTGCGCATGTAGGCCAGCGCCTGGGCGTTGATGTGGCCGGCGCGCAGCAACTCCAGGAAGTTGAGGCGGCTCCTGGAGCCTGTGGTGGCGAACCATGCGAAGTGCTCGTTGCCGATCTAGGTGCAGGTTGCGCTCCTGCTTGATGGCGGGCCCCGGTGTCGTCGACGCTGATCCAGGAGGCGGTTTCCAGGCCGGCGCGCAGAACATCGTTCATCGTGCACGAACACCTCCTTGTCATCAATCAGCATGCGCATGACCTGGCGCTTGGAGACCGCAACGCCGATCGAATGCAATTGCGCCGCCAGCCGGGCGACGGTCACTTGGCCCTGATGGTAGAGCGCCAGCACGAAGCGGCACAGTTCGGGGCCGAAATGGCCTTTGATGCCGCATGGCAGCGCCGCCACGACCATGCGCCCGTCCGGCGTCAGCCAACGCTCCCGGCGATAGCGCACGACATGCGCACGAGGCACGATGTCGTTGACGACGAAGTCCTCGTAGCCTTTGAACCGCGAACCGCGCGGAACCGAAGCCTCGATAAACCTGTCTTCGTGGATCACCCGCTCGCCCGTCTTGCCCCGCCGCGACGCGGCGCCGTCGATGGCCGCGCAGGACGGCTCGCCTTCTCCATCCCGCTCGGTTTGCCGGGCTTGAGGTCCGGGCGGCCCTTGAGGCCCTTTAGCCGGGCAATTTCCTCGCGCTGCTCGATGACCATCTGACTCAGATCAGCCACCCGGCCCATCAGGTCCACTACCAGGACCTTCAGATCGGCATGCGACGGCGACTCAATATCGACAGGCGGCGGCATCCCAATAGCGAATCCAAAATCACACCGCTTGGAAACCCGACCTCAACACCGCGATTCAATCTGTCGCACCCAAACCGACAAATCCGACGCCCGGACTTATGCCCCTCTTACGCGGGCTCCTGATTCCTTTTCAGCGCAACGCGCTCTAGCCCCACGACTATAGCCGCAAAGGGGGTGGAGAGCCGTCCACATGGGGTAATCGCGGGAGCGACGCGCCCTGGAACCGATCATAGTCTTGGAGGGTGGCTGTTTCCCCGATAAGACGAAATACGGGCTCACGACTGGACGCCGGGCCCAGCATCAACGGAGAACAACCATGAACATATCGGTCTCGACGTGCCGATGAAAGAGACGGCAGTGTCGATCCGCCGCGCACCTATGGCGCGACAATCTGGATGAGACGGTAGCGAAATCTGGATGAGATTCTTATGTCGCGGTCATATGGACGTTACCATGTTGATTGTCGCGCCACAGTTGAAGGCGAACGGATCTCGTGTCCGGCGTCTCGCATGTGGCGAGCGAAACTGTCGAGCGTATCGCCAAGCTATGGGCCGTCGAGGAAAAGGTTCGTGGCCAGGATCCCGACTGCCGCCGCACCGCACGGCAGGACCAGTCGGCCGCGATCGTCGCCGAACTCTGCCGTTCTGGGAAAAGGAACTGGGCCGCATATCCGGCAAGTCGAAACTCGACGAGGCGATCCGCGATGCCAGAAGCCGCCCCGAAGCCCATATCTATCATACAAGCGGGCACCTCGTGGATTCCTTTGCGCCCGGAAAGCCCGAACCTGATCTGCAGGGAGCACAACCCTGGTTTGAATGTCGGCAGACGTCCTTTCGTTCAGGAAGGCCAAATGAACGAAGCCATCAGTCGCCGTCACCCTTTTCGTCAACTAGGGCCCATCTGCCTTCTCGCTTAGTGACATCCACCCGAGTGCCAAGAGGGAGAGAGCGAACGATGGGAAATTCAGTGCTCGGCCCTGAACGAAGATTTAAGCCATCCCTTGCATTCGTAACATGAATATTCCTGCTCGCAGGAGAGGATTCTGTCAAAGCGTCGAGATCTAGATCGACCGCCACAGGCGCCATTTTGCTGGATAATTCTTCGTCATTATCACCATTTGCGTCCAACCAATGTGCATCTCCACTTTCAACCTCTTCATTAATGGAATCCGCATGCTCGTCGGAATCGTCATCAGTCGGCATTTTATTTTTCGAAACGGCATCGCCTTCGGTTGAGTTGCGGGGTTGGCGAGCCATACGTTGCTCCATAAGGTTGCAAAATGCAGAGGAAACAGTTGAGAGCGTCATCCGCACTGAGGCTGCGCTCCTGTTTAGATCGAAGAAGGAACCGGGCTCTTACCGGCAGGCATTATCCACCGGACTACGAGGACGCCAACTATCGGGGCCGGCCTCCGAGCGTTATGTCGCGACCCGTGCGCGATTAAGGAGATTTCTTAGCGTATGTGTCAAATAGAGCGACCGGCCTCTTCATCCATCCCCATCGTCTAGTTTTATACGCCTTACTTCCCCCCGGACAATCAACGTAAGCCTGAAGTGCCGACTGAACACGATCATCTGCCTTCAAGGCTCGCTCGGCTGCGCATTTTCCCAATCGGCCGCTGGTATTCCAGATCCTCGCTACGACCAAGGCAAGTCTTATGTCGCCCCCACTGGCGCGGTATGCAGGCTCCCAATACGTATCAAGCCAATACTCAAGTACCCACTTCTGTGCGTCTTTGCGCCGTAGCCCTTCAAGCATCCATTTGCGGAAGATCGCGTTGGACTTGATCTGATCGTACTTCTTGCCGCTGCGAAGGCTGTTTGCGATTTTCTTCATGCGAGCTCGATCAACCTTCTCCCCAATGTCGGGATGTTTTGCAAGGAGCTAGTCGATAAAGTCTGCCAGCGGCTCTACGTCGAGATGAGGCAAGCCTACCCCACCGACCTTGTAACTCATCAGATGTTTGCCGCTGGCTCTTGTTGGCCCCTCCCATTTGTCGTTCGCGGGATCGGCGGGGAGTGTACTATCACCATCAACGCCCCACTTTGCAGCACCGAGGGTAATCGACAGAAGACCAATAGATCTTGTGTCCAACGGGTAGTCGTTGACCAACTGCCTCACAAGGCCGAGCGGAAGGTGCTCTCCTTGGTTCGTGTCATCCGCAGTTGAACTCCAACCCCCAGCTTCGAGCACCATATCGAGAGTTTTGGGGGGAAGTTCATTTGATGATGCTTGACCAACTACCATCAAGACTGGGAGCGCAAGGCCTATTGCGAGATTTCTAAATAGTAGCAGCATGCACCCTCCTCGTGGTGACCATCAGCGTACTGCACGTCTGTATAGAGTCAGTCCTTCGAACTGCTTGCGGGCAAACTCTTAAAGCAGACCTCAAGTCATGGAACTCAAATGATCTGGTATGCACCAAGGTTTGAGTGGAAGACAACCATCTATTTGTGGCCTTGGCTTTTCTCGTGATGGCATTGAGCATGCGGAAGCTCCTTCCATCGTCGGGACGATCTAAAACGAAGTTGTAGGGCCAAGCTGGTTGAGTTGATCCGGCCGAAGTTAGATTGAGGAGCTCCCGATGCGACCATAGCCACCCGCCTGGCCTGGCCAGCTGCTGGTTGCGTGGACGCCAAGATGAGGTGCTTAACGAGTTGGAGGGTGGGAATGCAGATAGAGTAAGTTCAGCCTCAGGTGCAAGCTTGAGGCATTGAAACTGGTGAAGGAATGAGGTGTATCCGGCCTTCGACGTTGGTGGCCTCCAGGGCCGGCTTCGGAAGCATCATAACGAATGTCAGCTTTGGGAAGGTCAGTAATGCGGCCGCAACGACCGACATGAGGCGCAATCCTGCTGGGCCGCTTTTGGCGGGAACGGGGCCGATTGCGGACCGACAGCTTACTGCGCTTCCGTTATCGTTAGCGGACATTCAGGGAATGTAACTCTGATCGCCTGCACAGGAAAATTAGGAGAGACAGCCTTTAATGTTTTGCCTCAGATCTGATAACGGTTCGAATCGTTTCGGGCGCCCCGCGCAAACGGTCTTAGTCTTGTCTCGTCTTGCGGCGCCCGGCAGGATGAAACTGAGAACTCCTATGCCATTGTTTGCGCTATATAAATTCTGACCTAATCTGCTTACGGGACGATGATGTCATCGTAGGCGACATTGCGCCACTTGGCTGAGCCGCGGTCGAACTCCACAAATCTATCCTCCCTCGCGCTGAAAATTCGGTGATCAGGAAAGGGCGCGATAGCATCGCCGAAAGTGATTAGAGTGTCCCCGGAGATTGGCTCTCCCATCAAGACTTCCACCTGGCGCGTCAGGAGAGGCGGCAAGACGAAAACGCCAATCGGGATAAAATCCTGAATATGCCACTCGTTGCTGGTTTCGCGTTCGTCAATGCTGGACGCACAGTTTTCAGCAGTGGGCGGCAATCCAAGTGATCCGTCCGGATTACTGCCGCTGTCACCTGGTGAAACGGACCTGATTTTGGTCCTCGGGCCAATATCGACAAGCATTCCGATGCTCCCTTCAGCTCCCCCTCGCCCATCTTCAGCGAATGGGTTGGTGTCGCCTGTCTGGATGGTCGAGAAGGCCAACGGAATGGCCTTGAGTGTCATGGCGCGAAGCAGGTCATGAGGAAACGTAAGGTCGGGATGGCTGGTCATGACGGTCGAAAAATGTACGAGGACCGCCTGACGGTCTCGCAAAAACGTCCGGGGTGAGAATTCATTCTTGGAGGTCATCGACGCTTGTCGGCTGGAAGTCGCCCGGCCAGCACCTCTAGCATGGAGTCATAGCTGTTCCGAAGGTCAGATAGAATCTGCTCGACCTCTTTTATCTCTTCAGCATTCGCTTCTCTCCAAATACGCCGGGTTTCTTGCCATTCGCGCCTTGGCTGCAAAGTGAAGCCGCTGTCGGCGATCCGACCACGCGGGTAACCCCGCGCCATTGATGATACATACATTCCCCGCTGATAGGCGCGCAGACGGTCAGCGCCGGCATTGCGCATCTCAGCGCGAGCGCGCGTCTTTACCGAACTCATGAGTTCAATAATCGACAGGCCTGCAAAATGGCTCTTGTCAGGAAGAGGCTCTTCGCCGCCATTGCTCCAGACGAAACGACCGTGAGGATACCAAAGGCCGTCAGGCATTTCATAAAACTCAACCGGCTTAAGCACGAAATCGTCGGGCGAACTTTTCGCAGACACCCTGAAGCTGGGATCGCCGTAACCGTCCAACCAAGAGATCGCAAGCGCCTGCACTTGTGTATCGTCGAACATGATGCCGCGAGGGCCTTTGAGCCCGTCAAGGATGGCCTTTGCGTAGTTGTCCAGATCGGCGGTGTCCGATGTTTCTAGAACAGTCTGAACATCAAGGTGCAGCGTAATATCGAGCTGAACTTCGTGGGAGTATATCCACCTATTCGTGAGTTCTGCGGCCATGGCCTCATGGAACGCTCGCAACCTGGCCCCACCGTCCCTGTAAGGTACAGGCGCGAAGTTGAACGTCTTCTGCCACTCTCCGAACATTGGATTGATACCCGCGTCCGCCCCTCGGCGTTCAACAAAGATAGAATCATCTGGGCATGGTTCCTCGATCATCTGGCACCTGTGGCGGATTCAATTATCGGTCGGATGGCGACCGGCGCAGCCGTAAGATCCGGCAGACGGACGATATGCACGGCAGTGCGAAAAGCGCTGATCGACATGATTGCTACTCAGTGTTCGAGTAGCGGCGCGAACAGGTTTGCCAAAGCCGCGTCATCAAAATTGTCGATGTCGGGCTTGGCCGCTCCAGAAAATGACGGTGGCTCGGCGGTCTCCGCCTCTTCGGAGATTTCAGCAATACGCCGGTTCACTGTTTCGATCGCGGACGAAAGCACTGCGGGAGCGACGCCGCCACGAAGGGCTAGTTTTTCCAGACTCGTAATGCGGTCGGTCAAGGTTGACTCAGAGTCCGTCTCCGCAGCACTGCGTTCGATGTCATCAAATTCGCGTCGAATTGCGTCTTTCGCCGCAGCGACAACTTCGGCGCCCACATATTCCTCAGAGTCGATGATGGCATCCGATATTTTTTCCAGCTCCTCTGAGCCCATTCCTGTCGTCAACATTGAAACTAGGCCGTCCTCAAGGGCCGTCACCAGCGCTTCTTCGAGGGGAAACCCGTCATAAAAGTATGCGAGCCGCATCTCCTTTATTATCTCCACCAGGTCTTCCCCGTCCCGCCATGAGCTGAACCCGCTCACCGGCTTTTCGGCAAGCCCCACTGCCAGCTCAGCAAACCCCAAATCGCCTGATGCTTCCCACCATTTCAGAAGAAGCGTGATCCGATCCGAATTCGCCAGATCGGTAACACTGTAGGAATGAGGAAATCGCTGGGATTTCTTCCAAGTGGGGATGCGAAGAAATTCGCCCGCAACCAGGGTGAATGCCCTTGTAAACTCCGCATATTGGTCTTCGGTAGCCGACAGATTTTTCCCATGCCGCCAGAGCTGACGCGCCCACTCCGCTTGACGCGCGGACAGGGCGAACTCGTGGAGAAGCGGCAGATCGTCAAGATATTCGGTGAGGTAATCTCTGATTGACGGATTGACGAATGAAACCGTGCCGTTGCGGATCGACACGAACCCTCCCTCCAAAATGCGCAAAGATTCCTCAAAGTCCTTGGGGTCGTGGGCTTGTCCGAACTTTGCGCAAAGACGCGGATGCAGGGATTGATAAGCAACCCGTAAGTCCGCAATCTCCGCGCCGTACTGCGAGGCAAAGAAGAGTGCGAACAGCAAGTGTCTGCATTTCTCAGGAATGTGGGTTCGGAAGGCGGTATCCCAAAGCTGCTTTGGATTTGCCAAGGCATCGATGAAAGCTTCGGCGTACCGCCCCGGCGGAATCGAACCTAGGTGGACCGATTCAGTCATCCACTCAATCACACGCGGATTATAATTCGCGTGATCGACTATTTTGGGGATCTTGCCGCTCTCAATTAGAGCTCGGATGTGAGCGGGTGGGGTCTGGGCCACTAGCAAATGATTGTAAAGAATCCGCGCCCTTATGCGTCTCGTATAGACACCGACATCCAGCACATATTTGCTGATGTCGAGACGGTGATCGGCAAAATATTCCGAAATGCGACGGGCCTCCTCAAAGATGTATGCCCTTGTCGTGAGGATAAAACGAGCATTCTGGGAATGCCTTACTCGTTTCATAAATCGCGCCAAATCCGAGTCTTTCGACGCGAGCGCCCCCTTGTCCAGTGCCACCTTCCCGAGAAAATCATCAAAGTAGAATATTTGCTTGCTTGCATCGACGATGGCCGAGAAGCCGTCCTCGAGGCTCCTGATCGGCACCAGTTCCCAACCTTCTCCCACGTAGGCATAGGCAAGCATCTCCGCGAGCGTCGTTTTACCGACGCCCGGCGGACCTGAAATAATAAGAATGTGTTGTCCCTCCAGTGTGTCCCGGGAAGCCTTGAAGCTGGGGTTCTGTGCGTAAACCCTTACCTTCGCGGCGATCTCCGCCTTGGTAATTGCCGCGTAAGCATGAGCAGCAGCGCGTGTGACGCGCTCCAGGACTGCGGCGCTGGAAAGCCAAAGCTTAATGTGTGCCTTTTCTATCTCAGGGAATTTCCGCAATAGAGCGTTCAGGTCGCCGCCGGAATATATGTCCGCCTGCGTCTTTAGGGTCGGCCCAATGATCTTGGCCAGTTTGCCTTTATTGCCCGGCGATAGGGGCCGGGAGGTCGCAAGCAAATATCTTGATGCCGACATTTTATCTATCGACACACGCTCGCGTTTCATGGCGGCAGCGAGCGCATCAAATGAGGAACCGGCATAATGCTTAGCCTGGAGAATTGCGGTGGAGCCGCCTTTTGAATGTCGTCCGTCCATGCCTCCGTCAGGCCCCGGACCGAACGCCTCAAAGCGCATCTTGAGTTCAAGGCCGACGAGATCGCGCACCATGTCTTCAAAATCAGCGTGAGCCAGACTTGAAAAGTCATAGGTCATATTTTTCCCCGCCTGCAGGGGGTAACTCACACTCCCAATTCATGACGTTGCCGTAACCATGCCGTCGTAATGTTGCGGGGCAAGCGCCTGAATCATTTCCAGCAAGTAGGTGACGTTCTTCTGACTCTCCTGAACGAGTCCAGGCTCAAAGCCTTGGCCGGTGAAATGTGATAAATCGTTGGCGTATTTGTAGATGGCCGTTTTTTTGTTCTCGTCGAACTTCACCGCAGACAACTTCGCGTAGAGGCTGTTGTTGCCGGGTACGAAAAAGTCCAAGAATGTCTCCAGCACTTTCCGGGTTACATTTGGAATGTGATAGCACCCTGCAATCGTTCCATCGCCTTTGAAGGTGGCGAGTGTCTTGAACAGGAAATGGTATTCTGTGGGGTGGTCAATCAGGGTCCTATCCAAGCCGACAATTGTCGAGTGCCGTCCAGCTGCATCTATTTGGCAAACAAGCATGTACAGCTGATTTTTCTTCCTCGTAGCGGGGTCGTTCTGCAGCCAGTTTATGAGCAATCTCAGGAACGAAAAATTGTGAGTCAGGAGGAATACCTGCTTCGCACCCCTCACTGCGTTTTTGAGAAATGCGAACGCCTGATAAACTGAGTTTGAGTCCAAACTTGATACAGGATCATCGATAACGACGACGCCATCCGACAGTTTGAAGTCCTGGTCTTTCAGCTGGACGATGAAATAGATGAATGCAATGGCCGTACGCTCTCCCTCACTCAGGCGTTTCGCATTTTTCCCATTACGGTGGACGCGGTAGCCATCGTCCCCTGAATTGAAGACGAGCTCGCTGCGACCGAGAAAAGTTTGCAGCATCTGGGTCAGCTGTTCGCCCGCTTTATGCGTGTTGGAGATTTGCGCCTTTTTCTCCGCGATGGATGCCTGCAGGGTCGCGAGTGCGGGTCTGCCGGCGGCCTGATTGCCGTCTGTGTTTTCCTTGATTAGAGCGTTATCATCCGTGATCTTCTGATCGAAAGCAGCCACGTCGCCTTTAACGCTGAAAAGATAATGACCTTCAATGGCGTCCCTTGCCTCGGCTTTGGCGGTATCAAATCCTGACGTCTTTGTGTTGTGCGCATCGAGGGCCGCGGCGATCGCGGTAATCGAATTGCCGAGGTTATCAAAGGACAGGGCGTAATCGAATGGAATCGACACGGTCCGAGAGTCAAGCTTTGCTGCTAGCTCTGCCGCAACGGTATTGAGTGCGTCGTGCGCCGCCTCTAAGGCATCTGCGTAGCCTCCGGTCGCCGCGTCGTATTGATCCCGGAAGTCGCTGTAGAGTGCGAGGCGGTCCGGCAGCGAGGCCTCGGACAGCATGCTGCGGAGCCGCTCGATATCGGCGAGTGCGCCTTCAATATCGGCCTTCAGCGTCTGGTCTTCCTTGTTGAAGTGAGCCTCAAGCTCCTTCCATCTTTCTCCTGGTACAAGTTGACCACAAAACTCACAGTTCGGCTCACCACGCTTTTTGTGAAGCGAGTGCCCCTCCTCAACCCATCTCGCGATATCAGGATTGTCTTTTAGGCGAGAAATCGCATCACTGATTGCGGCCCTTCCGCACAAGGCCTCCGCGTTTGTCCTGATATAATCCGCACAGTCGCGCAGAGCCAGCTCCGTCTCACCGATCCGGAAAGTCACGTGGGGCGAAGCGTCAATCCTGCCCATAACTTCCTGGCGCACCGTCGTGCGATGGGTTGCCAATTGTTCATCGGAAAGGGTGCTGGTAGCGGAAAGGTTTGCGAAAGCGCTTTCAGCGTTGTTTTTGCGATATGTGCGCTGAGTGGTGCCACTCGTCGCTTCGCTGATAGTGCTCGCTATCTGGGAAAATATCTTTCCTCGGCCTGTTTCGTGAGACTTGATGCGAGCCTCGGCGGCTGTAATTGCGGAGTTCCTTTTTGCGACTTCTACTTCGTCGGCAGCTAAGGCCTCTGCAACGGCCTTGTTCTCCTCGCCTATGACGAGGATGGGTTTGAGATTGCCGTCTAGTTGGCCGATGTTGGATTGTACAAAATCGGCGTTGAAAACGCGAACCTTCCTGGCTGCGGCCATGCCGTGCGCAAGTTCTCCCGTTTCCGATTCAATCTTGAATTCGAGCGAGGGGTATTCCTCATGGAGGCCCGTCATGAGGCAATCGAAAAGACGGGAAAGGGTGGTTTTGCCTGAGCCGTTTTCGCCGTACACAACGTTGAAGCGCTCAAACGTGGGCAGCTTGGCATCCCAGATATAATCTGAGAAAACTCCTAGGTCCTTGATCCGGTTGATTTTTAAGAGCACGCTACCCCAACTCTCTGATTATTCTTGTGCCTCGCCAAGCGTCTTCTTCAACAAGCCAGTTCGACCGCGTGATTACTTATCACCGATTCCCAATATTGTTGCCAGCGGCTCAGCAAAACCGCGCTGGCATTCACGTTCAGGGGCCCAGACTGGTGCGATTCAAGAAGAAGGTCGCGCGGGTGCTGCCGGTCAAGGGCTGCCATGACTTGGTTGCATATAAATCAGCGAATAATGGTCGAGCCAAACGCCGCTAGTCATTGCGCTCTAGCTCGTCAGCCGGCTTGCCTCGTGTCCGCTTCTGGAATTCGCCGGTAGTCGGCTCGACGACTGGTAATGGGCGCAAAGCTGACTGGGAGGAATGGGGCCGGAGAACGAACCCGCTGCGCGGGATGGGCGCCTGCGGTTGAGGTAGAGATCAAGAACCGGACGTTGCGCCTGCGTTGAGCGGGGTTCGGCAGGGGCAGAGCATCACGGGCTTCTTCAACAAGGAGCCCGACCATGCCCTATCCTATTCTCGATGCACCTATCAGTCCGCTGCGGCAGCGGCTGATCGACGACATGAACATGCGGCGTTTCTCACGCGAGACACAGCGCAACTATCTCCGCGACATCGGACGCCTGGCGACGTTCCTCGGGCGCTCACCAGACACAGCGACCACCGACGACCTGCGCCGCTTCCAGATCGAGCAGCAGGACGACGGCGTTCCCGTGCCGACGATGAACAGCATCGTGTCGGCGCTGCGCTTCTTCTTCACGCATACGGTCGATCGTCCGGATCTGGCGCGCAAGCTCGTCCGGCTGGCGCATCCGCGCACGCTGCCCGTGGTCCTCAGCCGCGACGAGGTCGCCCGGCTGCTCAACGCCACCACCTGCCTCAAGCACCAGGCCGCGCTGTCGGTCGCTTATGGCGCGGGCCTGCGCGTGGCGGAGGTGTCGACGCTGAAGGTTGCTGACATCGACGGCGAGCGCATGCTGTTGCGCGTCGAGCGTGGCAAGGGCGGGCGCTATCGCAACGCCATGCTGTCGCAAGACCTGCTCTTGTTGCTGCGCCAGTGGTGGAAGGTCGGACGCCAGCAGGGCCTGATGCATCGCGACGGCTGGCTGTTTCCTGGGCAGCACGCAATGAACCGGCATGGCATGGTCGAGCCTTCAGCCGCAGGCACTCTGCCTCCGGCAACGGATCGACGCACAGTCCATGGTGATTATCGTCTCCGACAGAGCCGCGCCCAGCCGCCCACCGTCCCGACAACACCGTACGCAGGCGCAACGAAGCGGTCTGTCCGCATTCACCCCAGAGCTTCCCGACACCGGTCGCGCCATCGCCGACATCTGCAAAAATCCGAAATCCCCATAGCCATCGCCTGTGGCCCGCGGGTTCCTTCCTCGGGGACTTTCGTACGCCTGCCGGCGCCCGAAACTCTTCACGCGAGCGGACTGGCAGCTTCCTAGTATCCAGTTGGCAAAAGCGGCCATTCCGTACCGAGCGCCACTTATCGGATCGAAGGTGTTTTCGGCGTCACAGGCCCGCCAACTGGTGTTATGCTACTTCTCACCGCGAGGCTTGAGCTTACGCGGTGAGAAGTTGAGGAGGAGGATATGTTAGAGACGCAGCTTCAAAGTCGCAATGGCATGCCGATTGGCGCCGACCTCATCGATGAGTTCGCTTCGGGGTTGGCTGGCCGCCTTATCCGGCTCGCTGATGCCGATTACGACGAGGCACGCCGTATTTGGAACGCGGCAATTGATCGACACCCTGGACTCATCGCACGCTGCCTCGGTGTCGCTGATGTAATCCACGCAGTGAAATTCGCTTCTAAAAACGACCTTCTTGTCGCGGTGCGTGGGGGCGGTCACAATGTCGCCGGGCGCGCGCTCTGCGACAACGGCATCGTGATCGACCTCTCCGCCATGCGTGGCGTGATGGTTGAGCCCAAGACCCAGACCGTGCGAGTTCAGGGCGGCGCGACGCTTGGCGATCTCGACCGAGAGACCCATTTGCATGGGTTGGCGGTGCCGGTCGGCGTCGTCTCTAAGACCGGCGTTGCAGGTCTGACGCTCGGCGGCGGCGTAGGCTGGCTGGTGCGCAAGCACGGACTGAGCTGCGACAATGTGATTTCGTTTGAGCTGGTGACAGCGGAGGGCAACCTGCTGACGGCCAGCATGGAAGAACACCCCGACCTGTTCTGGGCTTTGCGCGGCGGCGGCGGCAATTTCGGCATCGTCACCTGCTTCACCTTCCGGGCGCAGCAAATATCATCAGTGCTCGGCGGCCTGATCGTTCACGCACGCGACAAGTCCGGTGAGGTGTTGCGCTTCTATCGTGACTTCATGGCCACGGCACCGGAGGAACTGACTGCCTACGCGGCCATGCTGACGACACCGGACGGCATGCCGGCGGTCGGCGTAATCGCATGCTGGTGCGGTGACGTGGTAGAAGGCGCACGTGTGCTGGCGCCGCTGCGATCTTTCGGTCCCCCAATGCTCGATGCCATCCAGCTAATGCCCTTCCCGACGATGCAGAAGCTGCTTGACGGCGCTTTCCCAGACGGCACCCACAATTTCTGGAAGGCGAGCTTCGTTCCGCAACTTACCGACACGATCATAGACCTGCTTGTCGAGCATGGAAATCGGATGAAGTCGCCTCTTTCGGCCTGCATCGTAGAGTTCTATGGCGGCGCGCCAGGCAGGATCAGTCGCGCTGAATCCGCCTTCGCCCAGCGCGGCGCGGAATACAACATAGGAATGACCGCGCAGTGGGTGGATCCGGCCGAAAGCGAAAGGCATATTGCCTGGGTACGCGCCATGTATGATGCGTTCGAGCCGCATTCGAGCGGGATGCACCTTCTGAACTTTCAGAGCGAGCCCGCGGACCAAGTTATCCGCGCCTCATTCGGCGAAAACTACAGACGGCTTGCGGAAGTGAAAAGCAAATACGACCCGACCAACTTTTTTAGCGTCAACCAAAACATCTCGACCGCGACACATTAAGCGCCCTTCGACAAACTGGGGCGAACTGATCGAAAGTTCCCTTGGGGTCAGCATGATCGCGGGCCCTAAAGGCGCGTCCTATTTCCTCCCCGCGGCAAAACGGGTTGAACGTCGGTTTCCCAGCGCAAACGACCCTGATCTCAACGCCCGAAATTGGGCGCAAATCTGCCGTTCACCTCCTTGAAAAATGTGTCGCCTTTGGGTCGCAGTCCGGCCTGCAAAAGCTTGGAAGCGTCCAATAGTGTGAAATGGGTATTTCACCCTGAGACGTCCTTTGCCGCCGGCCCGGTTTCTGACGAAAACTACAGATCAAGCGCGTTGGATAACGCCGTGCCACGCCCTTTGCGAAAAGGCGGCCGATGCACGTAACATTCGCGCCCAATAACAACGGTTCGACGCGCCCATTTCCCCCTCGGGCGCCATGGTGGTTATGCAATGCCTGAGTAGCTCACCATTCGCCCGTCCTGGTCGAGATCGATAAACGCTCGTTTCCCGCGCCGGCCAACAGCCATGAAGACGAGCCGACTTTGGTGAGCCTCAAGAAATCGCAGCGCTTGGCCACTGTCATCGTAGTGAGTGATGTCGTCTCCGTCTGTTTCCTGAAACCCATTTTCCTCCAAAAAGCGCTCGTTGAACTTGCCGACGGCGATCGCCTTCAGCCGTTTTGGTCGCTGAACGAGGCCAACCACCATCCCGATTCCAGCGTGGAGCGCGGTCACCACAAGTCCGCCCAGCAGCGCAAGAAGGAAAGGGGTATCTGTTTTGCCATCACCGACCAGCACGAGTATCCCGAACAACAAAAGGGTGGCAGCACAAAAGCCCGTCACGATCAAAAGGAGACTTCCAAGAATGGTCAGGAAAATGGTTCCGAATATCCCTCGATTATGTCCCCGGACGAGACCCCGTCCGCCGATGAACGGGCAAAAGACCGCTGCCAAAAGAAGCGCGATCAATTCGACGTTCTTCTTTGTTTTCCTATAAATATCCCTGCCGAGGCCAAGTCCGAAACCCGCGACAGCAGTCCCACCAATACCTGCCGCTACTAACGCCAGCTTTGGTCGTCCGTTCGAACTCATGTGCTCGCCCCCTTCCGTTTGACTAAGCTGAATGAGGTTCGGACCAAGGAGAACACAAACCACAATGCGCCAGCGAACCAACCTATTGCGGCAATCAAAATAGATACGACCCGATAGACCAGTTCCCCCAACTTGATCGCACTTTTGCCCAGCACTCTCACTACCGCAGAGGTTTTGTCACCCATACCGCTTGCCAAGGATCGGAACCGGGAGAGCTCCTTGGCATCGTCGGCATTTTCCAGAGCTCGAAAGGTTGCCTTTATTCCTCCGGTCGACGCTATTCCAGTTGCGGAACTCGCAAGTAACCCCACCTCCCCGACCACCTCTTTGCGAACTGCGCCGCTAAAGGCATCTTTTGCAGCCTTGATGTCGACTGGCATCATCTCTGAGATCAGCTTTCGGAATTCCGAGAAGTCGCACTTTGTCGCACGATGCCAGTCGATTTCGCCAAAGGCCGCTCGAACGGCTGCTGCCGATGGAGCTTTGAAGGTGGGCAGGGAGGTACGGGAAAGGCCTCGCTTCAAGCCTTCAAGATCAACCAGCCGAGCCGATATAACACCAAGCCGTCTAAGCAAGCCTCCCGATAGCTTCCCGGCCTTGTTGGCGTTTTTCAGCAGCGAAAACCCAACGTCTATCGCCCCGGTACCCGGAACATTCGTTGCCATACCAAGCAGGGAAAGGCCAAGCGTGAGCTTGTCATAGCCCTCTCCCCGGATCAGATGGTTGCCTTGAATGACTGCATCGCGGACATCACCGACACCGATGTAGTCGGCCGCCAGCACGCCTCCGATGGAAGCCGAGGTCGTCACTTGCCCGGAAACTACGCCATCCAGGAAATCCTTGCTATTTCGCAGTCCGAATTCAAAGCGACTTTCCCGGGTCCGCTCAATCAGATCGGCCGGCAATTCGCGTCCGTTGTCATGGGCGAGCACCACGAGACTTTTGGCTTCAGAAACATCACCCTCTTTGAGTGCTTGCTCGATGGATCCCCTATAGTCGTTATTGGAAAGGCGACCCAGCCTATATTGTGAGATCGCGAACGGATCCCAAAAACTAACTGCCAGCTTCAGGACGGCAAATTGGTTTGAGGAGAAGAAGGCAACAAGTGTTGCAATCAGCACCACCCCACCGATTGCCCGTCGACCCAGACGAACGATACGGAACATGCCCTTCGCCCCCAAAGCTATTTTTTAGACTATCTCAACATTCGCTCACGGATATCGCAAGGACTGGAATTTCACACTGAGAGTCCCTTCCCCATGGCCCTCTTCGGGGCGTCGGCTGTCGATCAGGGAGTGCAACGAACTGTCATGGCTCAAAGTCAGCTGCGTTCGCTACGCTACGCGGTCGACTGGGTCACCTGCTGGTTCTTGAGTTCGAAGCACGAGATGTCGGTGATCAACCATACCAGCGATCATCGACGAACCAATGGCCTCATAGTCGCAGCCCATTAGAAGCGCATGACGTGGACGGCTAACAGCGACATAGAGGGAATTCCTGCCGACCGTATCAGAGCCGTCGTATGCCGCCAAGTTCGGGACCACAACCACATCGAATTCAAGCCCCTTTGCTTCTACCGGAGTCGTGAAATGAGTATGAAACCGCATAGTCAGCTTTGAATGATCTGAGATCATCGGATTTCGGAAGTTCGCATCCAGATCGCCATGCATCAACGAGAACCAGCGATCAACATCCTGGTCGTCCGCACAAATGACAGCCACGCTCGCGGTCTCCGGAAGCGCGACAATGCGATCGATCGCCATTCGGGCGAATTCCGCGGGGTCCTCATACACGTCCAAAGGGGCATTGCAGGCGCCGACCATTTGACTACCATCCCCCTCCGTCAACGAACGGAAACACGCTGACAACGCGGCAAGCGGACCCGTCTGGCGCATGTTGCGGTCCAGAAGAACCGATGCATGGCGCATTGCGATTTGAGGGAACGCCCGCTGCACCTCTGCGAGACCGTCGCGATGAAGCCGTTGGCTGGCATCTCCAGAAACTGTCACGAGCCAGTACTTTGGCAGAGCTTTGTAGCCCATCAGGAGGACTTGCAACTCGCTAAAATCTTGGTACTCATCGATGAAGACGCCAACTCGCTCCGCAAAAGTCCGCAGGTATGGAATGGCCCTGATGTCACGCTCGAATTGATCGCACGATAGTGCGTTCAGACACAGCGCACAGATAAC
Organism: Mesorhizobium sp. BR1-1-6; assembly: GCF_020165355.1. Taxonomy (NCBI): domain Bacteria; kingdom Pseudomonadati; phylum Pseudomonadota; class Alphaproteobacteria; order Hyphomicrobiales; family Phyllobacteriaceae; genus Mesorhizobium; species Mesorhizobium sp. BR1-1-6. The sequence continues at coordinate 22,137 of NZ_JAIUHZ010000030.1, read as the reverse complement.
ATCGTCATCTGTGACCAGATTCTGATTTAGACGCTCGACTATTGGTTCAACAACGTCCTTCGACGAGATGCCCACACTCAGGGCAAGTTCCTCGATCCGTGTGCGATACGCAGGCTCGGTAAATATGCGGACATACAGCTCTTGCGGATTGAGAAGCCTGAATAGCCGCTGTTGAGCGTTCTCGATGGCTTCGCGGACAATCCGTCGCTCACTCAGTTCGAGGCCGCCCGACTCATTTTCCCCAAGGCGGATTCGGCGATCGATCTCGATCGCCACTTTGCGCAACATGAACGTCCGCACCTCGAGATCCGGCGCCACCTCCAAGCTCCTGACCAAGCTCTGAAGCCGAAACCTCAGTGGTCCTTTGCCCCAGGTATCCGTAACCAGTTGCTCCCAGCGTCGGTCCGAGATTTTTTCGGCTCCCGAAACCGCGGGCTTTGTGAGAGGAGCCGCGGCTATCTCCCTCATAGCGTCTGCGACGTACGCCGCCGCTACGATGTCTAATATCTTCAGCCAGCGCACCGACTTCTGCTCGGGGTGGCAGGGTTCCGACGATTTCTTAAACGGACGATTGTTGAATACGCGGCGAAGCGTGCGCTCGGAGTTCAGGAATTCCGCGAAATCTTGAATCTTCATCGCTCCGATGTCCAAGCTCTCAGCCGTTTGCTTCAGATACGAGACCAGACTCGGACTTAGCACGAAGCCAATCATGCCGCTGGCGTCAAAGTCGGCAAAATCCCGCTCGTGCAAACCGTACTCAAGCAGATTCTCCAGTGATCTGAAGTTCGCGAAGAACTTCAACCGACCAAGGGCGACGGACGTCTTACCACTGCCCGCAATGCCATGAACAATCTGGAGACCTCTTACCATTTGAATGCCGGATTCTTGGTTGGCTGTTGTTTGTGTGAAGAACTGGCTACCGAGCGAAACCTCCGCATCATCACCGAAAAATGCGTCTCGGCGGATACTCCAGAAAGGATCTGTTTGAGCATCTTCAGATACTTCGGCCGAAGGCAACAGATCCAACACCGCCGTTGGCTGGGCTTGAACGACCTCGTCTTCCGAATAGCTACCAGCCGGCAGAAATTCATCGACTTCGGTTGAAAGATCGCCGGCGGCGACAAACTCGCCTCCGACCTCTTCGGAATCTGGCGTCCGGGCGGGGCCCGGCAAGGAGCGGACGAAAGCCCGAAGATTGAACACCTCCTCGTCCGCAAGGCCCTCGCCAACCCTAAACAGGAGCCTCTTCGCGTCCGGATTTTCGCGAAGAAGATTGCTCATACCGGTAATGTCGACAATTCCGGTAACGAGGATCGAGCGCTCTCCCCTCTTCGGGACGCGAACCGAGATTTCATCTCCGATCGCGCACGACGCTATTTGGCTTCCGACCGGGGAGTTACGAGCCACAAGGCGGATGGGTCTGTCCGGGAAACCGGCGTTGGCTTGTGAAACCCGATAATAAGTAGCGCCAGCGTAGTCCCCGTTCTCATCGTACTCGTCTGCGAACACGACACGTCCGTACCCACGCTTTGCGACTTCCTCAAACGCCTTTGTCAAGCCGTCGCTAATATTAACCAGATCCACCTGCTCAATATTCCGAATGACTTCGGGCCGCGCGGACCGATAACCTTCACGTATCTTTTGTGACAAGCGTGCGCTGAGTTCGCCAAGAATGTCGAACTCCTCTTTCGCCCGTTCAATTGTCTGCTGGCGCACCTAAAACCCTCCCACTTCGAATCGCCCTTTGGGTAGCGTACCAAATCTTTACTGCACAGGAGCTGCTAACTCGCTGCCAAGCCGGAAGCGCGGAAAGCATACCTGGCAAACTACGCGTCGCCCGCGAACTTGATATCGTCGCCGAGCATCGCGGCTACCCTTGCATGATCGTGTCGGACAACGGCACCGAGCTGGCCTTGAATCCCATCCTGGCGTGGCAGGAAGATCCCATGTCGAATGGCACTAAATCGCGCGATCCAGAACGGCTTCGTGGAGCTTCAACTGTCGGATGCGCGATGAGTATCTCAACGAACGGCTCTTGACCAGCTAGCGGCACGCCCGAGACAGTATCGAAGAATGGAGGATCGACTACGATGTGAACCGCCCGGACACGAACCTCAACGGGCTCACCCCGAATGAGTTTGCAACCCGGTCCAGATCGGACCACAACGTGAACAGGATCAACTTATAAACGCGGGCAACACGGGGAGCACGTCACCAGGCCACAGGTACTCAACCCACAGAATAACTTTCCTGACCAAAACAACCCTCACCATAGGGGCTGTTCGGTCAATTTCGTTCCATCCACCCTGGGGATTGCTGCAACCCAAACTCGGTCAAAGAAATTCTTCTTTGGCATCGTCCCCCTGTCGCTGTCCCCAGAGGACATTTGGCTCTTTTGGTGTAATGGTGCGAACCACTGTGCCCGATAAGCCTGCGGGCATGGGCTGGAGCGTCATGCTCTGGATGGCTTCCCTTGGGGATAGGTTGAATGTTTGAAGCGCTTGGGGGTTCGCCTGCCATCATCGAAATTGCTAAAGCGATTTTGCCACCAATCCTGACGGTCACTCTTGCGTGGTTAGTAGGCAATCGCCTCACAGCCAGCTGGAACTTGCGTCAGAGGCAGAATGAACAGGCACAAGCGCGCACCGACGATTTCTTCCGTAGTTACGGAGAGCTGTTTTCGACGTGGAAGGCGTGGAATTTTTTACTCGACAACAAGGAAGAGACCTTTGCTTTGCAAAAGCTGGAGCTCTTTAAAAAATCCGCTGCATCGGAGGGAGCGATGGAAGCCCTCTTCGTAAAGCTGTGTGCAGAGCTAGTTTTGGACGATTCGGAACTAGCCCGTCTTGGTTGTTTGCGCCAAGCCTATCAAAGTCTCCGGCAGGCCATCAGAAGCGGTAGTAAACTAGACTGGGGCTCGTCCGAAAACCCTCAGTACCTCGCGTTCAAACGTCTGTCGATAAGCGTGGCCAGCCTCCTGGCCATCCCAAGGCACACCAGGGAAACCCCCACCTGGATCAGAGCTCGAAAGCAGCTTGAGACTGTAACCTCAAATCAGTGGGAAGCGGTCTGGTTTAAGGTAGAATAGAGCAGCGAGTTGACGTCTGGAGACCTCTCAGTGTGAAAATGGTGTTTCACACTGAGTCATTGGTCTTGCGATCAAGAATTTCGATCTTTCCTACGCATTCTGCTCCGATCTGCCGCTGTCAGAGATGGAGAGCACTGCAGCCAAGTCAGTATTTCCGTCAATTTCAGCGGTAGGCTGCGGACTGTCCAACCAAACCTTGACGGCTTCGGCTAAAGTGACGGGGTCTTGCGCCAACTTACCTCTTAGCGCACATTCCCAAACGGTCAGCACACGCCACCCTCCATCGAGGAGCGATGCTATATTTCGTCTGTCCCGAGAGCGGTTCGCCTCGAACTTGTCCTTCCAAAAATGCTGTCGGCTTTTCGGAACGGTGGAACGGTAGCAACCGTGAGAGTGCCAATAGCACCCATGTACGAACACGACCGCATGAAAGCGACGGAAGACTAGGTCAGGACTGCCAGGTAGAGAGCGGTCATGCAGTCGATACCTCAGTCCGGTGCGGTGAAGCGTCTTCCTCAGCGCCATTTCAGCGCCAGTGTCGCGTTGGCCGACGCTCGCCATAATCCTGGATCTTGTGAGTGAGTCGAACCTATCCATTGATTGACATTGCGACCTCAGAAAGCCACCTCCGCAAGCGCAGTAACGACATCGAAATCCAGATTGAGCGCCTCGAAATGCCTTCGGCCGCAAGCGATCTTCTGGTTCTCCTTCATCCGGCGCTCTTCTGAATCGAGTGTGCTTTTGGTCTCGCGAACGAAGTAGAGCTTCTCCTGGCGGTCTGTGACGAAAGCCCAGTCGGGATTGTAAGAGCCGATTGGCGTGTCAATCTTGAACCACGACGGCAGCTTGACAAAGAGCTTGACGTTCTCGTTACTGTCCAGGTCGCGGGCAAACTGCTTTTCCACCTCGGACTCATACTCGATCGCGTCGAACAGACATTTCTTCTGGTTCTGCACTTCGTAAAGGTTGCTCAGGTAGCGGACGATCCCTTCCTCCGCATCTTGTTCGATGCGGCTCTGCTCCCAGTACGCCCCCGCGACCTTTTCGTACTTGATATTCTCCAGCATCAAATCATGGAGCGCGCGAGAGATTTCCTTCGCAACCGCCGCCATGAAGGCCTGCGGGTTGATCTTGAATTCTCCAAGCCTGCCGGAGCGCTTTATGATTTCAGCGAGCGTATGCCGGGTGAGCGCCGTTTCCTTCTGTAGGAAGGCGAGAATGTCCGGCAGCACCTTGACCGGCTCCGCGTCCTTTACGCGAGTCGCAATCTGCCTGTCGGCCGAAACGCCGGCATCGGAGATGTCCAACTCGACGACGGTAGTCAAAACGCGCGGCGCCTTGATCGGCTCGATCTGCTTGATGCGGGCGAGCGTCTGGTCGATCACGTCGGCAGTCTCGAAGGTGACGCGATAGCGGGTGCGGTGCTTGATCTTCCCCCACAGCTTCTGGAAATCCTCGCTAAGATGGACTTCCTTGCGGAATTTCAACTTGCGCCGGTCGCGGGCGTTGACGATGCGGTTCTTGAAGACCTTGCGGTTGATCTCGTCGACAATGGCGGCCCTCAGGTCGGTATAGGCTTCCGGCACCTCCAGATTGAAGTGCGGATTCTTGGGATCGAATTTCTCCAAAATGTCGCCGGCCGCGTTTAGATAGCCTTTGGTGACCAGTTCGCCCCAAATCTTCGCTGACTCGTCCTGTCCGATCTCGCTTTCGGTCCCGTCCTCGGCCCGCCGCAAGAGCTTAGCGAAGGCGATCTTTTCAACCTTGCCGAAGCGGATGCCGAAATCCTCCTCGAATTCGGTCTGTAGCGTGCGCGCAAACTCCTCATAGGACTCATTGGCGATCACGGTGAGGCGATTGACCGTTTCATCGTGAACGCGCTCTCCGCGCTTCTCTCCGAGGCCGTAAACGGGAAGTCGGAGCCCGCGCCCGATCTCCTGCCGCTTTTTGTCGGCGGACTGCGTTTCGTTGAGCGTGCAAATCTGAAAGACGTTGGGATTGTCCCACCCCTCGCGGAGTGCGGAATGCGAGAAGATGAAACGCAGCGCCACCTCCGGATCCAGCAGGCGCTCTTTTTCCCGCATGATAAGGCTGTAGGTGTCCTCGTCATCACCGGTGTTGCCGCGCGTGTCCTTGGCGTGCCCCTGCTTGTCCTGCGAGAAATACCCGTTGTGCACCTCGGTCACGTCGAAGGGGATGACTCCCTTGTAAATCGGCTTGGCCGTCAGCTCGCGGTAAGCCTCCTCAAACCACCGTCCGATTTTGCCGAGGCTCGTGTTACCACCGTCATTGTAGATGCGGTAGTTGGCAACTCGGTCGATGAAGAAGAGCGAGAGAACCTTGATGCCCTTACCTTTCAGAGCGCGCTCCTTCTTCAGGTGCTGCTCAACGGTCTCAAAGACCTGGGCCTTCATGATGTCAGTGGCGAGGCCTCCGGTCTCCTGCCCCAATTCCAGGAACCGTCCCCGATTGAATTCGACATATTCGGAGCCGGGGGTGCAGTCGATATTCTGGACGATGTAGCCGTTGCGGTACGCTTCGCGCTCATCGGATTTTACGAAAAGATCATCGCCTTGCTTGACCCAGAGCTTGGTCGGCTTCGGCCCTGACCTTCCCTCTTTGTGAATCTCGATGCGAGCGCGGATACCGTTCGTGTTGTCGATCGCGATCAGGTTGACATAAGCGTCGTTGAAACTCTCGTCCGAACGGACGGACGCTACCTCAATCCGCTTTACCAGTCGAAGGTCGTAGGCCTTAATGGGATCGAGCTTGTAAAGGAGATTGTACGGATTCTTATGCGTTGCGCTGTAGCGCAGAGTCACCATCGGATTAAGGTTTCCGATCGCCCGCCGTGATTTTTCGGTGGTGTCGACACTCTGCGGCTCGTCGATAATGACGATCGGATTCGCGGCTTGGATGAATTCGATGGGTCGCCGCCCCGACATACGATCGTTTTCGCGGTTGATGACGTTCAGCTTCTTCAGCTCCTCCTCGGTCATCTCTGCCAAGTCCTTGTCGGCAACATCCTTCTGGAACGATTGGATGTTGATCACCATGATCTGAATCTGGTTGCTGGCCGCGAACTGCCGCACCTTGCCCAAGCGCTTGCTGTCGTAGACGAAATGGTTGAACGGCGCCTTGTCGTAGAGCGTCTGGAAATGTTCCTTCATCACGTCGATGCTCTTGAGCACGCCCTCGCGGATGGCGACACTCGGTACGACAACGATGAATTTCTTGAATCCGTAAGTCTTATTCAGCTCGAAGACCGTGCGGAGATAGACATACGTCTTGCCCGTGCCGGTCTCCATCTCGATGGAGAACTCTCGCCCCTGCAGGGTCACGACTTTCTCAATCTCGTTTGCCTCCTGAATCTGGTGGACGTTCTTGAGAATCTCGTCATCCGGAAGATTGAGCCGGTTGCCCATACCAAGCTCAGTTTGAAAGAGCCCGCCGATCTGGAGCGAATGGAACGCCATCGCCCCAGTCTGTACAAAGGGCTGACCCTCAAAGACGCCGACCACAGCGTTCACCGCGTCATGCTGATACTGAAGGGAGGGGTCGAACTTGAGCTTCATGCCGCCGCCCCTCAGACCGTCTTGAACACGATTTCGGATTCCTCGGCCTCGGCGCGCGCCTTGAAGGTCTGGACCGCGTTCGCCTTCAACTGGTCGTTGCCTTTGAAACCCTCGTCAAGACAGATGACTTGCAACGGATTCGCCTCCGCCAGCGCGTCGATCAGCTCCGGGTTGATCTCCTTCTCAAGGCAGATGAGGAGCGCGCCGTCTTCTACGGAGAACACCTGTTTTCCGGCGATCTCAATCAACTTGAATCTGGTTGTTAGCGGAAAGCCCGCACCTAGGAGGAGTTCAAAGAACAAGCTGCCACGATCCGCAACTTCACTCAGGTGCTCAACGTGGCTCTCAAGGCGACTTAGCAGGTCTTCGTCCCGTTCAGCATCGCCGTCCCAACTCCGAAAATTTGATTGCCCAAGCTTGAAGGTCCTGAACCCAGGGGATGCGCCGTTGCTGCGCCTCGCACTTGAAGTCAGCCGTCGCAGCATAGCCTCCGAAAGCGTAAGTTCGTGGCCTTCCAACTTCTCTGGGAACTCGATAAGGATGAACGATGGAGCCTGAGCGTCATCGGCTTCTAGGGAAAAAATGGCTTCTCCCATGGCTCCCGTACCGGCATAGCAATCCAGCACAACGTCGTCTTTGCGTACATTAGCAATGCTTAGCAGATGCTTCATTAGCCTCGTCGGCTTTGAAGACAATTTTAGCTCGGATAGATGCTGCCTGAGCTCCTTGGTTGCTTCGTCAGTATGCCCTACTTCATCATGCTGAAGAATTGTCTTGGGCATGGCACCTTGACGAATCTCGAACAGATACTTTTTCTTGGCCGGTATCGAGTTGTTGCCGTCAACACCCCACCACAACCTACCTTCCTGGGCGTTCTTTTCATGCTCGGATTGCGAACAGGCCCACACTCGGGTCTTCTTGGGAAAGATCTTCTCGCCCGTATTCGGATTTGTTACCGAATAATACAAATTGGGGCGCTCTTCAGACGTGTACCTGCATGTATAGTCAGCCGCCTTCCAAGGTCCACGCAGATCGTTGTCCGGATTGGTGTACCTGGCCGACTGGTCGTCTGTCATAGGCAGAAGTCCCGCCGCGAATTCTTCAGAGCGCCGGTAACACATCACGTTCTCATGTACATAACCTACGTCTTTCGTATCTGGTGGCGGCGAATAGCGCTTTTCCCAAACGAAACAAGCTATGAAATTCTCCTCTCCGAAAACCTCGTCCATTACCGCCCGGAGATGGTGGGCCTCATGGTCGTCGATGGAGACAAAAATCACGCCATCATTTGACAGAAGGTTCCTGGCGACAAAGAGCCGGGTGTAGATCATATTAAGCCAACCCGAATGGCCGTTTCCGGCGGGTATTCCAACACTTCCGTCCACCTCCTCACCGGCGACATAACGGACATAACGGTCAAAATGACCCTCTCGGTCATCGAACATCAGTTCTCCGCCGATGTTGAACGGCGGATTCATATAGATCATCTTTATCTTGCCAAAGTAAGATCGCTCTATAAGCTTCATTACTTCCAGATTTTCGCCCTCGATCGCAACGTGACGGGCGCTGTCGAAATCCACAGACATGCTTTGGTCAGGGTGCAAGGCGCCCTGTGGACGGCGCTGAATGAGGCCGAGGAGATTTGGCTTCCCTCGCCAGTCGAATCGAAACCTGTTGGCATCCTTGCCCAACAAGTCACGGGCGAAAGCGTCGAATATGAAATCCCGCAGCAATTTTTCGTCGACGCGCTCACTTGTCAGTGACGACAAGAGTTCGTCGATCCGTATGTCTACGCTGCCGATGCCCCGAATTCGCTCGCTCAATTCCCACCCCATTTTGCCATCCCGCCCAATTTGTTCCTGTATTCAACGATTTTCGGAAGCATTTCCGTAAATGCTGCAAGACTGTCGCCACGAGACGGATGAATCTTCCCGCCTCGATCGAGCGACTGTCTGTAGAGCACATCGAATAGCTCAGTCGGCATTGGTGTAGCTGAACGCACAGAACGGACAATCAGGCCTGCCGACGCCTGCGCTGACAGGGGCTGATGCTTTCCGGGCTCGAGAAAATCGCCGAGATTTGAAGCTAGATAACTCGGCTTGTGATCTATCGCCCACTCTACTTCACTGTCGAAATATCCAGAGGACGAACGAAGAGAGAAGCCGCTTCTCATGCCTGACGGCGGGCAGGCGTTCATGACGCTGGACACAACGAACTGGCCGACCGGCTTTGCAACTGCGTTGCCGGCCATTCTAAGCAGCGTCGACGGTGCCATTCCTGAGATGGGGATATCTGAGAAGCCTTGAAGTGCGAGGTTTTCCGCAACTGTCAGCTTTCGCGCAATACGGCCATCGAATACGGCCACCGTGCCTCTACCCCTGTTATCTGTCGCCCCCACCTTCAAGGCAGGTACGTAGCCGGTCGAATAGCAAATCGACCTCTTGCCGCCGGTCCAATAAAATCCGTGAACCTCCGGAGTCTCCTTATGGGCGGAATGCGGGGGTATGTCGCAATGAAGTGCCAATGCGTGGGACGGATGTTTTGAGGCCACAATGAACAACCTGTTCCGGTCCTGAGGCAGACCGAATTCTCTAGCGCTTAATATGCGCCATGAGATGTGATTGAATCCGTAGTTTCGGACAGCCAATTTCGCCGCCTCGAAATCCGCTCCGCCCTTTAGTGTGAGAAGATTCGGTACGTTTTCACCAATTATCGTGTGTGCACCGGACGCCACGGCCACGCGCAACATATCAAAGAACAAGCCGGATCGGTTTCCAGACAATCCTACCTGTTTCCCAGCGGAACTTATGTCTTGGCATGGCCACCCTCCGACTACGAACGAGGCCAAGGGAGGAACGTGAAGATCCCGAATGTCATTGTGGATAGTGATATCTCGATTTAACTCGCGACCTTTTATCACGACGTGGCATTCGGCATCCTGTTCGCAAAACAGAACAGGTGGAATAGAAGGGTGTTCGAGACCTCCTATTCCGCTGAATAGGCTCAAGTAAGCCTTCTGTATCTGTGCGCCTTCGGCCTTTATATCACTTTTCATCATAGTCATCATCGAATCTGAAACCTAATTGCGAATAGCTGCTCGTCGGACACGCTTTGCCCAAGGCGCTCTTCCACTTGATCCAGAAGGCCATCTTTCTGAACCTCGATATCCTTCGCGGCAGCATCATAAGCGCGCCACGCTTCGTCCCGTTGCGTGTCCAGCGCCCGGGCCTTGCGCTGCAGCACGAGCTTCTCGGGCATGTTGCCGGTCTGGCGCACTTCCTTCTTCAGCAGTTTGATCTGCTCGTCCAGTTCCTTCAGGTCCGCCTTCAATCCCGCGCGGCGGTCCTCGGCCCAGTGGTCGAGTTTTTCCATTTCCTCGTCGAACCAGATGGATTGGCGACGAGCCATCTCGTCGAGAATGGTCTTACGCTGGCCGTCAACCGTCGCCTTCATCGCCTGCGGTAACTCTAGGGCGGCGGCTCCATTTTTTCGGGAAGGCATTTCAAACAGGCGCATGACTGCGGCCGGGTCCATGCGAACGCCATCATCCGTCATCGCCCCAAGAATCAAGTGATCCTGATCGTCGGCTCCGCGAACGGACAGCTTGTGCGCAACGAGCGTCCCCGACTTCCCCACGAACGGCGCAATCGCAATGGCCGTCTGCGGCCATGCGGTGTAGTCGAAGACAAGCTCGCCTCCATTCAGCTTGCGCGAGGCGGCAAGAGACAAGACGTGCTGCGCAAGCGGATGGCCCAGGCGATAGCGGTGCCCGTCGAGGCCCTGTTTGGAAAAGAAATAGCTCCCTGCGGGGACCTCGACTCCGACTGGCGCAGCCGTCAGGATGAAGGTCAGATAGTCGTCGTCGAATTTTGCGAGCTTGCCTAGCTCGTGCTTGGTGACCGCCCAGAGCATGCGCTCGTATCGGTCGATGTACGATTTGCTCTGCGCCATATTGATCTTGAGGCGGTCATGGACCTCCGCGTCGAAATTCTCCAGCAGCTTGCGGCGCGTATCTTCCATCGTGACGGAGATGTTCGTCTCCATTTCTGTCCGCAGCCGTTCAAACGCCTCTTCAATGGCGGCATCCGACCGGCAGGTTTGGTAAATGGACACGATGCGCTTCTCGAACTCGACGCCGGATTCGATGGCACCGAGCACCTCGTCGCTAGCACCGAACACGCCAGAGAAGAGCTTGAATTTCTCGGCGAGCAGCTCGTAGACACGCTGGTCGGCAGCATTGTTCTTGTTCAGGAAATTGACCACCACAACGTCGTGACGCTGGCCATAGCGGTGGCAGCGCCCGATGCGCTGCTCAATGCGCTGCGGATTCCACGGAAGGTCGTAGTTGACCACCATCGAACAGAATTGAAGGTTGATACCCTCAGCAGCAGCCTCGGTGGCGATCATGATGCCAGCCTTCTCGCGAAAATACTCAACGAGCGCAGCCCGCATGTCGGCGGTGCGGGAGCCCGTCACGCGGTCGGTGCCCATATGGTGCTCGACCCAGGTGTTGTAGATCGCCTTGGACTGGGGATCTGCATTGGAGCCATTAAATAGGACAAGCTTGCCGTCATAGCCTTGATCAGACAAAAGCCGGACGAGATATTCCTGGGTGCGTCGGGATTCCGTGAAGATGATCGCCTTCTCGGCGCTTCCCAAGTCCCGAGCCTTGGCAAACCCGGCGCGTAGGGCGCTCAGAAGAGCGAGCCCCTTGGCGTTCTCGGAGATGGAGACTGCCAGGTCGCGGAAAGCCCGCAGATCACCAATCTCCTGGCTAATATTGGCAATGTCGCTCGGGGTGAGAAGCTCCGGCTCTTCACCTTCGTCCGACCACTCGTCTGAGGTGTCCTCGTACTCTTCGTAGTCCTCGGCGATTTCCTCGACCAGCTTCTCCCTCATGTTGATATCGTCGCGGAGCTGGCGCTCCAATTTGCGCGCAAGGGAGTCCAGGGCGCCCGCAATCGCAAAGGTCGAAGAGGCGAGAAGCTTACGCATAATCAGCGTCATCAGGGTTCGCTGGCTTGACGGCAGAGCCTGCAGTGAGGGCCGCCGGAGATACTCCGACACCATATCGTAAAGCGCCTGCTCGCGTTCGCTAGGCACGAATTCCTGTGTGATCGGAATGCGGTTCGTGTACCGAATATACTCAAGGACCTGCCGCCGCAGTGTCCGGTGACAAACTGGCTTCAGGCGCTCCTTCAGCTCGTCAAACTGCTCGTCCCCAGTGATGCGTGCGTACTGCGAGCGAAAACTCTTGGCATCGCCGAACGCATAGTCGTCGATTAGGCTGACGAGGCCATAGAGCTCCATCAGCGAGTTCTGCAGCGGCGTCGCGGTTAGCAGGATCTTCGGGGCGTTGCCAAGGGCAGTCTTCAAGGCGCGGCCAATCCGGTTGTCGGGCCGGTAGACGTTGCGGAGCCGATGCGCCTCGTCGATCACGACGAGGTCCCACGGAATGACCATTAGCGAGTCGGCCCAGCGGGCCGCGAATTGAAAGGAGCAGATCACGAGCGACTTTTGCTCGAACGGACGACGCATGCCACCCTTCGCGAGTTTGTTGTAGTTCTTGGCTTCAAGGATCATCGTCGGCAGGAAGAATTTTTCTTCCAGCTCCTGCGACCACTGCTTCCGCAGATTGGCGGGCGTGATGATCAGGATGCGCCGCCGTCCTTCCGTCCATTTCTGCGCGAGGACAAGCCCGGCTTCGATCGTCTTCCCGAGACCGACTTCGTCGGCAAGGATCGCGCCCTTGGACAGGGGCGATTTGAAGGCGAATAGGGCAGCTTCGACCTGGTGCGGATTGAGGTCGACTTGCGCATCCAATAACGCGGCAGCGAGCTTCCCGGCGTCGGCAACCGAATGCCGCCTGCTCAGCTCATGCGCATAGAGTTTCGCGTGGTACTCCGTCGTCATTCCCGCCGCCATTTATTAGCGCTCTAAAGGACGATCGGAAGCACCTCGGTGTCGTCTGCACAAGACCCAACCCCTGCCAAAATTCAGTTCCACCCCGATATGTTGCTGCCGGGGCCACCCAGTTCGCATTCGCCCTCGAATCGCGAGCTACAAAATATGCTGGAGCGAATGGCGATCATCAACCAGGAATAGCGTTCTCCGCGCAAAGGACTATATTCCCATGCGAGATTCATTCGGGAGAGCCCGGGCACGATGTTGCACGAAGGCGGATTTTACTCAGAGAAACAAGAGTTCATTTTTTTGACCGCTAACGTGCTTTATCGGCGCAGCGGCTCCTACGGGAGCGGGATGGTCGTAAGGATCAGCGAAGTCTTGGCCCGGAACACGGAACACGGCCTGCACGCCTGGGATACCACGGCTGCGTCCGCGACAGACGATGTCAGTGTGAAATTGGGTTTTCACACTGAGACGTTCTCGTGATTGCGGCTTCCTCGATCCTCGGATTGACGGCGCACGCTGGAAGCAAAATACCGGCCCAATACAAACGCCAGGCTTGTCGGCCTTATCGTCCCAAGGTGTCAAAGCTTCTCTTCTCATACTATCGGCGACAGAAGCGTTGAACGTCGGAAGGGCTAGCTTTCTCGAAAGAGTATTCATCAGCAGAATTACTTGCACACATCCAGGGTTTTCCAATGTCAGTCGGGACTTGGCGAACGGCGTGCGTCTGCGGCATCGATTGACGACGCTACCAGGGTCGCCGAGCATAGAGGGACGCGCCGCAGCGGCCGTATACGGTCGGACCAATCTAGAAGCCGCAGAATGTTTTTGCCCTCGCACGAATTGCGAAGAGGAAAGATCCAAAGTAGATATACCGAAAAGCAATAGGAGTTCCAAAACTTGCCAGAGCAGATCAATAGCGCCACCGAGATTGTCGAATTGGCCGCTGATGTTGTTGCCGCATATGTCAGCAACAACCCGGTGCCAGTAGGCGAATTGCCAAGCCTCATCGTGTCGGTTCACATTTCACTGTCCAACCTCGGCGTGCCTGCGACTACCCCTACCGAAGAGCTCATGCCCGCCGTCAATCCAAAGAAGTCCATCACCCGGGACTTCATCATCTGCCTTGACGACGGCAAGAAGTTCAAGTCACTGAAACGCCATCTCGCCGTGCTTGGCATGACGGCCGATGAATATCGCGCCAAGTGGAAGCTACCGGCCGACTATCCGATGGTGGCTCCAAACTATGCGGAGCAGCGGTCCGCTTTGGCGAAGGCCTCTGGTCTTGGGCGAAAGCCGGCGCCTCAGAAGAAGGCTCCTGCGAAACGGAAGGCCAAAGCGGCCTGACGCGAACTAAATACTATTACCGGAAGGGTAGAGCCGGCGTCACGATGTAGGTGGTCACCGGTTTGTCGCTCACTCGCCAACAGCGCTGCTATTGAGGCTGCACATACGGACCAACCAGCCTCCATCAGCCTGACGCTCAAAGACGCTGAGTGATGTTCCGTTTCCCGTCGCTTCACCTTCTGAGTAGGCCGCAAGACACCAGGCGAGGTCGCCAGAGCTCCCCGCCTCCGTTACGGCAAGCGTCTTGTTGGTGCCTGCGGCTTGTGTCCATACGGCGTGCAGCGACTCTATCGCCGCGCGGCCGCGAGCCCGGGGCGCATAAGGCGAATGGACTTCCCCGTCAGGTGCGAATATGGCTGCGCAACCGGCGGCGTCCTTCGATCGGTATGCAGCGACATAGATGTCCAAAAATTCCTGCAATTCATCGCGGATCGACATCTCTAGAGTTCTCCTTCGTTGCCAAGCCTACGCGGCAGTTCCGGCCGTAACTCATCTCTGAGAAGTTCGATTAGCCTTCCAGCATCACTCTCAGTTAGCTTCGGCAACTCCTCACACACACGATACCAAGACAACTGAGTGTCCGTGTAGATATGCCTGGTGACCCTGGCCTCGTCCGGCCTGTCCAAGGTCCCCACCGTGATATTCGTCAACCAGTCATCCTTCCACCTGGATGCCTGCCATACGATCCGAGACCCGCAATGCCCACAAAACCCACGTTTCCCGTCATCTGACGAAGCATAGTATTTCGGTTCGTCCTTCAAATATCTGAGAGTGCCGGCCTTAACTAAGACCGTAATCTCGGCCGGTTGGCCTGTGCTGCGCTGGCAAATGGTGCAGTGGCAGATATAACCGTTGTGAAGATAGACCTCTGCCTCATATCGAACGCTGCCACAAAGGCATCCTCCAGTGACTTTCGTTGATTCGTGCCTCACCTGTTGCCTCCTGTGAATGGGTCCCTGTGTTTGGCCGCAAAAGTCAGAGTGGCGGTCGCGTTCTTAGAACATTAGCACTTCTTGATGAGCGGGCACCCACCTCAGAAACCTTGGATGTGGCAGGATCGGCGGTCGCCGAAAGCCCGCGCCTCGGCGGAGGACACGGGCCCGATCGGGGGGGCCGATCTTCGGCAGGCGATGGGGGGCACCACCTGCCGCCCACATCAACTATTAGCAATAGCTAATGTTCCGCCCGGGCTGGATCAGGGCTGGTCTTTGTCATCCCCGGAACCGCTCGGTGTGCCAGGTGATCTTGCCATCGACCTTCATCGGCTTATGGATCATCAGCCGCTTCGGCAGGTGCTCGGGGTGCACTTCAAGGAGGGTGATCGTCACCTGCGGCTTGCAGCGGCTGCAATCGAATTTCAGCGACAGCGGGTCGACGCCGCCGCCATAGACCATCATCAAGTCGGCTGAGCGGCAGTAGCGGACATTGCCGCAACTGCATTCCGCCTTGATGAGCATATTGTGCCGGGTCGCCTTGCCCAGCGTGTCGATCGGATCGTGCGCCATGCTGACAAATGAGGAACATATTCCTCACTCGTCAAGAGCCTCTTGACTCCGATGTTCTCTTTTCGTTCACTATCGGCAGGATAGCCACAAGGAGGATGATATGGACCTCGTTCTGTCAGTTCCGGGTGCCTCGCCCGAGGAAATCTCACGAGGCTTAGCGGCCGCCGAGGAAGCACTCGCGCGCGCTGGCTTCACTGCTGAGGAAGCAGCTTACGGTGCCTTCATTGTTGAAGGTCGGGACATCAACGGTCCGCCCGAAGATGGTTCTGACCATTCGGCGTCACGCGCCGCAAGTGCCTGGGGGCAAGCCCATGCGGCAGCATTGGAGGCCTGTTGTGAGGGCTGGCCGGAGAGCCGCATGCCCTTCGGGCGTAGATCCAGGCACCGTCCAGTCAAGACGCGTATGTAGTCAGCATCTCGATTAATGGATGGGGCAGCGCATCCAAAATGGGCCGCCAGGAAGGCCGCAGCTGGATGGAAAAGCAGTCACAGGCCACGAATCAGCAGGAAAGAAGCGACAAAGCCTCCCCCGATGCTGAATGTTGCAAGAAGCCAGAAACAAGAAGCCAACGCGAGAGACCAACCTGCGTGGACGGCCATTCCGCTCTGGCGCTGGTCACGCCTTTTAAGCCGTGCCCGGTGTGCAGCCCCCATAATCCAAATGCCGCCCCCCCCTCCTACCAAGAAAGGCAGTAGAGCCAGTACGATGAGCGGCGTTGGCGGATTGCGGTAAAGCCCGATGAATGCTTTGCCGACACGGTAAAGTTGGATTGGCAAGATGCCAAATCCAAGTCCAACAAACGCTCCAGCGGCTATGACGAGGACAAACCTTTCCGGCCACCTTTCCGCCAGCCATTGTCTGCCGCTACATTTCAGCCCGCGATATTCGAGCGCCAACGCCAAGACGATTCCGGTAATGCCGCAGAGTCCAATCCACCAATCCATTCGCTGGTTATAACGGCTCGCCTATTACGCGGGCGTTAAGGCTCTTTAAACTAGGCAGTTAAGTCCGCTCCGGGTCGGAATCTGCCGTTTGAAGTCATGGCCACTGCCGCCGCGTTCCCGGCCGAAACGGGTTAGGCCGGACACTTACACTACGGCCCGCCGAATGTGCTTTTCTCCAGCGGCGAAGTGCCTGACATGGAGTGAAGATGATCAACCCGCCTAGGACGAATACCCAGACAGATCGATCGATTGCCAGGAGGTCTGCCCTTATCGGGGGTTCCCATCTATGATTGGATAACGGCCGCTATCAGTCAGCCAAGCAACGGTTGGCCAATTAATGAAGAGCGAGATCATGACCGAAGAGGGACAAAAGCCAACTCCTAGCGAAAATGTCGGAAAGAATCAGGGGAATCTGATCGCGTGGGCTGTGGTGTTCTGCCTGGGCTTGATTGTGGCGTGGCAACTGTTCGGATCTGCTGTTTTCTTTTTCTCAGTCATGACCGGCAACTTCGCTCCTTAAACTGTTCTAGATGATCAGTCGCGCGCGCCATGATCCGCGCCGGCAAGTCGATCTAGCTTTTCTCGACGCCGGCCTCGTCGATCTCTGCTTCCATCTGGTCACTGATCGGCTTCGGTCCACCGTTCAGAGGTGTCCCGTCATAGCCCTGTAGCCAGGCGTCGGCGTGCTCCTGCCAGTAGGCCGGCACCGCGCGCTCCTTGCCGTCCTTTTGAGCCTGGGCGCCATACATCCAGGCGTAGGTGACGCGCTCCTGGTCCTTTTTGGCTACGGCCAAGCGATCAATTCCTCCAAATCGAACATTGAGCTGTTCGGCCTGTAGCTCTGTCGCGGGTCTTTTTGGAGAACACGCGATGAAGGCCCATTCCACGCGCCGCAACTTCATTTGATGCTACGTAGTCGGGAGCTCCAACATACCATCTCCAGGTGGTGTTCACCGGTGCTCGCCTGAATGTAAATTTCGACAAATTCACCGGACCGTTGCTGCTATACCGGCAGTCAACGGTTGCCGGCATCATACCTTTCCGCGCCATTTCATTGGTTCGGGTGGTTGCAGCTCGTTCATTGAGCCAGCCACCGTTTCCGCCCGCTGAAGCTGTTAGGCAACCCGCCAGATACAGGCTCAAAAGCGAGATACCGAATGTCGCCTTCGTTGTGCAAGCCATGTTTGCGCTCCCTACCCTGGAGTGCTCAATGCTATCTGTGAAGTGGATCCGAAACAACCGCGCGCCCATTCTCAATCATCCTCCCAGAAGTCCTTCAGCTTGGCGTGGCGCAGCTTTTCCTCGCCTTTCAGGAATTTGACCCGGCCGACCAGACCCGGCTTGAGCCATTCGGCCTTTTCCTTTTTCAGACCCTTCGGCACTGGCCCGCCGACCTTGCCCTGGACGCGATCCCACAGGCGCTGGCGCTTGTCGGCTTTGAAGGTAACGAACGCCCCGCCCTTGTAGTGGCCCTTGTCGGCCATCAAAACCATGGCCGGCTTGCCGACTTCGCGCTGCACGCCAATGATGTCCATCTCCTTTTCGGCGAAGCATTTAATCTTCCGCCAGTTCATCGTCGGGCAGCTGCGGTAGAGGCTAGTCTTGCGCTTCGAGACGATGCCTTCGAGGTTCGTATCGCAGGCAAGGTGGTAGACGGCATCACCGGTGCCCGGCAGCGCCTCGCTGAATTGGATACGTCCCCCGGCCGGGATCATTTCATGCAGGATCTCGCGGCGGTCCTCCACCGGCATGTCGCGCAGGTCGTGGCCGTTGAGATAGAGCAGATCGAAGGCGACGAGATAGAGGTCAGGCGACGGCGTGCGCTTGCTGACGGCTGCCTGCAAGGCGTGGAAGTCGGACAGGCCGGCCTCATTGATCATGATCGTCTCGCCGTCCAGGATGAAGGTCTCGGCCTCGATCGCGGCGGCTTCTTCGGCGAGGTAGCGATACCGACCGGTCCAGTCGTGCCCTCGCCTGGTCAGCACGCGGATGCCGTCGGCGTCCTTTATCATCTGTGTGCGGTAGCCGTCGAATTTGACCTCGTGCAGCCAGTCGTCACCCTCGGGCGGGGTGTCGACAAGCTCTGGCTCCATTGGCGGGATGAACTTCAAACGCATGAACTGACTCGCGAGGCCGCGATTCAATTAGTTTTAGCTAAAATGGTTCCAAACCTGGAAACCGGCACTCGGGGTGCAACAAAGATGCCGGCAGCGCGTTGCCCATCGGCAGGAGCCAGGAGGAGCGCAATGACAGACGATAAAAGCAAGCGCGATTTCCGCGATCGAAACCGCGTTTCAGCCGATGAGAACTATGAGGTCCGATACTTCGCCGAGCAGGCAGGCATCAGCGCCGAACAGGTGCGCGAATTGATCAAGCGTCATGGTAACGAGCGCGCCACGCTGGAACTCGAAGCGAAAAAGCTGCGCAACCGGTGACCAAGCTATCCGACCTCGGCCCGCCCAAGCCTGGGCATCTGCATGGTCGCGATCCGGTGCGCGAAGAAGACATCTTCTACACCTGCAAAATCTGCGGGCAGAAAGTCGACATGCGCGACTTGCGCCAGGTCATGTGGCATGAACAGCCCGACCACGAGCCGCTGGAACCTAGTGCGGCAAACGGCGCCTAGCAGACATGCGCCATCGCGCCAACGCTGTTGCGCCGCCGTTCCATCGGGCGCATTGTCCGTCGATGGGACGCTCAGAGGACCGCTTGGATATTCTGCGGCGCGAGGGCAAGGAACTGGCCGCTGAGGCCAAAGTTCTGCGCAGCAAGTGCGAGGCGGCGCGGACGCAACTTGCCGTTTCCTGCGCCGAACTTCGTCATCTGGTCAATGAAGCGAAGGCTCGCAATCGCGAAATGTTCGAGCGTCGTAAGGGGTTGCAGTAGATTCCAAAAAAAGCCGGCCACCCAGCAGCGGGCGATTCTGGGCTGCAAAAGGCATCGCCGAAATACAAGAGCAGCCCGCCTCGAAGCCATTGCCGTGGAGCGAGGCGGGCTGCGGAAGCTGGGGAGTTGTCGTCGCGAAGCTTCCAAGGCTCCAACCTGGCAAACAGCCGGTTTGTTCCGCGTTAAACGCAAGAAAACCCGCCCCGGCGTAAGCCGAGACGGGCTACTGAGCCGACGACGACGGAGGGAGGGAGGAGCATCGGCCAGACGTCTAACCTCTCACGGCGCTGGTCGTTCCGGGCCGAATGAAAAAGCCCGCCACAGCACCGCGGCTGAACTGATCATCAGAGTCAATTGTCCTTGGGCTGGGTTAGTCCTCAGTCGGCCAAACCAGCGTCGTGGTAGACGATCGCATCCAGAATGGTATTGTAAACGCTGACGGTATCTTCCTCGATCTCGGCGCCACTGATGCCTACTGCTTTGGCGTCAGCGAACAGCTTTCGGGTCAGTTCGCCCACGGAGGTGGCGTCGGCGCCGACTGTTTCGGGTATTGTTGGAAATCCACTTGTGCAGGAAATTCGCGCTGCGAGTACTCATAAGGCGATAAGCTGGCGCATCGATTTAAGTTCCTTCCCGGAAGCAAGGTGCGGTTTTCTGGACTTGGGTGCTGCGGTGGGTTAACAGCCAAGTTGCTCCCGATTGTTTTTCTTGCTTTTGTCGAAGTGAACAGACTCTGCCGTTGGAAGGGCGCATGATACGAAAGTCAGCGGCCATGTCACGGGCTCCGCTGGTTGGGAGCGAATATCGCACTCTCGCCTTCTACGGAGGAGCGGCGATGTCACGAGACCATAGCCACACAGCCGGATTTTATCCAACCGACCTGGAGCTTTTGAAGCGGGTTTTCGATGTGCTTTGTGCAGAGAGCGGCTGTCAGCCCGGCTCGCCAGATGCCGAGGCGACCGCCCTAAGGTTAGTCAACCTCTTCCAATCTGGGCACACCAGCGAAGAGGAATTGCTTGAAGCCGGCAGAGCCGGCATGCAGTTCCGGCGGGCAGGTTAGCGCCACACGCGGCCTCCGCACAAAAAAAGCCCGCCACTTTGCGGCAGCGGGCGAGTGTCATCGAGGAATTGCACTGGATGGGAGCAGTGCGAGAGCCGAAGCTCTTCGGAGCGGTAATGTTCCACGAGGGAGTATGTGCTGCGCTAAGAGGCTCGCCGGTGGCACCGCAGACAGGGGTCTGCGCTAGGGATCGACCGGCCAGGTCAAAGAGGCGGTGGGGTTGATTGCGGGCAAGAATCACAAGCTCTTTATCGTTGTGCCAAATGCGACAGTCGCCCCTGCCGGAAGGACTGAGCGTCCGCAAAGCTGTTCTAGTCCGTGGGTCTCCGGCCCAAGCGCGAATTCTGAGACTCCGTTGCCCGACGGCCCTAGGCCGTAGGCCGTAGACTCATTACTGCGTAGCCAGATGCGGATAGCGACGAGTTTGACGGCGGCAAGGTAGTTTTCTGCCAGCTTGTCGTAACGTGTCGCGATCCGTCGGAACTGTTTGGCTTTGTTGAAGAAGCGCTCGACGAGCTTGCGCGGTTGAGATCGACTAGATCAGGGCCACCATCTCTCGCGCATTCCGCTATCGCGGAACATCGAAGCTCAATTTTTCCTGATATTCTATTTGTTGGCGGACCCCAACCGCCAGGCCGGCGTCTCACCAAGGCAGGTTACCCCACCCACCCCCAAAGTAAGGCGCCGGCCACCTTGGCTCTGCACGACACCAAGTACGTCGTTGTACAAGCCGCCCTATATCGAGCCTCTGTACTGGGTAGCCTCAACCCATAGTGCAATCACGATCGCCGGCGACCGCCCCTTAACTTCCATATCGCGACCTCTATGGCCGCCAGCCGCGATCCATACCGTCTTTGAACGCTGATAGATTTTAACGCCCCGTGCGCTCGCCCAAGCGCCCAACGCTGCGCCATTTCGACCGAAGAGATGGGTCGATGCTGTTCCTTTGTAAGGACGCTGCATGTCCATAGTCCCCTGCTCATACTGTCCCACGGAAGGAATAATCAGGTTACTCCGTTACAGTTATGTGTCGGCGGAAGCGCGGTCAGGTATCTGCCATTAGAAGACCCGCCACTAAGAAGCAGTGACGGGCTTTGGCCGCGAACGACTGTCGGTAGGCGACGACCTGAGGTCGCCGCCATTGTTTGCCCTGCTGGCGAAATCGGTGCACGATGCTTGAATGGACGTCGAAAAGCTCGATCTGTTTCCCGGCGGCGAAGGTGAGTTGACGCTATGGGAACTTGCCGACACCAGACGCATGGCGCAGGCGGCCGTTGAGCTGTATGGGTCGAGCGCGGCGACTGCGGCAGCACACTGCGCGC
Source organism: Mesorhizobium sp. BR1-1-6 (assembly GCF_020165355.1). Taxonomy (NCBI): domain Bacteria; kingdom Pseudomonadati; phylum Pseudomonadota; class Alphaproteobacteria; order Hyphomicrobiales; family Phyllobacteriaceae; genus Mesorhizobium; species Mesorhizobium sp. BR1-1-6. The sequence goes on along the minus strand of NZ_JAIUHZ010000030.1, from coordinate 499 downwards.
TACATGCACATTTTGACGGTCGCGAAAGTGACTACCGCTTCTGGTGCAAAGTATTCCACGGAATAGCAGCGAATGCTTAGGCCGCGACAGGCGCTTCTGGACCCCAAGCCAAAATAGCCGCATCCTCTCATCGGGGAGTGGGGTTTGGACAAATATCGACACGACAATCGGTCTGCGCAATCGCGCAATCGGACCGGCGCCAAGCTGCGACGTGCCCGCCAATTGGCGGGCATTCCGAAGCGGCTGATCTTCGTGACCGTGGCTGCAACGGCAGACTTCGCGGCGCAGTTCGTCATTCACCACAGCAACATGCCCGAGCTCAATTTCCCGAACTGGTGGGGCTCGAGTCCGGCGCCGATCGCCGGCGTCGCTTCAGTCATCGATGGCGACACGATAGAGATCCACGGACGCCGCGTAGGCGCGAACGGCATTGACGCGCCTGAGTCAGCCCAACGATGCCATGACGCCAAGGGCTTTCGCTACCAGTGCGGCGCCAATG
>NZ_JAIUHZ010000003.1:0-432991 GCF_020165355.1 Mesorhizobium sp. BR1-1-6 | reverse complement strand
TCCGTAGGCAGTCGGCGGGCGGGCCACGTGCTTTCATTGGGGCGCCCCGCCGGGGGAGCGAATACTATCGGCCGCGGCGTCGCGTCGGTCATGGCATTCACTCCGGCCCGTTTGGCGAGCACCGCAGCAATTGCGGCGATGATGATCCCAAGCAACCCCCGACCTAACTCCTGGGCACTCCCCTCTCGGCACCGCAATCTGCGATGCAGTAGTGCCCTCCCTCGGGCCGACACATAACCGTCCAGCGCGACATGAGCACTCGTCCTGTACTTTTTAGTTTCCTCTCGAGCGCCTCGTTATGGATCCCTAATTTTGGTACGAGGGACCTGCCTACCGAGCGCCTTCACGGGTCAATCCCTCCTTTCAGTTCTTATTTAGAGTGGTTAGTCCGCGTCGAACCGGCGTCATTCGGTTTAGTTGTCGGAGTCTGGCAATGTTTATGAGCGCCACCATCCCTGCTGACATGCTTTCCAAATCACGTAGTCAACCGTCGAGACGCTGTCTCCGGCCAGTTTTGAGATCTGCGAGCACAATTCCCTGCGATCCGTTTGCCCAAGCCGATGTGAAGGCCCCGAAAAAGCTCCGACCGGTTCGACATCGCCAAGTTGATCGCTTTTCGCTTTCCTGGATGCCCGAAGCTTTTGCCAACCTCCCTGTCTCGACGAGAGACGGTTTCATTTGTGTCCAGATGTCCTTAGCTACCGTCCACCTCAGTCCACTGTTGAGAATCACGTATGAAACTCGGAGCGTAAAATCCGTTGCGTCGACAGGAGGGGATTTCGTCTCGACCTTCTTCATCGCATCGGGGTCGCGCTCGACGATCCTTTGCCGATAGGAGAGATACTCCTCAAGGGTCACCTATGGGGTTCCGTTCGTGTTTGATGCACACCTATGGTTCGTGGACCCCTCTCGTGTAAAAGTGACATTTCAGACTGATGGAACGATCGTCCGCCCTTCTGCTAGATCTACTGTCAGTCCTCCTCCCCTTCGAATGAGAAATTATCTCGTCCGGATCAATCCGGTAAGGAACTCTCAGATCGCGGAGCGGGCACCGTGCCCGCTGCAAAACTTTCATCGCGTCGGGTCAAACAACCGGATCGTCCTCGCGATCATGGGCAGCTACGGCCCGGCGGCTTCTCTCATGCGCCTCAAGTGCTGCAAACATACCAGTTCGGCGCATTTGTGGAGCTCCGCTGTCCGCTCACCCAACCAGACGAGCGCCTCCTCGCTGATTAGATAGTGGTTGGAATAGCGAGCCTTCACGTAAGCTTCATTCAATGTGTTGAACCAGGCGCGATGGCGCTGCTGTTCGCGTGGCCACGCCTCGGACAACCGTCGATCCTGGTCCTCGGCTAAGGCTCTCAGAAATGTGAGCTTGTGGGATGGCGGGCTGTAGTTGGTGAGCACCAAAAGGAGAGTTGCATAGATATGTTCGATGGATTGGTGGAGCGTAAATGCAGCGGCCTTCCTCCATCCGCCGTCGATGCGGGATCTATCTAGCTGAAACGCGAAAGTCTCTAGCCATTGTTTTACGCCGGGAAGCCTGTTTTGAAAGTTCTCTTCGGCGCGCTGATAAGCCGCTTGCGGTGTAAGCGCTTGGGGTTCTGCCAGCGGCTCACTGTCGAGCTCATAGAGGACAATGCCCTCGCGGCGGATGTCGGTGAAGAAGTACTGCCCCTGGTGGAGCGCCGTGTTGACGAAGCGGCGGCTGTGCACGATGAAACTGGTTGGCGTCTTGATCGCGCGATCGCGCTCGAGCCGGTCCTTGGCCTTGTACCAGTAGGCGAAGTCGGAAAGCTTGTTGTTGTTGACTACCACCAGCAGATCGAAGTCGCTGCGATAGCCCTTCATCGTCAGTGGTTCGTCGACCCAGTCGCCGCGGGCATAGGAACCAAACAGGATGATTTTCAGGATGCGGCCGCTCTTCTTCCAGTCGGCGCTGCTCTCGGCCAGCGCGTCCTCGAATTCGGCATGCAGGATCTCTATCACGCGGGCGAGCTCCGCCTGCTTGTGCTCCGGCAAATGATCGATGCTGGTCTTCATTTTGGTCAGTTCAGCTTGATGAACGCAGGCGCGTGTCGAAGTGCTCGTTATAGCAGGCTCGGATATATGCGAAAGGCTGCCGGCGCTGACCGGAGCAATCGATGCTGATGTGGAATGGTCAACAGAACGGCCTGGCAGTGCCAAGGCAGGGCAACCGGGCGGTTCGTCGACGATTACTGCTGCTCCATGCCTATGATCGACAAACTGCTTGGCCAGGTTGGAGCAGTATTTTTCGGCAGTTTCTGGGAAAAAGATGTGGCTTGTAGAGAGAAATGAACTATTTGTCTCACTGGCGGTATGGGAAGTCAAAGCTCGATCAATTCGTCCGATACGGTAAGAGGAAACTATATGACCACTGCTCTCGAACAAGACGGCCAACTGGATACTGTGTCCGATGGTGGCGCCGAACTATACGGCAACTCGCTCGGCATTGGCGAAATCAGCAGGCCTTGGACGAAAGGCGATGGCGCCCGCACCAGCCGCGAACGAGAAAACAAAAAAACCAGCGCGCTTTGCAGCCGCAAGAACACCTGCGGCGTCAATCAAGTCACCGCTGAAGAAGACGCGCAAGGCATCCGTCAAAGCCTGAGGGACTGCCCTGGCAAGGTGCCAGGCTGTAGCCGCCTGACCTTGGTGAAGCCCCGCCGCGTGGCGGGGCTCAGTTGTATGTCGGTTCAGTTTGCGGCGTAGCGGAACCAGATGAGGGAAGAACCGCCCCTACCAAGAAGGCGAAGAAGAGAACGTAAGACCTGGGTCTTGGATCACCGAGGTCGCTGGCAGAGAGCCGAAGTGTCGTGGGAGGCGCAGCATGTTTCGGATTATCGCCGCATTGGCGATCGGCGGCGTTTTCATGCCGGTGGATCCTGCGTCGGTCGTGCGGCGCCCACAGGCGCCGGTGCCCTGGTCGACGGTTCATGTCGAGGGATGTTGCAAGACTTGTTCGGCCGGTCAGGCATGTGGTGATAGCTGCATCCCGCGAGAGAAGCGATGCCACAAAGCGCCCGGCTGCGCGTGTGATGGCTGATATGCTGCGATTTCCCGCCCTTGGCATCTGCCGCTTGTCGGCCGCCTTGCTCTGCCTCACCTTGCCTTCCGTGGCCGAACCACTGGTGGGAATTCCGTCAGTCGTGGACGGCGACACGATCGAAATTCATGGACAGCGGATTCGCCTCAATGGCATGGACGCGCCGGAGAGTGCTCAGATCTGCGCCAGTGCCTCTGGCAAGAAGTACCGTTGCGGTCAGCAGGCGTCTCTGGTGTTGGCGGATTTCCTCGAGGCGCATCGCCCAACATCGTGCATTGGAGTCGACCGCGATCGCTACAGGCGCATGGTCGCTGTCTGCACCGCCGCAGGCGTCGATATCGGCGAATGGATGGTCAGGCAGGGCTATGCGCTTGATTGGCCGAAATACAGTGCCGGCTTCTACGTTGGAGCCGAGCAGGAAGCCAGGACCGCAAAGCGCGGCCTGTGGGCCGGCTCATTCGACAAGCCCTGGAATTGGCGCAGGCAACACTAGGACCTTCGCCGTTTCTTGTCCGATCCCTCAGGAGCCGGTTCAATTCCGCGGCAGCTTATGAATCTCCAGTCTCACCGGACCGCCTCGATCGCAGCTCGTGCAGACAAGCGCCCTCTCAACGGAGCTGAACAGCGCGTCCTTGCCGTACCGCCGAATAAGTGCGGCTGGCTTCACCTCTGCATAATGCGAGCAGCGTTTGCACCAAGCTCGCAACGCGTGCCATTCGCGCAGATCTCCAAGTGAAACGTCCAACCCCGCATGAATGCTGCCGTCGATAACAGTCTGCGGTGGAATCTTCACCTCGCCCGGAGTGATGATCTTCTCCATGACATGGCGGCTGTTGTAGTGGATCAGCAGCATTCCGGGCCGGCGCCGAATGGCTGCCTGCCAAGCTGCCTGGCTGACCACCGCGTCCGGAGATCGGCATACGGTTTCGAGATGGGTTTTCTCCTCTCGATCCCAGACTTCGATCCGGAAATTGTCTTCCGCCGTTTTCGTCATTGAACCCGCGCCTTATGCCAGCCGCGAGAATAGCCGTTCGAGACTGCGGCCCGGGACAAGCCCAGTTCCCGTTCAAGGTCGTTGTTCCTGGTAAGGACATTCAGCAACGCGACCAAGACATCGCCGCCGGCTGCGGCTATTGCCTGCTCAGCCAGGTTTTCCAGTTCGGACATAGCTTCGCTGGCCGGCGCGTTCTGGCGCTTTCCCATGGCTCTTTCCTGCTCAGATGCCATTCAGGAATAAGGAACATATTCCTTCCTCGTCAAGAGCAGTCTTGACTCAATGTTCTCTTTTCGTTCACTTTAGCTAAAACAGCTACAGGAGGCAGACATGGACCTGGTTTTGACGGTCCCAGACGCATCGCCTGAGGAGATTTCGCGCGGCATCGCGGCCGCCGAGGCGGCTTTGGAGCGCGCCGGTTTCACAGCCGAGGAAGCGGCACAAGGCGCCTTTGCACTCGAAGGCTGGGATATAAACGGCTTTCCGGAAGATGGGTTGGACCGCCGAGCCGGCGCTGGCGCACAAGCATGGGGCCAAGCCCATACCGCTGCCCTGGAGGCGTGCTGTGCCGGCTGGCCTGAAGAACGCAAGCCTCTAAACGTGGACCTGGAGCTACTGATCGATCCGGAAACCCAACTCGTCGACCGCGTCACCGCGTTGGCGATGCTTCGTGCAGATCTTGAGCGCGGCGGCAAAGACACGCTTAGCGGAAGGGATTCCATCTTGGCCTGGCGCATTGCGGCCGAGGTCAAAGATCGGTTCAAAATGCGAGACCTCATCGGTGACCTAACCGTCGCCTTCACCACTCTTTCGCTTTCTCATTTCCACCCTGACGAGCCGGTCGAACCCAAGCGCCAAGCCGTCTGTGATGCAATAAACGCGCTTGAAGCGGGGACGGAAAAGCCGGCCTTGCGCTGATGCGAAGGAGAGATGATGTCCGACCATGTCCTGCCTGGCCAGAAGAAGCCAAAGCTGATCGTCGTCATTGCCTTTGATCGCGGCAACGAGGGCGATCTGTTTGCCGCCTACGGCCCGGCGGATCAGCAAAGCGAGGAAAGAGCAGTTCGTACAGCCAAGGCGCTGGCTACCAGGCATGTCGGCGTCATCGCATGGAGCCGCGATGCCGATCCAGCGCTTGGAGACTACGGCCCGCCTACAACGCTTTTCGTCAGCGGTGACGTACCCGACATGGAATGATCGTCAGGATCGGCCTCGTGTTACGCGCTTTGCGGGCGCACCGTTTCCACTCTAAGCGACCCCGCCGGAAGCGGCCGCAAGAGTTCAGATTCGGGCTTCGTCAGGTTGATCCAGGCAGCCCAATTCTGCGGCTGAAGAACAACGACCTGCCGATTATGAAATGGTGCGACATCGGGCCCGGGATCAGTCGTCAGCATGGTGAAGGTAGGCGGCTTGTTGCCGGCGGCCTCACGCCAAAGCCCTGCGATGGCCATAAATGGAGAGCCGTTGAGCGTAAAGCGATGTTTCGCCTTCGGATATTTCGCACCAGTGAACTCGAAGAACCCGGAGGCCGGAATGAGGCATCGATTGCTGTTTGCGAATTGCCTCCCTTCGGAGCGAAAGTTGAACACCGGTCCCCCCTTTGGGCCCGCCGGCGGAAATCCGAACGTCATCGATGCCAATTCAATCGCATCGCCGGCGCCGCGCATTACTGGCGCCGGGTCATTAATGCGGATGTCATCCGCCTGCGGCAAATCGAGTTCGGTTTGGTGCGCCGGGATTTTGAGCGCCAGCGACGCCATCATCCGACAGTATTCAGACCACAGGACATGCTGTTCATAATCGTTGCACATGGAAGGCTCCGGGCGACCTTCTTAGAGTAAGCCTATCTGGCTCTCGATGAAAAGGCGGCTGCCGCTCAACTCAGCGGGCCCCATTTAGCCAGAATATCCCCTTCGTGCGGCCTCAATGAATAGCCTGCGGGCGTGATGGGCCTCTTTCAGCCCTTCGAGAACACGCGGTAAGGCTTTCCGGGCCGCAACATCTTTCGAACTGGTCATCGCCGGCCATCGGGCTCCCCCTGGGAGTAGATTAATGATCAGGCGATAGGTTCCGGTTCGCCGGCGAGATCCGTTGCGGCGGGATGCCGATGACAGATACCACGGCCTACCTCGACCATCGTGCAGTGTGCGGACCGCCTTGGCGGGGACAGTCAGTCCCGCGTCCAGGCTTTCAGCCGTCGCTATGCTGACGCTCCTTAGGCTGTCCCGTTCACCACCGCGGCCGAGGCGGAATTCCTCCATCCCACGCGCGAGGCTTGTCCGCCGTTGCGGACGCGCGCGGGATTTCGGTTTATACGCCCTCTGTCTTTTTTGGCGGCGGCCGCCGCTGGACTCGAATTTGCCGTAGAGGGAAGCACGGACCGGCCGCCGGCATGTTTGCTGCGACGCCAAGCTCGTTTTTGGGCTTTGTTGTTTTGGGTGGCTTGTTCTGGCATGCTGGCCTTTGGGAATGCGGGATTCGAATATAGCCAGCCCGTCTTGATGGCAGCTGAAAGATCCTAACGCTGCGCATATGAAGCCATTGATAGTGATCTGCTCGAAGGACGCGGAATTTTATCTGCTCCTCAGCCACATTCTCGAGGTCGACGGCTTCGCCAGTACGCTGGCCGGTTCCATCGATGAAGTGCTGGAGCTTGCAGCGGACATGCCGGTTCGGGCCGTGGTGCTGGATTGTCGACCGGACAATCAGCTGGGGGCCAAAAGTGCCGGGCTCAAGCAGGATGCTCGCACAGGCGCCCTCCCCTGTGTCGCTCTGGTGTCGCCCGGCGCGGAAGCTCAGCACATTCAGCTGCTGAGGTCTGGCATTGACGAATGCTTTGTCCGGCCGTTTGCCCCGGCCAAGCTGCTCGAATACCTGCGGGCCAGGCTGGCGGTGGGCCAAGCATCGGAACAGGGATCCCGGCGTGGCAAGTCGCTGGCATATAGCGATATCGAGATGCAGCTCGATACCCATCGCGTGCGCTGCGCCGGCAAGGAGATATCGCTCGGGCCAATCGAGTTCAAGTTGCTGCGCCACATGCTGGAAAATCCGGAAAAGGTGCTCAGCCGCGATGAGCTGATCGCCGTGGCCTGGACAAATAGCGCCAGTGTAAGCACGCGCGTGGTCGATGTTCACATAAGCCAGTTGCGAAAGTTACTCAGGCGGTCATCACGAAGCGTTGCCATTCGCACTGTAAGGCTCGCCGGATACGCGCTCGAAGACCAGTCGGCCTGATCATTCCCGCAGCACATATCGAGGAACGCCGGCAGCCGCCCCTGCCCGCCTGGTCGGGCTCTACATTTGTGACCAATATGTAAGAGGAAATAAATGCGCGTCATGTACTCGCAACGTTTTGGAATACAAAAGATTATCAACTTGGTTGTTGCTGTAGACGATCCGGCCTGCGAAAGTATTCACCGAGTAACTTAAGTGGTTGCTAAAGTATAGGGAGGAATGCCCATGTCTGAGGGCTCGGGATACGCTGAAGCCATTGGCCATCACGGGGAACTGGTTCAAGGCGTTTTCGAGGATGAGGGCGCACGGTTGCGACGCGCGCTGGTCTCGCTGCCCTGTCGTCATCTGAGGTCCAAAGCCAGGTTCAGCGCAAACGATAGCGATCACGTGACTGTCTGGCCAGCCTCGCGGGAGAAGGCTCGACGCGCGGCCGAGTTGACCATCAATGCATTCGGCCGGCCCGGCAGCGGCGGCCATCTCTCGATGGATAGCAACATCCCCATTGGCCGTGGCATGGGCTCCTCCACCGCCGACGTTCTGGCAAGCATCCTGGCGGTATTGAATTGGTTGGAGATCGATGCGGCGTCGGATGAGGTCATGCAGCTCGCGGTCAGCGCGGAAACGGCCTGTGACTCCACTTTGTTCAGGCAGCAAGCGGTGCTGTTTGCGCACCGGGACGGCATCGTGATGGAGGCATTCCGCAAGCCGCTGCCGCCGATCGACTTCATCAGCATCGATACCACCCCCCTGCTCACGGTCGATACGCTTGAATTCGAGCCGGCGCGTTACGATCACCTGGAGATCGAGACCTTTCGGCCGCTTCGAAGCCTGTTGCGAACAGCCATCAAGAATGCGGACGCCCGCATGCTGGGCAGGGTTGCGACGGCGAGCGCGCGGATCAACGAGCGGTTTCTTGCCAAACCACGGCTGAGAGAGATCGAAACCGTCGGTGACCGCTTCGGCGCCATTGGCGTTCAGGTCGCTCACAGCGGCACGGTCGTCGGACTGATGTTCGACGCTAGAGACCAGAATGCATCCGTAAACATCGATCGCGCGGCAGGCGCTCTGCGTCAGTCCAATTTCGAGCCGACGATCTTTCGCCATTGAACGCCTGGCACGCAGGAGTAACCCATGTCGACCCGTGCGCTGATGCGAAAGCTGGAAGATTTCGAGGGCCCGCGCCTTGTGGCGCTCGGCGGAGCTCTTTTCGGCGCCAGCTTCTTCCTGATGAAGCTGCTGCCAGCCCGGTTCATGCTCGAGCGGGCTGTGGAACGCGATCAATTGAAGCCTGAAGCCACGATCTGCGAATCCTCGTCGGGAACGTTTGGCCTCGCGCTTGCCATGCTGGCGGTTCAGCAGGGATACCGGCTGATCCTCGTCAGCGACTGGGCGCTCGATCGCCATCTTCATCGACGTCTGATCGAGCTCGGCGCCGATGTTACGATTGTCGATAGTCCGGCTGCCTCGGGCGGCCTTCAGCAGGCCCGGCTCGACCGACTGCACATTCATTTGCGCGACATTGCCGGTAGCTACTGGCCCTCGCAGTACGACAATCCCGACAATCCGATCTCTTACGCCAAGGTCGCCGAACAGTTCATAGATAGGCTCGGAAAGGTCGACTGCCTGGTTGGTCCTGTCGGATCGGGTGGCTCCGTGAGCGGCATATCCTGCTACCTGCGGACGTTGTTCGCCGACCTCTACGCGATCGGTGTCGACACACCGAACAGCGTCTTGTTCGGCCAGCCGAGCGGCAAACTCAACCTGAGCGGCCTTGGAGGCAACATTCTCCCGCGAAATGTCGATCACCGCCAGTTCGACGAGGTGCACTGGGTTACGCCGGCGGAGGCCTTTCATGCCACGCACGATCTTCATCGAAAGCATGGTCTTTTCATGGGGCCGACCAGTGGAGCTGCCTATCGGGTTGCTCGATGGTGGGCTGAGGCCAATCCCGGAAAGACGGTCGTGGCGCTGTTCCCCGACGAGGGACACAGATACGTCGAAACCGTCTACGACCACGAGTGGCTAAAGGCGGTCGCCGGATGGAGCAAACGACCGGCCGAAGGCCCAACAACAGTCAGCTCGCCCAGGTCGAGAATGGCTAGGTGGTCGCGGCTGCCCTGGGAGCGCAGAACGCTCCATGAGGTGTTGGCGCATGCTGGCGATGGGGATGATGCCGGACCGGCAGCTAAGTCGTAATCGGGCCGAGAGGCTTCCGCTCACGGCGGCCGGTCGGTCGGACAAACGAAAGCGCGAGGCCACGGCGTTGGTGCGCCGAGGATCGAGACCCAAGACGGGCAAATGCAGCGAGAAAACCCGGTGCTCGGCCCCAGCTTCCGCAACCAGCCCGCATAGCGGGCGAAGCAACGGTCATACTGTTTTGAAGGTTGGTGGCCAATGTTTCGGTATCCAGCGTTGGTGCACCAGCCGGTTAGCCCGATCTACGCGATGCTGTTCACGATGCAATGCGCGCGCAGCATGTACATCGTCCTGGTTTCCTGGTTTGCGCTGCAGATCAGTGGTGACATCGCTTCGGTCGGCAAGGTCCTGATCTGCTGGCAACTGCTGGCCTTCACCGTTGGTCCCTTCATCGGGCCACTGATAGATCGCTCCCGCCGGCGGACGATGTTTGCTACGGGAGAGATGATCCATGGCGCCGGTATCGGGCTTTTGGCGTTGATCGTCTGGTCGTGTTCTCCCGAACGCACGCCGATCTGTATCCTTTACGCCACGGCATGTTTTGTCTCGATCGGATCGCTATTTTCCTATCCGAGCAGCCAAGCGTTGCTGCAGCTGGCGGGCGCGCATTTTGTGACGCGGACCGTCTCGCTGGGCATTTTCTTCAGCCAGGTCGGAAATATCGTCGGCGCCGCGGCAGGCGGCCTCTGCCTGTCCTTATCGGGCTTGGCCAGCAGTCTCGTCGTCTGCGCGGCCTTTTCCTTCATGGCCGCTGCGCTCGCTGGTCTTCTCATAGAGGAAGATCACGCCTCCCCGGTGCAGCATAGTCCGCACATGCAGGACCTGATGGGGGGTCTTTTCGAGACTGTGAGAAACCCCCACCTCAGGGTTGCGGGGTGTGCGCTGTTGCTGGCCTATGCATCGGCGCATGCATCCAATGCTCTGCTGGCCGGCTTCGCACGTTACGAGCTCAAGCTGTCGCCCGGCCCCTATGGCTGGCTCGCTGCGACGTATTCGGGTGGGGGCTTGGTCGGAAGCATTACCTTGATGTGGCTCTCCGGTCTTGCGCAGGAAAGGATCCTTGTTGCCGTGGGAACTATCCTTCTCGCCGCGGCCACTGCTGCTTTGTCCACCTCTCAAACCACGGCGCAGGCCGTGTTCTGGCAAGGCCTGATAGGCCTGTCTTTCATGATGGTTCGGGCCGGGAGCGATGTGACGATTCTGAAGACCGTTTCAACTCGAATGGTCGGCCGTGTCAGAAGCAACATCGAGGCCGCCATCGGAGTGGTCGCTATCGGCGTCTACCTTCTTCCAACGCTCGCCTCGGGTGTTCCTGCCCGGCACATCTTCCTCGGTCTTGCCTGCGTGTTTGCTTGCGGCAGCGGTGCGATCTTATGGATGCAGCGGAGCGCGGCAATGCGAAGGATCGATCGATGAGGTCGCGATCGGGATCCGGCAAGGCGTCATGTCGGCAGCCGTTAGCGTTTCCAGACGCGGTCCGTCCAGATCCGATCAAGCTGCGACCAGTAACGGTCTTGGAGCGTGCCGCTATCAAGAAACTAATGCTCGATCCAGGACAGGAGCAGTTCGCCGGCTCGGTGGATGCGGTTTTCGCCGGTCTGGAAGCCAGCCGGTATCCTGACCAGGAACATGCCTTCGCGATTATCATCTCCAAAAAGACGGTAGGGTTCTTCATCTTGCGAGAGAAACAGGCTCTGCCAGAGTGGGCGCCGCGCGGCGCTGTGACACTGCACAGCTTCCGGATTTCTTCCGCGTGCCAAGGAAAAGGATTTGGTAGGGCGGGAGTGGTTCTGGCCATCTCCTGGGTACGGCGGAACCGGCCCGAGGTCAAGGAACTGATGCTTGCAGTCAACGCACGCAACCTGCCCGCCAAGTCGCTCTATCTCAAGGCGGGGTTCGTCGACACCGGATCGATCTTTCGCGGTGCCATCGGTGACCAGCACATCTTGACGTTCCACCGTCTGCAAAGCGACGGCTGAAAAGAAATTTCACGGCCAGCCTTTCCATGCCAGAAGACAAGGTATACTAGGTATATTTTTCTTTGGAGAGATCGATGCAGTTAATTGCCGAACAGCTGGCCGGCTTCGTCAGCAATGTGCGCTACGAGCACCTTTCAGACGAGGTCGTCGAAAAGAGCCAACGGGCCATCCTCGACACCCTCGCCGCGCTGATTGGCGGGGTGCCGACCGACAATGCCAGGCTCTCACGCATCGCCGCGAAGGCTTGTTTCGGGTCCGGCGGCGCACACGCTTGGTTCGCCGAAGGAGGGTTGCATTATCTTGGCGCCCTGTTTGCCAATTGCGCTGCAGCGAGCTCGCTTGATGTCGATGACGGCCATTGTCTTGCGGCAGGTCATCCGGGGGCTGGCATCATTCCAGCCGTCCTGATGGAAGCGGCAAAGCTTGGCAGTGACGGTCATGAGGTGCTTGCAGCGACGGCCATTGGATATGACGTCGCCTTGCGCATTGCGGCTGCGCGACGCTTTTCCGACACAATGAGCTTTGCCAGTGGTCAGTGGACCGGGTTTGGAGTGGCGGCCGCCATTGGATGGCTGCGCAAGATGCACACGGATCAGCTTGCCCATGCACTCGCGATAGCGGGTGCCGAGGCACCGCAAAATCTGCCGCAAGGCGATTGCCAGGCAAGCTCCGTCAAGGGCAGCAGTCCCTGGTCGACGGTTGCCGCGCTGTTCGCGGTCGAGCGCGCCAGCTGTGGGATGAGCGGCTCGATCGACATGCTAGACCGCGCTCATGCCTACAATGTCGGTGCAATCACCGCTGATTTGGGTAGCCGCTGGCTGATCAGCGAGACCTATCTCAAGCCCTATGCGTCTTGCCGCTATACACACCCCGTAATCGATGCCGTGCTCGCGCTGGTCGCAGGCCGCGGCACAGATGAACCGATAGGCCGCATTGCGGTCGACATCTTTCCCGAAGCACGCAAACTCCCTAACGAATACGCGCCAAAATCGCTCGAGGGGGGACAGTTCTCGGTTCCCTTTGCTGCTGCACTCGCAGCGTTGCGCGGCGCGGAGGCGTTTCGGCCGCTTCGCCCCCACTCCCTTTCAGATCCGCAGGTGGTGGAACTCGCTCAAAGAGTGGAGGTTCGCTACCCTGACGAATTTGCCGGCATATTCCCGCAAGGCACGCCGGCGCGAGTTACAATGGTTGTCGGTGGATACGAGCGAACCGCGGATGTGCCGCGTCCACTCGGCGACGCCAACAATCCGATGGACCAATCCGCCGTCGAGGAGAAGCTCCACGACCTCGGATGGGACATCCTTTCGCAAGCCGAACTCGACAAACTCATCCAATCGGTGGCCTTGCTCAAGATGGGGGAAATCGCACCGTTGCTCGCATGTCTTACGGCCAAGCCAGTTGCAATCAGTGCCGCTTCTTGACCCGACGACGTGGATAGCGGCCAAGCCGGGTAAGGATGCCGGGGATGGGATTCACTTGACCGCCGGGAATGCAAACCGCAGGAAAAAGATGGGAAGTTGGCTAAGTCATCTTCCGACGAGCAGGTCGCGCGACATCGCCAACCCGCTACTCGGATGCTGCATTTTGGCCAGAAGCCGACTTTAGGCTGTTGAAGGCAATCTGCACAAACTAGCCATACCGTGTCCGGCCTCAAGTCGGCCGCCAGGTCGCGCAAATCAATGTCGCCGAATAGGCGGCGGTGAACGCCAACGGGTGTCACATAGCTCAATCGGTGTTGTGGGTTTACATCGGCAGGCAAGCCCCTAGTTTTAGAGTTTCGCGCCGTGCATCTTAGTGCGCGGATGATCGAAAACGGGACCGTGAACGCTAGCCGGTCCGTTAAAAACCCCAAAGGATGACTGTCATGACGCAGGCCAAGAATGGCGACACCGTGCGCATCAACTATACTGGACGTCTAGCCGACGGCACTCAATTCGATGCTTCCGGTGGTGAGCCGCTGCAATTCACGCTAGGTGAAGGGCAAGTGATCCCCGGCCTTGAAACCCATGTCGAGGGTATGGAGGTGGGCGAGAAAAATACCGTCACCGTCCCCGCCGACGCCGCCTATGGTCCCCACCGTCCCGAAGCGGTCTTGAGCATCGAGCGCGTCCGTGTGCCGGATAACATCAACATCAATATCGGTACTCAGTTACAGGCCAGAACCCGCGAGGGGCGCCCTATGCAGGTAACGGTCGTTGGCGTGGACGACGCAAGAGTCAAACTCGACGGCAATCACCCGTTGGCCGGAAAGGATCTGATCTTCGACGTCGAACTGGTCGAGATTGTTCAGGCCGCCTAGGTACCCGTGCCTGCGAAGGCCACGACGCTATGATTTCTGGTGACGGATCTCCGCCGAACCTTCTGCGGCGCGTGGCCTGCCGCTTTGAGCCGCGAAGAGTCGTGCCCCCGATCCTTCGCTCAGAAATTCTATCAAATAATGCGGTCTTCTGCGCGCTTTAAGGCAGCGCGCCGTCGGCAGGCAGGTAGTGGGTTGCACAAGAAACGTCTCGTCTGCGGCCGGATCGGAGCGACAGCGCCGCGTGCGTTCGACGCCTGAAACAATGCGTGTGGCGTGCTCCGTATCGGAGTCGCACATCCTTTTTATGGTGATGGCGCGCAGCCTCTCGGAGGCTCTGGTAAAGAACTGCCTCTTCCACTTCTCCGCTCGCGAACAGTGCTATTGCGTACACGGCTCCGCTGCTGGGAGCGGTCACTACCCTCCAGAATACGATTCTTCAGCGCAAACCCGATCAAAGAGCTGCTTTAGAGCGTCAGGTCGCCTGGGTAGGCAATACTGTGTTCGGTCTTGGTGTTGGCCATGAGTCCTGCCGGTGGGGCGGAAGCGCGATGATCGCTCACAGCCGGCGATTCCCAAATGCAGTGTCGCCGATGCTGCACCATACGGCTGTCCGACGTCGGAGTCGATTTGATCTAACTTATATTAGATTTAGCTAATGGTTTCATTTCTCCCCTGCTGTCCCCATAGTGCCCGAGAGGGAGCTTGGGAGGTACCCAGTGGATCGCCTGTCGAAGTCCACCGAAGCGATCATTCAGAAAGCCATCGAGGAATCCCTTGAAGGCGACATTGTCTCCCTAAAAAAGACCGTCGGGCTGATCCGAGCAAAGCGTCCTGACCTTAAGGAGGAGCTAGACGAGATGGAGACGGATAACGAGCTATGTGAACAGGTAGTTCAGTTGGCCTCAGCGATTGGAAAGGTCGTCCTCTTCGACCTTCACGAGTAAGGAACCACATGAGCGTCCGGAAAGTTCGGCAGTTTCGTGCAAGCCGACCAAGGGACCTCTCGCATGGCACCGCAAAGATACGACCTCAAGATGGACCTGGACAAAACCTGGACCGTGTTTGACGTGTTCACCGGGTTGCCGGCCGACGCCTGGGGCGTACCGGCTGTCGGTCTCGACAAGGATTACGCCGACGATCTGGTAGCCCTCCTGAACAGCCTCGACGGGAAGCGTAGGGTCGCCCAAGGGGACGTCTGATGGCAACCCCAATGGTTCACCCCTTCGCTCGCCGTCAGTGCTGAGCAGTTCTGGATGGCGCCGGTATCACGATCATGGCGGGTGTGCGCGAGGCGCTGAAGGTGCTCGCCAATCAGAGCCTGGTAATCTTTGCGCCTAACCACGGCGACTGGGTCGCCCAGATTGGCACTTGCCGGCGAGCTCACCTGTGTCCGGGCCACCCGCACGAATCCAGGTACCCAGGCGATGCACGACGAGATCGTTGAATAGTACCGCTCCGGCGGCACCCTCGGCTATCTACGGCTCATCCATGAAGCTTTTTCGAGATCGCTGGCGACCGCCCTGAGCCACGCTCGACCAATTGTCCCGGACGACGGTGACCAAGGTCCGCGCCCCAACTGCACAACGGCGCGTAGATGGCAGCGTCCGGAACAAAGCCTCCGCCTGGACATTAGGGAGCATCGTCCTCTCTAATCAAGGAACCCATTCATGAAGAACAGTCTCCGCTGGGCATCGTTATCGGTCGCCACAGCAATGGTGTTTGCGCTGCCTGCGCTGGCCGCAGAAACGGCCCAAGATTTCGTAACCAAGGCAGCGATCGGCGGCATGTTCGAGGTGCAGTCGAGCAAGGTCGCCCAGGACAAGCTCCAGGATCAGAGCCTCAAGGATTTCGCTCAAAAAATGATCTCCGATCATGGGGCCGCCAATGCCAAACTCGAGAGTATTGCCGGTGAGCAAAAGTTGCAGGTCCCATCGGACCTGGATTCCCCGCACAAGGCCGATGTCGACAAGCTTCAGTCGGCTGCGGCGCCCGTCGATGCATCCTATGCGAAGATGCAGAAGGCGGCCCATGACGACGCTGTGAGCCTGTTCGAAGGATATGCAAAGGACGGCGACAACGCCGCTCTGAAATCGTTCGCAGCCGACACGTTGCCGACGCTCAAGATGCATCAGGAAATGATCGAAAAGGTCGCAGCTTCGGCGTCAGCTTCCGACAGCACCACCCCAGCCGTCACCAACACGGATGCCACTGATCCAGCGGCGCCGGTGCCGGGCGCCAACAGCTTCACCGAGGACCAGGCCAAGAGCGCCATTGAGAAGGCGGGTTACGCCGACGTCTCCGCACTGACGAAGGACGACAAGGGCATCTGGCGTGGTACCGCGAGCAAGGACGGCAAATCGACGCCTATCGCGCTTGACTACCAAGGCAACGTTGTTGCCGGCGCCAACTGATCAGAAACCAAGGACCATTCAAATGAAAACGATAACAGGACTCTTCGACAATTATGACGACGCCAGCGATGCCGTGGGGGAACTTGAGGCCACGGGTGTGCCCCGCTCGGACATCAGCATCGTAGCCAACAACGCGACAGGCTGGCACGAGGCTGAAGCTTCCGAAGCTGGGGAAGATGCCGCGACAGGAGCAGGCGTGGGCGCCGTAGTTGGCGGTGCCGGCGGACTGCTCACCGGGTTGGGCTTGATGGCTATCCCCGGGGTCGGGCCCGTGGTTGCCGCCGGATGGTTGGCTGCCACCGCTGTCGGCGCCGTGGGTGGTGCCGTCGTCGGGGGTGCTGCGGGCGGTATCATCGGCGCAATGACGGAAGCCGGCGTGCCGGAAAACGATGCTCACGTCTACGCGGAAGGCATTCGCCGCGGTGGAACGCTGGTCACTGCCAAGGTCGAGGACAATCTCGTTCCGAACGCGGAACAGATCCTCAGCCAATACAATTCGGTCGATATCGCCGGTCGGCGCAAGGAATACGAAGCCGGCGGCTGGACCGGATTCAATCCGGCGGCTGATGCCTATACGGGGGCTGATCTGGAGCGCGCCAGTGGAAGACGCGACCGCTGAGCTTAGCCGGGGGCGGCGAACAGCCGCCCTCGATTTCAGCCTGAGCGACGATCACGCAGCGCAGCGGAAGCCAGCTATCCGTCCCATCAAAATCAGATCGAGATGCTCTCCGCGGGGAAGGCAACGTTCGTCTCTACTGCCGACATCGGGCGGTCGCCGCTAGACAGCTTAGGCCGCAATACGACTCTGGCCGGTTGCGGGTGGGACCCGCAGGGACCGGTTCGGGAACAGTTGTGGCGCCGCGGGCGCTTCAGGCGGCAAATGCCTGGGACGCTAGTCCTCGTCCGCGAGCGTGGCGAGAAATGACCGCCGCCATTTTGCTGCGTCATTGCGTCTGATGCGCTTGAGCAATGCACCGTGCCTTGCAATCCTCTCGTCAAGTGGCATGGCGAGCGCGCTTGCGATCGCGTCAGCAACCTCGTCGATCACATACGGGTTCACGATCAAGGATTCCGCAAGCTCCTCAGCCGCGCCCGCGAAACGCGACAATACAAGCACTCCGGGATTGGCTTGGTCCTGAGCAGCAATGTATTCTTTTGCCACCAGGTTCATTCCATCACGCAAAGGCGTGACCAACCCGACCTGACTAGCGCGCAATAGGCCAGCTAGCCGTGAGCGTGGGACGGCTCGATGGATGTAGCGGATCGGTGTCCAAGCCAAATCCGCGTATCTTCCGTTCACCGAGCCAGAGGTTGCTTCGAGCTGTGCCCGTATGTCAGCATACGCGCTCACCTCCTCGCGTGTAGGCGAAGCAATCTGCAAATAGGTTACCGCCCGTTCGTGTTCGGGGTGCCTTTCCAGAAGCCGGGCGAAGGCCTGCATGCGGCCGGGCAGACCTTTGGAGTAGTCCAGCCTGTCCACACCGATGATTTGCTTAAGGCCCAAAATCTGGCGGCGCATGGAATCAATCTGGACATCCTCCGCCGCCTCGTTAGCCATGCGTGCGAAGGAATCAACGTCGATGCCAATCGGAAAGCACCGTGACAAGACTGTCCGGCCATTGGCCTCAGCCGCGCCATTGATATCAAAGGTGGTGGGACTGGTCGCCTGCACCGATCGCCGAAAATTCATCACGTCCGTCTCGGTCTGGAAACCCAGCACGTCATCCTCAAGCAGATCATCGATGAGTTCTTCGTGATCGGGTGCGGCGGCAAAAAGGTCAGGCGGCGGGAAGGGTATGTGAAGGAAAAAGCCGATCCGATTCCGGAATCCCAGCCGCCGCAACTCGGCCGCCAAGGGGATAAGATGGTAGTCGTGGACCCAAACCAGGTCGTCGTTCCCCAAGTGCAGTGCTGCGAGCGCCTTCGCGAAGCGTGCATTGATCTGCCTATAGGCGTGTAGATACTCTCCCCGGTGATTCACCAGGTCGAGCCGGTAGTGGAAAAGTGGCCATAGCGTACTGTTGGCATAGCCGTTGTAGTACAGCGAATACTCCTCGCGCGGCAGGGTGAGCGCAGCCGTCTCGATCCTCCCCACGCGTTCGAGTTGGATCAGAGGTTCGTCACTCGCGGCAGAGTCCTGATACAGGGCGCTTGCTCCTAGCCATAGACCTCCACGATCAGCCAACGCGTCCGCGACACCTACTGCCAGCCCGCCGGCTTGCGACAGGTCGCGAATGTTCCCGAGCCGGTTCGAAACGACAACCAGGTGCCGCGGGACGGCATCAATGGCAGATTGCTTGGCCTCACCCAATATGGCGTCGCCCTCAATTGAATCGCCAACCATTTGAGTGGCCTCGTTGGGGGGCTTATGTGATCGCTGCAACGAGCAAATTCTAGGTCGAAGATCGCTTTGGGCAACGGTCTGCGCATGCGATTGTTCCGCGCAATTCCAAGACTTTCGTGGCGCGCCAGACCGTTCAGGTCAGGTCTGCCATCACAGTTGCGCCGACTTAGGAACCATTTCCGGACAGGCAGCTTTGGAGTCCCGGGTATTGGGATAGCTGCCTCGCGCGGTGATCAACACGACCGGCGCCGATCCTCCTGGTCTGAGTGCGCTAGCCTACTGCGCCGACCTCGTGAGACTCCTCTGGACACAACGCGCGAGTTGGGAGAAGGCTTTCGCATGGATCGGCTTATCACCGTCGAGTACACGCGCCTCGCGGCGCCAGACCTTGGCCGTGGAGATGGCCAATCGCGGAAGCCGTTCGGCCTGGAGGGATTTCCTCGTCGCACTGGAGGCGCGGTCGCAGGGGCGTCGAGTCGGCTCTCCAACCACCATGCCAGCCTGATTCGCCGCAATCGGTGATCCCGGACGCCGCCGGGCAGCGCTGCTATGTGCGGTTCCTCAGGAATCGCTCGATCACCTGCCGCGCAAGCCTGACGACCATTGCCTGCCGGAACTCAGATGGTCCCACGACCGGCGCGATGTCGCTGAGGCTGGGCCGATCTTGCCGCATGGCTTTGGCAAATGGTCGGCCCCCTATCCGCGACTGACGAGCTGGGTCGAAGAGACCATCGAATGCACGCTGATCTTTCTTTTGCCTCCCGCTCCAGCACCAGATGCACCTTTGAGTCCACCAAAATGCTGGAACGCCAATGAGGAAATCCGGCCGCGCATCCATGCCGTGCGCATCTTTCTCAAACGCCGAACGCTCCCTGCGCCGGTCAGGGCGCTGGCGGTCGAAACCAACAAAACTGGATGGGGGCCAACCGCTGCATTTAGATGATGGGCGAGAGCACAAGAAGCGGCCAGTTGTGGAACATTCCCGCGCTAAAGAGCTTCGGCCTTGCACTGTTCCCATTCAGTGTATGTGTTCCCCAGACTCGCCCGCTTCCGAAAGGTGGCGGGGCCTTTGGTCATGTAAGCGGAACCTGACATTCGGCGATTGGTTTCGATGATGGCAGCGTTCCCTCACGCTGCTGGCCGAGGTTCTCAAACCTTGGTCGGGCCCGCATCGCCCCGCCAGTGGTGCGGGCCCACAAAGCGCCAGCACTGGAACCAAGCCCGCCGGCTCCGGCCAGCGGTTTTTTTGTTCGGGGGCAAAACGAAACCGCCTCGGGCAAGTTAGGACACCTCGCTCGATTGCTCGGGAATGTGGCCGGCATTCCCGAATTGCATGCACTGGATCTGATCATCGGCCCAGGCTGGAATTCGTTGCTGCGCGAAGCCGATTTCTCAAAGACCGGCCTTGACTCCTGTGTCGGCGTTAGTTCGACCCAGATTAGCTTCTTTTCTGTCTTTGGCTCGCGCGCAGAGCGATCGATATTGCTCGACCTCTGCCTCGGTCAGGTGCTCGATGCCTATAAAATCGTTCTTGGCCGCACCCGAGCGGATCAGTTCATCGAGCTTCGCCTGGAGCGCGGCCCCGTCCCGGTTTTGAGTATTCTGGATTAAAAACACCATCAGGAACGTGATGATGGTCGTGCCTGTATTGATTATGAGCTGCCACGTCTCGGAGTAGTCGAATATGGGACCGGTTGCCGCCCAAATGACAACTGATGCGACACAAAGCGCGAAAGCCCAAGGACGGCCTGTCGCATGCGCGACGGCACCTGCCAGATGGTTGAAGATCTTTTCCATGCTAAGTTCCCGAGGTGAGGCGACCCGCCGTAATAACAAGCCGCGCTAAACGATCCATCACTTGGCAGTGATTGGGTCAAGTCGTCAGATTTGCGTTGACAGTCAACCACAAGCATACGCTTCTCATCACGTCGGCACCTCGGGGCCACTACAGCAGCAGGGGCGTGTCACGCCAAACTGAAGAAGCTCTGTGACAAGGAACATGATCCCAATCCGCAGCCTATTGCCACTTTGACCCATCTTCTTCCGATTTTGGAGTTCTTTGGCCGTTGTTTTCGCGAATCCCGGATTTGGCCGCAAGACTATAAAGAAGGCCTGCCACGACAAGCACCAAAAACGTGCCGAGCGCCGCGACCTGCCACAGCCCGAGCCCGCATGCCACGCCAATAGCACCAGCCAGCCACATTCCTGCGCCGGTCGTCAGCCCGTGAACCTCGCCTTTCGAAAACAAAATGGACCCGGCAGCAAGGAAGGCGACGCCAGCGGTAACCGCTTCGACAACTCGGATCGGATCGACCTTGACGGATTCTTGCACAAACAGCGGAGCATGTACGATTTCAATCGTCAGAATACCGAAAGTAGCCGCTGCCACGCAGATCAGGATGTGGGTGCGAAGCCCAGCAGGCCGATTTCGCCATTCGCGTTCGAAACCAATCACAGCGCCGAAGATCGAGGCCAACAGAAGCCTCGCCGCGATAACCGGAAATGGGACGTATGTCGGATGGCCGAATTCTTCGAAAAGTTCTTGCATGGGTAACCCAGGCTGATGGGCCACAACGTGCTCGGGCGGGCCAGGTTCCGAACGGCGGAGGTGCGGGCAATCATGCGGGCCGGATCGGCAAGGGGACTTCTCCTGTCATCTGCCGAAGATCCTTTCCCGGCCGACCTTCTTCGTCGAAGGCGGCAGCCTTCCCGGGCCGTCAATCAGTCTGTTCGGGCGTTTCAGCAAGCAGCCTCAAGGAAGCGGCTGCTTTCCATGACGTTGCATTCAGTATGCCAAACACGCTCAATGCATTGTCAGCCCATCGATTTGGTAACGGCAAAGAAAGATTGCGATCCCCCGGCATGTTTCCAAGTCCGGCGCCGCTCGCATGATGGATTCGTAGGTGTGTTCTCCAAGAACACCAAAGACCGGGATCAGAAGAAAATCCTGGGAGCGGTCGAGTCCATCGGCCGTGACGACGAATCTGAAGCCGGTGAATTCAGCATTCAGTCCATCCTCGATCTTCGTCAACAACAACGAATCATCAAATCTTGTGCCAATCGGCGGAACGACAATGAAGTCTAGGCAAGGCCCATCTTTGGTCGGCAAGAATTCCATAGATGCCCCCTGTGCCGGTAACGAGGTCCAGCCCGTCAGAATAGGCATAGGCCGGCCGACGGAGCAAATTCTACTCGATCTTTGTCCACAGAGTTGTGGTGTTGGCTAATTAAACACTAACAGAATCACCTCGATGCCAGGCTTCGCGGTTGCGCAGGATCGGGCCACCATGGCGAACCGATCTAGCCCCTATCCGTATTTTGGCTACGCTGACGGTATCGTATTGGCGGCGCTCGCGACCAAAACGAGGCAGTAGAGTCGCGAGTAGTTGCTGACCGCTGAGCTTGGTTATTGTTGACTTTCGGCCGGTATCGCAGGGGCCGGCGGGAACAGATCCGGGTTAGAATTATATAACTTTAATTTAAGAATCGAGCACACCTGTCCCATCCGGCTGGGGCGTCCTCAGATTTTCTAAAATGTAAACTGCCGCTCGAATGAACTGGTTCCCGACTATTCGTTTTGATCCAACAAACCCATGTTGGACACAGAGGACGGCGACCCTTCGTTTCAATTGTAGGAATGTGCGTCAACATTCTTGCGATCACCTTACCCGCGGTGTGCGCCTGCTCTAGCCGATCAGATGAAAGTACACGAACTGCTTGGGGGCGGAGCAACCGGCACTGCCTCAAATGGAGCGAGTTCCTCGGGTGCGGCGATAGGGGACGAGAAGGTCTGGAAATCGGAAAAGCCGCTCGACGTGCCGACAAGCACGACCGCGGCGTCCGATGAAATCACACCTTGGGGAACGAGTTTCTTCAGGCCAGTCAAAGCCGCGGCGCTCGAGAGTTCAAGATAAAACCCGCAACGCGCCAACCGCTTCTGATCGTCGCGCGCGGCCATATCGTCAACTGCCACTGCCGATCCCTTGCAAGAGGCGATCGCATCCAATGCCTGGTAGGTCACGGTCGAACCACCGATTGAAGTCAAGGCCGAGCTGCCTGCAAAATTGCCGCGATAGTCCTCCCCGGCAAGCACTCTCGAAATCCGGCCGAACGGCTCAACGGCATGGATTCGGGGCCGTTCTTCGACAAGCCCGGCGGCCTGCAGGTCGCAATATCCGCGTGCAACACCCCACAGCAGGTCCGCTCTCGATGTCGGAACGAGGATATCGCTGCATGCGCTGGCGCCCAGCTCGAGAAAGATCTCAAAGGCGAGCGACCTGTAGCCATCCACTCCGAAAGGATTGCTGCCGACGGGCGGAACAGCAAAATTGGTGGCCGGGTACCACTCCCCGGCTCTGACCCGATCTGCGAGCACCTGCCAGCGACCCTGCGCGGTTTCGCTGGCGAGCAACGTCGCCCCGTGCATCTCGATCGCGTGGCGCCAGTTCGGGCTGATGTCGGGCGTCGTCACGATCACGCAATCGAGCCCGACATGAGCCGCGTAAGCAGCCAGCGACACACCGGCATTGCCGCTTGAGGCCGCGGCTACCGTCGACGCACCGATCTCCAGCGCACGTTGGACGACGAACCTGCTCATGCGGTCCTTGTGTGATCCAGTCGGGTTGGCGCCCTCATTCTTGAGGAAAAGCGCGCGAACGCCGATCTCTTTCGCGAGTCCCTCCAGTCGCACAAGCGGTGTGTTGCCCTCCCCGAGCGTTGGGTAGTTGCTGTAGACCTGCCAGTCATCGATGCGCTTCAGGGATTTGGGCAGTCCCTGATATTCGATCGCCAAGCTCGCCGGCAGATTTTGGCTCAGACAAATCGGGCAGCCTTCGAAGTGATCCGCGATCGGAAAGACAATCCGACAACGAATGCAGCGCAGACCAATCACACGCGGATTGAGGCTCGGAATTGGGCTAAGCATGCAAGGAGCCGCCGTCCATATCGGCCATGACCTTGAACAGGCAGTCACCGCGGTTCGTGAGCGATGGCACCCTACGGCACGCCACGAGACCGGACGATTCAAAGAACAGCGTTTCAGGTTCGCGGGTCGGTAAATCCGGAAAGTGGATGCGACCTGCGATCTGGCCCGTCACAACTTCATCGCCTATGTTCGCGGCCGGCTCGAAAACGCCTCGATCGCGCGCATAGACAAATGCGCTGTGACCGCTGACCGTCATGAGGCGCGTGGGGGAAGCGGGCTCGACGGCGACATCGCGCAGAATCCCCTGGTCTTTCAACACGCGCCTTAGTCCCGCCTCGGCAAGCGACAGCCCCCACCTGGACAAGGTTGCGCCCCCGCCAAGTTCGGTGGTCAGCGCCAGCGCGCCACGTTCCTGCGCGGCCGCTGCAAGTGTTGTAAGGCCGCCGCCGCCGGTTCCATCGCTTACGAAGCTGATTGGTGCTCCAAATAGCCGCAACAGCCTGAGCAGTGATGTATGCTCGTCGGAGGCCCGTCCTGGACGCACCAGGGAGCTCGCCACATAGTTGAGCGAACGGCCGCCCGAGTGGAGATCGACGACGACATCGGCCATCGGGATCAAGACCTTGCAGACATAGTGGGCGATCATCTCGGTCGGGGTTCCGTTCGCATCGCCTGGAAACAGGCGATTGAGATTGCCTTGGTCAAGTGGCGATACGCGGCGTCCCGCCGTGACCGCGGGAAAGTTGAGCGCCGGAAGGATGAGGAGCCGGCCCGAAACCTGGTCGACGTCGATCTCTCGAGCCAGATTGGAAAGGGCGATCTGGCCCTCGTATTCGTCGCCATGGTTGCCGGCGACCAACAACGCCGTCGGCCCGGACCCATTTTTGATGCACACCAGCGGGATCGGTATCCAGCCATAGGCGGATAGGTCGGACGAATGGGGCAATCTCAGACAGTCCGACTGCTTTCCCTCAGCCTCATAGTCGATCGGTGTCCAGATCCGTGTTTCGCCAGTCATGGTCGATCCTCTTTGTTCAACGAAGCACCTTCTCCAGGAAGAGCCGCGTCCGCTCCTGGCTCGGCGCGGCGAAGAAGTTGGCGGGCGACGCCATCTCGACGATGGTTCCCTGATCCATGAACACCACCTGGTCGGCGATCTTGCGGGCGAAGCCCATTTCATGGGTGACGCAAAGCATCGTCATGCCGTCCGCGGCGAGGCCGACCATGACATCGAGCACTTCCTTGACCATCTCCGGATCAAGCGACGATGTCGGCTCGTCGAAGAGCATGATCTTCGGATTCATGCAGAGCGCGCGCGCTATCGCTACGCGCTGCTGCTGACCACCGGAAAGCTCGCCCGGATATTTGTGCGCCTGCTCCGGTATCCTGACCCGCTCGAGATAGTGAAGCGCGATGGCGGCAGCCTCGGCCTTGGACTTGCCGAGGGCACGTCTTAAGGCAATCGTGCAGTTAGACATGACTGTCAGATGTGGAAACAGATTGAATTGCTGGAAAACCATCCCGATTTCGCGCCGAATTTTCTGCAGCTGTTTCTGATCCCGGGTGATATCGGCGCCGCCAATGCGAATGGCGCCGCTGCGGAAGCGCTCCAGCCCGTTTACACACCTGATCAGGGTTGATTTTCCCGATCCTGACGGACCGCAAATCACCAACCGGGCGCCTTGCGGAACGGCAAGATCGATGTTCTTCAGAGCATGGAAGCTGCCAAACCACTTGTTGAGTGCGATGATCTCGACGGCCGGTTGATCCGGGCGGGCCGGGTTACTGCCTTGCCCGATTTCAGTCGGCCCAAGGATCGGGTGTTGCATTGCATGGACAGCGTCGTTCATCGGCTCTCTGGGCCCAGCAACTTGCGTTCGAGAAGCTTGACCATCTGAGCGATCGTCAGGGCCAGAACGAGAAATACAATGCCGACGACCGTCAGCGGCTCGGCATAGCGATAGGAGTCGGAGGCGATGTCTAGTGCCCTGCCCAGCATTTCCGGCACGGCGATGACGGCCAGATAAGGAGTCGCTTTCAGGATCGAGACAAAGTGGTTCCCGACAGGGGCCGCGACGTTGCGCAGCATCTGGGGAGCCAGGATGAAGAACACGGTATCGATCCGGTTCAATCCCACTGCCTTGGCGGCTTCGGCTTGGCCTTTAGGAATGGCGTCGATGCCAGCCTTGAATACCTCAGCCAGATATCCGCTGAAATAGATGCTCAGGCCCAGTATGCCGACCACGGACGCCGGCAGCGTGAAACCCCAATGAGGAAGGACGAAATAAAGGAAATAGAGCCAGACCAGCACGGGTGTCGAGCGGATGAAGTCGATTGCGAAACGCATCAGATATCCGGACACGGATCCTGCTCGCCGAGTGATCTCAAAGCTGAATCCGAGGATAGAGGCGCCGGCGCAACTCAGCAGCGCAACGCCGATGGTGGTCCCGATGACGCTAAGGATCGTCGGAAGGGTCGAGGCGGCGAAGGCAAGATCAAAATTCATTTGTCAGGCCCCTCCCCGCGCCAATGCGCTGCTCCACCCATCGGCCAAACACCGTGACAGGATAACAGATCACGAAATAGGCAAGCAGAAGTGACGTGTAGACGCCGACAGGGTTGTATTGGAGTTCCGCGATTTCCTTTGCCCGGAACGTCATGTCGGTTAGAGTTACAAGAGAGACCAATGCAGTGCCTTTGATCAACTGGATGAACTGGTTGATGAAGGTCGGCGCCATCCTGGTCAGTGCTTGCGGCAATTCGATCAGGCTGAGGATATGCCGGCGCGGCAGCCCGAGCGCAGAACCGGCTTCGATCTGACCTCGATCGAGTGACTGGAGACCGGCTCGGACGGCCTGGCTTCCATACCCACCGGCGTTCAACCCCAGCACCATAGCGCTCACGGCGATCGCTGGAAGTTGGATGCCGACGACCGGCAGGACGTAGTAGAAGACAAAGAGCAGAATGATCACCGCGGAGCTACGCCAGAATTCTATGACGGCAGTGATGGCGAAGCGTGCGACGCCGCTGGTCAGATATTGGGCTACGCCGAAAATCAAGGCGAAGGGCACGGCAAACAGCACGCCCAACGCGGTAACCACGGCCGTTATGCGGAACCCTTGGAAAATGCCGACGAAAATCTCGATAATGGTCACGCTTGAACGTCCCTGGATCCTGAACGCCTCGATGAAGCGGGGCGTTCGCTCGGTCGTATATTGGGCTTCGCTGGCCAAGATGCGGTGGGGCTAGGCCGTAGGAATGCAGGCTGTCCAGCAACGCTTAATCTCGCCTGACGCCCCGATTTTCTCCCGCCGCCTTGCAGCCGGTCAGTCCTGCCCCTTGCACACCTGATCGCTGGTCAGATCCGGCGCCTTCTCCTGATCGGTAAATCCGTTCCTGGCCATTATGCGCGCGACCGTGCCATCGAGCTTGAGCGCCTCGAGCCGGGAATTGTACAGGTCTCGCAGGTCACCATCGTCCTTGCGAAACGCAATCGCCGAATAGCCGAACCGTTCCTTGCCACCTTCCTGCACCCCCTGGAAGGGCAAGGCGCGTTCGACCCTATGGATGTTCTCGTCGGCGAGAATGCGGGCCACTGTCGGCGCCGAAAATGCCGCAACGTCGATCCGGCCGGTGAGCAGCGCGGAAACGTTTGATTGGATATCGGGGAAAAGCTGCGTGCGTTGCTCCACCAGACCTGCGGCCGCCGCATTCTTCGCAGTCGTGCTGCCGCGCCCCACACCAAACTTGATCTCGGGGTTTGCCGCGATTTGGGCGTAGCTGTGAATCTTCTTCGGATTGCCCTCGGCGACCAGGGCGGCATCCGCAAGCTTGAGATCGGGGTCGCTGAAGGCGACGACCGCGCAACGCTCCGGCGTGATGTAGAGACCGGCGGCGATCGCATCAAAACGCTGTGCTGTAAGTGCGGGGATCAACGCGCCGAATTCGGTGACGACGATTTCCACCTTACCCACCCCAAGACCCTCAAAGGCAGCCTTGATCAGATCGGGATGAAAGCCCGCAGGGTCGCCATTCTTGTCGCGAAATCCCCAAGGAGCGCCATTGGAGATGCCGATGACGATCTTGCCCTCACGCAAGACCCTTTCGCGCGTCGTCTCGGCTCTCGAAGCGCCAGCCGTCAAAAAGAGAAAAGCGCAGGCTGCCGCTGCGGCCGTGATCTTGCTGAAGAGCCGGTACTTGCTTGCCATGCGGCTTACTCCCTGAGCATCGAATGTCCTTAAAGGTAGACCAGGTATAACAGGTATGTCAAATTTTTATGAAGATGATATTTGAGTTTTGTAAAATTCCGCTGCGCGATGGATCCAGCAATGCGAGCAACGTGACGGGGATAGACATCCCCCACTGCATGCGCTAGGTATCCCTAGTATACCAAGGTGGGAGTTGAAATGAACGGACAAACCGGGACGGTCCTTCACGAGAACGTACGCCATGAAATCATGCGCCGGGTACGTGCTGGAGAATATGCGATCGGCGAATCCCTGCCCTCAACAGCGGCTTTGGCAGAGGAGTTCGCGGTAAGCCCAATCACCATCAAACGGGCATTGCGCGATCTCCAGCCTGCCGGGATCTTGCGTTCGGTGCCCGGGCTGGGGACCTTCGTGCGGGAGCAACGAAGGTTCGTTCGTGACCTCGATTTCTCGCTTACCTCTCACGACGACGCTTTGCGGCTTGGCCTGAAGCCCACGATTCGCCTCCTCTCGCTGACGCAAGAAAAGATACAGGACCCGGCCTTTGATGCGCTTGAGCCGCCTGATGGGCTGATGTTGTGTGTTCGCAAGGTGATTTCCACCGACGGCACGCCAATTATGTATGACACCTCATACCTGCCCCGTTCCCTGAGCGACGAGGTGGTTGGTGAGTTCGGGGAAAAGTTCATCAGCGACGCGTTGCGCGCTCATGGAACACAATTCACCAAAACCAAGTTGCTGATCGATGCCGCACCGGCTTCCGAGCAAGCCCAACAGACCTTCACGATCAAGAACGGATATCCAACGCTGCGTCGCCTCTATCGGTTGAGCACGACCGACAAGTCCTTCTCGGTCTTCGGCGTAACGGAATCGCCCTTCGACCGCCTGGCCTGCGTGGTGGAACTGGATGCGAGGAGCAAAGGCTCGAAGTCGAAAAGGTAGGGGGCGAGTGAACAGCTCGGCGAACCGGGCTGCGCAAAGCGACGATAATCAGAGACAGTCCAGGAGCAGGCGACCATGCTTCCAGCACCACCATCACCCGATGTGCCCCTTGACGAGCTGGCCACGCGGCTCGCCGCCGTCCGGCGCGAAATGGCCCATGACGCGGTCGACTTCCTGGTTCTCACCAATCAGAAAAACATCGAGTATTTCACCGACTACCGAACATTGTCGTGGGGCTATCATTCGCGGCCGTTGTTCGTGGTGATCGACCAGCGCGACATACTCGTCATAGCCAACCGGATTGAGTCCAGAAACCTTGAATCGAGGCCGAGGGCTTTTTCGATCGTCTACTATGCTGGCTATCTTGCGGAAGGCGCGCGCGCCATCGTCCAGGAGATTTCCGCTCGCGATCCGGCTGCTACGACAAAAGCCGCGATCGACTATGGACAGGACATGCTTGGTCGCGGTTCTCTGGAGATCGTGGATGGCTTGAGAGCGCGCGGTGGCCGGCTGGAGAGCGCCACGGATCTTTTGTGGCGAACCCGCATCATCAAATCGCCGTTCGAAGCTGGCCTCAAGCGCATCTCCTTCGAGATCGTCAACGCCGCCTTCGATGATGCCGTTTCGCAGGCCAGTCTAGGCATTACCGAAGTCGAGCTTTGTCGGCAGATCCAGTCGCGTATTATCATGAATGGAGCGGAATGCGCCGATCCGATTGCAATGACCTTCTGCCGGGGGGAGTTCAACTACAGCCGCCCACCCCGGATGCAGCCCCTTGCGGTCGGCCAGTACGCCTGGACCGATTTCCGGTCCACCTATGGTGGCTATCCGGCTGATAGAAATCGCATTGCCCGCGGCGGCCTACCCGAACGCTGGGAGATCGATGCATACGAACGAACGCGCGGGCTCACGGTCGCGCTCGCAAATGGCGTCAGGGCGGGGATGACGTCCGGAGACGTTTTTTGGGCCTTTGAGCAGCTTTGGCGCGATGCAGGCTTGCCCCCCGCTTATGGTCTCGTTTCCCGGATCGGCCACGGCGGAGGGCTCGACGTCACCGAGCCGCCATCCATTTCTAAAGATAATCCCGAAATTATAAGGCCGGGCATGATCCTTCACCTTGAGCCCAAGCTGGAAATCAATGGCGCCGTCTTTCAATTCGAGGAAGTGATCTACGTTCGCGAGAAGGAAATCGAGTTCTTAAGTGAACTTTCCCCCGAACGGATGCCGGTCATCAACTAGGGATTTAGTGGGCGCGCAGGTCGTACTCGTTCGAAAAGGCTAAGCGACGCCTGAGGGCCGACTGGTGACCCGTATCGCAGGTCCTGCGAGGCACGAAGCCAATCGACTGAAAACCGGAGACGTTTCGGAAATCCGGCAGTTGCCTGGCAGTTGGGGTGTGCCAAGAGACGGGCATTGCGCCACGCCGCCTGAGAGAACTGAACCGCGACTATGAAGCCACTCATCGTGATATGCACGCATGACGCGGAGTTTTATCTCGTGCTCAGCCACATTCTTGCCGTGGACGGATTCACCAGTGCGCTGACCAGCAACGTGGATGAAATCTTTGAATTGGCAGCCGAGACAACGGTGCGGGCCTGTGTGCTCGATTGCCGGCCAGACAATCGTATGGCCGACAACTGTGCCCGACTCAGGCAGGACGCCCGGACAAGCGCCCTCCCCGTCGTTGCGCTGATTGCAGCTGGTGCCGAGAACCAGCATCTGGCGTTGTTGAAGTCCGGAATCAACGAAAGTTTCGTGAGGCCATTGGCGCCGTCTAAGCTGCTTGACTACCTGCACTTCAAACTTGGAACCAGTCCAGAACCCGGCGTACGGACCCCGCCTGCCATGTCGCTGAAATATGGCGACGTCGAAATGCAGGTCGACAGCCATCACGTGCGTTGCAACGGCAGAGAAATTCTACTGGGACCGATAGAGTTCAGGCTGCTGCGTCATATGCTCGAGAACCCGGAAAAAGTGGTCAGCCGCGACGAGTTGATTGCGGTGGCCTGGCCGGGCAATGTTTATGTCGGTCCGCGCACGGTGGATGTTCATATCAGCCGGTTGCGCAAGTCGCTCAAGCATTCCTCACATGGCGATATCATTCGCACCGTACGGCTTGGTGGATACGCGCTGGAATATCACCCGTTTTGATCGGTGCCGTTCACCGGCAAGTAAAGATCACTTTCTCGCTAGAACAGGACTGTGCAGAGCCGGCCCACGCTTGGCGCCCATGTCGCCTCCTCCGATATCGATGTCGCAGCAGTCGAGGAGTTGGAAAAGGTGTGGAACATTGTCGAGTGCTTCGCCGGCAAAGCCAAAGCCTGAAGCCACGGATGTGATGCGACATTGCGTAGAGATCGCAGCCGGCCGCGCGTCGATGTCAGTCGTTGAAGTGTTGGTGAGGATCAGATCTTTAGCGCATGACCACCCGCGAGAAGCGCCTGTTGGAGCGCAATGGCACTTAGAGCGCTGCCCATAGCCGCGTCACACCTGATCCTCCACCGTATGGCTGAATGATCCCGCTGCGGTCACGCCTCACACACGGTGAGGCACTGGTGGGACGGGTCGCATCCACGCCGGACGTCTGATGCCGAGGTGATGCGCTGCGTGACTTTCGCGACAGAGTGGTGGAAATTCCTGGCTTGAGCGTTGGTTCGCACCGCATTCCGTTCCTTGACGCGATGACAATGTGGAATTGCCTGTGCCATAAGGCCAATCGTTGAATCAACTCAGAAGGGATGGAAACGATGGCTGTAAACACGATCGATATTGCCGAACGCCTTGCAGACGCGCACGGCCTGTCAAAAACCCAAGCGAAATCCGTGGTCGAGGATGTGTTGAAGGGCATTGCGGAAGCCGCTGCCAAGGGCGAGGAAATTAGCCTCAATGGCTTCGGCAAGTTCAAGGTCCAGAACAAACCAGCACGTGATGGCCGCAACCCGTCGACTGGCGCCACGATCAAGATCGCCGCATCGAAGAAGATCGTCTTCCAGCCGGCAAAGGCTCTCAAGGACTCGGTGAACGGCTGATCATTCAATGACGATACATCTCGTCTGATGGTAACGCGCTGTCCTGTTGGGCGACGGTGTCTCATGCCAAGATCATCAGCTTCTCATTGCTGCCGTTCTTAGGTCGAGGTCCCCGGCCGCGCGCCAATGCGCGGCCGGAAAATTCTCCAACAGCAGGCTGGCCGGAACCGCGCGGCAGCTCCGGCCGTCGCGCTTACTCGGCGGCGATGTTGAAGGGTTCGCCCCCCGGCCAAAGCGCTGCTGTCGGAGCGCGCACCGTTCATCCTGGCCGGCTCGGGGACTTCCGGCTCCAGTTCGGCAACGTTCGCCGAACTGACATCTGAACCTTCCTGCCGTTCACCAACCACCACAGGTTCCTGGGTCCCCAAGACAGAAGGCAGGCATCCGGCTCTGGCGAGCAACTGCTCGGCGGCTTCCGCCATTGGCCGCCGGCGAAGAGGCGGCAGTGGGGCTGTCAGACCTGAAAAAGCAGCGTCGCGCGCGGCGTCGAGGACATGTGCCTTGGTGGCGTCGGGACGGTTGACGTCCAAGAGCGATAGCGACACAAACCTGCACCGCGCTGCGTATGTCCAGCAGATGCAGCGCTACCTTCAGGTAGCTTCGGCGCCACGCGGTGCGATCGTGTATATGACACCGGCGAAATGTTGCCTGTCCTGCCGGTGAATTGAAGTTCAACATCTAAGCATCACAATCTTCGTTAGCCGCGAGCTGACGGTCAGCTTCTGGCTTTCGCAACGAAAATTGCCGACATTAAGTCTACTGGAACCGTAACAACGAATTGACCCGATCCTGACGACCAAGCATTCGCGGCGAATGCCAATTTCGCTGGCAATAGGAGCCTTCAAAGATTCCGCCACCGATCAAAATTTCACGGAAAGATCCGCCCTGAACCCGTGGTCACTGGTGCCGTCGCCGATCTGGCCGGAATAGGAGAGGCCGAGCGAGGTCTTTTCCGAGAGGGCGAGATCAAGCCCAGCTTCGAGCACGAGCGCGTCCTCAGCGATCGGTGTCCCGGCGACGGTGAAGGCCTCACCGCCGGTGAAGGCAAAATCGGCGAGCGGCGTGACGTCGCCGAAGGCATGTCGCCAGCCGAGCATGCCGCGCGCCGTGGCCTTCATCCCACCAAGCCCGAACTCGGTCGAAGCACGCAGGCCGAGCGTGGTGAAGGTGGCGTCGGTGGTACCGCTGGCGCCTGTGAGCGCGGCCGCCCCGCCATCCTCGGTAAAGCCGTAGCTATGCACGTTGACGTAAGCGAGATTGCCAAAAGGCTCCAAGGCGAAGGAGCCGCGGTCGATCCGGTAGCCGAGCTCGCCGAAGACCTGAGCCGTGCCGGCGTCGTAGTCGGCGGTGAGACGGTCGGTGAAGCCGGGAAAACTGACGGAGCGCGCCGTCTCGATGGCGTGCCATGTGTAGGCCGCACCGGCCCGCAGGCCAAGCGCGCCCCACTGGCCGCCACCATAAACACCGAGATGGTAATTGTCGCTGTCGCCGGAGGACGCGCGATCATCGACATCGAACGAGCTGCGGCTGTAACCGGCAAGCAGGCCCAGCCGCCAGTTTTCGGCGATCATTCCGTCTGCGCCGACAAGGAAGCCGCCGGTCGAGCGGTCAAGCGAAGCGGCGTTGCCATCGCTGTCCCATGTTCCCCATGAACCGAAGGCCTGCCCCCACGCCGCAAAGCGCTCCGTATCGGCCGGAGCGGGCGCTGCCCCTGGAGCACTATAGCGCGCGCTCTTGCCTTCTCGCACCAGCGCCTGTTCCTCAGGCGTCAGGGCGGAACCATCCGGCCCATAAGCCAGCACCGGCATGGAGGATCCAGAGCCATCCCCGAAGGCGGCCCGCACCCTGTTCGTTGCCGCCTCACGCACGAAGCGGCTGTCGTCCAGCATGGCGCCCTTTATCGAAGCGTGTATCTCACCAGAAAGCTGATCGAAGGCATCCCGGGCCGTTTCCTCGTCGGGCAAGCCGACGATCGCGTCATAGATCGGATTGCCAGGCCCCTGGCCCTCGGCGCCATCGCCGACCGCACACTGGTTCGCAGAGATTGCGACATCGCAGAACGACGCGTCGTTGCGGGCTACGTCGAGATAGACGGCGTTTGGATCGTAGGCGAGCGAAAGGTCGACGAAAGGCGCGTTCTGGTCAAGTGTGCCATAGGTGCCGGTAACGCCGCCAGCGGCGGTCAGGATGGTGTAGCGGGTGCCGGTGTCGTAGCCGCCTGGCGCCTTGAGCGCAAAGACGGTGCCGCCCTCGATCCCGGCAGCACCGGTCACATCGATCAGGTCGGAACTGCCGTCCGGGTCGATTTCGGCTTCATAGGTGGATCCGGCAAGCTGGGTGTAGTCGCCGTCGACCGTAAGCGTCCCAATGGAGTTGCCTGGTGCGATGGTGCCCGCCACCGTTGTGGTTCCAACCGTGCCGTTGCCTTGCAAACGGCCGTTCGCCAGAACATCGATCGTGCCGCCGAGCGTTCCGTTGACCGCAAGCGTACCAGCATCGACGGTCGTGGCGCCGGCGAAGGCAGCGGAATTGCCGGTGACTTCCAGAAGGTCCGCACCTGTCTTCAGGAAGTCGCCGGCGCCCGAGATGCTGCCGGCGTAGGTTGCATTCGCACGTTGCTCAAACGTGAACGACGCGCCGGAGCCGATCGCGACATCGCCGCCGAAACGCTCGCCCGCGCTGACGAGGTCGCCGGCATCGACGGACCAGTCGAGCGTACTCATGCCGGCGAGAACCAGTGTGCCAGTGCCGTCCTTCACCATATTCCCCGAGCCGCCGATACCGCCAGCGAAAGTCGCGTTGCCATTCTGGTCGAACACCACCGTGCCGTCATTGCCGATATTACCGCGGAACGATGCGGCATTGCCGACAAGTGTACCGACCTCGATAAGCGTGTTCCCTTGGTAGCTGTTGGAGCCGGTGAGCGTCAGCGTGCCCGCGCCATCCTTGGTCAGGCTGCCGGAGCCGGAGATCGCACCGGTCACGGTGAGATTCGAATCGGTCTGGAAGATGCCGCCGCCAGCCTCAAGCGTGACGCTGCGTCCCGTTGCAAGCGCCGCCGTATTCTGCAGTGTGCCACCGTCGAAGGCCAGCCCGCCCGAGGCGGCGCCGAGATTTGCGTCGGCTGAAACCTGCAGTGTGCCGTTCAGGATGGACGTGCCACCCGTGTAGCTGTTGGCACCGGACAGCGTCAGCGTGCCGGCGCCGGTCTTGATGAGGGAGCCGCCGCCTGTGACGACACCGGCGGCGGTGAGGTCGGCCCCAGTCAAAAAGGTGCCGCCGCCTGCGTTCAGCGTGACGTTTCGCGCTGTCGTGAGGGCCGCCGTGTTCCGCAGCGTACCCCCGTCGAAGGTAAGCCCGCCCGACGGGGCGCCGAGATTGGCATCGGAGGAGATCGACAGCGTGCCCCGATTGATGGTCCAGGGTGTCACCGTGCCTGTTGCTCCCGTCAGTGTCCAAATGCTGGTGCCTGTCTTCGAGAACACGCCGAAGCCCTGGTACTGAGCGGCCACGCCGATCTGTGAGACGTCGAAGCTGGCATTCGCGCTGCCGCCCAATGCTAGGGTGTCGGCGCTGCTGAAGGCGACGACGTTGCCCGTAATCATCGAGCCGGCTTCAAGCATCAGTGTGTTGGCACCGCCAGCAAAGACAATCGCGTTGGTCCCGGATGCGCCCGAAATCGAGCCCCTGTTGACAATCGTCAGATCGCTTCCGCTCACCCCGAAGCCGGCGGACCCAGCCGTACCGTCATTGGTGCCTCCGGTCCCGGCAACGCCGCCAGTACCTCCCGTGATTGTTCCGCTGTTGCTAATTGTTGCGCCACTTCCGGTGACGCCTATCCCGCCATTGCCGCCATTGCCGCCCGTGGTGGGAGCCGCATTGTCGTTGCCACCGCTGCCGCCATTGCCGCCGGTGATCGTCCCGAGGTTAGTGAATGTGGCTCCGGAGACAAGCGAAACGCCGGCGCTTCCATTGCCGCCATGACCGCCGAGCACCGGGATCGTTTGCGTCGAGCAGCAGCCGACGTTGTTGCCGCCGTTGCCGCCGTTGCCGCCGGAAATTGTGGAGCCGTTGGTAATTGTCGAGGCGCCCGCCGTGGCAAGTCCGATACCTCCATCGCCGCCGTTGGCGCCAAACGGATTTTGAGAAATTCCGCCGTTGCCACCGTTGCCACCGGTGATTGAGGCGTCGACTCTGACAGTCGCGCCATTTTCGACCACCACGCCATAGCCGCCGGCGCCGCCGCCTCCGCCTGCGCTACCAAGCCCATTGCCGCCATTTCCGCCATTGCCACCAGCGATTGGGCTGGACACGCTGGAATTCGTCGTCACCATGTGGCCGTGCGCGCCACCGCCACCACCGCCGCCGTTGAAGGTTAGAAAGGCGTCGGCATTCGCGCCGCTCACGCCGTTGCCGTTGTTGATCCCCGAGACGCCGCCGGTGCCGCCAAAAGCGCCATTTTGACTGGTGCCACCGGTGCCGCCGGTCGTGCCACCACCACCGCCACCGCCGGCGGCCGTGTTCGTTTGGCCGTTCCCGCCATTCACGCCGGCAGTCGTCGCCTTGCTCGCACCGCCAGGTCCACCCACGCTGTCGCCGTCGATGAAGTTTCCACCACCCGTGCCGCCGCTTTGTGCCAGCGCTGGAGCCGAAAACGCCAGCGGGCCGACCAGCGTTGCGGTCAAGGAAACAAGTGCAGTGGAGCTTACAAGCGCGGTGCGCCAGGACAGGTTCCGAGGCATGAGCCCCTCCATTATGTCCGGCTTCGGCATTCCCGACCCGATGAAGGCGGCCCCCCGAAAGCCTGTCGTCCCCAAGACCAGCGGAGGCGCGGAGGCGATCAAAAGTCGCCACCCGCGCCAGCCCGTCACCCGCGTTCGCGCACGTTAACTCAACCCAAAGCTGTCGTCCCCGCAGAGGTGGCGAATGAGCTGTCTATGACGTGATTATGATGCCGCTTTGTCGGGGCCTGTTACCATAATACAACAATCTGCGCGGGTATCGTTGCAGGCCCGGATCTACGGGATAGGAGCCAGGGCGGGATGCGAACGAAATGGAGGCCGATGAACATTTATTGCCGCTGTTCTTCGCGACAGATCACAGACACCCGATGCACAGCTTTCCCGCGGATCGCGACGCTCGCTGCGTCCCGCGCAAATGTCGGCGGTTGGCGCAAACTCGCCCGTGGCGTTGACACCAGCGATATCCGCTTCTGGAGAAGGGCGGGGTCACCCGAACGACCGATTGGAGGCGCGAAGCTGTCGTTCGCGTCGTGGAAACGTTCGTCGGCTTCGGGTCAGACTTTCCCGTTCCCCACCAGTCTTTGCAGCACCAAGACAGGTCCATCACGCCCAACACCGTACAAAATACTGCAGTCTTCTGAGTGGGGGGAAAGCGGTAGCGCTCTCCCGCTACCACTTCAAACCCACTATCGTACGTAATGGCGGCAATGTGGCGGCCGGCCAATGCGGTGTGCCTGTCGGTATACCGAGCGCTGGGGAATGCAGCCCCGCCAATAAGGGCGGAAAGCTTGCCCTTGACCTCAATCTCGAAGCCTTTTCGTGCAGGCTTGGGCTGCACCGTGACACTGTGAACAAGGCTCCGAAAGCTTTCGATGAGCGGGCCACGGTCATCGGCGGCAGTTGCGTGGTCAGCCAAGACCTTTGAAAGAGCATCGACGGTTTCGTTGTAACGCTGCAGGGTCGCTGGGTGGAGTGCGACGGTCGACGGTGGCTCATCGACATTCGAAAGTTGCGCCTCGATGTGAGAGAGCTGTGCCTTGAGTTCCGCAATACGTTGCTTTGCATCCTCTTCAGCAATGACGCTCCTGATCACCAGGTCGATCGTGCGCTGCCGTTCGCCTTCAATTCGATCTCGCTTGGTCTCCAGTGCTGTCCGAATTCCATTTCCCTGGGCAGCAAGCTGCCGACGCTCTTCATTGTATTTGCGGATGTAGGCTTCTATCAGGTCCGGCGCTTTCAGCTGTTCGCGCATGCCATCAAGGACCGCCTTCTCGATCTCGGGCAGATAAATGATGCGCCGGTTGGAACAGCTCCCGCTTTCACGAACTGCCGAGCACCGGATACGCGTCTTACCGGTCTTGTCACGATCGTGAACGGACATGCCCGATCCGCACACTCCGCAACGAAGCAGACCGGACAACAGGTGGGCCGGCCGACGCTTGTTATTAGTAGGCGCGTTCACCCTCGCGCCTTTGCGAGCCTGTGCCTTCTGCCAGATTTCGTCATCGACAATTCGCAAATGCGCAACCTCTTTCGTCTGCCACTGGTCCTTCGGATTTGCCCTGGAGACGCGCTTTCCAGTATCCGGATTTTTCACCATCCGGACTTTGTTCCAGACGATTCTGCCGACATAGAGTTCGTTGAAGAGCAGTCCGACCCCACGTCGTGCATTTCCGTTGATGGTAGAACCGTTCCATCGCTTTCCCCGCGGTGGCATTATCCCATCCCGGTTGAGATCGCCTGCTAGATCTCTTGGAGTTCGACCGGTGACATAGGCGGCAAAAATGCGCCGGACGACTTCAGCCTCCTCTTTGACAATCTCCAGTTCGCCTGGGCGGCCCAAGATAGGTCGATAGCCATAGGCGCGGCCTCCCGCGTGACGTCCGTCACGGACGACTCCGGCCATACCCCTACGCACTTTTTTGGCGCCATCCTCCCTCTGCATCTGACCGACAAGTCCACGAATACCTATGAGAACTGCATCGGCAATCCCGTCATGAACAGCCTGGATTTGGATGCCGAGAAAAGAGAGCCGTTTGTAAATGCCCGCGAGGTCCGCCATGTCCCGCGACAGACGATCGAGCGCCTCGACGACCAGGATATCAAACGCATTCTGGCTTGCCGCCTCCATCAAACGCATCAGGGCGTCGCGACCCAATACCGAAGCACCGGAGCGCGCCTTGTCCTCGAAGACGGCAATGACATCGAGGCCGTTGCGATCTGCATATGCACGGCACAGCGCAATCTGGTCCTCGGTGGACTTTTCGTTTTGCAGCTCTGTCGAAAAGCGTGCGTAGACGGCGGCCCGCCTCGTCTGTCGGAACCCTTCTTCTGGCACTGATCTGCATCAAACTCGGAATGTCGGTTGTCCGCAACTCCGATTGAAATGAGATGATCGCGCCTGGCATCAGCAACGGCAAGCGCTTCGACGAACTTAACCATAGCTCTGCGAAGTTCCCCCGCCGTCGCCGCTGGGGTGGTTCCGTGGGGCAATCCACCATTGTATTTGTCTTTTGCAGCCGTCACGAAGGCCAGGATCACGATGACTACAGGCAATAAAAGGGGCCCACTCCTTCGATCGTGCAATTGAGACCCTGCAGGATAGAAATCGGATAGGTGCCAGACTAACGAAGTCTCGCGAGAGTCCTCGCAACACGGTTGGGAACCTTATGACTGTGAACTGGGATGCGTAGGCGAGCCTTGTCATGCCTCGGTCCCATCGTCGCCACGCGCAAAAGCAAAGCCGCCCTCTCCGGGCCTTCGGCAATGTTGCTGCTGACCAATTTCTTCGGGAAACACTTGCTCGGGCATTGCCTCCTTGGCGATCCGAACAAGGTCGTCGCGCGCCGAACGAATCTGCGGCCAGGGAAACTCACTGCTGCCCTCCGAAGGTTCCCCTTCCGTCAACGCGGCATCAAGCTTAGCCGCCACGCCGGCAAGTGAGGCCGCGGGGGTTCTGGACAACAGCTCGAGCAGTTCCTCCGCTCGGTCGGCAGCCTCGCCTTCGGCGAGCAACATCGCTGAATAGCCCATCTCCCTATCGGCCGCATCCCAGCGCGCTTGATGAGCGGCCAAATCGGTCTCAGCCTTCGCGCGGTTTGCAACTTCCTTAGGAGAAGGATTGGGCAGCGCTTCGGCTTCGACGGAATGCAGCGTTACGCCGTCCCTGTCGTGCAGCCGGATGGTCGAACAAGGCAATTCGACCGTTGCGACAAGCTTGCTCTCCATGCTCTGCTGCAGGCGGCACAGTTGTTCAGTCTTCTGTTGGGCAGCCTGCCATTTGCGCCAAGCTGCAACCGCAGGGTCAGCGGATTGGCCTACTTTCAGATCGTCGCGTCTGAATGCTGTTGGCTGCCATCCCGCAATCGCAATTGCTGTTCCCCCAAGTAGGCTCCTCCGCGTGACGAGAGACAAAGTCGTGGTATTGTCGGAATCAGCCATGATCCGAGCTCCAAACAGCTTGGGTTGTGGTCAGGCCGCACTAGGTGTAGCGAGCACCTGTGCGGCCGCACAGTCTCCGTCACTTATGTCACTTTTTGTGACTTTTAACAAGATTAATGTCATGAAAAAGGACATATTGCCCCAGCAGCTCCGCGCGGCTCGGGCCTTGATTGACTGGACAAGAGAGGACCTGGCGAACGCATCGGGCCTGACCGTTCGTACGCTTGCCAGAATTGAGAGCTCTCAAACGACCCCTAGACCGGCTACACTTGAAGCGTTAACCGCAGCATTGGAAGCAGCGGGGATCGAATTCATTTCACAGAATGGAGGAGGACCTGGCGTCCGACTTGCCCGTCGACTGGACGGCAACTGACGCAAGCGATCATTCTGAGTGCGATGGGACTCTTCCTAAGCGATCGTTTGTCGAGATCGGAAGATCCTGACTTTCAGTCAGACCTGACGCTCCGCTCGCCATGCAGTCGGATTGCCCACCCATCTATTGATATCGGATTCGCGCCAGCCCGCCCCGTTGATGCTTATCTTGATCTGAGCTGGGAACGTGCCTTCGGCGATCTTGCGATAGACGGTCGAGCGGGACAGGCCGGTCCGGGCAAGGACGGTTTTAAGGCGAATGATACGATCCGGTTCGGGCATGACTGCGTTGCCTTTCGCTGACTGCAATTGACACCTGCTGGGACCAGACAGGACGGAACGAATGCTGGACGCAATCAGGTTTGTCGCTTCAGCCGTCTGCGGCGTGAAAACGGCGGCAAATCGGAGGGGTGTCAGAGCCCAAGGCTCCGCCCCTTACCGATGCCATGGCTGAATGCCAGTTCCGCACCAAGGCGCCGGCCGGAATCGATGTTGATGCCAAGCTCGCGCTTGCGGTTGGCGAGAAGAGATTCCAATTGCGGATCGCGTTCGAGGCTCTTGGCCATGTCGGACATGGCCGACCGCGTGGACCTGTAGCCGGACATGTCGCCGGCCTGATATTGCTCCCGTCCCGTCCGATCGAGCTTTTGCCAACGTTCCACGAACCGGTCGGCGCGGCGGCTGGGATCGATGTCCATCCCGGTACGGATTTCCGTTTCAAGCTGCAGAGCAAGCACGATGCGGCTGACGCGGCCGGCGCCCGCCTCGCGGACAAGCTCGGGATTTTTCACATAAGCCGCTTCGGCATCGCGCCAGCCATACGGCCGCACCTTCTCGAAAGCGCTACGGGCATCTCTCAGTTCGCGCATCTGCTCGGGATTACCTTGGCCATTCGCGTTTCCACTGCTGAGGATCGCATCGATCGCTCGCGCGTGACGCACAAGCGCCTTCGTGCGAGCGCTGCGCAACGCTGCTTCGGGGCTCACCGCCGCATCCGCGTAGCGCTGCGCTCCCCTGACCGAAACATCTCTTTCAGGCGCCGCGCCGCCGTCTGCGCTTAACGCCCCAACATTCTCCCTTTCCGGCCCGCGCCCACGGTCCTGGCCGGGCTCGGCGTCTGCGGGCGAGCGCAATCCATCCAGCAACTCGCCGATCCTGTCGCGCAGTTTCTCCGGAACGAGACGACGCACGATCTCAACCACACGCTCGCGGAAGGTGATGCCGCGCCGCTCGGCATAGCTCTGCGCTGGGTCGATCCGCTCGTAGTCCGACGCCATGTCCTTAGCGCGGTCGCGTGACAGCGTGCGGACAAGCCGCTCGCGGGTCGCGAAGTCACAGCCGCTATAATGCAGGTCCATCCCGTCTCGATGACGCGATAGAGCCACATAGCTGCCATGCGCATCCATGCCTGGCGTCGCCAAGACATGGGTGCGGTCGACCGTCATGCCTTGCGCCTTGTGAATGGTCGCGGCATAGCCGTGGTCGATATGGGCATAGTCCTTCATGTCAAAGCGCACCGACCTGCCATCATCGGTGCGCACGGTCATGCTCTGTGAGCTGACCTCTTCGATCACGCCGAGCGTGCCGTTCTTGACGCCGAGGCCACGCTCGTTGCGTAGGAACATGACGCGATCGCCCTTGGCGAAGTTTCTTGGGCCATGTTCGACAGTCACCTGAACCTCGTCGCCGAGATCGCCGGCAATGCGCATGCGCTCGCGCGCTGCTTGGTTCAGCGCGCGCACCTGGTCGTTTGTGTGGGTGAGGATGATCCGGCTGGCCTCTGGATGCGCCTGCCTGTCGCGATCCCAGCGCTCGACGAGTTCACCTCGCGCTTCCTCGCGCGTTGCAGCCTGATGCACCATGCCTTGCGCGTCGTAAGCGCTGATCGCGGCACCGATCCTGCCGGTTGCCAGATCGCGCGTGGCATCGCGCTGCCAGTCCTCGCGCTGCCGCCGCACCTGACCAATTTCGACGCCGCCGTGTCGCTCGTGGAGAGAGCGGAATGCAGCGCCGGCTTCGATTGCCTGTAGCTGCTGTGGATCGCCGACGAGGACAACTTTTGCGCCAACGTCCGCCGCATGGGAAAGCACGCGCTCCAACTGGCGCGTGCCGACCATGCCGGCTTCGTCGATCACCAGGACATCACGCGCGGTGAGCAGATCACGGTCCTGTCCCCAGCTGTGCTCCATACTGGCGATGGTGCGTGACGGGATGCCTGAACCGCCTTC
Source organism: Mesorhizobium sp. BR1-1-6 (assembly GCF_020165355.1). Lineage (NCBI taxonomy): Bacteria > Pseudomonadati > Pseudomonadota > Alphaproteobacteria > Hyphomicrobiales > Phyllobacteriaceae > Mesorhizobium > Mesorhizobium sp. BR1-1-6. The sequence continues at coordinate 390,581 of NZ_JAIUHZ010000003.1, read as the reverse complement.
CAGATTCTCGGCGGCAATACCAGAGAGTGCGGCGCCTTTGACCTCGTAGCCCGCCGCTGCCCATGCCTGGCGCGCAACGCCCAGCATGGCGCTCTTGCCCGTGCCCGCAAAACCGACAATGACACCAAGACCGCGACCATCGGTGATATGCGCAAGCGCATCGATCTGCTCGCCCGAAAGGAAAAGCCCGCGTTGCGCAGCCCGCGCCAGCGCTGCCTCGCGATGTGCGTTGCTCACCGCGTGTCGCTCGTCGAAATCGATACGCTCTGCCGCGCGGTGAAGGCGCTGTTCGCTCTCGATCATCTGCCTTGTGGTGAAACGGTCTTCGCCGCGTCCGTCCTTGCCGAGTTCGACCAGATCGGGCGCGTTGCCGATCGCGCTCATCACCTGGTTGAACTGCTCGATGCCATCGCTGTGGCGATGCGAGAACTTCGCGATGTCCTTTCGGGTGAAGGTCGATTGCTGATGCGTGATGGCATCGAGCGCCACGGATGGATCGGCAATGATGCGCCCGCCATTGTTGCGCGCGATCTCGCGATGCAGTTCGGCGCGATCTGCTTCAATGTCGCCAGCAGCAAGGCCATTGCCCCCGATGCGTTGAGCCGGAGCGCCGATCTGGGTCTGCGGCTCCAGGGCAATGCCCTGCGCTTCCAGACTGCGATGATCGATGCGGGCGTCGATGTCGCGTTCGGCAAGGCATTCGTTGGCCAGCTCCGCCCATCGCTCGCGCCAGCGTTCGACCAGCTGGGTAGCATTCCAGTCTCGAACCTTGGCACCAAAACCGTTCTCGTCCACGGACCGCATGGTCAGCATGACATGAGCATGCGGCTTGAGACTGCCATCCTCCGCCCTGTCCCAATGCACGTTGAGATCGGCGACCATGCCCCGGCTGACAAACTCCGCCCGAACGAAGTCGCGCGCCAGTTCGATGCCTTGCGCCTTGCTTAGCTCGCGCGGCAGGGCAAATTCCACTTCGCGGGCAAGCTGCGCATCCTTGCGCATCTCGAAGGCCTCGACATCGTTCCACAGCCGTTCGCGGTCGCGCCAGGCCTCCGGTGCATCCTCAGGCAACATCACCTCGGAATGGACGACACCGCGCTTGGCCGAGAAGTCGTGGCTGCGTTCGATGCGCTCGTCGCGTAACCTCGCGGCCGAGCGGTAAGCAGCAGATGCTACAGCGCTGCTCCCAGCCTTGCGGCCAATGACTTTGACATGAAGATGAAAGATCGCCATCGCGACCAGATCATTTGCACGTCAAACCGCACGTCGGCACGACGTATAAGCGCGCCCTCCCTCGAAAAAATCTCGGGATGGACCAGCCCGTCCCGGGCTGTCTCGGCAACCCTGAAGCCTTCCGGCACACGCTCGCCTATCATGGCCGCATCGACATCGATGGAGACAGCCATGCGCAAACCACGGGATTTCGACGCGGAACTGAAGGTACTGGAAGACAAGGCGCGGGAACTCAAAACGCGAAAGGTGCAGCAGCTTGGCGAGCTGGTGATCGCCACCGGCGCCGATCAACTCAGCAGCGACGAACTGGCTGGTGCACTGGTCGCAATTGCCGAGACGAAAGACACCTCAAAGCGTGAGGCATGGGCCAAGCGTGGAGTAATGTTTTTCGAAAATAGGTCCCGGCGAACTGCTTTGGCATCTGAGCGCAACCCACGCAGCGCTCAAGCGCAACCGGGCAGCTCACAATCGCCGGCAAGCGGCTCTGGCTCGCAATGACATGCGCACCTGGCAGATCGAGCGCCGCAAGCGCACGCGGCAGCTCATCGAACTTGGCGGTCTCGTCGTCAAGGCAGGCATTGTCGAGCTCACCAATGACGATCGCGCCATCATCTACGGCGCGCTGCTCTGGATGGCGGACAAACTGCAAAGCCATGAAGGCGAGCAAGCGCGGGGTCTGTGGGCCGCGAAGGGAAAGCTGGCGTTTGCATCAGAATGGCATGAAGACCAAATGGCCAAGCGAACATAGCGGTGGTCAGCAAGCGGCGGACGATCCAAGCCACCCATTAAGTCACACTGGGCCAACAATCACTTCGGCCTGAACGGGGTATTACGCACGGTCGAGCGGAGCTGATGGCAACTATTGCTGCGGTTGGCAGCTTTGCGAGCCGGCAGCCCTGCTCTGCACAGGCGGCAATGGCGGGGAAGCGAGGGGAAGTTCCTCGCTTCCCAACCGATCGAAAAGGGTATCCGCAGTCGATCAGAATGATCAAAGCGAAGCTTACTCTTATAATGTTGCGCAAAAGACGTGGATTTTACAACGAGATGTACTATTTGCCTCGGCGGCGGGACGGGGAAATCAAATATCACTCAATTCGTCCGATACAACTAGAGGAACTTATATGACCACTGCTCTCGAACAAGACGGTCAACTGGATACCGTGTCGATAGCGGCCGACATCGTCGCCGCCTATGTGTCGAACAATCCACTGCCGGTCGGCGAGTTGCCGAAGTTGATCGGCGATATCCATGCCGCTCTGAAAGGCATCGGCACGCCGGCGACGGAACCTGTGACCAAGCAGGAACCGGCGATATCGATCAGGAAGTCGGTGACGCCGGACTTCATTATCTGTCTGGAAGACGGAAAAAAATTCAAATCGCTGAAACGCCATATCGGAGTCCACTACAATCTGAGCCCAGACGAATACCGGCAGAAATGGAACCTGCCCTCCGACTATCCGATGGTGGCGCCGAATTACGCCGCCACGCGTTCGGCCTTGGCGAAGGCATCAGGGCTCGGGCGCAAGGCGGCGCCCACTCCTGCCGCGGCGGAAAAACCAAAACGGCCTGCTCGTGCGGCAGCAGCGACGACGACTGCGGCAGCCATCAAGTCGCCGCTGAAGAAGACACGCAAGGCACCAGCCAAAACCTAGCGCGCTGCACCTGGCGGACGTGCCAGGCTGTGTAGGACCAGAACATAGCGCAGCCCCGCCTTGCGTCGGGGCTTCGTGTTAAGTCGGATCACTCTGCGGAGCGGCGGGACCAGATGAGCGAGAAGTCGCCCTCGGTGTCGGTCTCGACCAGGCTCGCATAGATCGGAGCGGGGAAGCTGGGATCGTCGAGCTTGACGGAGTGGTAGTCGCGACCCTCGCGCGAGGTCTTCTTCCATGCCGCCCCGAACTCGGTGGCGCCGGCGAAGATGCGGTAGTCGGGACCCTTTTCATTTTCGCCATCGGCCGGAGAGAGCGTCACCGTCTTGACGTTGAGATTGAGGGTCTTGACCGAGCCGGAGAAGCCGTTTGGCGGTGCGGGAGAAAGTGCCGATCGTAGCCATTGTGGTAGTTCCTTCTGGTTACTCGGGCCGCGCCCATCGCAGCCTCGATGGTGGTCGTGAGACCGGAGACGATCGGTCCGCACCCCTGAAGGGGCTGAAACGAAGTGAAAGACGGCGGCGCGAGGCTTTCTTGGATCGCGAGGAATGGACGCGCAGCGGACAGAAGATTGCCGTCCGGTGCAGAAGTTGGCGACACCCTGGCCGACGCACTCGCGATTCTTGTCGCTCCTTGTGTCGGTCATCTGATCGACGATGGATGCGGTAAGCAGGCTTTCCAGCAGCGACGCCGACTGAGTAGGGAAAGATGATCCACAGCGTCTCCAGTGTGTAGAGCACGTTGGGGATGAGGAATGTCGGCAGGCTCGATGGCAGCTCGCCCAGATCACCGACCGTGCGGACATCAAGTCCGAGCGTCAGGGACGCGACGGTCAGAACCACGATGCAGACCAGAGGAGACGGCACGGCCTTGGTGAGCCGGGGGCAGAGGTAAATGATCGCCAGCCCGGCAGCAATCATGGCGTAGCTCTCCCACGACTTGCCAATCAGTTCCGGCATCTGCGCCATGAAGATGAGGATGGCGAGTGCGTTGACGAAGCCCGTGAGAACGGAGCGCGAGACGAAGCGCATGACGTAGCCAAGCCGAGGGGCGACGCGCTTTATCGCGGGACAGGTTTGGCTGACCCAAGCGCTTTAAAGGCCTTCAGGATTCGATCGCGCGTATACTTATCGGGCGCCACTTCCGACATCGCGAACAGGCTTTCCCTGGCAGATGCAACATCGTTGAGCGCCGATTGTAGCCGCGCCAGATTTTCCCACGCATCGAGCACTCCCGGCGCGATTTGAGTGATCCGCCGATAGAGCTCCATGGCCCGAAGGGGCTTGTTGTCGTTTGCCGCACGAATCGCTTGATTGTTCAGCAAGCGGGCCAGCACGTCACGATTGCTCATCCGCGCGACACTGAGTGCGGAAGCGCCGCCTTCCTCACCGAGGCACGCCCGGCAGATCGCCGCGACCGCGTCTTGCGACACCGGGTTGCCACCCGAAAAGGGGTCGATCACCACAGGGCTCTTGTCACCAATCTGGACAAGGACGTGACCCGGCAGATTAAGCACATAGGCGCTCCATCCAGCCTTGCGCGCCATGGCAACGTACAGGATCGACAACGCAATCGGCAGACCACGTTTGCGGTCGAGCAGCCGGATGAAGTCGGCATTGATCGGGGCATCATAGGTTTCGGTATCGCCGACAAACCCAAACTCGCCATTGAGTACCCTCGACAACACGGCGGCACGTTCTCTCACGAGAAGTGCGCTGCGCCCTTCCTGGCACACCCGATCCTCGATCTCTTCGAGCTTTTCGAGATACGGCGCGATGTCCGTGTGCTCATGATCAAGGTGGCTCAGCGCAAGCGACGCCAAGTCGAGAAGAATGTCCTCATCCTCGATCAGGCCGATGGAGGCAACGTCCATGATCACGCCCCTTTGCCGATAGAACCGAGCTGCGCCACCAGCGACGGCCAACTCCGACGTATATCCTCGCGATAGACTTCATCCTCGCTCGCGCGCGGCAGATGCGGATCGGCGAGCCAGGCGCTCTGCTGCGGGCTGAGCATATTCGCAAGCGGTTCGCGATAAGGCGCAGCCCGGTTGATCCTCGAACGCTGGGCCGGCGTTAAAGGTAGATGACGAACCGCGTTCTTACGCAGATAGAACTGCGGTTCGCGATCCGATTCGAAGCGGCCGCTTTCGACGACGTTGAAGCCTTCCGCAGTTGCAAAGGCATCCAGACCGGCGCGAGAGATTTCGCGCGGATCGAACTGCACCTGTACGACTTCCTCGCCGTCGACCCAACCGGCATCGGTCGTGATTACCGCCGGGTGCTGGGCAAGGCTCGTTTCGCCAGACCAGAAGCACGGTGTTGCGTATGTTGCACGCTTGCTGAGGCCGTATTCGACCAGAAGGTCACGCCCGAGAAGGCGGAAATAGCCGGGGACATCCTCGCCAAGCCTCTCGAGCACGGCGACGATCTTTTCGTGCAGACCCAAGGCATCGTAGCGATCTGCCAGTTTCGGCAGGAGCTCGGCTCCGTCGGGTCCGAGAAACCGGACGACAGGATTATTCCAGGACGGTTCGTCGTATCGCCGCAGGACTTCGGCATCGGAGCCCGGATGGTTGTTGAAGATCGCCACCGGCACGAACCGGTCGGCGATCAGTTCTACCATCAACGGATGCGTCAGCACATCCTGGCCAAACCGCACGCACGTCGAACAGCCGGGCACTTCCTGGAAAAGCAGCAGGACAGGCTTGCCCTGTTCGGCCGCAAGCGCCAGGGCGCGGTCATGATCGCGCAGCCACGTGACATCGCCAAGCTCACGATGCTCGCGAAAGGAAATTCCATCTTTCTGCATGGCGCTAATATGGTGTCTCCGGTTCGCAAAACAATGACGATTGCGGCTGGGTCCGTTCGCATCGATTGCTGTGTGATGTCGGCACGAACACGGCTCGGATACCTCAGAACCACCGAGACGACAGTCCGGCATTTTTTGTGACCCTTAACCTCGCGACGGCGGCGGGCGCTTCATGATCAGAAGCTCCTTCGCATCATGCAAATCATCCTTCGACGAGATGGCAATCGTCAGCCATTTCCCGTCTATGTATGTTTTCGCTTCATCGTAGAGTTTCACCAATTGCGGACGCCAGACGTAACGCCGCTCCTCGAATTTCTCTCGTTCTGCTCCCCCCATGACGACCAAAGCCGAAAACCGGCGGTATTCCGGAATCAAGGTGCAGAACGCCCTGGTCTTCTTGAAGCGCAGGGACCAACCGCGGTTCTTGCCACCGTAGAGCCAGTCCGGCGCGAACACCCCAGGGTAGGATTCGTCGATCCAGTTCCGCAGCTCGGCCCAACGCTTGAACGGATCTGGTCCGATCCATTCGCGGACGACTTTGTCATCGGGCGGCGCCGATTTGCCGGTGATCCTGTCACCGATTTGGGGAAGCGGACCGGTAGGTAAACTCATCGGGAGACCTCGTGTTCACAGACCGGCGGCGGCCGGAAGGTTGTCGCATGGTCGTGCCAGGAGGTTGCGACGCGCCGCCAAGGTGTTCTTGGCGATACTTTCCGGAGCGGCAGGGCACCGCGAAATCACTGCAGGCGAACCGACACCTGGAAGCTCTCGCACGACCGTCAGGTCAAGCGCTGCCAAAGTCTTCTTCCTCGCAAGTCCCGCCTTGTCCCCATCAAGAAAGGCGGTGGCCTCTAGCGGGAGGAATTGCAGGCTTTGCAGCCCGATGGAGTTCAGCGCCAGCGTCAGATACGGCGTGAGAAAATCCGGCTGGTTGGCTCGCTCGCCGGTGAAGACGCCGCCGGAAGCGACGCCGATGAACACCGGACGATCCCTGAGCATTCCCACCTTTCCGGCCGGCGTCGACTTCATCGTGCGATCGACGCGCAGGACCTGATCGATCCAGGCCTTGAGGACCGAGGGAAGGGTGAAATTGTGCATCGGCGTTCCGATGACGATCACATCGGCCGCTTCGACTTCTCGAATGAGTGTTTCGGAAAGATCCAGAGAACCCTGCAGCGGGGCCGCCAATGTGACCGGCGACGACAGGGTGACTGCGTAATCCGCCTCGGCGTGAGGCAGGGGTTGCGCTCCCACATCACGCCGCGTGATGGTCGCCCCGGACGCAACCTCGAGAAGCATTTCGACCATCGCCGCCGAAAGCTTGCGGCTATGCGATTCCTGTCTCGGACTGACATCGATATGGAGAATGTTCATGTGATTGTTCCGATGGCTTCACGAGGTGGCGAGAAGACAGGGCTCAGATCGAGCCAGCCGGTGCGACCCAAGGGAAGTCCTTGTCGTGATCGAAGACGTTGTTGAAGAAGTTCGTCAGGGAGTACATGGCGACCAGCGCGACGATCTCGATGATGTTCGCGTCGGTGTAGCCAACCTCGCGGACAGCATTCAGATCGGCGTCACCAACATGCCCTCGGGTCTCGATGACCTTGCGCGCGAACTGCACGGCGGCGTCCCGCTTCGGGTCGTTGGCGTGACCCTTTCGGGCGAGGATGATGTCCTCGGCCGACAGCTTGGCCATGTGTTCGGCCGTAAAGCTGTGAACCGTCAGGCAATAATTGCAGCCGTTCAGCTCGGAGACCGCGAGGCCGATGCTGTCGCGTGTCTTCACATCCAGCGCCTTGCTCAGGGATCCGAGTAGTGTCGCCCATGAGTTAAATGCAATGGGGCTCTGGGCGAACGCCGCCATCATGTTTGGGGTGAACCCGATGTTCTTGGTAAAGGCATCGAGAGTGGGTTTCGAGTCAGCCGGCACCTGGTCCGGCTTCAGAGCGACAGTTCTCGCCATCATAGGCTCCATAAGTTCTTGATTGTGTGGTTGATCATGCGAAGTCGAGAACGTCGGCCACCGGCATGCGCGGCTTCTGCGGCCAGTTGCCCGCTCTCTCCGGTCCCACGGTCAGCAACATCACCGGGATTTCATCCTCGGCGAGCTCGAACTCGCGATGCACAGGTTCGGCATCGAAGCCGATCATCGGCGTCGAGCCCCAGCCCAGCGAGCGGGCCGCATAGATGATCGCCGCAGCGCCGAAGGTGGCGGTGCGGACCGCCTCGTCGCGGTCCTGTTGCGGTTGATCGTCATAGATCCGGCGCGCGTCCCGTTCCCAATCCGGCACCATCTGCGCCTGCATGATGCCCGCTTCCACCACCGGCGCCAGGCGATCGGGGACGGTGCTGGCATCGGCCAACTTGCCGATGACGATGAAGGTCACGGCAGCGTCGGTGATCGCAGGCTGGTTCCAGGCGATCGGACGCAGCCGAGCCTTGGCTTCAGGCGACCGTACGGCGATGAAGCGCCAGTTCTGCAGATGAAAGGATGTCGGTGCGGACGTGCCGATGCGCACCAGCTGACGGATCTGATCGTCGGTCAGGGTCGCGGCAGGGTCGTAGTATTTAGTGGCACTACGGCTCAAAATGGTCTCGATTACGACGTTCGTCGCGAGAGCATTTTCGCTATTCCCGGTCTCAGAATCGGCGTCGCCAACGACGCGCGTTGCGGGTTTGGTGGCGGCGGTGTTGATGCAGTTCATTGGGGTAGCTCCCTCATCAAGTGATTACAAAGATCAATTTACGTGTGGCGGTGATTAGTTCGAGACTGGATTGGCTCAATAAGATGCGTTAAAGGATCAAAACATGCCCATGCTCAGCCGCCGCGCATCTGCTCGCCGGTGTGCGCCGCTCGACGCCATTCCCCCGGCGTCATCCCCATCCTCTCGGCAAATACGCGCCTGAATGCCGATACCGACTGATAGCCGACCGTCTCGGCCACTGCCTCGGTGCTGATGGAGGGCTTCTTCAACTCATTGGCTGCCAAGCTCATGCGGAGATCGGTCAACAGATCGAGGGCGGAGCAACCTAACCTGTCTTGAAAGTGCCGCATGAATGTGGCCCGCGACATGCCGCACATATCCGCCAGATCAGGCAGCTTCCAGGATCGCGCCGGATCGGAGAACATCGCCGCGATTGCTGGCGCCAGCCGCGGATGGCCGGCAAGAGCCAACAAGCCTTCGGGGGCTTCCTCGGCCTCGCTCGCCGAGCGCAATACCAGCGTGAACAGTGCCGAAGAAAGTGCGTTGAGAATGGCCCGTCCTCCCGCTCTGTCGCCCGCGGATTCCATTCGCATCAGCCTTACGAGACTCGCCAGTTGGTTGGAGGCAGAGCCGATGCCGTCTTCTCCATCACCGTTCATTGCCCGAGCGACGAGATCGGCGGGCATGTAGTTGCGGATCAGCCGATCGTGCGGCGGCCCAATGAAAAATCGCCCGCACAACAAATCCAGTTGCTCGCCCCGGCCGTCGTTCTTACTCAACGTCCATCCGGCAGAGCCAACGCTTTCGTGTGTACGGATTGGCGTTCCGCCGCTGCCGTCATGCAGTACGTGCGCCGCGCCGTGAGGGAGCAGCACGACATCTCCCCTCGCCAGCTCCCGCGCCGTTCTCGTCTCCGGATTCTCTAAAATGGCCCGGCCACTGACGATAACGTGGTAGGGAATTTCGTTCGCCGCAGATTGGCCCCAGGCTACGCGCCACGGCGCACCATACGCGCAGCGAACCTCGAGCTGCCCGGTCACGGTAATGATTTGCAAGAGACGGCTGAGCCAGTCCACTTCAGACATAAAACCTCGGCAACCTGAAACAGCGACGCTTCTTATCGAAACAGCCTTTTGGCTTTACCTCTCGGCCACATCTCCAAACCTGGGGCCGCACCAGCGCTGGAGCGTGCGCGAGCCATCGAGCGCTCGACAATCAGAACCGTGGACCCTGTATCAGACACTGCCATAACGTGCGGCTATCAGTTCAATTAACGAGCCGCCACCAATGGGAACGATTTGGGAGCGGGCAGGTGCCACCGCTCAACGGATCGACAGTTTTTCGGATATCGGCGGAGCGATTTGAGTCACCGAAACAAGGGCCCGTGGCCGGCTGGCTTGGGACCGAAAACTGTTCGTCCGCTTCTGGAGTGAAGTCACCGGTAAGCCGCTGTTGCGCTGACGGCTGCACCGGCTCTATCAGGGCTCCCGCCAGCTCCTCAGAGGAAGCCGGCCGGCCGCTCAGATGATGTCAGCATTCCGCCTCGACGGCTCTGCGTCACAAAGCCGGCCATTGAAAGAACGTCTGCAACGGGTCACTCCAGAAATGCTTGGCGCTGCGCGTCTTCATATCCCTGATCCGTCCGTTGTCCTCAACGCATCCAATGTCTCAGGTGTGATCGTACCTGTCACTTTCAAACCATAGTCCGTCTGAAGCTTCGTCAAGGAAGCCCTCATTTCGGGACGGAATATGCCGTCGAGTTTCCCGTTGTAATAGCCGAACGCCAGCATGGCGAACTGCACCTCAAGGACAATGTCCTTGAAACGCTCGGCGTTACCCGGAAGGATCTTGAGCGGTGCCGGGGCAGGCACGGTCTTCGGGCTTGATATGTCGGAGGGGGTGTCGGCGGACTGTACAACCGAGCGGTGTAAGTTGGGGATGGGCTTTGATAGTCAGGAGCTGAATATCCCCCGGTCGACGAACGATGGCTGCTATGCGAGCTGTGACTGCTGTGGCTACTATGCCCCGCCAGCGTATACTCGTGATTGAGTTTGAAGATATCGAACAAAGGCGTTGACTTTCCGCCGTCGCTGAATGTCGGTTTCGTCGGAAATGCATGCGTCTGGGTCGGAAGGAAGCCGGCCGCTAGGAGCGACGGGATCGCAAACAATCGCTTCTTCATGCCCCTACCCCCAAATTCGCGTATCGTTCAAATAGGTACGTTTCCAGTCGGAAATTGTCCCCGGCGCACGGTGCCTGAATTCCTCGGGCACCGTGCAGAGCGGAAAATTATACAACCGCGCCTCTATCCCGCGGCTGGTGACGAAATTCACGGCTCGCGAAATCACGTCAAAGCCACTTGAGCTGTCGTAAAATAGCTTTGCCCAATTCTGCCGACCGTAGCCGATGTTTTTCAGCTGCATGATTGCCCATGTGTGTATAAACGGCAGGATCGTAGCGATGAAGCGTGCAAGTGCTGAAAGATTGGACGCGTTCGGTTGCATCAGCACTGTGCGCAATTCGATCTGCGCGCCTGTCCTGCAAAGAAATCCAAGGTTTCGCAAAAGGCCCTCGTGCGCACCCTGCTTGCCGACAATCTCGTCATGAACGGTCGCATCGGATGAATAAATTTGTCTCGGAGATGCTCGGCGAGACGACCCAGGTTTACAAGACGCCGATCCAGCGGCCGGGGCAGGGGATATTCGCGCCCCGCGTCTGGGCCCCGCACTATACACCGCGGCCGCTGCGAAGTCCGCTCGAGCTGCGCGAGATGTCACCGCTCCTGTCGATCCTTATGGTACGAACTCCCCGTCCTTCGAACTGACCAAGATCCGGCACTCCTTAGACAAGCCCTACCGCGGCTATTACGAGCGCGCGAAAGGATCGCCATCTGTCCTGCCTCGGCTGCAGGCTTGGCAAGACGAGCCCTTGCAAGGGGCCATCAGCCCGGCGCCCGAGCCGCAGAACACTCAAGAGGCGCCGAGTACGAAGACGCGGTCTAGGTCTAAGCCACGTCAACCGCCGCACGTCGGGCGTCGCGCCGCACGAAGGCAAACGCCAAGGCCGCTCCGGCGATGCAAGGTGATAACGCCGCGCTGGCGTTTGTGCCGCGTCCTGCCGCGCCACCCTCCAAACCGCTGCCAGGCAAGATGCTTTCCCTCGGCACACAACCTTCGGCGCCGGCGGGAGAAACCTGCGACGTTCGCGAAATCCTGGCCGCCGCGGCACAAGAGCAAGACGCGGAATTCAACGCAATGAGCGCCACCGTTCGCAACGAACACGGACCGACGGTCCGCGAGGCCATCGAGACGCTCGACGCGCTGCACCGATCTTTTGGGAAGGACGAAAGATAGGACCAGAGCGGATCCGTAACGCTATGCAATCCATTCCCGTTCGTTAATTCGCCGGGCCGACAGCCTGCGGTAGCCTTCTGGCCATCAAAACAACGTGGCACGGCCAGGAGAATTCAATGACAACGGCGACTTGGAACGGCGCGACCATCGCGGAATCAGATAAGACGATCGTCGTCGAAGGAAATCATTACTTCCCACCTGAAAGCGTGCATAAGGAATTCTTGCAAACCAGTTCGACGGCAAGCCGCTGCCCGTGGAAGGGAACAGCGAGCTATTATTCATTGGTTGTGGGCGAGAAAACCAATGAGGACGCGGCGTGGTATTACCCACAGCCGTCGACGGCGGCCGCAAACATCAAGGACTACGTCGCATTCTGGAATGGCGTCGACGTCAAATAGCAACGTTCGACAGCACGCCGGACAATATGCGCGCAACTGTTGTTTCGTAGCCGGGACTTTAACTGCCAAGGATGCAGGCTAGGCGGCTCTTTCCAGCGCCTTCCACTCACGTAGCGCCTGCGCATCGCGCGGCGTGACATCGGGATATTCGAGATCGTCGCCGACGGTTGGGAGGATCTTCCATGACCGCGCGCATTTCCTGCCGACCGCCTTCTCAACCACCACGGCAACTCCCGGCACGTCATTGAGCGTGAATGCACCCGCGGGCGGGGCTTCGTTGCTCGCCATCGCGTTGGAGGTGATGCAGATCTCGGCCAGGTCGATGTCGGCGAGGGTGCCCAGCAACGTCGTGTCCGAGACATAGACCAGCGGTGAGGCCTCAAGCGACGAGCCGATCCGCTTGGAGGCGCGCTCGACTTCCAACGCGCCGGTGACGACGCGGCGCACGTCGCGGATCGCGTCCCATTTCTGCGCCAGCGCATCGTCGCTCCATGCGCCAAGGACATTCTGGAACGGCTCGAGATGGACGGAGGATGCGCCGGGATAGCGCGAGAGCCACGCTTCCTCGGCGGTGAAGGACAGGATAGGCGCAAGCCAGGTGACGATGCGCCGGAACAAATAGTCGATCGCCGTCAGCGAGGCCTTGCGCGCGACGGATGATGGCGGGTCGCAATACAGCGTGTCCTTGCGGATTTCGAAATAGAAGGCCGAGAGCTCGGTGTTCATGAAATGCGACAGCGTGCCAATCACCGCCTTGTATCCAAACTCGGCATAGGCCCGGCGGACGACGGCATCGATCTCGCTCAACCGATGCAGCATCAGCCGTTCAAGCTCGGGCATTTCATCGGCCTTGATGCGATCCTGGTCGCGGAAGTGCGCGAGGCTGCCCAGCATCCAGCGGATGATATTGCGTAGCTTCCGATAGGTCTCGATGGTGCCTTTGAGGATTTCCGGCCCGATCCGCAGATCGTCCAAGTAGTCCGATTGCGCGACCCACAGGCGCAGGATGTCCGCGCCGGACTGCTTGATGACGTCCTGCGGCGCGGTGGTGTTGCCGAGCGACTTCGACATCTTACGGCCGTGCTCGTCGAGCGTGAAGCCATGCGTCAGCACCACGTCATACGGCGCGCGGCCGCGCGTGCCGCAGCTTTCCAGCAGCGAAGAATGAAACCAGCCGCGATGCTGGTCGCTTCCCTCGAGATACATCACGGTATCGTTGCCGCCATCGGCCTTGCGCTTGATGCCAGCGAGGCCGGGAAACTGTTGCGCGTCTTCCAGCACGAACGCATGCGTCGAGCCGGAATCGAACCAGACATCAAGAATGTCGTCGACCTTCTTCCAATCGTCCTTGGCGTGATCGCCGAGGAAGCGTTCGCGCGCGCCTTCGGCGTACCAGGCGTCGGCGCCTTCGCTCATGAAGGCTTCCGCGATCCGCAGATCGACGGCCTCATCCCGAAGGATCTCCACCGAGCCGTCCCCTTTCTCGCGCACGAATACGGTGATCGGCACGCCCCAGGCGCGCTGGCGCGAGACCACCCAATCGGGGCGGCCCGCGATCATGCCGGTGATGCGGTTCTGTCCCTGTTCGGGCACCCATTGCGTAACCTGAATGGCCTGCAAGGCGCGATGACGCAGCGTGTCGCCGGACTTCGCCTTGCTACCGTTCAAAATGTCCTTATCCATCGCGATGAACCATTGCGGCGTGTTGCGATAGATCACCTGTTTCTTCGAGCGCCACGAATGCGGATACTGATGCTTGAGGCGACCGCGCGCCAGCAGCGCGCCGCGCTCGATCAGCGCCTTGATGACGGCGTCGTTGGCGTCGCCCCTCTCACCCTTGTCGGTGAGCACGCGCTTGCCGGTGAAGCCCGGAGCCTGCGCGGTGAGCGCGCCGTCAGCATCGACGGTGTAGGGGATCGTCGATGAGATGCCGCGCGCTTCCAGGTCGCGGGCATTCGCCATCCAGATGTCAAAGTCCTCGCGGCCATGGCCCGGCGCGGTGTGGACGAAGCCGGTGCCGGTGTCGTCGGTGACATGATCGCCATCGAGCAGCGGCACGGTGAATTCGTAGCCGCCGTCGAGCCCCTTCAGCGGGTGGCTGCATTCGAGCGCGTCGAGGATACCGGAATCGATGTCGGAGGTGCGCTCATAGGACGTCACGCGCGCCTGCTTGAACACATCCGGCGCAAGCTTGTCGGCAAGGATCAGAAGGTCGCCGGTCTTCGCCCAATTGTCGGCGGGCGCGTCGGTAACCTTGTAAAGGCAGTAGGCGATCTTGGAGGAAAACGAGATGGCGCGGTTGCCGGGCAACGTCCATGGCGTCGTGGTCCAGATCACCACCGAGGCATTAGCGAGGCGGCCGAACGCGGCCTTCACCGGAAACTTCACCCACACCGTATCGGAGATCTGGTCTTCATATTCGACTTCCGCCTCCGCAAGCGCGGTCTTCTCGACCACGCTCCACATCACCGGCTTGGAGCCACGATACAACAGGCCGTTGGCGGCGAATTTCATGATCTCGCGCGCGATCTGCGCTTCGGCGCCGAAGTTCATGGTGGTGTAGGGATGCGCCCAGTCGCCGATCACGCCGAGGCGCTTGAATTCCTCGCGCTGGATGTCGATCCATTTCTGCGCGAATGCCCGGCACTCTCCTCGGAATTCGTTGATCGGCACCGCGTCCTTGTTCTTGCCCTTGGCGCGATAGGCCTCCTCGATCTTCCATTCGATCGGCAGGCCATGGCTATCCCAGCCTGGGACGTAGTTCGAATCGAAGCCACCCATCTGCCGGCTCTTGATCACGAAATCCTTGAGGATCTTGTTGAGCGCGTGGCCGATGTGGATGTTGCCATTGGCATAGGGCGGGCCGTCATGCAGCACGAATTTCGGACGGCCCTTAGACTTCTCGCGCAGCCGGTCGTACAGGCCGATCTCGTTCCAGCGGGCGAGCAAGTTCGGCTCGCGTTCCGGCAGACCCGCGCGCATCGCGAAGTCCGTCTTCGGCAGATAAAGTGTCTTGGAATAGTCGCGGGAGGGAGACTTCGACTTATCGATCATAGCAGCGTTTTGGGCCAACCCCGTGGAGCGAACGCATTGCGTCTGAAACAACAGGCTAGCGGCGCCGTGAGACCGCAAAGTCATCAACGGCGCGCCGCTGCCCATGTCCTCTACGGGAACGTTATGCCGAACGCGGCCGGATCCGGCTTCTCACCTTTTCGGGGAACCAACATGCGCTCCAAGCCTCCCGGCACGTAAGTGGCCAGCAGGACCGCCTGGTCGCCGACAATCTCGATCGTATGCGGCACGCCACGTGGAAGTGCGGCGTAGGCGCCAGGGCCGACCTCGACGCGGGTATCGCCGACCGTCGCGATGAGCTTTCCCTCCACGACATAGACCAACTCGTCCTCGCGCGAATGGGTATGCATCGGAGGCTCCTCTCCGGCGCGCACCGTCCACAGGACCGCGCTATAGTCGCCGCCGGACTGGCCGCTTTCCACTTTGATCTCGATTTTCGAACCGCCGCTGGCGGTCATTGTCTCGCCGCCCTGCGGCGGTGTCAGAACTGGTTTTTTGACTGCCATTTGTGGCCTCCTAATCATGACCTTTGCTTGGGTATCGCAGTAGCGATGAACAATTGTCGCTCACGTCCATCAGCATGGGATCGCGGGCGGCAAAGGAGAAATGACGTCACGCCATGAAATTAATAGCCGCGCGTTATAGCGGTCCCAGGCCTTCGATATTGGACACGTGCGCGGTCGAGACTGACTGACTACGCAACTCAGCCGCAAACCTCGGCTGACGCCCGATCGGGCGCTCAAGTCGGCGCCAGGAAGCGCGCCACTGTCGCATTTCTAACTTGCTGCACCCTGCCCTTTGGAACGGCCAATGCGACATTTCTTCTTTGCAGAGCTGGCGACATTTCTACATCGCCGCCACAGGCAATTTAAGAAGGGTAGGTTCAAGTTTGAGATGCGACCTGCGAGCGAGCGATCGCAGCAACGAAGCGATGCAATGCGCCTACTCGCAGATCGACCTGAACGAAAACGCCGCAAGACCGAAGATGGCAACTGGCGTTACGAGGTCGATCGGACAATGCTTTTTGCCGTCCAACTTGAACCTGCTTTGGATCGCCAGGAACTGGACCTAGCTCGCCGTCCGAAGCAGTGTGAGAGAATGATCCTTGTTGATTCAAAATCCTCAGACCCCGCTTCTCAGCCAGGTATCGGATTGATCGTCCGATTTCTGAGACGAGTCTATCGCACAGTGGGCGCGGTGGTCGTCGCCGGAATCATCGTTCAGCTCTACGTGTGGACGAGCTATTCACTGAGGCCTATCGACGTAAGCGGACACTCCTCGGCGGAGCGATGAGCGCGCCGCCGGACGGGTTGCTCTGGGTGATTTCGCTGTGCGGCGTGCTTGTCACCGCACTGCTGCGGCTCCCCGGCTTCGGCTTAGCGTGGACCGTGGACGGAGCACTGCCGATCGTCCTCGGCGCGTTGGCGCTATGGCACTATCTAGACGATTATGGAGGGCAACTGATCTTCAGCCCCGAACGATCTGAGATCGTCTCGGCCATGATCCTCAGCGGGGGGACCTTTTGCTCGGCACGATGCTGCGTCGATACGGTTTCGGGTCGAGGCTGCGGTCATCGGGACCGGTCGATGGGCTTTTGCTGTCGATCATGGCGGTTGTCTTCGTCGGCTTGCCAGTCGTGCTTGAGATCGGCAAGCATCAACCCCTCCCCGCCTGCGCTCACATCTCCGAAGGACAACAGCCCCCAGGCTGCCTCTCAAATCGGCGGTATGCGCCATGATGAGAGGCGCGCTTCGATGACACGCAGGAACAGGCAATGATCGCTGCCTTTGACCGCGCTTCTGCTACTCGCAGCGGCGACACCGCCCCCCATCCGGGCTTCGAACCGCTTTCGCCCACCGGCGATCACGAACTCGCATGTAACGATGTTGAGGATCTGCGTCGAGAGGGCGGAGCCTAGCGTCTTTACGGTGGCGCGCGGCGAAAAGGAGATCGCTCGCTGGACGCTGGATACCGAAGGCGACAGCTGCTTTTCCGAAGAAGATTACAAACGCCGCGCTGGAGCGTGCTCCGCCGAATTCAGTTTTGCCGGGGTCCTGAGCGCCGACAAATCGGACGGACAGCATCTCCCCGTTTTGCATTTTAAGTTGGAGGCGTCGCACTTTCCGCGAGGCATCTCGCGTTTTGACGATTCAACGAGGTTGGCGCCCATCCATAAGGGCGATCTGACGTGGGAGGAAGACCCACGTTGTACCTTTTCGCGTAGCTTCCGCTACGACCTAACGCGCGAGCAATATTTGCCGGATGCCACCCTTGCCTGATTGTAGCGACTACACGGATCCATGAGCTATGTTGTCGTTTATCGGTCGACCTCACCGAATACGATATCGAGCGAACCGAGAACCGCCGAAATGTCGGCAAGCATGTGGCCCCTGGAAATGAAGTCCATCGCCTGGAGATGGGCAAAACCCGGGGCGCGAAGCTTGCAGCGATAGGGCTTGTTGGTGCCGTCGGAGACGAGATAGACGCCGAACTCGCCCTTCGGAGCCTCGACTGCCGCATAAACCTCGCCGGCGGGCACATGATAGCCTTCAGTGTAGAGCTTGAAATGATGGATCAAGGCTTCCATCGCCCTTTTCATTGCGGCCCGTTTCGGCGGCACAACCTTGCCGTCCTCCGTTGACACCGGACCAATGCGCTCTTTGCCCAGAAGGCGGTCGACGCACTGGCGGATGATCTTTGCGGATTGACGCATTTCTTCCATCCGGATTAGATAGCGATCGTAACAGTCGCCATTCTTTCCGATGGGGATGTCGAAATCCATCTCTGCGTAGCATTCGTAAGGCTGCGATTTCCGGAGGTCCCAGGCTGCGCCCGAGCCGCGCACCATAACGCCCGAGAAGCCCCACGCCCAAGCATCGTCCAACGCGACGACACCTATATCGGCATTGCGCTGCTTGAAGATGCGGTTGGGGGTCAAAAGCTCGTCGAGATTTGCAACTGTGACAAGAAACGGGTCAATCCAGTTGCCAATGTCCTCGATCAGCCGTTCGGGCAGATCCTGGTGTACGCCACCCGGACGGAAATAGGCAGCGTGCATCCGTGACCCGGAAGCGCGCTCATAGAAAACCATCAGCTTCTCGCGTTCGATAAAACCCCAAAGCGGAGGCGTAAGCGCACCGATATCGAGAGCCTGTGTCGTGATGTTGAGGAGATGGCTCAGTATTCTGCCGATTTCGGAATAGAGGACGCGGATCAGCTGCCCTCGGATCGGCACGTCGATGTCCAGGAGCCGCTCGACTGCCAGCGCGAACGCATGCTCCTGATTCATTGGCGCGACATAGTCGAGCCGGTCGAGATAGGGCACGGCCTGAAGATAAGTCTTGTGCTCGATCAGTTTCTCCGTGCCGCGATGCAGGAGCCCGATGTGCGGATCGACGCGGGTGACGAGTTCGCCGTCCAGTTCGAGCACCAGGCGCAACACGCCGTGAGCTGCCGGATGCTGCGGACCGAAGTTTATATTGAAGTTCCGAACGGACTTTTCGGGCATGACAACGTTCTCCCATACGGATGAGACGAGACGGCACCGTAAAGTTACCGACCAATCGACGCAGCGTTGGCTGGTCAGTTCGGCATTCACACTGCATTTACATGCGCGATCTCGGCCCGGGCCCGCATGGTCGAATCATGGGCGACGGGCACGAGGCCCGCCGCTAATCAGTGGCTTCGGCCCTAGTGGTTTGCGCCGCCTAAGGGTTTTAGGTTCGCGCAAAATTCCGCGTAAGGTTTGCTCATAGCGGCGTCCTGACACTCTTTCATCATCGCGTCCTGATCACTCTTTGCCATGTTTTTCCAAGCGGCCTCGAACGCAGCCTTCGGCTTCATCGTTTTCATTGCTGAATCAGTAAAAAACGGCTGCATCATCGCTGGCGAGTCGAGAGCGCCTGCCAATGCCCCGCCTCCAAGCGTTGAGAAAGCCAATGCTCCGAACAGAATGGGTCTCAGATTCATTAGTAGGTGTCCTTCTAGTTTGCGGGAGTTCTTATGCAAAGTGTGTCTGCGCCAGCTCGAAAACTGCGTTCTCTTCGGCGCATTTAGGTTTCGCCAGAAGTTGACGCTCCAAGCGAATGAAACCATTGTATGGATTTCATAACAGACGGGAATTGAAGTGGTCTGTGAGGTAGGCCCGCCTGATGAGACAGCTTGGCGGCTTGACTAAGATGGATCGGGTTGGTTTCTGCGCGGCCAGTTGCTCCCATTTCTGACGTAGCATAGACCTCGTTGGGTGTCCTACCGCCAGAAATCGAGTGTGGGTCGCCGGTTATAATAGTCGATCCATAAACCGATGCCGCTGCGCGCCTCGCTTCCGATCTCGACTGCGATGAGGAAGACGCATTCGGGAACGCTTGTCGCTCGGCTCAGTGATTTCAGCTGGTTGCTTCGCTGTGTAAATGTCTTCCTTCGCGAAGCGTCATCATCCCCTAGGCGGTGCGCTACCGCGCAGACAAAGAGGCAGTTCATCGAAATCCCTAATTGCCAATCGCTATGAAAACCATGCCCGGCGGTAGTTGGAAGCATCGATCCATCCCGCCAAGATACAACTCTCGTTCATGTGTAATCCCGGGGAGCCATTCGCTGATGGCAAGCTGGGGCTTGGAAACGAGCCGTCAACAAAACTCCATTTCAATAGGAGAACGACATGTCCGATATCGAAGGTTCTGCTGTCAAAGACGGCGATCGTATTGACCGAGCCGACATCGCCATCGCGGTGACACGAGCACCATTTGCGTATGAGGACGGCGCAACACAGGAGTTCTACTCGGACGGACGCACCGTTTACACGGACGCCGGAGGTCGGTCGTCGGGAGAATGGAAAGTGGACAATGACGGGAGGTTCCAGTCGTTCTGGCCGCCGTCGGTATACACCACATACGATGTGTTCTGGATAGCCGGTTCCGACGGAAAGGCTGTAGGAGTGAGGTTCACTGACCCGATTAGCGGGGCAACATTCGACGGTCGATACGCTCCCACGCCCGCCTGAGATCGCGGTTTCTTGCGTGCTATCAAAGGCGATGGGCGGCTTGGTGCTCCCTTCCCCAGACGACCAGATTCAGGTTTGGCGTGACCCGCCTGCCAGCTCTCATTGTGCGTCGTGTCGTATGATTTCGATCACGCGGAGCCGAGGCAACGCTTTCGCAACTCGGGACTTTCTTCTTCGCGGCCTATGCAGCATGCGGATGGCGCAGATGATCCAGCACCGGTAACGCGTCACGTGGTGGAGAACGACTGGACTGCCCGGGGTTGATCTCCGAGAAGGCAATAAGCCCTGCCCTATCGACGATGAAGCGGGACGGTATCGGCAACGTCCAGCTTTGGTCGCCGTTGAAAACGGGGAGGTCGATATCATTCTTCCTGTGAAGGTCTCGGAGCAATTCAGGTATGCGCCATCGCACGCCGAAGAGCTGGCCAACGCGACCGCCTCGATCTGAAAGAATCGGAAAGCCGAGCTTCAATTGCGCGTGTGCTTTTGCGTTCTCGGCGACGGTCTGCTGGGAGATGCCCACGAGTGACGCGCCACGCGCTTCGATCGACGGGCGAAGGGACTCGAATGCTTGCAGGTCGCGATTGCATGCGGGAAACCACAACCCGGTGTAGAAAGTAACTAGCATCGGCCCATGCCGGAGCAGTGTTTCCGAGGCGACCTCAACGCCATCGTGGCCCGGCAGTCGAAAGGACGGCGCACTGTTGCCTGCCTTGAGCGCGCGCTCGGCCTGCCCAGTCGCGATCAGGTATTCCGTGGCGCTATGAAGCAGGTCCGCGACGTCACGCGTTTTTCGCCTTGTCACCGGAGGCGAAGCCGCATCAGACGTGCTCTTGCTTTTTCGCATTGCCGGTCTTTCCTCCCGCATGGCCGCTATTTACCCTGGGGAACTCTGGTTCAGGTCGCTCGCGAGCAGTAGCCGTTGTCGGCAACTTTGAGTTATTCATCGCGATTATGACTGAGCTACTCTATGCCTCCGCCTTTCGGATCAATGCTTCAGGCGCTCGCGATCAGTGAGGCGATGTCCTCTAGCGAACGCCGGCTGAAGTCCTTCGCGAGCTCACTTATGATTTTGCTTTTCAGGCCGCGATCGAAGTGCTTTCGCATCTCGCCCAAGGTCCTGGGATCCGATACGATGACGAGGTGCTCTATCGTACCGTCGAGGCTGAGCTTGTTCAGGAACGCGGCCGTCGCAGCCGCGAAATCGTCCTCGGCGAGCCGCCTGCCATCGTGATTGTTCGATCCGTTGTGATGGCGCGCGCCAGACCCGGAGTTATGGGGCGCGGGCGGTGCCTCCGTTATCTCGACCAAATGCACTCCAGGTTTCACGCCGGTATTGTGGAACAGCCGGACCGTCTCACCATCAGCAACTGCTATCGTCGTACCTGTCGGTAGGATCATCTAGAAACCTCCTGTTCGCTATGCAGCGTAAACGTTTGGGGCATGAGCCGTGCTCGGAAGCGTCCTGCGGTACCTCTTCGTTGAGCTCTTGGTGGGACGCGCCCCAAAGCAGAATGGTTCCCATGACAGCCGAAAGAACCGACGCCGCGAAAACGGCGATCTTGGCGGCCGAGAATGCAGTGGCGTCTGGAAACGCTTGGCCCGCAATAAAGAGCGACATCGTGAAACCGATGCCCGCGAGTGCTCCCGCTCCAGCCAACTGCCGCCACGTATACCCTGATGGCTTGGCGGCTATGCCCGTGCGAACTGCGGCTACCGCCGCGAGAAAGACGCCGACCGGCTTGCCTACGGCAAGGCCGATTACGATCGCGGCCATGAGCCGACTATGTCCAACGAAGACACTCGGGTTGATTGCTACTCCCGCATTCACGAGGGCGAAGATCGGGAGGACCACATAGCTCGATCGCGCACCGGCGTGCCGCAGCAAGCGGTCGGCGGGCGACTCTAGCCTGTCGTAGATGGCGTCGAGCGCGTGTAGGGCGGGGGTGGAGGGGCCGTGCCTTAGAACCTCTCCCTCATGCCGGGCTTCGGACCCGATGATGGTGCTCGCTTGCATCATCAGAGCCTCCAGGTCGGCGGGCGGACGTGTCGGGATGAACATCGCCAGCACTACGCCAGCGAGCGTCGCGTGAAGGCCGCCGGCGTAAACGAAAGCCCACAGCGCGACGCCCATCAGAATGTAAGGCGAGAGAATATAGACCTTTGCCCGGCTCAATAGGGCCAGCCCGACGACCACCACGCCAGCGGCGGCCAGGTAGCCCGGGTGGATGTCGGTGGAGTAGAACAATGCGACGACGATGATCGCACCTATGTCGTCCACGATAGCGGCCGCAGTGAGAAAGATGCGCAGCTCGACGGGGACACGAGCTCCCATCACGGCAATTAAGGCCACCGCGAACGCGGTATCGGTCGCCATCGGAACGCCCCAACCGTGCGACCACGCCCCTGCGGGAATGACCAGCGCATACAGAAGCGCGGGCGCGATCATGCCACCGATAGCGGCCGAGATGGGAAGTGCGGCCGATGATCGGCTTGCCAGGTGGCCGACCGTCATTTCGCGCTTCACTTCCAGTCCCACGACGAGGAAGAACAACGTCAGCAAGCCGTCGTTGACCCAATGGAGGATCGACATCCGAAAGGATATCTCACCCACGCTCAGGCCGAGCTCTTGCCGCCAGAACGCCATGAATGCCGGTCCGATCGGCGAGTTCGTCAAAACGATTGCCGCGACAGTCGCAAGCACCAGCAGAATGCCGGCGGAAGGGCCCCAGCTCGCGAAATCAAGGGCGGCCGTACGGACGCGGTGGCCGAGGGTGCCAAGCATCGCGTCGACGAGAGAGCTCTCGTCCCACGGCCCGTCGTAGCGCCGCTGGTTGATGTAGAAGGTGGGCGTGAACCTCACGCCGCTTGCGCGGGAGCTTGCGATATCTGCCTCTACCCTTGTCCTTGCATGCCGCGAAGTGTCGTTGTCCGCAAAATTCGGGTCCACGCCGAGGTCGGCAGCCACCGCGAGGAGATCTTCCTCGGTAAGCTGCATTGATCTCGTCATCAGCTTGATGTGCGCGGCCCAGAATGCATCCCGTGTAGGCGCGAGTTCCGCGAGCACGGCGGCTCTGAAAGAAAGGTTGTTGTCCGTCAGTGGCCTATGTCGGAAGGCGTAGCACACGCGATCGCCAAGCTGATCCCGCGCCTGCGCGATACGCTCATTGGCCGCCCTGCAGTGTGGGCAGGCATAGCTGCCATACTCGACAAGCGTAATCTCGGCGTCGCTAGGGCCAAGCACGTGTTCCGTCTTGTGGTCGACCGGACGATCGAGACGGCCGGGCGGGGACGTGAGCTGCATCGCCGAACCATTCCTGCCGACTAAGACGTCGGTATTGCAGTCGCCGGGTCGACGACGTGGAATACGCCGCCATCGGGCGACGGCGTGTAGGCAATCTCGGCAACGCCGCTAATGGGGAGCGCGGATGCCGCCACTCGAGGTAAAACGATCCTCACCGCCGTGCCGACTCCTGGTTCACTTTCTATGCGGATCGCGCCGCCTCGTCCCTCCGCGAAGCGGTAGACCTGGTAAAGGCCTAGACCGGATCCGCTCCCAACGGGCTTTGTGGTGAAGTACCGGATGGCCGCCTTCGAGAGAACGTCTTGTGGCATACCGATTCCGTCGTCGACCACGGCGATCTCGACGAACCCCGCCGCCGATCCGGCGGTCGCTTCGACGTTCCGCGCCAAAATGGTAATTGTGCCGCCCTTCGGCATCGCATCGGCCGAGTTCCGGCAAAGATTCAGCAAAGCGTAATATAACTCTTCGCAGTCGGCATTGATGGCCCATAGGTCGGAATCGATTGCGGTTCGGACCGCGACGTCTGGGTGCAACGCGCGATCGAGCGTTCCAGCCATCGCCGCAAGCCGACTGCCTGCCACCGACCCGTCGCTTGCGTTGCACTGCTGCCGCGCCGTGTCGAGAAACTGGCGACTGAGCATCGCACCTCTCGTGATAGCGTCCTGCAATCTGGAGACGATGGCCCGTCGGTGCTCGGCACTGCCCTGACGCTCGATGAGCCGCAACCCGCTGGCGATCACGGCCAGAACGTTATTGATGTCGTGAACGATGAACCGCGCTGGATCCCCCGTGGTGTGCATCTCCTGCTGCGGGCGAAGTGCGCTCATACCGCGCGTATCGTACCAACTGGTGTGGCACAAGACACCTGACACTTCGCCATTGGCCCCGATGACGGGAATCTCCACGCACCTGGATGCGAAGGTGCCGTTATTGTCGCCATCAGCGACCAGGTCTCTCGCACTGAACGCAGGCTGAACGCCGAGTGCAAGGCCGGCGCGGTCGCCCAATACGACAATGTCCTCCAGCCGCTCGCTGTCGAGGGTGCGAGGGCGCGATTCACTTGTCTCATTGATCTGCATTCCGAGCCTCCTGGCCTGCGATCGTTCGATGGAACGCCGACTACAGCCCGTAAGCGAGGGGCCGACGATTGGTCGAAGAGTGAGTTCACTGCGGCCTAAAGGAAAATCACCTCTCGCCATGGAGTTGATAGCCGTCTGTTATCGGAATGAACGCGGGCGCGCGGGTTGCTTATAGGCCGCGCTCGGCCAGGCTCCGCGTATGGCTCTTTGCGAGCCGACCCACAACGGCCGAGACGTTGCCGTCCGTTGTTCTCGCGACGGTCGCGGCATTACGGGGGGTTATGGAGACCATAGCTTTACCAGCGGCTTGCACGACAATAACGATTATGCGCGAGCGCGGTCAGGCGAATTGAAGGGCATGCAGCCGCCGCAATAAGAATTGCGAGAATAATCATGACTCAGAGCATCGCAGGACGACGTGCCCCTGAACTCGCGGTTCCTTATTGGATTGACGCGGATGGAATTGCGCGCCCGCCGCTGACCCTGAAGGAGCTCGGTGACCGGCACAGGCTTCTCTTTTTTTACCAGCACTGGTGCCCCGGTTGCCACTCGCGCGGCTTCCCGGCCTTGCAGGCATTGGTCAATGATCCGCGCATGAAGGATGTCGGCTTCGCCGCAGTCCAGACGGTCTTCGAAGGTGACTCCGTGAACACTCGCGACACGCTGCAGGTGGACCAGCAGCGCTACAGCCTCCGGATTCCCTTCGGATATGATGGGCGTTCGCCGCTCGGCGCCTATCCCTCCACGATGGAGAACTTCCGGACCGGTGGTACGCCATGGTTTGTTGCCATCGGGCCTGACGGGGTGGTCCTTCAGGATGGTTTCGATATCAACCTCAACCGGTTTGTCCGAGACGTCGCTGAAACCCGAGCGGGCCCGCGGCGTTGAGCGCCGGGGCTTGGATGCTTCCACCCATATCAATGCAAAGACGGTCTTGGCTGCTCGCCGCAGGGACACCCTGCTCGTCGATTGGACGGCAACGAAGTAGTGCGGGAAGCGCGTGCGCAATGACAGCAGAATTGATCGAGTGAGGCTTATATGTCCTGGTCGCTGAATATTGGAAGGGTCGCGGGAACCACCGTTCGCCTGCACATCACATTCGTTCTGTTTCTCGCGTGGATCTTCTTCGCGAGCTATACCGCGGGCGGCGCAACCATCGCCTGGAGCAGCCTGCTCTTTGTCGTGCTCCTTTTCTTGTGCGTGTTGCTCCACGAATTCGGGCATATCTTTGCCGCCAGGGCTTTTGGGGTTGCGACACCTTACGTGACGTTGCTGCCGATCGGCGGTGTCGCTCAGCTCGAGCGCATTCCCGAGGAGCCGTGGCAGGAATTCCTCATCGCGATCGCCGGCCCTGCGGTGAATGTGGTGATCGCGGGCGCCCTGATCGCCTTCGCGCATGCGGAGCCGCACGCAAGCGCCGCGATGGGCATCGACAACATGCAGATCCCTATTGTGGATCGGCTGGCCACGCTCAACCTGTTTCTCGCGCTATTCAATCTCATTCCCGCCTTCCCGATGGACGGTGGTCGTGTGCTGCGTGCAGCGCTCGCGAGCCGGATGGGGTACGTGCGCGCGACCGAACGCGCCGCGGCAATTGGCCAGTTCACGGCCTTCGTGCTCGGCTTCATCGGACTCTTCCATAACCCGATCCTCGTCTTTATCGCTGTGTTCGTTTATCTGGCCGCCGCGTCGGAAGCACATTCGGTCGCCCTGCGCGCTGTCTCGCGCGGCGTGCCCGTAAGCCAGGCAATGCAGAGTCACTTCGTCACTCTGAAACCCGACGCCCACATCGAGGAAGCCGTAAACCTCGTCTTGCAAACCTCGCAGCGGGTTTTCCCGGTTGTCGACGTCAGAGGTAGTCTTGTCGGCGTGCTCGATCGCGCCAACACCCTTCAATTTGTGAAACAGGCGGGGACCGACGCGCGCGTATCTGACGCCTTGTCCGCTTCACCGGTTCTCACTGTGTCCAGTCGCGCCACCTTGGAGCAGGCGTTGAAGTTGATGCATGAGAATTCCGCCGCGACCGTTGGTGTTGTCGACGGCGCCGGCAAGCTGGTCGGTCTCGTCACAAGCGAGACGATCGCCGAGATGATGACGCTGGCGATGCTGCGAAAGGATCGGCCACGGTGTCCGATCGTCCAAGCCATGCGATCGGACACACCCAGGCAGTAGCATTCGAAATGGTGAGCTTGTCTCGCCGTTGCGCCGCGGCCGCACCTTCATCCTGGCGATTTCGCCGAGACAATCTTGTGCTGTGTCCAGATGCGCGGCGATGCCGTGGACCCCACCGCCATGGTTCACACTCCGTTGGCTGGCGGTACCGATAGCCACATGATGTGCACGAAAGCAATCGTCTCTCATTTTTTGAGAGACAATGTCTCGCAAATGTACGATTATACATAAAGTCGATAGGCGCTATTTTCTTGTAAAATGAACGGAGCCGCCGAGGAGACCGACGAATGCTTGGAAAGCCACGCTCGATAGCGCAACTTGCAGTTTTCGCTTCAGACGGGCGCCGAGGATTTTGGATCGCCGGCCTGGCCGCGGCGGTCGCTACCATGGTCGAATCGACCGAAACTGCGTCCGCCTACATCCAGGCCTTCGGCTAGCGCGGTGCGAGCGTACCGAGCGATGGGCGACCGACTATCAGCACTGAGATTATTTGTCCGGGCCGCGCGCGTCGGCAACTTTTCTCGTGCCGGTCGCGAGCTCGGTCTGTCGCAGCCCTCGGCATCCCGGCTGATCGCCGCGCTCGAGGAGGAGGTTGGCGCGACGCTCTTCAGCCGCACGACACGAGCGGTGACGCTGACGGAAGCCGGAGCCACCTATCTGATGCGCGTGGAGGCCATCCTGGGGGCACTCGACGAGGCCGACCACGAAGCGCGCGGAACGGGAGAGTTGCGCGGCTCTCTCCGCATCGGCACACCAATAAGCCTTGCGCTTAGGGAAATCATCCCACGCCTTCCCGCATTTGTGGAGCAGCATCCGGCACTGAAGGTCGAGCTTCGGGTGACTGACCGGTACCCGGACCTCGTGACCGAAGGGCTCGACGTGTCATTCCAGTTCGGCCCCCTCCCCGATTCGAGCGCGACCGCGCGCAAGCTCATTCATCAGCCGAGAATACTCACCGCATCCCCGGAATACTTGCGGAAGCGCGGCGCCCCGACGATGCCGTCGGACCTCGCTCACCACTCGGTGATCATCAGTCCGGCCCATCCCTCCCCGACGTTCTCCTTCCGCAAGGCCGGCCGTATCACCACCGTGCGTGTCGACAGCCAACTGGACATCACCACCAACGAAGTGGCCGTCGCAAGCGCGGTGGCCGGGCTGGGTATCGCGGCGTCGAGCGAAAACAGCGTGCGCCCGGAACTTGAGACCGGCAGGCTCCTTCGTGTGCTGGCCGACTGGGATTTCGGCTCGATGGAGGTGAATGCGCTCTTCGTCAGCGGAAAGGCCGTCAAGCCTGCCGCGCGAGTATTTACAGACTTCCTTCTCAAAGAACTTCGTGCTGCCTAGGATCGCTGCAGGTGCCGGTGCTTCACGGCATTCCCGGCAGTTATTGATACAATACCTTTACCCTGCCTCTTCCGAAACATAACGCTCACGGCGACGCGCGGCTGAACGACGCGATAATCAAACATCGGGAACGCCCGGCGGTGTCGGCCGTGCATTCGAGCGAAATGGTATTGGCAGCGTGAACGAGAAGCTAGAAGATCAGGACGGCATGGAAGAAGCCGAGCGCGACCTGCTCGCTGATCTCAGGCAAGCGCGCCGCTCACTTCGCCTTCAGGACATGGATGAGCCGACGGCCGTCGCGGGCATGTCGCTAGGGCAACGGATCGCGGACGCGGTCGCCACCGTGATGGGATCGTGGACCTTCATCATCATTCAGAGCCTGATCCTGTTCGTCTGGATCGCCGCCAACATCCTCGGCGCAATCAGGGGCTGGGATCCTTATCCGTTTATTCTTCTCAACCTCGCGCTTTCGTTCCAAGCGGCTTATGCCGCGCCAATCATCATGATGAGCCAGAACAGGCAACGGGATATCGATCGCAAAGCGGCCGAGAATGATTACCGCATCAATGTGAAGGCGGAGCTCGAAATCGAGCTGTTGCATGAGAAGATCGACCAACTGCGGGAGCGCGAGGTCCTTGAGCTAACGGAGGCCGTCAGGATGCTGACTGAGCTGCTGGAGCAGTCCACGTCAGGCAGATGTGGGGTCGACGCAGCTTCGGGACGATCATCATAACGCGCGGCTATCGACTCCATGGCGCGAGGTCATTTCTCTTTCGGCGCGGCCCGTTTCATTCTCGCCCATGCATTCGCGCCCGGCCCACGACAGTTTAGCGTTTTGTGCGGACCGGCGTATGTTTACCAAGGACAGAGGAAATCCGCCATGGTCACTCGTGGTTTCACAGGCCCGCAATCCGGATCGGACCTATCGGACCGGATCCCCCCGGGACAGCATCTCGTCGATAATTTTCCGGTGCTCACCGCCGGCCCCACGCCGCGCATCGAAACCGGGGACTGGACTTTCACGCTCAAGGTCGGACCTCGTCCGGTCAAGGTCTGGAATTGGTCGGAATTCAATTCCCTTCCAAAAACCAAGATGACGAGAGACATCCACTGCGTGACGTCGTGGTCGAAGCTCAATACGGCATGGGAGGGCGTGGCCATCGACGACATTCTCGCCGACGCCGGTCTTGGCGCTCCGACTTCTTTCGCGCTCGCGCATTGCTACGACGGATACTCAACCAACGTGCCCCTCGCGGACCTTGCGACGGGCAAGGCGATGGTCGCGCTTAAATATGAAGGGCAGCCGCTTCCGCGCGATCACGGAGGGCCGGCGCGCCTGCTTGTGCCTCATCTCTATTTCTGGAAATCGGCGAAGTGGGTGAACGGACTTCAGTTCACCCAACGGGACGAGCCCGGTTTCTGGGAGCTGCGCGGTTACCACGTGTATGGCGACCCATGGCGTGAGCAGCGCTATACGAATGACTGATGCGTTTTCGGCCACAGCGCGTTGGCAGAGCTGCGCGATTGTCGAGATTGTCGCGAGAACGCCAACCATCAAGAGCTATTGCTTCCGCCTCGCGAAATCGTTCGACTACAAGGCCGGCCAACACGTTGATGTCCGCTTGACTGCGCCCGACGGCTACACGGCTATGCGCAGCTACTCGATCGCTTCCGCCCCGGACGGTTCGGACGTGATCGAACTCGCCATCGAGCGCCTCGCGGATGGTGAGGTCTCGCCGTTTTTCCACGATGTCGCTCAGGTCGGCGATACGATCGAGCTTCGCGGACCACTTGGCGGGCATTTTCTTTGGCCCGGGCCGACCGAGAAGCCTGTGCTTTTGATTGGCGCCGGCTCCGGCGTGGTACCGCTTATGGCCATGATCCGGCATAGAAAAGCAAGCGGTGAGCATGTCCCGGTCGCACTGTTGCTTTCCTCGCGGACCTGGAACGACGTCCTGTTCAGGGATGAGCTCCTCGGACTCGAGAGTTCGCTGCCCGATTTCGCCTTTGCCTTGGCGCTGACCCGCGAGCCGGCAAAGCGTGGCAAGGATTTCAGCAGGAGAATCGACGCGGAAATGGTCGCCGATGTGACGAGGAGGCTGCCCGCCTCGCCTGGCGCTGTCTTCGTGTGTGGGTCAAATCCCTTCGTCAACATCGCGGCGGATGCCGCTCTCGCACTGGAGTTGGAGCCCGGGTTGATCAAGACCGAACGCTACGGTGCCTGAAAAGCGCTTCTTCTCGCGTACGACCGCTCCGCATCAGGCGAGATGCCGCAGTCAGCGGGATAATCGGCCGCGTCCAACCCATGCGAAAACGCAACCTAAACGAGAGGTTTAGAGAGCCTACTCATGCGTACGGTGAATTTATCAAATTCGACTGCAAGGGCTACCAGCCCAACCGGCAAAGCTCGATCCTCTTATTTGCGGTTGGAAGGCTCCAGCTTAGTTGTTGCCGGCCATTATCCATCTCGATCGCCATCGGCTGGAACCTTCGTCAACGCCGTGTCATGGCACGGGTCGGGTCACTTCGAAATCGAAATCAACAGCGTCACGGGTTATAGAAACGGGATACGGCCATGTTTTCAGTAATTTTCGAAGTTCTCCCAAACACTGACAAAAGGGACGACTACCTCGACAATGCCGAGAAGCTGCGTCCCGAACTGGAGCAAGAAGAAGGCTTCGTCGACAACATCCGTTACAAGAGCCTGATTCGTGAAGGCTGGATCCTTTCACTGTCGAACTGGCGAGACGAGAAGTCGCTGGTTCGTTGGCGCACCCGCATACATCACCACGAGCTCCAGCAGAAAGGCCGCGACGAAATCCTAGCCGACTATCGCCTGCGCGTTGGCCAAGTCACCGCCGACAATCACCTCCCGGAAGGGTACGCCCTTACGGAACAGAGGCTCGACGAGACGGAGGTCGGCGAGGGAACGACCGTGACACTGATCAACGCCTCTCGACCTGCACAGTGGAAGCAGACCAACAATCCATACGATTGCGCTGAATGGCTCGGCCTGAATCCCTTCGCCGCCGATAGCACGTCGTGGGACATCTTCGACGCCGTCCTCACACCCGGCGAGTTGATCCTCCTGATAACTTGGAAGGACGCCGCGGCCGCGCAAGCCTACGAGGACGCTTCTGCGCCGAACGACAAGGCGAGAATCCGGACGGTTCGCATCGTGCGGGACTATGGGAAATACGATCGGCGCGAGGCGCCACAATATTATGCGGACGCCACACGCGGAGACAGTCCGCACTCCTGACCGCCTGCAACGGGAGGATCTGTCCCTTGAGCGTTCGGCACGGCACTGCCGGAGAAGAAACGTGCACCAACGACTACCGATCTCGCGAGATGGCGGCAAGCGCTTGAAGTGAATGAGAAGTGTCTGTGACGGGCTCACCAGGGGTCCTGTCAGGATCTGAAAGGAGAGCAGGATGACGCATTCAGGCAGTGGTGGCACCCCCGGCCCACAGGCTGTGGTAGCGGGCGATCTAAATAGCGCCGATGCACTCAACGGGCGTGCCGGTGCATCGGAGTTCTCGATCGGCGCCGTGAACGGCGGGGCGGCTGGTGCGAATCCATACGAATTACTGAGCGCTTCGCTCGCTGCATGCACAGCGATGACGATACGATTCCAAGCGCAAAGGCGCAAATTCCCTCTGTCCCACCTCGAGGTGGCCGTGTCGTATCACCACGGTGAAGAGGGAGAGCGCGACGTGTTCGAGCGATCCATCGCGCTCGAAGGAAACCTGAGCAAAGATCAACGGGCCCAGCTGATGCAGGCCGCCGACCTGTGTCCTGTCGGGCGAACCCTCGGCCTCAGCGCCGACATCCGCACCAACGATAGCGTCAGCGTCGGGCCGGCAGCCAACTATGATGACGACCTGAGCGAGCTTCCCATTCCGAATATCGACCCGGATTAGCGCCAGGCAAGGTTCGCGCCGATTATCACAGAATTGCCGCGCTCGGTCTCGTGGACGCGCCGAAGCGCCCCGAGCCGCTACTGGACGCTTGGCGCCCGCGAGCAAACTAAGTTGGCATCGGAACTAGGAGGGCCGCCCGGCCATCCGCTGTTTCGGCCCAGCAATCGAATTCACCCCGCTAATCTGTCTTCGCGGGGCTGACCGCTGGAAAATCGATCGGGGTCCTTACCGCATTATTGATGAAGTTGGTCAACAGGAACTGAGCGGTCAGCGCGATTATTTCGACGATGTTGGCATCGGTCCAGCCTGCATCCCTGACAGCTTCGAACTGGGCGTCGGAGACTTTGCCGCGCGTTTCGATGAGCGCCTTCGCGAAAGCAACCGCAGCCTTGCGTTTGGGGTCGCTGGAGCAGCCCTGACGGTTTAGCGCAATCTCCTCCGGGGGAATCTTCGCCAAATTTGTCGAGACGTAGCTGTGCGCGGCAAGGCAGTAATCGCAACCGTTAGCCTCCGAGACTGCTAGTGCGATCCCTTCCCGGGTCTTCAGATCGAGGGTCTTCGACACTGGCCCCATCAGCCCCGCCCAACCGCTGAGCGCATTCGGGCTTATGGACATGAGGCGATAGTGATTCGGCACAAACCCCAGCATCCTGTTGACGTTGTCGAGTATCGGCTGAGACTCGGCGGGTGCATCATCGCGCCCGGGAATAGCGATGCGGGACATTCTCTCTCCTCTCCATTCAAATCTGGCACGCTTGGCCTTCGAACCGCTGTGTAGCCCCTACCGCTCCACGACATAATCCGGTAATCGTGAGAAATGGCCTCTCGGAATGTGAGAGAAAATGGACCGGCTTGATGCAATGTCGATTTTGGTGGCGTCCGCCGAGGCAGGCAGCTTCTCGGCGGCGGGCCGGCAACTCGGCGTCCCGCTGCCGACGATCAGCCGGAAGGTTGCCGAACTTGAGACGCACCTCAACACCCAGCTGCTGGTTCGATCCACGCGGAAACTGTCGCTGACAGAGGCGGGCGTCGCCTACGTTGCCGCATGCAAACGCATCCTGGAACAGGTCGAGGAGGCCGAAACGCAGGCCGCCGGAGAATACAGCGTCCCACGCGGCACGCTTACGATGACCGCTCCGATTGTCTTCGGACGCCTGCATGTCGTACCGGTCGTGAACGAATTCCTAGCCCACTTCCCACAGATCAGCGTTCAATTGACGCTGTCCGACCACACGATCAACATCGTTGACGAGCATATCGACCTGGCGGTTCGAGTCGGCATGTTGCCCGACAGCACGCTCATAGCCACGAAAGTCGGCGATATCAGACGAGTAGTTTGCGGTAGTCCTGACTATTTCGCAGCTCATGGCGTCCCTAGAGCCCCCGAGGACCTATCGGAGCACATGTGCGTAACGTTCACGGCTCTCGCGGCCGGGATGACGTGGATCTTCAACCCGCGCGGCAAGGCCTCGAGGAGCGTCCGCCCCTATTGCCGGCTGAAAATCAACACCGCCGAGGCGGCGATCGATGCAGCGATCGCCGGTGTCGGCGTCACGAACGTACTCTCCTATCAGGTCGCGCGGGCGGTAGAAGCGGGGAAATTGAGGGTCATTCTCGAAGACTACGAGCCCGAGCCCACCCCGGTGCACATGGTGCATGCGGGGCTGGCGATCCTT
Organism: Mesorhizobium sp. BR1-1-6; assembly: GCF_020165355.1. Classification (NCBI taxonomy): domain Bacteria; kingdom Pseudomonadati; phylum Pseudomonadota; class Alphaproteobacteria; order Hyphomicrobiales; family Phyllobacteriaceae; genus Mesorhizobium; species Mesorhizobium sp. BR1-1-6. The sequence continues at coordinate 356,863 of NZ_JAIUHZ010000003.1, read as the reverse complement.
CCCCTCAAGCTGCGTCGCTTTATGGAATTCGCCGCGCCTCGGCTGCGGAAGTCTCTTGCGGCGGATCTCGCTAAGGTTTCTGCACCAAAATCGAGCTCAAAAAGAAAGAAATAGCCGCCCCGTCCGAGGACGCTCATTCATGCACGACAAAAATAACTCAAACTCTCGTAGCAAGGCTACCCGACCCACACTACATCAGCGATTATGACAGCGGTATATCGCGCCGCGCGACGAGCCGAAGATGTTACTCCAGGACCAGTTGGACGCTGTTAAAGCCGCTGATTTGGCGAGGACCCCGCCAAATGTGACGCTCGTTCGGCAACGGGCGGTGGAAGCGCTTGCCGCCTCTGGACTGGCCGAGCGGGCTACGCAAGCCGGGGAGCAAGCCCCCTCGTTTCGGTTGCGTGACGGTAACGGCCGGGCGTTCTCGTCGCGCGAGGCGCTACGGCACGGCCCGATGGTCCTCGTTTTCTACAGAGGAAGGTGGTGCCCTTATTGCACAGTTGACCTTCGCGCGATCGAGTCAGCCTCTCGCGACATTCGCAGCCTTGGTGCCTCGCTGGTGGTCGTCTCGCAGCAGACCGCTGACAACAGCCTTGAGACGCAGAGGCGAAATGCCCTTTCATTCGCCAGCCTGGTCGACGCGGGGGGCAAGGTCGCGCACGCATTCGGCCTGCGCTGGAAGGCCTCCGACGAATTGCGTACCGTCGAGCAGGAATCAGGATTGGATCTCGCGACCTTCAACGGCGATGCGAGCTGGACGTTGACCATGCCCGCCCGGTACGTCGTGGCCCGTGACGGGACGATCGAGTATGCCGACATCAGCGTCGACTACACGCGGCGCGGCGACCCGTCCGAACTGATCCCGGTCCTTGCCCACCTCGCCGCGGGCGGCGGCCCATGTTCACGGGCTCCAGAAAGCGTGTCCGCGCGTCCAAACCAATAGACTGGGCCATTCCAACCTGTGTCGGTAAGTGGCATCCACGCGCCATGATTACGGCGTGCCCGGTCACGCCGTCGAGTGCAAAGGCTCGTCAATACAGACAGTCGCAACTTGACGGAGAACAACACATGGAGCTTCATCAGGTCCGTTATTTCCTCGCCGTCGCGTCCACCCTCAACTTCACCCGCGCCGCCGAGCAGTGCAATGTTACGCAGCCTGCCCTGACCAAGGGCGTGCAGAAGCTCGAGCATGAGCTCGGTGGCCAGTTGATCTACCGCGAGCGCCAGCTGACGCAGCTCACCGACCTCGGGAAAGAAGTCCTTCCGATGCTGGAGCGCACACTCGCTTCAGCACAGGCGGTGCGTCGCAGAGCGCAGGAGTTCCAACGCAAAGAGGTCGCCCCGCTGAAGATTGGCCTCGCCCCCTCGATCTCGGCGTCGCTCGTCGTCGATCCAATCGCGGAGATCGCAAAGTTCGTCCCCGGCCTTCACGTCGAGCTGCGCGAGGGTGCAGCAGACAAGCTCGTCAATCTGTTGCTTGAGGGGGAGATCAACGCCGCGATGGTCGGCGCCGTGCAGGATATGCCCGCCCGTATCGATGACTGGTCGCTGTTCGAGGAGCGCTACGTTGCAGTTCTCGCACCGACACACCAACTGGCAAACCGTCCGTCGATCAGGATCGACGACCTCCGAGAGACCGTCTTGCTCGATCGCGCCGGATGCGACGTCGCTCGAAAGATCCAACAGACCTATTTTCCTGATGAACCTCCCCATCTCGGCCACTGCAGCGGGCATGAATTGCACTTGCAGCACATGGCAGCGGCCGGCTTTGGCGTGATGCTCGCACCGGAACACATGCCGCGCCTTCCGACACTCAAGACCATTCCGCTCGAAGGCGATCAGGTTTCGCGGGAAGTCCGGTTGCTGGCCGTGCAGGGCCGCCGCTACTCGCCGGCACTGGACGCTTTCGTCAAGGTGGCGCGACTTCGCGACTGGTCTATCGACGTGCCCAATCGCGGCATGCCACAAGTAACGCTTCCGGAAGCGGCGGGCGTGGCGGCATGACCACGACGGGTATGCCGCCGGCCAACTGCTCCCATCCGATTAATCCGCAGTCTTACACTCCACCGATGTCAAACCAGACCGACCAGACACTCGCCCAGATACGCTCGGAGCTGTTGGCGACGTTCAGCGCCGCAGACTGGGAGTCATACAACCACCTCGTAGGCTGGCTTCGCGATACGGGCGTGGCATCGCACGCATTGAAGGTCGGAGACACCGCGCCGGACTTCCTTCTTCCGGACGCGGACGGCCGTCTCCACTCCTCGGAGCAACTACGCCGCGATGGCCCCCTCGTCCTGAGTTTCTTCCGAGGCGGCTGGTGTCCGTTCTGCACCGCCGAGCTGTGCGCGCTGCAGGCCGCGAAGGACGAATTCGAGAGCCTCGGCGCAACGCTCGCGGTCGTGACGCCCGAGACAAGGCAATTCCCGCGCCAGCTCAAGCAAAATCTCGGCCTGGATCTGAAGGTACTGTCCGACGTCGACTACGGGGTTGCGGTATCGTACGGCGTATTGTTCCGTGTGCCCGATGAAACCAAAACGCATTATTCCGGACTAGGGTTCGACTTCGGCGCTAGGCACGGTTCGCCAGTCTGGATGCTACCCATTCCCGCGACTTATATCATCGACACCGAAGGCCGAATCCGCAGCGCGTTCGTCGAACCGGACTTCACGATCCGGGAGGAGCCGACGCAGATCTTGGAATCGTTACGCCAGGTCGCCTCCACGTCGTAGCCGAAATTGGCTAACGTCTGAGGACCTGCGATCACGGAACGCGCGGGTCTCGGTGGGTCGGCGAAAGGGGGCCGGGTTGGTAGGATTCCAGAAGGTGCCCTGCGAAACCCCGTCAGCGGTTCGGCCCGCGGGGGCGCGATCCGCGTTGGGTACTGCCCACGTCCATTCTCGGCTCAAGTCTCGGGTTCATCGATAGTACAGTCGTCAACGTGGCGATCGGTGTGACGGCGTGCGTCACCCCGCTCACGACCGTAGTGCTGGACGCTGTCCCGAGCGACTTGGGCGGGTCGGCCTGCGGCATCAACAACGCAGCCGCGCGGCTTCGCGGCCTCGTTGCGATCGCAGCACTTAGATTTGCATTCGGTGGGACCTCCTCGTCCGATGTCGCATCGATCGCGGTCATTGAAGCCTATCGGCGCGTGATGTGGACTGCGGCCGATTGTCCGGAAGGTAACCGTGAACAAAAGCAACGACTTTATCGACCGGCATTTCGCAGGGCCGCAAAGTGCCCTCACCGGAGCTCAACCGGTAAAAATTGAAACTGACGAGATCGCCACCGGCGAGCTCTCGCGCAAACAGGCTTATGCGCTTTCCATCTTGCGACCTCCGCACGGTGACGCCATAGCGCAGACCCTCGTAAATGCCTTCGCCGTAGCCACTCGGTATCGCTGCGAGCGCCGATTCAAAGTCCTGTTCCAATAATTTCAGACCTCCCGTTTGGGGGCAAATGCCGTGACGCCCTGGGATTGAAGCACCTCTAACGGCGGCCCGCATGGCATGGTTTCGATAGCCGGTGGTGATTGGACGCTCGCCCACCCGATACTTATCTTCAGACCAGAACAAGAGAGGAGTTCCGCGAATGCCGACCTATAGGAAAAACCCGGAAGCGGTCTCGAAGCTGACTCCCGAGCAGTACCGCGTTACGCAGACGGATGGCACCGAACGCCCGTTTTCAAACGAATACTGGAACAACAAAGAGCCTGGTCTCTATGTCGACGTCGTTTCCGGCGAGCCGCTTTTCGCATCGTTCGACAAGTTCGACAGCGGCACCGGCTGGCCGAGCTTCACACGACCTCTCGAAGCTGCGAACGTCGTCGAGAAGGTCGACAGCTCGCACGGCATGATTCGCACTGGGGTCCGCTCCAAGCACGGCGACAGCCATCTGGGTCACCTCTTCCCCGACGGGCCGCGCGACAAAGGTGGTTTGAGATATTGCATGAACTCGGCCTCCCTACGCTTCATCCATCACGACCAGTTGGAGAGCGAAGGGTACGGCGAATACGCGAAGCTCTTTGCAAAACAGGAGGCCTGACAATGGCAGCGAATACGGAACGCGCGGTCCTTGCCGGCGGCTGCTTCTGGGGTATGCAGCAGCTGGTGCGGCGTTTGCCCGGAGTCGTTTCGACCCGGGTCGGTTACTCCGGTGGCGACGTCAAGAACGCCACTTATCGCAACCACGGCACGCACGCGGAAGCGCTCGAGGTCATTTTCGATCCGCGCAAAACAAGCTTTCGCGACTTGCTGGAGTTTTTCTTCCAGATCCACGACCCCTCCACGCCGAACCGCCAAGGAAACGACCGTGGAGCCAGCTACAGATCCGCAATCTTCTATACCAATGACGAGCAGAAACGTGTCGCCGAAGAAACCATCGCGGACGTCGAGGCGTCAGGGCTGTGGCCGGGCAAAGTCGTGACGGAACTATCCCCTGTTGGCGATTTCTGGGAGGCGGAGCCCGAACACCAGGATTACCTGGAGCGTTATCCGAGTGGCTACACCTGCCATTTCGTTCGGCCGGACTGGAAGTTGCCGCGGAGAACCGCCGCCTGAGGGCCGTCTCACGCTTTGAGGCGCTGCGGACACAGTGGAACTGCATGTGCTCTGCAGCTCGTTCGACAATCATCCTCGCCGCCCGCTGTAGGGTCGCTCGAAGCGCGACAAGGTGGCGAGGATTGGACGGTTGGACACGGCTTTAAGATTCTCGACTTCCGAAAATTGCATGGCGTTTAGTCCGCGCGGTGCCATGCCCGTTGCGATAGCTCATTCCGAATTCATACTGAGGACTTGCAATGGCTTCTGCGCATCTTTTCCAATCGTCACTTCAACCCTCTGACCTTGAGGGGTTCTACCGCGAAGTCCGGCACACGAGCGAGGCGCTCGGCGAGCCTCTGTCCGACGCCGATGCGACTGTTCAATCGATGCCCGATGCGAGCCCCGCAAAGTGGCATCTCGCACATACTACCTGGTTTTTCGAGGCGATGGTGCTCTCGCGTTATGTGAAGGACTACAAGCCCTTCGACGAGAAGTTCACGTTTCTCTTCAATTCGTACTACGAGACGCTGGGAGCGCGACAGCCGCGTCCGCGGCGCGGCATGGTTACGCGGCCGACGTTGGATGAGATCTACGCCTACCGGTCACATGTCGACCACGCCGTTGCGAAGCTGCTCAACTCTCGCCCAGCCCGTGCGGTTGCAGAACTGATCGAGCTCGGATGCCACCACGAGCAACAGCACCAGGAACTCCTGCTCACGGACATCCTTCATCTGTTCGCGCAGAATCCAATCCGGCCGGCTTATCGTGACCCTGCCCCGGTGACGGTCGAGACCGCAATGCTTCCCGCCCTCTCCTTCACCGACTTCGATGGAGGAATCGTCGAGATCGGCCATGGCGGCGCGGGTTTCGCCTTCGACAGTGAGGGACCGCGACACCGCGTATTGACGGAGCCGTTCCGCCTCGCCAATCGCCTGGTGACCAACGCAGAGTGGATGGAATTCATCGAGGACGGCGGCTACACCAAGCCACTTCTGTGGCTGTCCGAAGGTTGGGCAAAAGTCCTGGCCGATCGCTGGTCGCATCCGCTCTACTGGGAGATGCGCGAGGGACAGCATTGGACGATGACGCTGCGAGGCTTCCAGTTGGTCGACCCGACAGCGCCCGTCGCACATGTCAGCTACTTCGAGGCCGATGCTTTCGCCACGTGGTCTGGAAAGCGGCTGCCGAGCGAGGTGGAATGGGAAGTTGCGGCGCAGAAGCTCGACGTCGACGGTAATTTCCTCGATCTCAATAGGCTTAGGCCAAAGCCGGCATCGCCGCAGAAACCAGGCTTGCAGCAGCTGTTCGGCGACGTTTGGGAGTGGACGCGCAGCCCGTTTTCGCCTTACCCGTGCTTCCGAGCGGTCGAAGGCGCCGTCGGCGAATACAATGGCAAGTTTATGTCCGGGCAGTTTGTTTTGCGCGGCGGCTCTTGTGTCACGCCGCCCGGACACCTCCGTGCGACCTACCGCAACTTCTTCCCTGCGCACATGCGTTGGCAGTTCGCGGGCCTCCGCTTGGCCGAAGATGCGTAGCCCCAAAGGAATCGATGCAAAAAGGAGAGACTCGATGACCACGGACAAGATAGCTCGGAACATGGAAGTGATCGGCGCGGACGGCGTCCACATTGGCACCGTGGACGCAGTTGTCGACGGTCGCATCCGACTCGCCAAGCGTGACAGCGGCGAAGGCCAGCACAAGGGCCATGCACATTTCATCGATGCTGGTCTGGTCGCCGACATCGAGGGGCAGAAGGTTCGCCTTTCAGCGAATGCGGCCGTTGCGGTGACATTCGAGGAAGAACAATCGGGCAAGCCGGTCTAAAAACAGAGCCCCTTAATCGTGACAACGCCGAACTCGGAGAACAGCGGCCTCGCTCGGTGAGAGAAACGGCATTGCGGTGTGTCTTCGGCTCGGACCAACATGAGAGGAAGACGGCCTTGGCGTCAAAACTTGATCAGCTCCGCACAATGACCACGATCGTCGCTGACTCCGGAGATTTCGCGGCGGTCGCACGTCTCAAGCCGACCGATTGCACGACGAATCCAACGATAGTTCTGAAGGCCATTGACACTCCGGAGTACGGGAATGTTGTCGATGAAGCGTTGGCCTGGGGACGGAGCCAGAGCGGCGACGGTGCGCGACTTGCTGCAGCGACGGCCGATCGGCTCGCTGTGTCCATCGGTGTCGAACTGTTGCGACTCGTGCCAGGCTACGTGTCGACCGAAGTGGATGCGAACCTCTCGTTCAACATCGGGGCATCAGTCGCAAGAGCGCGTCAGATCATCGAAGCCTACAAGCAACGTGGCATCGAACCCGAGCGCGTTCTTATCAAACTCGCTTCGACATGGGAGGGCATACGCGCTGCACAGATCCTCCAAGGCGAAGGCGTGAAATGCAACATGACGTTGCTATTGAACCGTGCACAGGCAATCGCCAGCGCCGAGGCAGGTGCCTTCCTGATCTCGCCATTCGTAGGCCGCATCTATGATTGGCACAAGAAGTCCTCCGGAAGGGACTTCACTGCCGACGAGGACCCTGGAGTTCGATCCGTGCGGGACATCTACGGCTACTACAAATCAAACGGAATCGAGACGATCGTCATGGGCGCGTCGTTCCGTAACACTGGCCAAATCGAAGCGTTGGCCGGATGCGATCGCCTTACGATCGCGCCGGCCCTTATGGATGCCCTTGCTTCCGAAGAAGGCCGGATCAAACGTGTCCTGGCGCCCACGGCCCCGGAGCCACGTTCCTTGCGAACGGCGGAAGACGAAATCTGCCATTGGTTCGTGAGCGAAGACGCCGTCGACCTAAAACACCTAGCCCCCGAAGGGCCGATGGACGAAACAACCTTTCGGTGGATCATGAACGAAGACGCCATGGCGACCGAGAAGCTGGCGGAGGGTATTCGCGTTTTCGCGAATGACTTAAAAGTTCTCCGCCGCAGGATTGCCGAACGTCTTCTTTGAGCTCCATGACGCCGCCACACCCGAGAGCGTTTGCGTTGCCCGCGTAATCTTGCCGTCCACCTTAATAGTTTGAGTTTCGAGCCGTCCGATACCGATCGAAACGACGGATGGAAATTGCACGAAGCGCATCGCGCAATGACTGCATCTATGCACCCGCCGCTTGAAGTCCAGCTTAGGCTGCATCCGATTCCTCGATCACGTCATCGGCTGTCGTCGAACTGACAAACGGAGGTCGCTGCGCCTTGGCACGGTATTCAGACGGGTCATCACCATGTTGTCTGCGGAAAGCACGCGTGAAGCTGCTACGGCTCTGGTAACCGGCATTCAACGCAACTTGATCGATAGACAGCGCGTTTGCCGCAAGCAGATCCGCTGCGTGACGCATCCGCACCCGGCGAAGCAATGACATCGGCGACTCTCCGAAGGCGGCGGAAAAACGCGCCATGAAAGCAGATCGGCTGAGACCGACAGCGTGAGAGAGGCTCTGAACGGTGTGCGCCGCGGACGGGCGCGAGGCCATTTCGGCAAAAGCTCGTGCGATCGGCGGATCGCTTAAGTTTGTAAACCGTTCGACCCACGCGTTCGTCGACACCAGGCATCGCCGAAGTAAGGTGATGAGGACAAGTTTCAGCAGTGCCGTCGACATGGGCCCCCCACCAACGTCCTGGGCCGTAAGCTCTGCCATTGCATAAGCCATAACCTGGTCGAGTTGGTCGTGCACGTCGAATTCTTCGACAATGGGCGTCGCGAGAGAAGCGAACAAGTCGAGCGCCGGACCGTAGTGCGCGCGAAAGGGCCCGCATGCGAGCACCAGTTTCGGCTCTCCCTCTCCAATGCTGTGCCGCTGCGAAGAGCCTAGTGTGGATCCGCCCACTCCGTGTTTGCCCCCATTCCGCGGCGCTATCGGATGCTCCGACGCAGTGATCGTGACAGCTTGGCCAGGGGGGACAATCACCAGTGTGTGAGGTGTCAGGCGTATGGGCGCTTCATTGTCAAGGAGGATAAATCCGGTGCCCCGAAGGCAGTAATGGATGGTCGGAGCCGCCGCGCGGGCAAGCGCCAGGTGAGCGTCCGCCGCAAGCGCGCATTCCGACAGCCTGACGAAGGTGACGTCCAAGGTCGTCATCAACTTGTCGAGATCTTGTCGCGATATACGCCAGAACGGCTCGCCTGCCACGTCCGGAAGCCTCTATGATGCTCGGGCCCACATCAGCTTGGCTCTGGGACAGCGGGTCGATGCCATCTCACGCAGGCAGCCTACTGCAACTGGGCGAAGGGCCGTTCCGCGCTCCAACCTGATCTGGGATTTGATCGGTTTAGTCTTCGTTGCCTTCAATTGAAGACGCTAGACAATCACCCAGTTGCGGTCGATGGAGTAGTGGTTGCCGCCGAATTTGATATATTCAGCCGCAACATGAATAGTCTGGCTGAGCGTCGCGATGACGGGCAAAACTCAATGAATCCACCGGAGCTAATGCCGACGTTTCGTCAGGGACACCTCGCGTTGATCCCTCGCGGAGCATTCGATCGACCCATCCTGGCGCAGCGGCGCCGGTGATTCAGGGGCGGATCATCACTGCGCCCGCCGCGCGGCAAGCGGCACCTGCTGGGACTGCGTCGCCACATCTGTCGCCGACGCGGCTGGATTTGCAATCTCCTCCAACGCCGCTGCTATTGCGTCGTCGACACGTTCAAGCCAAACGAACTCGAGCTTATCTCGAGCGCCGGCGGGGATATCATCGAAGTCGCGTCGGTTGCGGGCGGGTGGAAGCACGCGAGTCAAACCTGCAGCTGCAGCGGCGACAACCTTCTCCTTGATCCCACCTACGGGCAACACGAGTTGCCGCGTCCGCAGGATCGATGGCTCCGCTCGCGTAGGATAGTAGTCTTCAAGGCGCGTGATGTCTTCGAACAGTGAGCCCCGCTCGTCATACAGCCAGCGGCACGGGATCGCCTTTTGACGGCGGGACAGTCCCTCGCCCACACCGGATCGAATGAGGCTGTTGTCGGTATCGGACAGCGTTGCAGTCAGATTGTCCATCGACGCGTTCATCCTTAAAGGGCCTGACGGGAGTGCCGCGGGCCGTGCGCCGCCGCGGACTAAAAATACGGCGGCAAATCGCGCCGCTAATCCACAATCCGTCGCCGTTCGTCCAGACACATAACAAGCGCCCCAATCGCAGTGGGCTTGTCCGGAAAAATCCAGAGATCGACGAGTTTGAGATGGCCCGCGACAGATCAGGCAAGGGTTCGAACGACGATACCTGGCGCCTATCGAAAGCATGTCCAAAGGGAATTTCTAATTCCGCCCGTCCCGTCCGATCCTGACAACGATTGGCCGGCTGAGCACAGGCGGTCAACGCTTCATTCAGACTGCCGCGTGGAGCCTCCGCGCCATGCATGGGCTAGAGTCCGTTATGGGATCACGTGGTTTTGCCACGACCAAGAAAGTGAACCGCAACGCCAATGAGCAATGATCAGAGCGACAAATTTCTTCATCCGAACCGTCGGGGCTTCCTCGGCGTGGCAGCCGCCACCGGAGCCGCTTCGCTCGCTCCGGCCATTCTCGTAGGTTCAACCGCGACGACCGCGGCTCTCGCGGAAGCATCCGAGCCTGTCTCCTCCTCCCAGGCCGGAGATGCTTCCGCGAGTATTCCTTCAGCGAGGCTGCCGTCGCCAACACTCGGATATCTATCGTTCGGCCCTGACGAGGCGGGCCTGGTCGAGGCGATTGTCAATGTCATGTGTCCTGCCGACGCTTTAACACCAGGTGGCGTCGATTGCGGGCTTGCTGTCTATATCGATCGACAAATGGCAGGCAGCTTCGGCAAGGGCGCGCGTCTTTATATGCGCGGCCCCTGGCACGAGGGTAAGCCTCAGCTTGGGTATCAATCGCCGCTCACGCCCGAGCAGTTTTTCAAGGCAGGGCTCGCTGCCGCAGATGCGGCCTGCCGAAAACAGAATGGCAAGAGTTTTAGCGAACTCGATGAGAGCGCTGCCGACCATTTTCTCCATGAAATTGCCGAGGGGAAGGTGGTGGACGAGCGCATCCATCTCTCGACATGGTTCAACGAACTCCTCTATCCGCTGTTTGAGCAAGCGTGCTTTGCCGACCCCATCTACGGCGGCAATGTCGGCAAGATTTTCTGGAAGGCAATTGGCTATCCGGGTCTGCCTGCGGTTCATTCCCAAGACATGATCGATTTCCGCGGCAAGCCCTTTCCAGGCGCTGCTGACCCGAAATCCATCGCCGACTTCGCTTGAGAGGATATCATGGCTACACGCTTGAAACGCCGCGCTGTCGTGTTCGTCGGCGGAGGATTTACCGCGGCGCTTGCCGCCCGCCAGCTAACTGCCAAAGGCGTCGACGTCGTCGTCCTCGAACGGGGGATCGACCGGACCCATACCGCTGCCACCAGCCTGCCGTCGCAGCGTGATGAGCTGCGTTGGGACGTACACGGCGAGCTCTTTCAGGACTGGTCCGTCCAGACTTACACGCTCCGCCACAATGGCGGCGAAGCGGCCTTGCCGATACGCCGCGTCCAGGCTTTCAAATCAGGCGAAGGAATGGGTGGCGCCGCCAATCACTGGAACGGTCAGACCTGGCGCTGGGGCGAACATGATCCCGCCCTGCGCACCCATCTCGAAAGCCGGTATGGGAAGAAAGCGATTCCGGCGGACATGGCGATCCAGGATTGGGGCGTCACTTATGCTGAGTTGGAATCGTATCACGATCAGTTCGAAAAGCTGTTCGGGATCGCCGGCAAGGCTGGCAATCTTGGCGGCAAGGTGCAGGCCGGGGGAAATCCGTTCGAGGCTCCAAGGAAGAACGAATATCCGCAAAAGCCATTGCCCATCACTGAGGCGGGCGTGATCTTCAGCGAGGCAGCCAAAAAGCTCGGCTACAAGCCGTTTCCGATGCCGGCGGCGAACTCTCCGGCCGCCTACTCCAATCCCGATGGCATGCAGCTTGGCCAATGTCAGTTCTGTGGCCATTGCGAGCGCTTCATCTGCGAGGCCAACGCGAAGGCGAGCCCGGAGGTCTTGCTCTACCCCATGCTAAGACAGCGCAAGGGCTTCGAGTTACGGCTGCAAACGCACGTTCTCGACATTCTTTATGACAAGAAGGCAAAGCGCGTAAAAGGCGTTCGCTACATCGATCGCGTAAGCGGCGAGGAGTACGAACAGCCGGCAGACGTTGTCGTACTCTCTTCCTTCACGATGTCGAATACCAAGTTTTTGCTGATGGCAGGCATCGGTGCGGCTTACAATCCGAAGACCGGCAACGGCGTGGTCGGCAAGAATTTCTGCCACCAGACGATGTCCGGGACGCGCGTCTTCTTCAAAGACCGCTGGATTAATCCGTTCCTGGCGTCCGGTGCCTCACAAACGGTGATCGACGAATTCAACGGCGACAATTTCGACCATAGCGGCCTCGGCTTCCTTGGCGGTGGCTACATCTACGCCAACGTGACGAACGGGCGGCCGATTACAAGCCGGGCAGTGCCTCCGGGCACCCCGAAATGGGGCTCGACTTGGAAGAAAGCCAACGCCGATTGGTATGCGCACAATTTCAGCATATCAGCCCATGGAAGCTGGTATCCGCATCGTGAGAACTACGTCGATCTCGATCCGACCTATGTCGATGCCTATGGACAGCCGCTCCTTCGCATGACGTTCGACGTACGCGAGAACGAACGCAAGATGTCGGTCTATTTGTCGAAAAAGATCGATGAGATCGCAAAAGCGACGGGCGCGGACATCGCGCCGCCGACAGCTCCCCGGACGGGACCTTATGATAGCCGCGTCTATCAAACGACCCATATTACTGGCGGCACGATCATGGGAAGCGACCCCCTGACCAGCGTCGTCTCCCCTCATCTGCAGCACTGGGATGCGGAGAACCTCTTTGTCGTCGGTGCATCCGTCTATCCCTTTAACGCCGGCTACAATCCCACAGGTCCGCTTGGAGCGCTGGCGCTTCGCCTTGGCGATGACCTCAATGATTACGTCGCGCGGCCGCGCCACCTCTAATCGTCATCCACGAAGGGCATTCTCTATGAAAGGCGTTGGCAATATTGCCGTGTTTATAATGGTTGTCGGGCTTGCCGACGTGACAGCGAACCGAGGCTATGCGCAGGACGTGGAGCACGGAAAGGTCGTCTTCAAGGCCTGTGCTGCATGCCACGCGACGGATCATGCCAATCGTGTTGGGCCAGGTCTGGGAGGCGTCATCGGCAGGAAGGCCGGTTCGGTTGCCGGATTCCGCTACAGCAATGCGATGAAGAAGTCCGACATCGTGTGGGACGTGAAGATCCTCGATGCGTATCTGGAATCACCACAAAAAGTCGTTCCCGGAAACAGAATGCCCTATGCGGGGCTGAAGAATTCCGAGGACCGAGCGGACCTCGTTGCCTATCTGGCTACGCTGAAGTAGAGGCGATGGTCCGCGCGCAGGGGCGGTTGTTGATCCCGGCGCCCGACCACCTGTTCCAATTGCCGCTGCGTATCGTTTTGATAGTGCCGGGGAATGGCGCGGTGCCTGTCTCCCTCGCCTTCGCGAGTTGATCCCGTTTGCACGCAAGGCGCCGCTTCGCATTCGGCAGCGCACGGCAATAACGGCCGTCTATCGACTCTATGGCGAGAGGTGATTTCCCTCGCTGGCGTTGGAACGTCACTTTCTCAGCTAGATGGCCAGAACGCTTCCAACGGCCGGCACGGAGATGTGCGCCGCTTCCATTTACCGAACGATCCAAACGGCACAAATAGGGAAGACAATAATGTCCGATGACGCCTTCGATATTGTCATTGTCGGCGCGGGCGCCGCCGGCTGCGTCGTTGCAAGTTATCTCGCTGAACATACCGACGCATCGATCGCCTTGATCGAAGCGGGCAACGTGGACCACGATCCGTTAATTCACATTCCAGCCGGCTTCGCCAACATGCTCGCGCATGGCAGAAATGTCTGGAAATACGAGACTGTTCCTCAGCACGGCATCAAGCGCGCCTATCGCTCGGGAAAGGTGTTGGGCGGGGGCTCTTCGGTCAATGCGATGGCATACGTCCGTGGCCAGAGCCGTGATTACGCGGCTTGGCAAGACGCCGTGGGCGACACCGGCAAGTGGTCGTATGAGGATCTGCTTCCCGTCTTCATGGTGCAGGAAAGCAACGACACCTTCCACGATAAATTCCACGGCATCAACGGCGGACTCGCGGTCCAGCAGCCCAAGGGCATCAACGCACTGAACCAGTATTGTCTCAAGGCGTTCCAGGAATACGGCGTTCCTTTCAATCCGGACTATAACGGCACGAGCTCGATTGGTGTTCGCCGGTGCACTCTGCGGTCGGAAATCAGCGACGGTGCAGCGCGGTCGACGCATATTTTGCGCCCACACCTCGCCTCGGGCCGCGTGGCCCTTTTCACCAACAAGACCGTCATCCGCATTCTCATCGACAATGCCCGCGCGGTTGACGTCGAGTTGAGCGATCTGGAGACAATCACGACCGACCAGGTCGTGCTTTCGGCCAGGTCCGTTCACAGCACTAACATTTTGATGCATTCCGGCGTCGGTCCGGCCGCGCAACTGCGCCAGCATGGGATTGCGGTGATCGTCGATTCCCCGGAAATCGGGGAAAATATGCAAGACCACGCAATGGTCCCGGTCCGCGCCTACGTAAAGGGTGATCTCGGTTATCAAGCGACCGCCCATGGTCTCGGCACCATAAAGGCGGGCCTGCGTTATCTCGTTACCAAGGATGGTCCCGCGGCCGGCAACGGCATCGAAACGGTTACCCACTGGAACCCTTCGGACTTCACCGCAGACCCGACGATTCAATGCTATCACGCCCCCATTATTGCTAACGAAGGGCTTGCTCCGACAGGCGATAGGTCCGGCATCACATTCGAACTCGTGGTGCTTCGGCCCAAGAGTCGCGGCTGGGTTCGGCTTGCCGACAGTGACCCGACGTCGACGCCGCTGATCAATCCGAATTTCATCGGGGAAGAAGACGACTTGAGGTCGGCCGTGCAATCGGTGCGGGCAATCCGCGAGGTCATGGCCCAAGGTTCATTGGCGTCGGTGATCGAGGAAGAGCTGGACCCTGGTCCGAACGTCCAATCGGACGGAGAGATTGCCGAATGGGCAAAGCGGGTCGTGACGACAATGTGGCACCCAGTTGGTAGGTGCCGTATGGGGCAGGACGCACGGGCAGTGGTTGACGCAAGACTTCGGGTCCGCGGGATCGACCGTCTCCGCGTCATTGACGCCTCCATCCTGCCAAACATCACCAGCGGAAACACGAACGCGCCGACGCAGGCGCTCGTACGCCACGGCACGGCAATGCTGGTCGAGGATCTTACAAGAAATTAAGGGCCGCTTTCCCAAGGCGGCAACGGCCGCGGTTCGCCGCAGGGCGAGAAACCCGAATCGGGGAGTAGTTGTGTTTGACGCTGCCTGAACAGATGAAGCTCCGTCCGTTAGGGTTTCCTCTCGCCGCCTGGGCTTTTGCCGGCCGAACCTGGCTGGCGGCGGTTCTGGCCTTGTATGTAAGCTTCTGGCTCTCGATCGAGATGCCGTCGATGGCGATGGTAACAGTTGCGATCATCGCCGAACCAACGCGCGGCCAGGCACTGGGCAAGGCAGTCTTTCGTGTCCTGGCAACGACAATCGGCGTGGCCGCTTCTATTGCCCTAACCGGGCTTTTCTCCCAGTCGCGCGATCTTCTCTTGATCGCCTATGCCGGCTGGATAGGTCTCTGCGTCTACGCCGCAGGAATGCTCGACGGCAATCGGGCCTACGCGGCGGTCCTGTCGGGCTTCACCGTTGCTCTGGTTGCGATCCAGGAAATCGACAATCCCGGGCACGTGTTCGAGGCGGGTATGATGCGCGGCGCGGCAATTCTCATCGCAATTGCATCCGTTGCGATCGTCAACGACCTACTGGGGTCGCCGGATCGTCACACCAAGCTACTGGGGCAACTGGCCGATATCCATCGCCGGATCGCCGACCACGCCAAAGCGGCGATCCTTGGCGAACCGATGGAACCAATGGCGTCCGCTGCCCTGCTCGCCGAAATTGCCGCGCTTCGGCCAGAGATCGCGACGCTGGTGTTTGAGTCGAGTAACGGCCGGGCCAGAAGCGTAGCGGCGCAGAACGTGGCCGCCGCGCTTGTGGCCGAGTTACATGCCGCTCGAAGTCTTGATGTCCTTCCGGTGATTGCAGACCAGACGAGCGCTAAAAGAATTGCGCACGCGCTTGACCGCGACGAAAAGGCTCGCCAGCCGTCGCCATGCGCGTGGCGAGTCAAGAAGCAAGCGGATGCAGACGCGACGGTGCCGTTGGCCTGGACGCTTGAGGAATTGCTGAGAAGAGACGATCAGGTTCGACAGAACATCGCTGCCCTGCGCACTGATGGGAGTCCCTCCTGGCGATGGCGTGGACTGATCTATCGATCGCACCGCGCGGCAATTGAGTCTGGAGTTCGCGCGGCGATCTGGGTTGCGTTGGCGAGTGTGTTTCTCGTCTATGCGGGTTGGCCCGCGGCAAACACTTCGTTGGCGCTCGTTGGAACGTTCGTGGGACTCGGGGCGATAACGCCCAATTCACGTGCAACCACTGCCCTCGCGCTCATGGCTGCGCCCGTCGGCGGTGTTCTGGCTGGCCTTCTCGAGTTTGTCGTCCTCGATGGCGTCGACGCGTTTCCGCTCCTTGCCATCGGCCTAGCGCCGCTGATTATCGGCACCGCGCTGCTGATATCATCGCCCAATCGCCTGATGTCGGCGATTGGCCGATTTACGCTTATCTACAGCCTGGTAATTGCCTCGCCGACCAACCCCCAGACCTACAACGGGCAATCGTACCTCTTCTTCTTCCTCCTCGCTTGCCTTGCGCCCGCCTTGTTGTTGGCGACGCAGTTTCTTGTACCTCCAGTCCCTCAGGAGAGGCGGCGAAGATGGATGTTAACGTCGTCCCGCGAAGACTTTGCTCAGGGCCCCCCGCGTGGCCGTCGGCATGAGCCTGAGGAGGAGATGTTTCGCGACGCCGTCAGGATTGGGCAAATCCTGTCCACAGGGACAAATCCGGAGACGATCGGCGAAGTTCTTTCACATTTCGACCAATCCTCGATTCTCCGATTGTGCGACACCAAGCTGAAGGCTCTCGCCGGCGGCCCCTTGGCGGGGTTGGTTGAAGACGTACGCGCCGCGTTCAACAAGCGTGAACCGCGGGCAATTCGTGCCATTGCCCACCGCTTGAACCAAGCAACACCGCCAAATCATTCGATTACCGATCTCCGCGCCGCGCTAATGGTCGCGAGCTATCACGCTGAGGCGGCACTAGGGCGACGTGCTCATCTTAGTGAGACCGCGTGATGGCTCATTCCTTCCACGACTTGGTTATTGGCGGGGTCTTGGTCGCACCCTTCATGACCTATGCGGTTGCGGCTCTGTTCGTCGTGCTTCTGACGAAGCCGCTGCTGCGAACTGTCGGTTTTTGGCGGCTCTTCAGCAATGCCGCGATTGCCGAACTCAGCCTCTACATCACAATTCTGGGCCTGATTGCCTTGTTTCTCTGAGGGAAAATTGATGGATGGTGCCAGCCAAGACAAGGTGATCGACCGAGAAGAACCGGGATCCGCCACGTTGCCTGGATCGACCGAGAGCGATGTGTCAGTCGGGCTAAGCGCAGTCGCACGTGCGAAATCCGGAGGACGTCAATCTTGCGGGCCAGAGATCTCCGTCGCGTTCGCCACACCACCGGTCGGACGGCGAACAAACATCACGCAAGCTCTTCTGCCGATTTCTCGCAGACTTGCAACGTTGGCAATATTTCTTGTCGCGGCGATGATCTCACTCGTGGTGTGGGACCAGTATGTCGTCGCGCCTTGGACACGCGACGGGCGCGTACGAGTTCAGGTTGCGGGCGTTGCACCTCGCGTGTCCGGCCAGATCACAAAGCTGTGGGTCTCCGACAACCAATTCGTCCATAAGGGAGATGTACTCTATCAGATCGAGCCATTTGATTTCGATGTTGCGTTGCGCCTGAGCAAAGCAGTTTTGGAACAAAAAGAAGCCGACAACTATGTAAAGGAGTTGCAGTCGGAACGCCGGAAGCAGTTGTCGGAACTGTCGATCTCGAAAGAACAGCAACAGATCTTCGAGGGCAGCGCCCGACAAGCTAAAGCCGCGGTCGACGTTGCGCGTGAACAGGTCGCCCAGGCAGCCGTTAACTTGAAGCGAACCGAGGTCCGCAGCCCGGTCAACGGCTATGTCACGAATCTTCTCCTACGAGTAGGCGACTATGCGCACGAAGGAGTTAGCAACATCTCGATCGTCGATACCGACAGCTTCTGGGTGGACGGCTATTTCGAGGAGACAAAGTTAGCGCAGATGTGCATTGGGGATCGCGCAGAAGTCAAACTGATGGGCTACGCAGCCCCGCTGATGGGTCATGTAACGACGATCACCCGAGGCGTCAGCGTATCGAACGCTGCGGCCGGCCCTCAGGGTCTTCCAAATATCGACCCGGTCTATACGTGGGTGCGACTGGCGCAACGCGTGCCGGTCCGGATCGCTATTGATAGGGTTCCGCCCGGCATGCCGCTCGTCTCCGGAATGACAGGAACAGTGACGCTGCGCGACGGCTCCCAGCCGGATAAGAAATCCTGGCTGCTTCGCGTGAAGCGTGCGGTCGGAACGAGCCTCTCCCACATAGTTCGCGGCGTGGCTCCGGAACCTGGCTGTATCGCCTCCAAGCCTTGAGTGAGCGCCCGAGGCCCGGACCGCCCTGGATCGACGGCCACCCTTCATGACGGTCGTTATGCCGCGATCGCGCCGGGACGACGGCCCTTATCGAGTTCATAATTGTCGCGCGGCCCTTTGGTGGCATCGATTCCATAGCTGACGGTCATTAGACGACAGATTTTCGCCGCTCTATTTTCCGCTATCTGCGAGAAATTCAGAAGATCGCAAGATCTCTCATCCCGGAAAGCAGATGATGAAGGCAATCGTTGTTACGGATCAGGCTTCCGGAACGTCCGGGATGAAGTTGGTCGACGTTCCCAAACCAGAGGCGGCGATAAACGACGTCCTCGTCGAGGTACATGCGTCGGGGTTCACTTCGGGTGAGCTGATATGGCCCTCGACGTGGACCGATCGTCTCGACCGTGACCGGACTCCATCTATTCCGGGGCAGGAGGTTGCCGGCGTGGTCGCGTCTCTCGGCTACGGCACGACCGGGCTCTCGGTTGGACAACGGGTATTTGGCCTTTCGGACTCCTATCGTGGCGGCACACTGGCCGAATATGTAGCGATCGAGGCACGCAATCTCGCGCCGCTACCGGGCGATGTCGACTTCACAGTCGGGGCGAGCGTGGCGATGCCGGGCCTGACCGCATGGCAGGGGCTATTCCAGCACGGCCGTCTTCGGACGGGACAGAGCGTCCTCGTGCACGGCGCCGCCGGCGCAGTTGGTTCGATGGCGACGCAGCTCGCGCGCGAATTCGGCGCCTACGTCATCGGCACCGGCCGCGCTGCCGACCGCCAGAAGGCGCTCGACCTTGGCGCCAGCGAATTCGTCGATCTCGAGAATGAAGTCTTGAACGATGTCGGTCGCGTCGACCTGGCGTTCGATGTCATCGGCGGAGATGTCGCCACGCGGTCAGCAGGGTTGATCCGGGATGGAGGAACGCTCGTGACCATCGCTGGACCGACCGAGGCGCGACCTCCAAACGGCCGTTCGGTGGACTTTGTTCTCGTCGCGGACCGCGCCCAATTGGGCGAAATCATCCAGCGTGTGCGGGACGGCCGATTGCAAACCAATATCGGCCACATAGCGTTGCTCGATGATGCCGTCGCCGCATTTAATCCGACCAAACGGATCAGCGGAAAGACGATCATCCGCATTCGCCCATGAGCCAACCAAGCCGATGACGGGACCATCCCACCAAAGAGGCTGATCACTGAGGACAATTCCGATGAAGGCGATCGTGGTATCCGACCAGGCGGCAGGAACGGCCGGGATGAAGCTGGTGGCGCGGCCAGAGCCGCAGGCGGCGATCAATGACGTCGTCGTTCAGATTCATGCTTCGGGGTTCACTTGGGATGAGCTGACCTGGCCCCCGACCTGGACCAATCGCGCCTTCCGCGACCGAACACCGTCGATCCCTGGGCACGAGGTGGCCGGAGTGGTCACGGGTCTCGGATATGGCACGACGGGTCTATCGCTGGGACAGCGGGTCTTCGGCCTTACGGACTGGTATCGGGACGGCACATTGGCGGAGTATGTGGCTGTCGAAACGCGAAACCTCGCGCCACTACCCGGCGGCGTCGATTTCACAGTCGGTGCGAGCGTGGTCATGTCCGGCCTGACTGCATGGCAAGGTCTGTTTCAGCACGGGCGGATCGAGGCCGGCCAGCGCATCATCTCACACGGTGCAGCGGGCGTCGTCGGTTCGATGGTCACCCAGCTTGCGCGTGAGGCTGGCGCTTACGTCATCGGCACCGGACGCGCCGCCGACCGTCAGTCGGTGCTCGACTTCGGCGCCAATGAATTCGTCGATCTCGAGAACGACGCTTTGGAGGACGTCGGTACAGTCGATCTGGTATTCGACGTCATCGGCGGTGACATCGCGAAGCGTT
The DNA here is from genome assembly GCF_020165355.1 of Mesorhizobium sp. BR1-1-6. NCBI lineage: Bacteria > Pseudomonadati > Pseudomonadota > Alphaproteobacteria > Hyphomicrobiales > Phyllobacteriaceae > Mesorhizobium > Mesorhizobium sp. BR1-1-6. Next base: position 336,713 of record NZ_JAIUHZ010000003.1, on the reverse strand, counting down.
CCGTGCGCCTGGTGCGGCCCGGAGGAACGCTGACGACCATCATGGGCCCGGCTGAAGCACGGCCCGTGGATGGCCTCACGGTGGATTTCGTAGTCGAGCCCGATCGCGCGCAACTGAACGAGATCATCCAGCGGGTGCGAGACGGTCGACTGCAAACGAACGTCGGTAAGATTGCGGCCCTCGACGATGCCGTCGCCACCTTCAACTCGACCGAGCGACGCAAGGGAAAGACGATTATCCGCGTTCGTCCGTGAGGGAGACTCTACGTTGCCCGACCATCTCAACAAACAACAGATGACCGAGGAGAAATTCCGATGAAAGCAATTGTAGTAACGGATCAGGCTGCCGGAACGGCCGGGATGAAGCTGGTGGAGCGGCCCGAGCCGCAGGCTGCCATAAACGATGTCGTCGTACAGGTTCATGCGGCGGGATTCGTCAACACCGAACTGGAGTGGCCCTCGACCTGGGCCGATCGAGCCTTCCGCGACCGGACGCCGTCGATCCTCGGCCATGAGCTGGCCGGTGTGGTCACTGCGCTCGGCTACGGCACCACGGGGCTTTCAATCGGTCAGCGGGTGTTCGGCCTCGCGGACTGGCATCGCGACGGCACGCTCGCGGAGTATGTAGCGATGGAAGCGCGCAATCTCGCGCCACTTCCGGGCGATGTCGAGTTCACGGTGGGCGCGAGCCTGCCGATCTCGGGCCTGACCGCGTGGCAGGGACTGTTTCAGCATGGCCGCCTTCAGGCGGGGCAGAGCGTCCTTGCGCATGGTGCGGCCGGGGCCGTCGGGTCGATGGTGACGCAGCTCGCACGAGAGGCCGGCGCCTACGTCATTGGCACCGGACGCTCTGCCGACCGTCAGAAGGCGCTCGATTTCGGCGCGAATGAATTCGTCGACCTCGAGAACGACACCCTGGAAGACGTGCGCGGCATCGATCTGGTGTTCGATGTCATTGGCGGCGACATGCAGAAACGGTCCGCGGCGCTGATCCGAGCCGGAGGTACGCTGGTGACCGTCGTCGGACCGGCCGACGCGCGGCCCGTGGATGGCCTGGCGGTCGATTTCGTCGTCGAGTCCGACCGTGCCCAGCTGAGCGAGATCGTCCAGCGGGTGCGGGACGGACGGCTGCGGACGAACATCGGCAAAGTCGCGACCCTCGGCGAGGCGATCGCCGCCTTCAACTCGACCGAGCGGCGCGCGGGGAAAACGGTCATCCGTGTTCGCCCGTGAGCGACACGAGCGCGACGTAATCTGCGGTGCGCCGCGAAGCCGCGGCGGTCGCCGTCTCAATGTTTGCCGAGCATCCCGGGCGCGTCGCACTGAGCCGAGGTGACGTTAAATCGTGGAGCTCAGCGAGGGTTGCAGCAAGGAATTGCTCCGGAGTGCGAGATGACCGATGGCGCGATCCAAGAGATCCTGGAAAAGTCGATAGATGATTTGCCCGCTGACCTGCGCAGCAGGTTTGTGGCCTCGGTCCTAACCTTTGGGAGCGTCTATCAGCTCGGGGACAGCCGCTCCGAACGCATTACAAATGCAGTATTGGAGCGGCTTTTCCGGCGCTCGTGAAACCGACTTCGGACTTACCGTCTCTTCGATGTCGGGAAGCCTATATCAACGGCGGCATGCGCTTACTCATTGAAGTGCTCCCGTTCGCTTTATCTGGACCAGACCCGCTTCATCATCCCTCGCCAAACTCGTTCCCCGTCAGCGCCTTATTCAGAATGGGCCGGCGCAGTTGGATGCCGTTAAGCTGGTTAAGTGCTACTTGGCATCCCTCAAATAAGCAGTCCAGTAGGTCCTATCCTAAGGATTGAATGACGAATCGCCCATGTCTTGTATGTCTCGGTACCTCGAAGGATCGCAACCATGCATCTTCCGAAAGGTGCGGGAGAAACTGCTGCGACTTGTATAGCCCACACCATGGACGATCTGGTCGATCGATAGGCCGCTATTCTTCAGGAGGACTACGGCTTTGCGCATTCTTAGGTCACGAAGGGTCGCCATAGGCGGTTTCCCGAACAGACGAGTGAAGCGAACCATGAATACGGATCGACCAAGACAAGCGGTCCGCGCCAAGCTCTCTACCGAGTGCGGGAATTCTGGATGGGTGACCATCTCCGCAAAGGCACGCGCGATCCGTGGGTCGCCTAACATAGAGAATCGTTCCACCCATAGATTTTTGGTTGTAAGTGATCGTCTCAGTAAAGTAACGAGTACTTGCTTCATTAAAGCTGCGGTCATGGCGCCGGTCCCGACCTCCTGGGCAACTAGTTCGTCCATCGCCGAACTCAGCCTATGATCGAGTTGGTCCGTTGCACCAAATTGTTCCACAATCGGGCACGTGAGGGTTCCGAAAAGATCTATTGAAGCGCCGTACGTGGCACGGAAGTACCCGCAGATCAGCATGACCTTGGGCTCGCCTCTACCTGCAGCGAATCTGCTCAGGGCTCCAGAAACCGATGTCCGGGCGTTCTCCTCGGTGATTGTGAGAGTTGCTGGATGCCGCTTATCGTCAGCACCCTCAATACAAAAAGATTGCCCAGCAGGAACAATGATTAAGGTATGCGGCCGGAGATCGATAGGAGTATGATGGCCGATAATCATCCGACCCGTCCCTATAAGGTCATAGTGGATGCCAGGAGCGTTGGTGGTGGCCATCGTCAATCTCCAGCCTGGACCAACCACGCATTCAGAAAGCTTGACGAACTCGACCTCCATGGTCATCAACAGATTGTCTAGGTCAGAAGGAGATATTCGTACAATCGGTTTGCAATTCATACTTTCTTTAATCTTCATTGCCCGTTGAGAAGTGCCAACCTTATCGGCGCAATGGTGATCGTTATCGAAAGTGTAAACAAATGCTGACATTGGGCTTCTCACTTGTTCTTGGACAACTCTGAGTTTTGGTGAAAGGGAAGTTTCCCTTGCGTCGTGCTCTTCTCCAGCCACATGCGTCCTCCTTCGTCGTGCCGAGCGCGTCAAACAGATGCGGCTCACTTGCGGGTTCGATGCCACACCGACGTCGGCTGGGTTACGGATGCATAGTCGTCAGCCACGGATGTTCACGCTTTCAGGATACTGCATCGCGAAATGCCTATCGCCGCCCAGACCGCCTGCGGGTTAATCGGTGGAAGCAGCCAAATGCTATGGCGATGCTCACGCGATTGAAAATGCCGATTTGCTGGGGATTCCATAGCTCGCTGCTATGGTCTACGGGTGGTTTCTTGCAGAGGATCTGGATCACAGCCGCGCGATCCTTCAGCCAGCATTTGCGATCGCAACGCTCAGATAGGCATACGCGGGGCCGTGCGGACTGTGGAATCGCGACGCGAACTATCTTGCAGAGCGCAGCGCCACAAGCATGTCCTCGGTCGCCATACGCGTGCGGTAGTCCGGGTCGACGAAGCGCGCATGGACGATCCCATCGGTGCCGACGATGAAGGTGGCCGGGATCGGCAGCATCCATTCATTGGCGCCCTGAGACACCGACGGATCCCATCCAGAGCTGATCATCATGTGCTTCATCTCGTCGTCGACGGAAAACGCGAGGCCGAGGGACATCGCATAGCCGTTATCCATGTCGGTGAGAACCGGAAACGGCGCATTGGCGTCGGACTTGAGCCACATAGCGAACTTTGTGCGATCAGGCACGATCGCGGCGACGTGTCGGTGTTCGGTAGCGATCTGTTCCTCAGCACGGGCCAGCGCGTCGACATTGATGCGACAATACGGACACCATTGCCCGCGATTGAATGCGATCGCCACCGGCCCTTCGCCGAGCAAATCGTTCAGGTGGACCAGGCGCCCCTGCTCGTCGGGCAGCAAGAATGCCGGCATCGGCTCCCCTACCTGGGGCGCTGTTGCGCCAGCGCCGGCTTCGACGAGACCGTTGACGAGGGCATCGACCGCTTCAGCGAAATGCGGGCCCAGCCGCCGCACTTCATCCGAGAACGCCTGGAGCCGATCGGCCAGCGGTGCCTCCAGATCGCGGCATCGGATGAAAGCGACTTCGAGGATTTCACCAATGGGGCGTTCGGCCATCAATGAGCTCTCCTCTGCCGCGCCGGTCGTACGTCGAAGCTCCAGTCGGCGGCGCGCAGCAGATTGAGCAGAGTGGCACAGGCGACCGCGCGGCGTCGACCCGCAACCGTGTACGCTGACACAGTGCGTGCGAGTTCCAGGCGCATCAGCGGTATTCGGCGGAAGCCAGCCGTGTCCGAGGTCGCATTGGGGATGATCGCGACGCCAAGGTTCGAGTCGACCAAGGCCAGCAGGTCCTCTTGCGTCGCCACTTGGTGCCTGGCAGTGTTGACGACGCCGTTTGCTTCCAGGCGGGTCTTGAGCTCTTCGACCATCTCACATTCGGTGTTGATCACGAGGGTCTCAGAGGCAAGATCCCTGAGCTCGACTCTGTCTCTGCCCGCGAGCCTGTGAGTTCGATTGACGACGAGGTGAAATGGTTCCTCGAAAAGCGGGAAAGCATCGAGGCGAGACCAGGGCTCATTAAGCGGGCCGGCGATTGCCAGCTCTGCGGTGCCCAATCTCAGGTATTCGGTGACCTCGGCGCCCGTGCCGCGACGCAACTGCAGTTGCAGACCCGGGAAAGCACGCGACAGCTCCCGCAGCATTGTTGTGAAGGGATTGAGCGCGACGGTCCGCGAGACCGCAACTGATAGGGGCGCGGCCTCGCCCTCGCTGATCGATGCAGCCACCATCTTGGCCGTAAGGGCTGATTGGTAGCACTGGCGCAACATCGGCAGCATGCGCTGGCCGAGTTCCGTCAGATGCGACAGCGCACGCTCGCGTCGCAGCAACTCGCCACCGAGCTCGGTTTCGAGGCCCTTGATCGCGCGTGACAGGGACGGCTGGGTGACGTTGCACTGCTCGGCTGCCTTGGTCAAATTCAGGGTTTCGCTGATTGCCAAGAAGTATCGAATTTGGTGCATCTCCAAAGCACGACCCTCACTACCTACTCATGGTGGGAACTGGGAACGTACCCGCGGCCACGATGCCGTCAGGCGCAACTTGATCGTGTCGAAATATGTCTATAGCGGTGTGACCAGGGACATGCTTGTAACCATACCCGAACGGCGAGCGAAAGAAAGACCGTCACGTTCCTCCCAGCCCTTCTTCTTCGCCATGGCGTTGATCGAAGAACCGCACATGACAAGCAAGACGACCAACAAGTTCTCTCCCGAAATCCGGACCCGTGCGGTGCGGCTGGTTGGTGCTGCCGATCGCCCCGTCGACCTACCACGACCATATCGCCAAGCGAATCGATCCCTCCCGGCTGTCGGCTCGGGCGAAGCGGGACGAGGCTTTGAAGGATGAGGTTCGACGCGTGTTCGAGGCGAACTTCCGCGTCTACGGCGTTCGCAAGGTCTGGCGGCAGTTGCAGCGCGAGGGCTTCGACGTCGCCCGCTGCACGGTTGCCCGCCTGGTGAGGGCTATGGGTCTTGAGGGCATCATCCGCGGCAATCCGATCCGCACCACGGTGAGCGACAAGGCCGCACCTTGCCCTCTCGATCACTTTAATCGCCAGTTCCATGCCCCGGCGCCGAACATGCTGTGGGTCTCCGACTTCACCTACGTCGCGACCTGGACGGGCTTCGTCTATGTCGCCTTTGTCATCGACACCTATGCCCGCGGGATCGTTGGCTGGCGGGTGAGCCGGACGGCGCATGCGAGCTTCGTCCTGGACGCTCTGGAACAGGCACTCCATAATCGGCGGCCGATCCACCGCGGCGGGCTTATGCACCTAGCGATAGAGGCAGCCAATATGTCAGCATTCGATATACCGAGCGCCTGGCGGAGGCCGGCGTCGAGCCTTCGGTAGGCAATGTCGGCGACAGCTACGACAATGCTCTCGCCGAAAGATCAACGGTCTCTACAAGGCCGAGGTGCTCCATCGACGCGGACCATGGCGCAACTTCGAAGCCGTCGAGTTCGCTACGCTCGAATGGGTCGACTGGTTCAATAATCGCCGGCTGCTGGAGCTCATAGGCAACATCCGCCGGCCGAAGCCGAGGAACGCTACTACGCCATGCTGGATGAACCAGCCATAGCCGCGTGACTCAAATGTAACGGCCTCCGGAAAACCCGGGGCGGTTCAGACATCGTCGAACAATTGCGTATCGGAGCGAAGACCCAAGTTCGAAGACTGTAATCAAGTGACTCACGCGTGACCGTCCAGAAATCCTGGTAGCGCCCCATCAGCGATCGCAGCCAACTGTATTCGAGCTGCTTCATGCGCCAGATCTGCGTGATGTAGTCGGCATGGCCCGGGAACGACGCATCGGTAATTTCTGAAACCGAATGCACGTCATAAAGCGTGCCATATGCATCGAACACAAATGCCTTCACCATGATACGAACTCCTGTCGCTCGCGGTTTCTCATGACTGACCGCCCCGATGAACAGCACGAACTCATCATCGACGCTATTATCGTCTCCATCTCTGTTCTCGATGGGTCCGAAGCACGTTCGCCAATGCAATCTACAAATCTTGGTTTCGATGAATAGTCTCGGCTCCAACGCCGCCAACTAGCTCTGCGGTCCTTGCTTCACGATTCTATCTCACCTTTTCGATGATGATTTCAGGTAGCGGACCATGCCCAATACGTCATCAGGAAGCAGACGTCCGATCGCGCCCGTCGAGTAGACGGCCGTCACAATCCGACTCTCGGGATTCAGGACGAAGCCAGTTGCTTGGAGATAGACGGGATCGTCATTGACGAAGGCGCCGGTGGCCGCGGAGACGGCTCGTGCATCGGCCCCGTGGGCGACCGGAAAGCCGAGTTTATACTTTGCGACGAGCGCCTCCGTCTTTTCACGATCGTCCACCGATACCGAGGCGACCTTGATGCCTTCCTCGGCGAATTTGTCTGCCGCCCGCGCAAAAGCTGCAAGCTGGGCGTTGCAGAACGGACACCAGGAACCGCGGTGGAACAGGATCACTCCGTATCCGCCAGCGAGATCGCCAGGCAGATCGACTTCGCCGCCACCAGCGCGGGCAAAGGTTAGAGACGGAAAAACATCGCCGTTTTGCAGCATCGCGATAGGGACTCCTTGTTCGACCTGTGTGCCGCTCTAAAGGGCAGCGTGATCTTTCACCGCTTCTTCGAGCGCGGGTTTCATACTGAGCATGCGTTCATCGACCGTAGCCGGATTCTCTCGATTCAAGGCTATCATCTGGGCGCGAACCTCGCCGCCACGGATCACTTCGAACGCCTCAGCTTCGATGCCCGCAGCGATCGCTTCGGCGACGGCGGAAGCTGGCTCGCGCGAAAACCCGAGTTCGGGCCCTGCATGATTTGATTTCATCATCGGTGTGTCGGTGCCGCCCGGATAGACGGTCAGCACATGGATGCCCTCCCCTTTCAGCTCACGCCGCAGCGCCTCACCGAAATGTGCAAGCCCGGCCTTGACTGCCGCGTAGGTGGAATAGAACGGAGCCCCTACCAATGCGATGCCGGAGGAAACGTTCACGACCATGGCGTCACCGCTCTCACGGAGGACCGGCAACGCTCCGCGCGTCAGCAGGATCGGGGCCGTTAAGCCGACATCGATCATCGCGTGCAGTTCGGCTTCATCGGTCTTTTCCAAACGACCGGCTCGCACGCCGCCGGCATTGTTCACAAGGACATCAAGGCCGCCGAGAGCGGAAACGGCCTGCTCGAGCGTCACGGCGCGTCCTTCGGCTGTCGAAACATCAGCTGCTATGCCGTGGATCTCGGTAGTTCCGGTTTGCAGGGATCGAACGGCTTCAGCGACGACTTCCGGACGGCGTCCGCTTATCGCCACTTTCCCTTGCTTCGCCAGCAATATTCGCGCCAGCGCAAGCCCTATGCCGCTCGATCCGCCGGTGATGAGAATGCGCTTGCCGGTGATGTTCATGCCCGTTCACCTATAGGCAGCGCGTATTCGAAAGTGTCGGCCATAACAGGAACTCCGAAAATAATGGTCTGCCGCCAGAGCAGATTGGACGTGGCGGGCGCGAACTTGGTCTGCTCATCCCTACGCGCCCAAGAATACAGCCCTCGCCCCTGCCCCGAGCGCGATCCGACGGCCGACGCTTTCGCGTCAAAAACGTAGGTCCGTAGATCGCGCAGCGAATCCATAATCCGTCGCCGTTCGTCCAGACGCGGGCGTTATTCAGCGTGCGGCCGCAGACCGCCGCACTCGTGCCTGCTAACTTTGTCGGCCTCTGAGCGAAGGAGACGGAAAGTGCAAAGCGACATCAGGGACAACCCGGCCATGAACCGGTTTGAGATGTCCCTCAGCGGCGATGCGCTCGCGGTCGCGTACTACAAGATCGAGGACGGCCGGGTCGTGCTGCTGCATACGGAAGTACCGCAGGAGCTATCTGGCCTTGGCTACGGATCGCGGCTGGCGCACGGCGTTTTCGAGGCCTTGCGGCGCGACGGGAAACGAGTGATCGCAAAGTGCCCCTTCATGTCTTCCTACGCCACCCGGCAACCCGAATATGGCGCACTCCTCGATGGTTGACCCAAAACCAACCCGTATTGCCCCCAGACAGACCTTTGGAGAACGATATCTCACGCCTATCAAATGCATGTCCAAAGGGAATTTCTCATTTCGTCGACAGAGTCCGATCCTGGGGCTTGCCAGCCCGGTCACGAAGCCCGCCGCTTCCAGGGTGCTTGAACCCCTCGCACCGAGGGGGGGTGCCCCGTGCGAGCAGCAAAGGAGACCTCCAATGAAATTATCGAGGACAGTCAGCCTGGGTGTTGCGATCGTCATGGTCGCCGGCGCCGCCGTGTCTCTCGCGCAGATGAGCCGAGCGGCTCCAGTCGATCAAAGCGCAAATGTGGCGGACGCCGCCGGGAACTCGCATGTTCCGACAGATTACAGAACGCTTTACCAGGCGCTCGGCAGTTGGGCGATTGCCGCCGATAGCGGGCAGAGCTCGAAGCAGATGCACACCGTTTACGCCTCTCCGGGAACGATCGACGCATATCGAAAGACCGGGCACTTCCCGGATGGCGCCGTTCTCGTGAAGGAAGTCTTTGCGACCTCGACGAACGAGATGACCCCCGGCACGGTAAGCCACGTCGACAAGCTCAAGGGCTGGTTCGTCATGGTGAAGACAGCAAAGGATCGCACCCAGGCAACCCGCTGTGGGGAAACGGTTGGGCTGGTCGTGGTTCGATGCAGACAAGCCCCTCAAGACCACCTCGACAAACTACCACACCGATTGCCAGGGTTGCCACGTGCCAGCAAGGAACACTGACCGGATTTACGTGAATGGATATCCGGCGCTCCGTTGCTAGATGTCAATGCGCGTGAGCGTTCTCGCTGCGGTTCGCGGAGCTTCGACGCCTATCTCGAAGGACGCCACGAGCAAGAGCGGAACCACGGGAATTATTGTGACCATTCGCTTCGGTTATCGACCTTCTGGGACCAACCGACGTTCAGACTAGAAACGAACCCACGGAGGTCAGTGTGTCCTTCTCGGTCTATGAGATCACAGTCCCTGTCATGGTGCATGGACTGAACGTGATGGATGACTATCTCGATCACGCCCAGGCGCTCGAGCGGGCCAAAGGGTTTGAGCCGGGACGAATATTAGGCGAGCGGCTCGCACCCGACATGCTGACGTTTGGAGAACAGTTCTCTGTAAGCTGCAACAAGGTTGACGCGCACATGGCGAAGTTGATGCAGCGCGACCCGACACCGCCCCGCACCACTGCGATGATGTATCCGGCATTGAAGGGACGGCTCCTCGAGACTCGCGGCTTCTTGCAGAACGTGCAGCCGGACGAGATCGCAGGTGCCCAGTCGCACACCTATGAGCTGACCCCACCTATCGTGCGCGGATGGTATGGCGGCGACGACTACATCCGGTACTTGGTGCTACCTGACTTCTTTTTCCACATCTCGATAGCGCATGCGATCCTCCGGCATCTCGGGGCGAAAATCGGAAAGCGCGACTATCTCGGCAATCTTACGCAGCAGAGCGGCGGAGATTACTCGTGAGATGCGGAGCGATGCACAGTACGAGGCCTTTTAGAGTGAAAACGAACTAACAGGATACACAAAGTGAGCGAGTTGCGAGAAGTCATTGGTGCGCTGCAAAGTCATGTCGAATTTGAGGCCGCTGTAGGCGAGCTCGAAGCTGCGGGGATCGACCGCTCTCGAATAAGCTTCCTCGCGCAGGAGGATATAGCTGCGACATGCGCCGGCACCGTTGGTTGCGACATCAGACAACTGCCCCGTGTGGAGGTCAGCATGAGCGACGACCGGCAACAAGTTCGCACACTTGTGACCTCGCTCGCCGCAACTGTCGCGTCGTTCGCCGGCGCTGGCGCCGTTCTTGCTGCGACTGGCGGAACGGCGGCGCCAGCCGTGCTGGCGGGATTGGCTGCCGGAGGCGGAGTGGGCGGGCTGGCCGCCTTGTTTGGACGGGGCCACGAAGCGTATGTGCACGAATGGGCCGAGAGACAGGTCCTCAATGGTGGTATTGTGTTGATCGTTCATCCTGCGAGCGCAGAACATTTCGATGCCGCCGCCGCCATTATGCGACGGCATTGCGGGACCGATGTGTTCGCCTCGCCATCAGCGTAGCAGCGAGCTTCGCCCATCGACATTGGCAGGTCGTTCAGGTTTGCAGCTTGGCAGTTCCAGATTTGCGGAATGCATGAGATGAAGGAAGGCGCCAGTCCGGCCTAACAAAGTGGCAGTTGTACCCTTGCCGATGTCTTTGCAGGTAGTCCTGGTGCTCCGGCTCGGCCTCCCAGAATCGGTCTTCCGGGTTGATTTCGGTCACTACTGGACCAGGCCACAAGCCGGAGGCCTCGATTTCGGCGATCGTTTCAAGGGCTGTCTCCTTCTGCTGTGCATCGGTGTAGAAGATGGCGGAACGGTAGCCCGATCCAAAGTCACTCCCTTGCTGCTCGTACGTCGTCGGATCATGAATTTGAAAAAAGCGTTCTAGGATGGCGCGGTAACTTACGATCAGAGGATCGAAAGTTACCTCGATTGCCTCGGCATGCCCGTGATGACTGCCGTAGGTCGGATTAGGGAGATCACCGCCGGTGTAACCGACACGCGTTGAACCTACGCCGCGGACGCTTCGAAACATCTCCTGCATTCCCCAAAAACACCCGCCGGCAAGGATCGCCTTCTCCGTAGCCATGTTTGCCTTCCTTCAGCCGGCCAGATACCGCTTTGCGAGAGTAGCGATCGCCGACCCGGTCGGATCATAGAATGCGGGCATCCAATTGATAACCAGCCGGGATGAGATCATCACCGGCGATCGTGGTATCCAGTCCGGAAGATGCCCAACGATCGGATCTGGCGTGCAAAGCCACGAGAACACAGCGAACGCGGCTCACGTGTCGGCCGTGACCTCTGTCGTGCAGACGCTGCTCGCACACTTCCTTGCGCTTGAGCCGACGCAAGAGGCGGCGGACGCTCTCGTGGCCCGCCTCCGCCGAGCATCGCGGCATGTTCCCCGTTTGTGGCTGACGACGACCAGCACGCAAGTCCGGTTTCTGCCTATCAGGAGGAGATCGAAGCCTGCATAGGGCGGATCGTCGACGACGCGGTCAGCCAGGACACCTATACGCGCCGCATGACAATTCGCCCGCAGGACGGGCAGACCTGACACTCCGACAGACAACCCGAGAGGACGAATGGCAACCTGGGGCTGCATGTAACCACGACGCAGTTTCGATCGCGCCTGGCGCACGAAATCCTCGATCGAGCGGAGCGGACCGTCACCATGTACCTTACGGTGCGGCCCGACGATACCGCCGTCAGCGCTGCCCTTGAGGAATTGATCCGTGCGGATTTAAACCGACGCTGACAACACAATTGCCGCCTGGCGCTCGGCCGACCGATGTAGGTTCTGGGCGGGCCAGCCCGGAATACATCGGGGCATGCTATTCATAACTCGGCGTTATCACCGCGCGGCAATTCCTCCTGTACAACAAGCCGCTTAATGCGAGAGCGCAAGGCTGTCGCAGTGACGCCGCGGCATCGGCCCGGGCCCGGTGGTCATTTCGAAAAAATGCGGGGCTATCGCGGAAGTAATCCATGTCGCGTACAGTCGCAGAAGCCCTCGTCGATGTCCTGGAAGAGGTCGGCGTAAAGCAGATCTTCGGCTTGATCGGCGACTCGCTCAATCCGCTGGGCGACGCTGTACGGCAAAGCAAGATCGAATGGGTCGGGGTTCGCCACGAAGAGGGAGCCGCATTGGCTGCGGCAGGCCAGGCCAAGCTGACTGGCCAGCTCGCCGTGTGCGCCGGAACAACGGGTCCTGGCAGCACCCACCTCGTCGCTGGCCTCTACGAGGCCGCGCGCGACCATGCACCTGTCTTGGCGTTGTCGGGAGAGATGCCGCGACGTCTGAAAGGGATTGACTATCACCAGTATACCGAGCCGGACCTGCTATTTCGCGACGTGTCGCTCTACACCCAAACGATAACGGCGCCAGCACAAGCGCCCGGCGTGATCCATCAAGCGATCGCCTCCGCATACGCGGGCCCAGGAGTCGCGCATTTGACGCTCCCCCAGGACGTGCTGTCCAGCAAAGTCGAACACGCCGTTCCGAGTGTGGCAACTCTTGGTCCGCGCAGCGAGATCACGCCTGGCGAGAACGAAATTGAGGCGGTTGCTCGTCACATCGACGAAGCGACGTCGATCACGATCCTGTGCGGCGCGGGATGCCGTGGCTCCGCAGAGCTGCTCCGCGCATTATCAGACCGATTGAAGGCGCCGCTCGTCCACACTGTTCGCGGCAAGGAAATCATCGCATATGACGATCCGCGATGGATGGGCGGGCTCGGCATGATCGGCAGCAAACCGGTCTACAATGCGGTCCAGGAGTGCGACCTCCTGCTTATGCTCGGTACAGACTACCCTTATTCCAATTTCCTGCCGACCCACGGAAACGTCATTCAGATCGATGAGCGGGCCGTAGCGATTGGACGACGCACGTCGACGGTGCTCGGCGTACAAGGTTCGGTGCGTCCGACCCTCGCCGCGCTCTTGCCGAGACTGCGACAGAAAATCGATAGCACATTCTTCGACAGCGTCGCGCGCAGCCGCCGCGCTTGGGACGAACTCCTCGACAAGCAAAGCGACCTGATGCGCAACCGCGGCAAGATCCATCCACAGGCTGTAGCGCGCATGGTTAGCGACCTTGCGAAGGACGATGCCGTGTTCGTCTTCGACACGGGCCTCAACACCCTTTGGTCAGGAAACTGGATTCGACAGAACGGCAAACAGCGCATTACCGGTTCGTTCAACAATGCGGCCGTCGGCACGGCACTCGGGCAAGCAAACGGAATACAGGCGCTCGATCGCGCGCGACAGGTGATCGTCCTTACCGGGGACGGCGGCTTCAACATGTTGATGGGCGAATTCCTGACAGCGGTCCACCACCGTTTACCCGTCAAAGTCGTCGTCTTCGACAATGCGGCTTTCGGGCTCATCACGCTCGAGGCGGAAAGCGTGGGCATTCTTCCGTTTCACGACGCGATCGAATTCCCAAACCCCGATTATTCTGTGCTGGCACGTGCTTGCGGCGCGCAGGGTTTCACCGTCCGCGATCCCGCGCTACTCGAGGCGATTTTGATCGAGGCACTCGCGTGCCCGGGCCCTGCAATCGTCGGATGCGGCGTGGTACCTGACGAGATGCCGAACCTGCCACATGTCGAACTGGAGCAGGTCGGCGGCTACGCTGTCGCGAAAATCAAGGAAGCGATCGCTGCCTTCACCGGCGGCTGACGGATTCCCGTCTTTTTGCCCCCCATCCACCCCAAAACTCGCTGCCTTGCAGCTCGCGCAGGCCGCATTCAGCCTGCAATCAAACAAAAAAACAGTACGCAACACGAATAGTGAAAGGGACCACGATCATGACGACAGACGTTGAAGACGTGCCAAACGGGGAGCGAGACGAGCCGGCGCTGCGAAACTCGCTTGCGACCTTCGCAGCGAAGATCAATCAGGTTCTGGCCGATTCTCTGTCGCTCTATCTCAAAACGAAGAACTTTCACTGGCACGTGAGCGGCCCCCATTTCAGGGACTATCACCTCATGCTGGACGAACAGGCGAGCGAAATTCTTGAAGTCGTGGACCCGCTCGCGGAACGTGTCCGGGCGATGGATAGCGTGACGATCCGCTCACTTGGCCAAGCGGCACGACTACGCACCATCGCGGATAACGAGGCCGAGGAAGTCGCGCCAGCCGCGATGCTGGCCGAACTCATGGAAGACAACAACGCCTTTGCCGCCTCGATGCGCCAGGCCCACAAGCTCTGCGCCGAATTGGAGGACCTTGCCACTGCAAGCCTCCTGGAAGGCTATATCGACGCCGCGGAGAAGAGAGCTTGGTTCCTCCGCGAGACCGCACGGGCGGGCTGATTCTCGACGATTCCATTGTACTGAAAGTCCAAAACAGGACGCCGCAAGTCCGAAGTGGCGTCCTGTGAGCTAGGACTCGTCACCGTTCGAATCCAGAGTGACGCAAAGCATCGGGCCGTCTCGGAATGCGATCAGGCCGCGTATGTGAAACTCCGCAAACAACGGATTGGGTGCTTAACTTGAGCGACACGAACCTATTGCAATCCGTCCAAAGCGACGCTTCAGCGGCTTCCTGCGCAACGGAGTTCGACGTCGACCTGTTCGTGATCGGCGGCGGGTCAGGAGGCGTCCGGGCCGCCCGCGTCGCATCGGGACATGGCGCAAAAGTGATGCTCGCCGAGGAGTACCGGTTGGGCGGAACATGCGTCATCCGCGGCTGCGTCCCAAAGAAGCTGTTCGTCTATGCGGGTCGCTTCAGCGACAAGTTCGACGAAGCGGCGGAGTTCGGCTGGCGTTTGTCGATGCCGCGTTTCGATTGGCCGTCATTGGTCGCCGCAAAGGACCGCGAAATCGCACGACTGGAAGCACTTTACGGCAGCGGTCAGGAAAATGCGGGCGTCGAAGTCGTCAAGTCCCGTGCTGTGCTTGAAGACGCGCATACGGTTCGCCTGGTCAAAGACGGTCGCCGCGTACGTGCGCGCAAGATTCTGATTGCGACGGGTGCAAGGCCCGAACTCCCTCCCTTCGACGGTATCGAACTCGGTATCACCTCCGATGCCGTCTTTGACCTGAAGACATTTCCGAGGAAGCTCGTAATCGGCGGCGCCGGTTACATTGCCATTGAGTTCGCGGGCCTTTTCGCTGCGTTGGGAAGCGACGTCACAGTCGTCTGCCGAGGAAGTAATATCCTGCGCGGCTTTGACGAGGACGTGCGCCAGGCCGTCGCCGCGTCCTATGCGAACCGCGGCATCAAGTTGATACTCGGTGACAGCATACGTCGACTTGAACCCCGGCGCGGGCAAACTGGCGGCGGTTTGGGAGGAATCGACGTTACGACTGAACAAGGTGGCAGACTGGTGGCAGACCAGGTGTTGCTTGCCTTTGGACGCGCTCCGAACACGACCGCCCTCGGGCTCGACCGAGCGGGCGTCAAGACCGCCGCGAATGGTGCGATTATTGTCGACGCAGGCTCTCGCACAAATGTCCCGAACATCTATGCAGTCGGTGACGTCTCGAACCAGATAAACTTGACACCTGTTGCGATCCGCGAAGGCCACGCATTCGCCGATAGCGTGTTCGGGGAGAACAATTGGCAGGTCGACTATTCCAATGTGCCGACGGCGGTCTTCTCCAGCCCGGAGATCGGCACCGTTGGCATGACCGAACTGGAAGCGAGGGCGCAGTACCCCGCAGTCGACATCTACAAGGTGCGCTTCAAGCCGCTGAAGGCCGGCCTGACACGCGATTGCGAGACCTCCCTTCTGAAAATCATCGTAGACTGCGAGACGGACCGGATCCTTGGCATCCACATTTTCGCCGAGGAAGCCAGCGAAATGATCCAGGTGCTGGCGATCGCAATTCGCAGTGGAGCCACCATGAATGACTTTGTGTCGACCATGGCGGTGCATCCGACAATCGGTGAAGAAATCGTCACAATGCAGGCGCCGACGGTCCGTTACGACCGACGTGTAGAACCGGCCGCGCCCCCGATCGCCGAAAACGTCCCGGCGTGACTCCAACCGGCTGGGAATCGGCGGGCGTATCGCGCTTCCGCCCGTCGGACCGACCAGCTTGGATTGGCGCTGCAGACCATCGGGAATGAAATCGATAACAGGGCGTTGCTTCCATAGCGGCAAACGTCTTGGCAATGTCGCGTGGGCCGACCGAACCAGCGGCCCCGTCGGCCTGACGCGCGTGGCCCGTGCGCGAAATCTCTGAAACTCCGAAGGTGAGCGCGATGATCCGCTTTTATTTCCACCCGACCCCCAACCCAGCCAAGGTTGCGCTTTTCTTGGAGGAGTCGGGGTTACCTTATGAGCTGGTGCCGGTCGACACGAGCAAGGGCGAGCAGCACCAGGCCGAATTTCGCGCCGTAAACCCTAACGGCAAGGTCCCCGCGATCGTCGACACCGAAGGTCCCGGCGGAAAAGAGGCACGCGTTTTCGATTCGAGTGCCATTCTACTGTATCTCGCCGAAAAAGCCGGTCGCTTCCTAGGCCAGCCGGCTGACCGAGGCGAGCTTCTGTCGTGGCTGTTTTTCCTCGGTACAGGCCTCGGTCCGTTCTCGGGGCAAGCCGTACATTTCCAGTTTGCAGCTCCCGAGGGTCTTGACTACGCCGTCAACAGATATCGCCGCGAAGCGGAGCGCCATTATCGGGTACTCGACAGCCAACTCGCAGGCCGGGATTACATTGTCGGGTCCGAATATACGATCGCCGACATGTCCGCCTGGGGTTGGATCGATCGCGCTTCCCGCGTCATGAAGGGCGCGACGGATCCCTTGGTGCCGTTCCCCAACATCAGGCGATGGTTCACGGCGATCGACGCGCGCCCAGCGGTCGCCAAGGCGCGCGCGGTTGGAAAGGATCACGACTTCAAGAAGGTCAACGACGAGGAAACGAAGCGGGCGCTATTCCCCTCGAACTATCCCGCGGCCGACGCGTAAAGGACCCCAGTCTCACCCGTCGCAATGCCGGGAGTGGAAACGAAAACTGCACGGCGCTTCCAAATGGCCAATGCCAAACCCGGCGTTTGGCGTTGGACGACGTGCCGACGCTAGGAGAGTGCAGATGAATCTCGACGCGAAGGATATGGTCGTGGCGGTTTCAGATCTCTTGGGACACGGGTATGACCACGAGTATCGCATAAGAGACGGCCTGCTCTACGACCTGACGTCCGAAAAATCCGTCGCCGCCGGCGACATTCAGGTCGATTTTGCGAAGAGGTTCGAGAGCGCTCCGGACGCTGGAGACGGCTCAAACATCTATGCGATCACTAACCGGAAAGCCGGCAGCAAAGGCCTGTTGATCGACGCCTTTGATGAACTGGACGGCGAATGCTCGCGAGAACTCTTCGAACAGCTAAACGCGAACCGCTCCATACGTCACGAGAACGAGGGTGAAATCGCAAGCCGATATGGGCTGCGGAAGATCTTCAAGGAAGAGTTCGACAAGGATCCGGAGCGGTTTGTCCTGAGGATTGGCTTTCCTGACTTCCCGCCGTGCCCGTTCGGGCAATCATTCTCGATTCTTGGGTTCGATACCGCGGAGCAATCCTACGTCTGGCTCGTCACCAGCATTCTCCGCGATCCCAGGCTTGAGAGAGTCCCCTATCAAGGCGCCGAGGTGCCCGACAACGAATGACCGCATAATTGTCGAGTTTGCCAGCGTCGCCATCACAGTCTGGCCGGAAGCCCTACCTCACAAAGGACCTGAAATGAACAAACAGATCGTGAAACAGACCATGTTGTCGCTGGAGACTCGCGACTTCGAGAGTGCGAGAGAAAAATACCTCGAGTATGTCGCGAGCGCCCGGCTTGATAGAAGCGAGCCGATCGAAGATGACGAACAAGCGCAGGCGGAGCTCGCGAGCGACCTGTCCGAAGCCTTCGATGACACCGTTCACTCACATTCCGACAAAATAGATAAGCTCTCCAGGATAGACTTCGGCCCCAAAGGCATGATCGAGGAGGGCGCCGTCGTGAAACTAGGCGGTCGTTATTTCGTCATCGCCGTGTCGACAGCCAAGTTCACATGCGACGGCAATGAGATCATGGGCATCTCCACGCAGGCGCCGATCTACGCTGAATTGGAGGGAAAGCGCGCCGGCGACGAGGTGTCGTTTAATGGCAGAGACCTCGTTATTGAAGAGGTCGCCTGATAGCTTCAACGTGGAAGAAAGCTGCCTTTCGGCATGTCGCTCGCTATCCCCTGCGATAGTCCGCGACGTGCGAGGCGCGACGAATAGGCTGTCGAAAGACGTTTTGCGCCTAGTCCTTTCGATACTCTCCCCACCTGCATCGTCAGATGCCGTAGCAATCTCGTCCCGGGCGCCTGATTTTTCTTGGCGTCCCGACTGACAATGGCGTTGGTGATGCGCCTCTCCGTACCATGACGCGAGACAAGCGGAATGGAAACAATAACAATCAAGCATTTCCACTCGTTCGCACGGCGGCATAGCCTTTCTATGCGTCAACACGGCCTGATCTGAGGCGATTGTATGGAATGCCGGCGATCAGGGGCGGCGAGATCGACATCTGAGATGAATGCGTTTTCATCGGCGTGACGACGCACCCAAGACAAGAGGCACAGGAGTCACCAATGTCGTTTCCCTTCGTCACCAAGTCTATGCACGCCTACCTTATCGATTACCCTGTCGCTGTCGTCTTGATCGCAGCGCCATTTCTGTTGAAGCTTGGCCAGAGCGGACCGATGGCGCTATGGCTTTCGGTTGTTGTCGGAATTGCGGCGCTGATCTTGCCTGCACTGACCGACCATCCCACCGGGCTCGTGCGCATCATACCTTACTGGCTCCACCTTTGGGTCGATCGGGCCGTGGGCGTGGTGTTCATCATCGCACCGTTTGTCTTTAAATTTGTAGGGCTCGACGCCTGGTACTATTGGATTTTAGCGATCGCTGTACTGCTCACGACGTCAGTCTTCAATGCACCCGAG
This sequence comes from Mesorhizobium sp. BR1-1-6, assembly GCF_020165355.1. Lineage (NCBI taxonomy): Bacteria > Pseudomonadati > Pseudomonadota > Alphaproteobacteria > Hyphomicrobiales > Phyllobacteriaceae > Mesorhizobium > Mesorhizobium sp. BR1-1-6. Next base: position 317,708 of record NZ_JAIUHZ010000003.1, on the reverse strand, counting down.
GAGCCGGTCGCGCCGGTCTCGGGGATGGGCACGCGCACGGCGGGCTGAACGCCGCAGCGCCGCCCACATCCCGTCGAGGCTCGAGCGGATGACCGTCGTCTCGCAGATCAACGAGACGGAGGCGCTGTCACAGGCTTCGTCGAGCGACGCGCCATCCACCGATGGTGGATATTACTCAACCGCGTGAAATAGAGATGCACAGCTCGATGCAAAATGGGGCACCCGCGATCAACATTGCACGACCGAGCGCGAACCGCCGGCTGGCTTTCATATCAGCTGTAATATCCTTGGTAGCTTCGTTCGCCGCGGCGGCCGCGCCGATCCCGCTCTACAACATCTACCGGGCGGAAGACGGGTTTACCAACGCCGGAATATCCATGGCCGTCGTCGCATATGCCGTTGGCACGATCAGTGCACTGTTGGCATTGGGACGACTTTCCAATCACGTGGGCCGCCGGCTAGCCGCAGTCTCAAGCCTTGGCCTCATCATGCTTGGCTGTCTGCTATTGTTGAATGTACATGCCATCAGCATCCTGCTGGCCGGCCGGCTCCTGGTGGGGCTTGGCACCGGTTTAGCGAGCAGCAGCCTCACCTCCTACATCGTCGACGCGGCACCGGCCAGACCGGAATGGCTGGCCTCCGTTGCGTCAAGCCAAGGTCCGATGCTCGGTCTCACTGTCGGCGCCATCGTATCCGGTGCCTTGGTCCAGTTTGGTCCTTGGCCGCGCAACGTCATCTACTTGGCCTGCGTCGGCTTCCTGCTGCTGTCTGCCGCGCTCATCGCGATCAGTCCTGAAACAGCAGCGCCGACGTCTGGTGCATGGCGATCGCTATTGCCCCGATTACAGGTGCCGGCCCGTGCCAGGCCTCTCCTCCCTGTCGCCGCAGCGGTATTCCTGGCCACCTGGGCGACAGGCGCTTTCTATCAAGCCTTCGTTCCCGCGCTGGTCGAAGACCAACTCCACACCCGCAGCCCGCTTATCCTCGGATCGGTGTTTGCTGCCTATATGGCTCCCAGCGTCCTTGGCGCGCCCATCGGCGGCCGGTTCACCTCCGCAATGGCCCAACGCGTAGGCATGATCGCATTCCTGGCCGGCATGATCGGTATCATCACAGCGATCAATGCCGGCACGCTGATGTTGTTTATCCTCGCCACCATGGTCGCCGGCGCCGGACAAGGTATCGCAATTAGCGCCGCCACTCGTGGGCTGCTGGATGGCAGCAAGCTTGCCGACAGAGCGCCAATTTTCAGTGCAATCTATCTTCTCTCCTACAGCGGCGCCACCTTCCCGAGCCTGATCTCCGGCAAGCTTTCAAGCACCTTTACAATACCGCAGATCGCCTTGGGATATGGGGGGCTGGCTCTCGCAGCCGCGCTCTTCACTGTATTGCGCGCAAGAAACCCGGTCCCGGACGGGGCCGAGAATAATGCCTGCGTCACCGCGCCGGCTGACAACAAGTCGGTCGACAAGACAATAATAGTCGCGCTCAGCGAAAATAGTTCGCGCTCAGCGAACACGAGCTGAGTGATGGGATCAGTTCCTGCTCGGTTCGGCGCAACTATTTTGGAGACAGAAAGTGACGCTCGATCATCCGATTTTCACACGCTGGCCGGCGCAGCACCCTGACCTGCTGCAACTCTTTTCCCTCCCGACGCCCAATGGGGTGAAGGTCGGCATCATGCTTGAGGAGACGAGACTCCCCTATGAGGAGCACCGGATTGATATCATGGCAGACGAAAGCCACGACCCAGCGTTTCTCGCGCTCAATCCGAACGGCAAGATTCCGGCAATCTACGATCCCAACGGGCCGAGCGGCGCGCCGCTAGCGCTATTCGAGTCGGGCGCCATCCTCCTCTATCTTGCCGACAAGACGGGGCAATTTATTTCGGCCGACCCGAACACCCGCTATGAAACGATCCAGTGGGTTATGTGGCAGATGGGCGGAGTCGGACCCATGTTCGGCCAGGTCGGGTTCTTCAACAAGTTCGCTGGCAAGGAGTATGAGGACAAGCGTCCACGCGACCGCTACGCAACTGAATCGGCAAGGCTCCTACGCGTCCTCGACAATCGGCTCGCAGGTCGAGACTGGGTGATGGGCCCTGACTATACCATCGCCGATATTTCGCTGCTCGGCTGGGTTCGCAATCTTATCGGCTTTTACGAAGCTCGCGAACTCGTCGGCTTCGACCACTTTCCTCACGTGCAATCGTGGCTGGACCGTGGACTCGCACGTCCGGCGGTCCAACGAGGGCTGCAAGTGACGACTGTTGATTAGGTCGTGAGCCGTGCCACTGATTCTGGCCGACGGCGGCCTCGCGCTTACCGTTCACTAGAAGGGCCTTCCTCAAGACGCCACCATCTCTCCATTTGTCAAACTCAACACCATAGGCGGACCCGCATCTGTGCAGGTGAGCAGAAGATGATCACCTACGACGTTCCAGTTCTCCAGGATATCGCTGGAGATATAGCGCCAAAGCTCCTCCCCCTTGTCACACATCGAGACGACACCTAGCTGATGAAATGCAAGTATCTGATGGTATTTTTACAGGCTATAAATTGAAAAACACATCCTCAAGCAGATGTGTCTTCTTTAAGATACCCTCCTCCAAATCGACAATGGAGATGGACCTATCATAACAAGACAAACAGTAGCGACCAGCTGGCGATCGCATTACAGATGGGACGTTCGCTTGACTGACAATAATCCCTACTTTGATAGAAGAATCAGCCCCATCCCCGGGCCAAGAGTAAAAGCCCCTTGGCGCCTCTACATCGCCACGAGAAGAACGTTCGGTCCCCGCTGGGCAACGTGGTTCAAAAGGAGATTTTTTGAATCCCACGATCTTAGTGACGCGCTCACCTTCACCGCCCTCCATAAAACTTCCCAGTGATGAGTTTGGCCCCGTCCCAGATCGTCTCAAACTTCATCACCCCATTCGGCCCCGCCAGAACCGACTCTCGGACTACGGTTCCGTTTGCTTGGGTCCGCAGAATATTGCTCGCGTCATTCAGTGCACCTGCCAAATGCACTGTCGATCGACGTGTGGCCGCATTATCAACGAGCCCCACGCTCTCAAGTTGCCTGAGCATTGAGGTTGATCGCTCTACACTGGCCGACGCGGACGTCATCGGCGCCAGGGGGATTGCCATAGACGTTGTAGGCGACAATCGGCCCTTCGATCGGCACGAAGGCGTAGGTCGTGTGCGCATGCGACTGCCAGAGCGGATAGTTCCGGTAGTCGAGTGCGTATCGCAAGCTAATCGGATTGACGAGCATGACCATGGCGGCTCCCTTGCGCCGTAGCGATACCCGCATCCGAACCCCCGAACACGTTTGATGCCGCTAATCCCTGCCGCTCATCAGCTCAGAAAGTAGGCCCCTGCTGGGAAGGGCGGGCCAGGCGCAAGACTTCGATGGCTTTTGTCGCGATCGACCGGCGTCGAGCATCCGTCGTGAAATGGCTTGCTGCTGCAGGCGCAGGTGGTCGCTCAGCAGCTTGTTGCGTGTGATGTAGCCCGCATTGACGCCTGGGATCGAGTGGTTCATCAGCAAGTGAACGTCAAGCTCGGCAACGTCCACAGCTTGGGCGATTGTGCGGAACGTCTGCCGCAGGTCATTCCCCCATTTCGACAGATCGCTACGCTTCTCCTTGTGCTCGATGATGTGACCGCTTTCGCTGTCGGCCGGGAAGAGCCACTCACGCGATTGCTCGCCATAGAGAGCTGTACCAATGCGCATCACTCGAACCAGACAGCAGATCATGGCTCGGGAAAGCGGTATATCGAATGCCTTGACCTCACCACCCTTCGGCCTGGGTATGTGCAGGACACGCGCGCGAAAGTCGACATGCTCGACCCGCGCCTTCCTGATCGCTTCAGGGCGATGTCCCGAGAGCAGCATGAACAGATGCAACTCCCGCCGAACAGGGTTCTTCAAGACCGCGAGTTGGGAGAACCATTGCTCGAGATCCGAAAGACCCAGCGCCGTGTTGCGCCGATGTTCGGCATTCCAGTCTATGGCTGAGACCGGGTTGTCCGCCGGAAGCGTGCGGGCGGCCTTGCGGGCATGATTGTAGACGGCGCGCAGCGTTCGCATGCACCCATTGGCGATATAGGCGCCGTTATCCTTGGTGAGCTTCTCGTGTCGCACAGTCACGAGGGAAGGATCGTTGCCGAGCTTGGAAAGCGGCTCGTCAAGCCAATCGGCTAACAGCCGCTCGATGTGATCGCGATAGTTGTTGATCGTCCCGTCGCTGCGGCCTTTGTTCTTCATATGCCCGTCGCGGTAGCGTTCCCAGGCAATGCGCAGGGTGGGGTTTGCAATCGATGGCAGATCAGCCGCTGCAGCTTCGCCGTCCCGCTTGCGCGTCGACGCGCGAGGGTCAATGCCGTTGGCAATCTTGCCGAGAATGTCCTTCGCCTTCGCCCGCGCCGCACGCGTTGTGAGTTCTCCAACTTCGGCAACCTTCATCCGGACGGAAAGACGCTTGCCCGCCTTCATTCGATCACCCTGGACGACGAACGTTTTTTCCGTTTGCCCACCAGCACCATGAAGCCCGGCAGGTCGGTGTCCCGAGCAAAATATTGACCTGAAGACGCCGGCTGGAGGCTTGCGACGGCGCGGTCTGTAAGGGCAAGTCGAAGGTCTGTCATGAAGTTAGTGCGGGATTAGTACGGCAATTGCGTCCTGTTCGATCTGTCTGGATCTGTTGCTTTGTCTACGCCATCATGGCAGCGGAGTACGAAAACCGCAAAAACTTGAATATGTTAGAACCATTTCAATTATACAACGACTGGTATTGGGAAACAACGGGAAAGGCCGTCTGACAAATTCCTAATCTGTGGGTCACAGATTTCGATTCCTGTCGGAATCCATGATTCGAACCTGTGATCCTCTGCCTTCGGAGACAATGGGTTCCATCGCCAAAATTGACTAAGCCGCGTGCCGCCGGTAGTAGAAGAACGCCTCGTCGATAGTGGGTCTCGCGATGTAGCGCTCTACCGACTCGAACCCCCATAGATGCTTGGATCAAGGTTGCACCACAGCGGATCCAGACACCCCGGCCTCCTTCAGAAGCGCGCGCATCTCGACGGGAGCCGCAAGACAGAAAGTTCGAAAAGCTTCTAGGAACCCCAGGCAAATTGGATGCGCTGTGGACAGTTTCGCCCTAGCGGGATCGCTCGACGCCGCTGCAGCAGCCGATTCTGCAAGTAAGTCAAAAAGTTGCCTGAAGTTTACACGAACTTCGCCGCCATCTCATTCGCAGACACTCTGGTTGGCGTGGTTCCAACGAGATACTCACAAATACATAGGCACCCACCTCGAACCGGCGCGTTTCAGTTTCAAAACCGGGCTGAGGCAAATGCCCTATAGCGGGCGCAATTGTTCGTTCATATTCGGTGGCTCAGTACTCAGTACAAGGTAGATTGCGGGGACTAACATCAACCAGCCCCCCATTCCCAGCGCCACCAAAATCGCCACGCGCTCGGTTCGCCTGACAAGGTCGACAATGTTTTCCTCATTCGTCAAAGAAACAGCGTCCAAGAGCCCAGGCGCAGGATCATCGTTGTCATTTGCCGGTTGGTTTGCTTTGCCACTCTCATTGGTTCTCTGGATCGATGTCATTGTCTTTTGCTCACCAAACATACTGAAATAGAGGGCCCGCCAGCCACCGAGGCGGCTTGCGGGTCCTATCAGCACAGGAAGGGACGTAGCTGTGCCGATCCACGACATGTCAGCCAAGGAATATGCCGATCACCAAAAATGTGACGGCTGTCGCGAAAATTGGCGCGAGCAACCAACGCGCTTGGCCAATGCTTTTATCCATCTGCTTTCTCCGAATTTGGAGAAGCAACTACCCTGGCCCCTAAGCCGTTCCGACTAGTCTCAAGAGGTAAGACCATCGCGTTTTGTGATCGGCCTTTGGTCTGGTCAGCGTTCAGACTGAAGTCCGCTAGAGGAACGTTCGGCCTGCCGACGTGTTCAGATGGCTGGCGCGCAGAAAATTTGTGCTGTCGCCGGAACAACAGGAGAAAAACCATGAGGATACACCTTACCAGCACTGCTGCGGCGCTATTGCTTTTGGCCGGCGTCGGCGCAGTTGCGGCACAGGATGTGGTCATCACACCGGAACAGGACACCGTCGTGCGCCAATACGTGAAGAAGCAACCGCTGGCTTCCGTGAACCTTCTCGGACTTGAGCTGAATGTCGGCACGGCTCTGCCGGACACGGTCGAGCTCCATGAGGTTCCCAATGTCAAATACCGATATGTGGTGGTCGACAACCGCACGGTTTTGGTGGACCCGAGCACCCGCAAGATCGTCAAAGTCTACGACTGAGACCTCGAACGAACCCCACAACCCGCCGCCACGTTGGCGGCGGGTTGTGCATGTCGATCGCCATTCAACCGGACAAATGAAAATGATGAACCCTAAAGTCGAGACGTCGCTAGCCCTCGTCGCGCGCCTGGTTGATCTCCAGGCGAGAGAGTACGGTACGGCGCGTACCACTGAGGCCTCCCGAAAGGTCGCGGCATCGGGGATGACGGTCGCGGCCAGATTGCTGGCGACGATCTGATCGCCGCATGGTTCCTGTCGGACCGGACGCCTCGAATGGGTAAACGCTAGGGGTCGGTCTTGTCGCGGCTCCGGATGGCCGGCGCCGCAGAGCTGGTTTGGGTCTATTTCTGCGAGTCGTCGTATGATGTACGAAGCCATCGGTCTGTCACCGATACTGCCCCAAAGTTGCTGCGCCGATACGCACAGTCAGCGGATGTCAAAAAGCCCGCCACTGCGGAAACAGTGACGGGCTTCATGGGAGCCGGCCAGCGGAGGACGATGCTGGCCAAGGGTAGCAACGCTCCCCCAAACCATCAGTTGCACCTAAGCGAACAAGGCCGCCCATCTTTCGAATAGCCGCCTTCGTGCACCAGCACCTTAGCAAGCAATTCCTGTTCACCAGCAACAGCCATGACAGTTCCGTTCGAATTCGGACTTGGCTAGGATCGCCTCGGAGAGATCGGGCCGATGGCAAGTTTCAAAGTTGAGGCGATGAACGGCACGAAGGTGATCAGCACCACCTCAGTGGAAGCCCACAGCCATGTTCATGCCGTTGTGAAGGTCGTCCAGCGACCACTGAAGCCCGGGCGAACATCCGGCAAACCCTGGGTGCGCGTCACCGATCTCGGCACGCGCAAGATCAGTGAGTTCGAATTCGCAAGTTACCGGAACCTCAAGTCTCCAGAATAATTTGCAGCACTAGAGGCCGAGCACTGGATCCAGAAAACCGCGGGATACGGCTGACGCGCTGGGCGGGCTTTCAGGAGCCATCGATGGCCGAATTTGTCGTGGAGGAGTTGACAAGATTGGGGCGCCAAGCGCCATTCAGGCGGCGTCCTCATCGAAGGGTCGACGGTGACGACCGGACGCCAACCCGGTATGATGTCGATACGCGTCACACACGACCAAGGTCAGGTCAGCGACTTTCGCTGATGACCGAATATGATGAAACAGCACGGCAACCGGGCTGCGCCGCTCCTGCCGCGAAATGCGGACCGGCGGTTCGCCGCCGTCAGCATCGTGGAGCGCGCGACGGACATCCGCGTCGCCAGCGTTCGAGATGCGGCCCCTGAACGTCGATTGAAGTGCAGGACTGCCCGCACCGCGACGTGAAGCCGAATTAGGCCGCAATTTCGAGGCTTTGGCGCGATCTTCTGGTCGCCTGGCTTTGCATCATCTTGAGAGTATGACACACCGGGACACCCGCCAGCGCGGTCGTATACGATCGCGCCAATCTACAACCGCAGAACGTTTTGCTCTTTCGCGAATTGCGAAGAGGCAAATCCCAAGTAGAAGGTGCCGAAGCAATAGGAGTTCCAATAATTGCCGGAGCGGACCAATAGTGTCACTGAGATTGTCGAGCTAACCGCGGGTGTTGTCGCCGCATATGTCAGCAACAACCCCGTGCCGGCCGGCGAACTGCCAAACCTCATTGCGTCTCTACACGCTTCCCTGCCTGGTCTGAGCAAGCCTGCCGCGCCGGCAGTTGAGATGCAGGTCCCCGCGGTCAATCCAAAGAAGTCGGTTACTGCGGACTTCATCATCTGTCTTGACGACGGCAAGAAGTTCAAATCGCTGAAACGCCACCTTCGTTACCTTGGCATGACGGCCGATGAATACCGTGCCAAGTGAAAATTGCCAGCCGACTACCCGATGGTGGCGCCGAACTATGCGGAACAGCGGTCCGCTTTGGCAAAGGCGTCGGGTCTGGGGCGGAAGCCGGTCCCTCGGAAGAAACCTCCTGCCAAACCCACGGCCAAAGTCGCCTGACGCGAACTAAATCCTGCCCTTGTACTGGGCAGGCCACCGCCGGTGTGGCAAAAATGGAGCCATGACCCGCGCATCCATTGCCGAAGAGCTTGAGCGTGCCGCCGACCGCATCGCGGACATGCCGCGGCCGGATCTTCAAGTTATCCTTCGCCGCGCCGCCTTGATGCTGCGAAACGTCGCTGGCGTTCCCCTGGAGCCGGCAACAGAAGACGCGCTGAACTCGATCGCCGGAGAGATGAAGATCGGCCGGTCAGATCTCATTCAGATTGTGTTGCGCGAGTGGCTGGAAACCAACGCCTACCTGCCGGTGCGCCAAATCGATGAGGATAGCGAAACGGATGGGAGCGCTTAGAAACTTCCGCAATGATCATCGCGCCGATCAAACCAACGTGCGCCACCATCTTCCCAGCCCGCCTCTCCCGATTATAGCGGAACTCGAGGGCGATATGTCCGTTCTTCCGATGTGTGATTCGAAGGAGAAGCCACGATGGATTGGAACCGCGTCGAAGGAAATTGGAAGCAGGTCAAAGGTAAAGTCAAGGAACAGTGGGGCAAGCTCACTGATGATGATATCGACCGCATTGGCGGCAAACGCGATCAGCTCGAGGGCCTGATCCAGGAACGCTACGGCATCGAGAAGGATCGCGTACGCCGAGATGTCGATGACTGGTATGGTCGGCAGGGCTGGTAGATACCAGGTTATGGAATTAGGTTCCGCTTGTCTCAATCGATCTAGATGGACTTCCGGGATCGAACCAGGGAGACTGGCCTGCGCTTCGCCGCATGCCGCTGCTGGCCCTGTACGGTGCGTCGAGCCGCGCACCACGTCGACCCTTTGCCTCCGCCGAAGCTGAAGCTCTGGAGATCCCAATGGGTTGGTTCTTCCTGCGCCCCTGCCAAGCTTGCGGCGCGCCTTGCGGCGGTAAAGGCCAACCAAATTTCAGCCAGCCAGCGGAAGCCCGCATCCAGTCACGCATCGAGCGACGTGCAATGGCCCGACGCTTATGTTAACGCTCGACACGCCGTCCTCCATCTCCTCGCGCCCAGCCGCCTTCCAGCATGCAGCCTAAGCTTCGCGTATAACCTTGCCCACCCGCGCCTGCGCCGGCGTTAGATGCCGGCATTTCTTCATGACGGTCGTAAAGTGGCTTTGGCTAGAGAACCCCGCTCACATGGGCGATCTCCGCAATGGCCATGCGCTTGTCGGCAAGCAGTCTCTCCGCCAAGTCGAGCCGCAGATTGAGAACGTAGTGATGCGGCGGCGCCCCGACTGTCCTGGAGAAAGCCCGCACAAAATGAGAGGATGAAAGCCCGCAAACCGCGGCCATATCGGCAAGCGCTAATTTGCGCGAGAAGTTCGCGCTCAGGAATTCCTGCACCCCGGGCATTGCGGGCAGAAAGCCCACCTTTTTCGTTCATCTGTGGATGCGGCGCTGCATCAGTTACGGAAATCCATTCCGGAAAATCATCATTGCGCCGCATCTTCGACCTTGTTACCTCCCGGTGGGAACACCCTGTGGCGCCTCTCAGCTCCCTCACGAAAAACAATTCGTTATTGTTCGATAGTCCACGCATAGCATACGCACATTGGCGATCCAGAGAACCCCGCGCGGTAGCCTTCTCGAAATCAGGTCGAAGAGATATCGACCGCCTCACATCCAAGATCCAGATGCTTGCAACGGTACCTCGGCCGTTACGATAGGCGATCTTTCCCTCTGCGTTGTTGTCGCTATGGCCCTCCGACGTTTCTTTGCAGGAAAAGTCTCGTGGCCGGGCTGCTTCTGATTACAGAACCGTTCAAGGACCGCACCGGAGAACGAACCCGCAGCTTCGAAATACAGATCAGTCCGGGGAGAACGTTGAGGTGCCCGGTTGCATAGTCGGGACCGATCCGATGCAGACCGTTGGCTGCGTCGCTCGAGCGTCAATTTTTAATGTGCAGGTCAGACGCAGACAGATCCCGTCATATCAACTGGACCTGCCTGTGATGTTTTCATCGCTATTGATTCGACCTAGGCGGCACGTTGGAGAAGAGAGCTCCTAGTCCCTCTGCGATCGTCAGGTGCGTGATGACGGCATCGCGAAGCTTCGGGTACGGCAGCTTCGCCAGCATGGCAGTCTGGATGGCAGCCAAGACCTCGCCGGCTTCGGAACCGATCATCGTGAACCCTAGGATACGGTCATCATCCCCGCCCACGACAGCCTTCATGAACCCTTGGGTTTCCTCAGTTGCTTCGGTGCGCAAGACGCTGCTCATCGGCAACTTTGCGACGCGCACGCTGACACCCTGGCGTTGTGTTTCGCCTTCGCTTAGCCCGACACGGGCAAGCGGCGGGTCGGTGAACATCGTGTAGGGCACCAGCCGATCGCGCGTGCTGCGGTTGCCGCCTGCCAGATTGTCCCTGACGATGCGGAAGTCGTCGACGGAGACATGCGTGAACTGCGGGCTGCCGGCGCATTCGCCTAGCGCCAGAACATCAGGCGCGCTCGTCTCCAGCCGCTCGTTGACCCGAATGTAGCCGCGTCCGTCGATTTCGACGCCAAGTTTTTCGAGACCAATTCCGGCAGTGTTCGGCACGCGCCCCGCCGCAACAAGGAGATGGCTGCCCTCCAACGTCGGCTCGCCTGATGAGGTGCGCACGGCCACGCTGATGCCTTCGCCAGAGCGGCCATGCACATTGAGAGGCTCCGCCCCTATAAGGAACTCGATACCTTCGCCAGCAAGAAGCCGACGCATCTCATCGGCGACGTCAGGATCTTCGCGGCCGACGAGTTGAGGACCGGCTTCTATTACGGTCACGCGGCTGCCGAAACGGCGGTAGGCCTGCGCCAGCTCAAGGCCGACATAGCCGCCGCCGAGCACGATCAGATGCGGTGGCAAGACATCGAGCTCCAGGGCTTCGATGTGTGTAAGCGGTCGTGCCGCCTCAAGGCCGGGAATGCTCGGAATGGCCGCATGCGTGCCGACATTGATTGCGACTTTATCACCAACGAGCAGTCGCGTGCCGCCGCCGTTCAAAGCCACTTCGAGCGTCTTTGGCGCCACAAAACGGCCGCTCCCCATGATTAGCTCCGCGCCGCTGGTTTCGTAGGCGTTGAGATGGAAGGCGACCTCCCGGTCGATCATGTCCTGCTTGCGGCGGCGGACCTGCGCCATGTCGGTCACAGCGGGTCCGATGACCGTTCCGAACTCCGCGGCGTGACGGGTGAGGTGTGCGACCCGCGCGCTCCAGAGTTCATTCTTACTCGGCAGGCAAGCGACGGCTGGACAGGAGCCGCCGATCCATCGGCGTTCCACGACCGCAACCTTCTTTCCCGCGCGGGCCAGGTGCCATGCGAGCAGCTTGCCGCCTTGGCCGCTGCCGAGGATCACCACGTCATATTGTTCGGGCTCAGACATGAGTTCTCTCCGTCAGTTCTGGATGAAGGATATGAGGGAGGCCGACTCCAAGACGCTCCCGCAGTGCCGTCGAAGAAAGGCCGGCCGCCTAACGCTGGCCGCCGGAGGCCGTGATGCGTTCGCCTGTCAGCCAGGCGGATTGGTCCGAAGCGAGGAAGATTGCGACGCGCGCAATGTCATCGGGCCGTCCCAGTCGGCCCATCGGCAAGGTTGCTCCGATATTTCTGGCAGTCTCACCTTCGATGCCTGCCACCGCCAGACCCTCGGTCTCGGTCATGCCGGGTGCGATCGCGTTGACGCGGATATTGCGGCCCACGAGCTCGTTGGCGAGCGCCTTGGTGATTGTATCCACCGCGCTCTTCGAGGCGGAATAGATGACCGAATTCGGCACAGGATTGGTGCTCGAAATCGTACTAAGATTGATTACGCTGCCGCCGGCAGGGCCAAAGGCGTTTACGGCTTCCTGCGTCGTTAGGAGGATGCTCAGCACGTTGGTGTCGAACTGGCGATGGAATTCTGCTTCCGTCACCTCCTCCAAAGGGGCGAAGCGGTACACGCCCGCATTGTTGACGAGGATACTGGGCCTTCCGAACGCGGTCTTCGTTTCGGCGAACAGCCGCTTAACGTCGGCGCTCTTGCTTACGTCCGCCTGGATCGCAACGGCCTTGCCGTGGCCGCCCAGGATCTCGCCCACCACCTTGTCGGCATCGCTCTTGTTCGACGCGTAGTTGACGACAACGGCCGCGCCCGCCTCGGCGAACTGCCGGGCGATTTCCGCGCCTATGCCCTTCGATGCGCCGGTCACTATTGCTACTTTGCCCCTGAGATTGTCCATGGTCTTACTCCTTTCAGCTTTGTGAACCGCCGTTGAGTGGCGTGTTGCTCAGGAGTTAAATCATGCGCAAATCGGCGAGTAGCGCTGCCGATCTCATATAATGTATACGTATTCCGTATGAATGATCGGCTCCAGCAACTCGCGATGTTCGTTCGCACGGTGGAAACCGGCAGCTTCTCGAAAGTGGCCCGAGAGTTCGGATTGTCGCAACCCTCCGTCTCGCGGACGGTCGCGGCGCTGGAAGAACGGCTGGGCGTCAAGCTACTCACGCGTACGACCCGCGAACTTTCGCTAACTGATGCCGGCGAGGCGCTGCTTTCCCGGGCGCGCGAGGCACTTGCTGGGATCGAAGAGGCGGAGAGCGCAGCGCGTGGGGCGGATCAGTTGTCGGGGATATTGCGGGTGGCTCTGCCGGCGACTTATGGGGTGCGGCAGATCGTACCGCTGCTGCATGGTTTCTTGGAGCGGCATCCTTTGCTCAAGGTCGATCTCATGATGTCCGACCGCTACGAGAATCTCGTCGCAGAAGGCGCAGACATGGCGCTCCGCCTGGGCAACCAGCCGGACTCCAGTTTCGTGGCGCGTAAACTTGCCGCTAGCCGCCGTTTGTTCGTGGCCGCGTCTACCTATCTCGCACGACGCGGCACACCGACAAAACTCGCCGAGCTTAGTCAGCACCATCTCATTGGCGGTCCCAGTGATACGGGCGATCAGAATTGGACCGCCCATCGCGAAGGCGTTACCGAGGTTCAGCCCGTCAGCCCGCGCGTGCGAACCCGCTCTGCCGCAGGTGCTATCGCTTGTGCGAGCGCCGGCCTCGGTATTGCGATCGCATCGAGGTGGATGTGCGCGGACGAGCTTGTCTCGGGAGCTCTGGTTGAAATCCTTCCTGACTACAGCCTCGAGCCGGTGACCGCCTTTGTCGTGTTCCCCGCCGGGCGACGCCCTTCGCAGAAAGCCCGCGCCTTCAGCGACTATCTGGAGCAGGCACTGCGCTAAAAGGCAGAGTGCAGCCGCTACGCTGAGATCGACTGTTCGCCTGGCACTTTGCCGCCATTGAGAGCCGCTTCTGGCGCGCGTTCAGCACGCGCTGGAGCCTAGGAGCAGATCCGGCGCCTTCATGATAAATCGAGGTCAACCGGCCGAAACGCTGAACTCCTCTTGGCGGCACTTCACGGCCGCTACTGACCCAGCGAGACCTCCTCGCCGGCCTGCATAGGAACCGGTGAACAGGCCGGCCTTCAAGAAGGCCAGAAGCTCGCCCTGCGGTGTCTCGACGAAGATCGGCAAGCTCCGCACGGTCCTTCAGTTTTTTGGACATTCAGCGCTTTCTGAGGACGTCGCGCTCCATCGCGCTGACGCAATGTGGGCGAGCCACTCCTCCGGCAAGAGCGACACGATGAACGGTGGCAAGTTGCCTGGGATCGTCTCGCGAATGAGCAGCGTGCCGCCTGTTCGGTGAGCAGGCTTCCACCGCCTCTCGAAACCGTCATGGATCAGCTGTCCAAGCGAGATCCCGTGCCAGGCAACGAGAAACTCCAATGCGGACTTGTTGCCGGCGATTTGCCGGCGTCGGCCCGCGCCGAAAGATAGCGTTCTGCCCCCTGCCCTTCCCGACACCAGCTGTTCTCACGGGCGAGCGCCCAAACCGCGTCCGCGGCTGCTTGCGGCGATCCAAACTCACCGATGAGACGCACAGCAAGTTGTGCCCGCATCTGCCCGGGTATCGCACTCGCATGCTCGCCGCGCAGCCGGAACGCTTCCAAAAACCCCTGTCGTGGGGACGAAGCATCGGTGCGCAACTCCCCCATGTCATCTCCAACAACAACGCCCATCGTCGACGGGTGGGCTGGCGCCTCATTTTGAATAATCTCGAGGGTGCGTAGGCGGGTGCGCTGGTTGCGTCGCCCGCTGATAAAAAGCCGCCCGTCCGGCGTAGGTCCGAGCAGAATCGCACTTGCCGATGACAGATACGCCGTTGGATAGAGATAACGTGCGATCCGAACGGCATGGTTCAGGATCGTGGTCTCGATGTCATCGGCAGCATCGACATAGATACCGCGAACGAGCTGAACCAATTCGCCTGCTTGCGAGCGCAGATGGGCACGCTTGGGATTTATTGTCTTTCCGGCCAGATGAAGCAAGGAATTATCTCGCATCTCAGATGCGTGATAGTTCCGTCAGGGGGCAAACGATGTCAACGAATATCTCCGAACATCTCTATCTGAGGTCGGTGATAATTCCGCGGACCCAGCAAGAGCAGCCATTCTTCAGAACGGACCTGCGAACCCATTGTCCTAATCGTGCGACTTCACGAGGCCTTCAGAAACTTGGCTCCTCTGACGTACAGCTGTGGCATGGGCCGTTTCAATTGGTCGTGCGCGCATTCGAAAACGCCGAGGCATGTTTGCAAGGCGGGCGGCGGTGCCCGATCCGTGGTCCAGCCCTGACTTGGCTTCTCGTACCGATCCAGCGCAGTCTCGGCAGGCAGACGCAGAGTGCTCCACCGGCGGGGCAACCCCACCTCGCTATCCTCTGCCAATTCGAGAGCCATTCATATCGGCACGTCTAGAGTGCAGGCTGCTCAACGCAGCCGTTCAACTCCTTCTCTCAACGCAACACCGGTCGCGCCGCGATCGACGATTGCGGCCTCTTGAAGTTGCTTGTCACGGCGCCCTTGCGCCTGCGTCGCCATCCGGGTTTGCGGTCGGCAATGGCAGGCAGACTCGACCGGCATCGCTGAAGTCGCAAGGGCAGCCGCCCTGCCCTACCAGGATCGCTGCAATGTGAGCTGCCCAATGATCTCAGTGGCTCGATTTCCGACAGAGCCCTTTACGACATGTAAAACTGGATTCCCGTGGATCGATCGCAATCGGGCGCGCCAATGAGGATCAAAAATTGCAGCGCCCCTGTGCGGTTTGAGCAGCGCTTGGCGGATGGCGTCCGTCAGCGCTGGGCGGGTTGGAACCGCCCTGCCAGGCACCGGTCCGCTTGTGCCACCCTCGACCTTTGACTGGCGCGATCTTTACTGCGGTAAAAACTTGCCCTTGTCGCAGAGAAAACATGCATTTAGCCACGCAGCGGCAGAGTCCTGGGTTCAGACGACAAGCAGCCGCTATGGCGACGATCTCGCTATTCGGCAGTAAGACGCCTGCTGGTGGCGTTAACCTTCTGTTAACCCAAAACTTCTTGCCGGGCTGTCCGAATCGGAGCTTAATGGCGCTTGTTGAATAGTTTCTTCGCAAAAAGCGCCAATTCAGGTTTCGACAAGAATGAATATCGCCATGCGGCTACCACGCTTCGAGTTCGATGACAAAATCCTCGAGCAGGGTGCTGAGATATCGCGACGCCTCAATCAGTTGCGCATGGAGAAATTTCCACCCAACGCGACCAAGACGCTGCGTTCATTTTCGATGGCAGAAGTCGCCCACTATCTCGGTGTGTCGCAAAACAATCTGAAGCGGCTACACCTTGAGCGCAAGGGTCCTTTGCCGGAACAGATGCCTTCCGGGCGCCGCTCCTACACGGCCGCGCAGATACTCGAACTTCGCCATTTTCTGGACCAGCATGGCAGGACCGAGGTCAAGAAGTATGTCCCGCACCGCAAACCCGGCGACAAGCTCCAGGTCGTTGCGGTCGTCAATTTCAAAGGGGGCAGCGGCAAGACAACGACTGCCGCCCACCTTGCCCAGCACTTGGCTCTGACAGGTCACCGGGTCCTCGCGATCGATCTCGACCCGCAAGCCTCGCTGTCTGCTCTGCATGGATTTCAACCGGAACTCGACCGCAACCTCTCGCTCTATGAGGCGATCCGTTACGATGACGAGCGCCGGCCGATCTCCGATGTGATCGTGCCGACGAATTTTCCTGGCCTGGATATCATTCCGGCCAATCTCGAGCTGCAAGAGTACGAGTATGACACGCCGCTCGCTATGCAGGACAAATCCTCCGCTGCCGGGCGGCAGTTCTTCGTCAGGATTGCAAACGCCTTGTCCGAGGTGGACGACCGCTATGACGTGGTCGTCGTCGACTGTCCTCCGCAACTTGGCTATCTGACTCTAACGGCCATGTCGGCGGCGACGTCCGTTCTGATCACCGTTCATCCCCAAATGCTCGACCTGATGTCGATGAGCCAGTTCCTTTTGATGCTCGGCGGCATCTTGAAGACCATCAAAGCCGCTGGCGCGGCGATCGAACTCGATTGGTTCCGCTATCTGATCACGCGGTACGAACCGACAGACATTCCGCAAGCCCAGATGGTCGGCTTCATGCAGTCCATGCTTGCTGGCCAGATCCTCGAAAATCCCATGCTCAAATCGACAGCGATCTCGGATGCGGGCCTGACGAAACAGACGCTCTATGAGGTGGAGAAGTCGTCTTTTACCCGCTCAACCTATGACCGGGCGATTGAATCGCTCGACGCGGTGAATTCGGAGATCACGACACTTATTCACCGCGCCTGGGGACGGACATGACGACGCGGTTTACGGCAGTAAATAGTGGCAATTTTTGCCGTGAATTCAGTCCATTAGCCGCGAATCGGAGCGATTGAATGGCACGCAAGGACATTTTCGGAAGTGTCATGGGTCCCGCATCGGCAGTCGCCGATGCCCAGGACGTCTCGAGCTACGCCGTTCGTGGTGCATCACGGTCGATCATACAGTCGTTCCAGGAGCTCTCGAAGGGCTCAGTCGTCGATCTCGATCCGGATTTGGTCGACACCTCATTCGTGTCGGACCGTATCGACGATGACGATGAAGCGTTTCAGGAGCTGCTGGTTGCAATTCGGGAACGTGGCCAGGATTCTCCTGTGCTGGTCAGGCCCCACCCTGACATTTCGGGACGTTTTCAAACTGTCTTTGGCCACAGGCGCGTCAGGGTTGCCCGGCAGCTGGAACGGCCTGTGCGCGCCGTCGTCAAGAAGATGGACGATAGGGACCATGTCATCGCCCAAGGCCAGGAGAACGCCGCCAGAGCTGATCTGTCCTTCATCGAACGGACGCTTTTTGCCGACCGCATCCTCAAGCGGGGCCATTCGCCTGATACGGTGAAGTCGGCCCTCGCGCTCGACGATACGACCTTCTCGAAGATGCGCTCCGTGACCAGCACCATTCCAGAACAGGTCATTTTGGCGGTAGGGGCTGCCAAAGGCGTTGGCCGAGACCGCTGGTGGCAGCTTGCCAAGCTTATGGAACATCCTGGTGCGGCGGCGAAGGCCATGGAGTGCGTGAGCCGCGCCGATTTCGCGCAGCAAGGCAGTGAGGCCCGTTTTGCCCGTCTGTTCGACCTTGTGAGCGCCTTAGAAAAGCGCCCACGCGCAGCAGCGAAGCCCAAGGAGCGGGCGTGGATGCCCCAGGACAAATCCGTTCAGGCCAAGATCACCGACACGGGAAAAGTGTTTACGCTTGCCTTTAAGTCCAAGGAAGCATTGCCCTTCGGTACATTCATTGCCGGCAAACTCGATGAGCTTTTCGAGGCATTTCGGGAGTCGGAAATGGCGAAGAAAACAGGAGACTAAGACCGCAAAAGAAAAAGGCCCCCGAACGTCACCGTCGCGGAAGCCCTTCTCACGTCTGTAGCAAGCTGAGAATCGCATTTCCCCGAATCACTGTCAAGAGTCGTGGCGCCGTTTCGGCGAGCAGATTTCTTTTGCCTGATTGAAAGGTGAGGGAAATGGAGAGTGGGTACGCGACGACGCCCTTTGGGCGGCGGCCGATGACGCTTGCGCTGGTGCAGGCGAATGCGGCATCACGGGAGATCCCGCAAGGATCTGCTGTCGAAAAATGGCAAGTCTACCGTTGGCTATGTGAAGGTAAGTCCATCATCGGCGTGGGTGACCGCGCCCTGGCAGTGCTGAACGGGCTGTTGTCCTTCTACCCGGATGACCAGGTCAGTGAAGAAAACGGCTTGATGGTTTTTCCGTCGAACGCACAGTTGTCGCTGCGCGCGCACGGCATGGCCGAGTCCACGCTTCGGAGGAATCTGGCCGAGCTGGTGAGTTGCGGGCTGATTGTCCGCCGCGACAGTCCGAACGGCAAAAGGTTTGCTCGCAAGGGGCATGGCGGGAATATTGCGGAGGCATTTGGGTTCTCGCTGGCGCCGCTGCTGACACGGGCAGCGGAATTCCAGCGAGCGGCGGAGCAGGTCCGGTCCGACGCTCTGGCGCTCAAGTTGATGCGCGAACGGATCACGCTCCATCGACGCGATATTCAAAAGCTTGTCGAGGCCGCGATCGAGGAGGGCGCCGCGGGCGATTGGGGGGCGGTCTGGAGACGGTTTAGGGCTATCGTGGAGGCAATACCGCGCAGGGCCGGCCTGTCCGATCTGGAGAGCATCGTTGCAGATCTCGCCGAGCTCCACGATGAAGTGGATAGGATGTTGGAAAGCTTTATGAATTCCACGAATCCTAGCGCCAATGAATCCCATAATGAGCGGCAGCAATCTGATTCAAACACAGACTCTACTTTTGTATTTGAACCAGCTTTCGAAAAAAGCAGGGCGGCGGCCGAGCCAGCATCTCCTCCGGCTGAGAAGCCGAAAGGCTACCCAATTGGACTGGTGCTGCGCGCTTGTCCCGAAATTGCGGACTATGCGGTTAACGGGATCGGAAACTGGCGCGATTTGATGATGACTGCCGCCCAGGTGCGGGGATACCTTGGCGTTTCGCCCTCAGCTTATGAGGAGGCCTGCCATGTGATGGGCCAGGAGGTTGCCGCGATCGTGATTGCGTGCATCCTGCAAAGGGCGCAGCACATCAATTCGGCCGGCGGCTACCTGCGTGTGCTGACCGACAAGGCGAGGGCGGGAGAGTTTTCGGTCGGACCGATGCTCATGGCAGCCCTGAAGGCCAATGGGGCAACAGCAAGAATGACCGGATGATGATGAGCACCACAATTTGTGCGGGCGCTCGACCAAACGACCGCTCTGCCTGTAGATGCTTAGCCGACTTTGTCGTGTGAGACCTTGCCCCCTGCATGTCATCGCACGACCGGGCAACATTCTGATCAACCCAGCTTATGCCGTTTTTTACTGGGCCGCGGCTGTTTGGCTCCTGATCAGGGCAGGGGAGGGGCGTTACAATCCTGAAGCCACCGGGCTCAAAAATGCTCCAGCCGGCGGCATAGGCGGGACGGGTGTTTGCCGAACTCGCTACCTCGACATGCTCGCGCGCACGGTCGGCTCGATCCGCGTCCGTACTCGGGCGGTGGCAGCAGCCCGGGCTTGAAAGCTGCCGAGAACTGCCATATATTTTGCACAAGAAATATGACTCTCAATATGGTAGGACGAATTCTGTGGCCCCTGCATTCAAGATCCTCGAGAAGAATGGACCTCTCATCTTGTCCTATATGGACCGGAACGGGAAGATTGCGATCGAGCAGGTCGCGGACGGTTTTGGCATGTCCAAGGGCCAGTTGGCCCAGACCGCCGGTCTTGCGCGCGAGACCCTTTATCGCTCAGAGCGCAGCGCTGCGGTAAAGACACAGGGGCGTCTGCGGGAAATGCTCGAGATCATCAGTCGCGTGACGGATTGGGCGGGTGGCAAGGAGCAGGCGATGGCTTGGTATCGGGCTCAGCCGCTTCCAGCATTTGGCGGACGCACCGCTGAGGCGCTGGTGAAGGATGGCAAGGCCGCAGCGGTCCGTGATTATCTCGATCACATGGCCGTCGGTGGTTTCGCTTGAGGTTCGTTGGAACCTGCTACCGGGCACACGATCCACGTTGGGCATTCAAGCCGACTTCCGGCGAAGGGGCGGCGATCAGAGGTGCGCGATTTAATCCCAAAGGCGTGCCGGCGCTCTATTTGGCGCTGACCATCATGACAGCGGTCAAGGAAGCCAACCAGGGGTTCGCGCACCGGATCGATCCTTGCGTGCTGTGTTCCTATGAGATCGACTGCGATGACATCGTGGATTTGACAACGGACGAGGCGAGGGGAGAATTTTCTATCGCGCTCGAGGACATGGCCTGCGCCTGGGCGACGGCGCTTAGCGACGGAGAGCGCCCGGCGTCCCGGTCCGTCTACGACAGGCTGCGGCCTCGGAATATTGCCGGGATTGTGGTCCCAAGTTTCGCGCCGAGCGCCGAGAAGGAGGATCGTAACCTGGTCCTTTGGGACTGGGGTCCGGGTCTGCCGCACAAGGTAGCCGTATTCGACCCAAGCGGCCGGTTGCCGAAGGACCAGCTGTCCTGGAGATAACGCACTTTTCCGCATCCGAAGGGCAGGGGAGGGGCGAGCCCGGCCTATAGTCCGCTCGCCTTTGTGAGGTTGACACGGAAGCGATCGCGTCGGCGCTGATAGCGGCGAGTCATTTCAGCCGAGGCATGGCCGAGCTGCTTTTGCACATAGCGCTCATCGACTTCGGCCGAGGAGGCGAGGCCAGCGCGTAGCGAATGTCCGGCAAAGAGCTTTGCTCGTTCACCTTCCGACAGATCGCCGCGCACGCCGGCCGCCAGCGCAGTGCGCTTGACCAGGCGCGCGACCTCCTGATCGTTGAGCCGATCGGCGCCGACCGCCTTGCCCTGCCCGGTGACGCGCCTGAAGAGGGGACCGTGCGCGATACGGGCGAGCTTGAGCCAGGTCTGCACCGCGACAACCGGGCAGGTGGCATCGGACGACCCGCGCCCGACTTCAACCTCCCGCCAGCCGGTCTTGCCGCGAAGCGAAACCAGCATGCCCTTGTCGAGGATCTGGATCCAGCCGCGGCCGTCCTCAGTCTGGTCGCGGCCGACGTCCAAAGCCACGATCTCGGAGCGCCGCAGGCCGCCGGCGAAACCCAAGAGCAGCATGGCGCGGTCGCGCAGGCCGCGCAAGGTTCCGCGGTCGAGTGTTTCTAGCATAGCGGTCAGATCCTCGGGAAGGATCGCCTCCTTCTGCCGGGGCGGGGCGGCGTGCTTGTTGCGGATGCCGGCCATCACGGTGGCGATGTGCCGATCCTTGCGGTCCAGCGGCTGGCCGCGCTGCGTGTAGTTCCAGGTCAGGGATGACAGGCGGCGCTCGATCGTCGCTACCGCCTTTTTGTCCCTTCCAGTGCCCGAAGCCTGCGCGGTGATATAGAGGCCGACGGTCTGCGGGTCCGGCCGCGATGGATCAAAAGACTGGCGCCGGCACCAGGCGCAAAAATGCTTCCAGTCGGCTGCGTAGGCGCGACGGGTGTTCGCCGAACTTGCTGCCTCGACATAATCGCGCGCACGGTCGGCGAGCTTTTCGAGATGCGTAGGCAACGATGTCTGTCGCGGGTCAAGGACCGACGGGGGAGGGGAGGGGCCTTCATCCGACCGCCCCATCTCCATGACGACGTCGACAATGTCCGGCAGGTCATCGGCGTCGATTGCGTCGGTGGACACCATCAAATTACGGGCTTTGCCCATCCAGCCTCGTCCATTCTAATGTCGCAGCAATGCGATTCTTGCGAGCGAAGGTGCGGCCAAAGTCCGGAATTGTCCACCGCGAGCTGTGTGACGGAATAGCTGAGGGAATTGTGTCCGCTCCGGTCTTGGTATCGCATCAGCGGGAGCGCAACGGGCCTGTCCGATCCAGGGATGGCCTCTCAAGGGCGGTCTCTCCTTGTTTTCATGTTCAACATCCTTCATATTCCGTTCAACAGATGGAGATCCCAAGATGACCATACGTGGCGCAGCGACAGCCGCAAGCGAGGAGCGGATCGCCCACACCCGCAACCGTCTGGTGCTTGAGCAGGCGAGGGCGGTCGGCCTGCTTGGCGCGGCCAAGAACACCCGCCTTTCCGGCAGGGTGTCGTCGGAATTGATCGAGGCGGCAAAGAAGCGCGCCCATGTGAGCTCAGACACCGAACTGCTTGAGCTCGCGTTGTCGCGGCTGGCGCTCGAGGATGATTTCGGCGCCCGGCTCGTCGGCCGCAAGGGCAGCATCTCCGCGGACATCGATCTTGGCATTTGATCTAGGCGGCGCACTGCGGTCCCTAAAACCACAGCGGCGCAGCGCTGGGCTGGAACGGCGACCGGATTCCGCCCTGTCCTGGGCAGGTGACCAGTCGCCTGTCGGCGGCGTATTGCTCCTCGACACCAGCGTCTATCTGGATGTCCTGCAGGGACGCACGCCCGAAACGGTCGATAACCTTCTGACCTATCGGCTCTGTCACCACTCGGCCGTCTGCCTTGCCGAGCTCAGCCATGTGTTCGGCCGGCTCGATCCGGCGTACCCGACGACAAAGTCGGTCCTGAAAGCGGTTGCGGACACGATCGAGGATATTCCGGCGCACCGGTTGCATGCACCCGACGCCACCGCCTGGGGAGGCGCCGGCATGCTTGCCGGTCTGTTGTTCCGGCTGAGTCATCTGCCGAAAGGGGAGGGGCATGAGCGCCGCTTCCTCAACGACGCGCTGATGTTTCACCAGGCCGGTCTGCTCGGGGCGACGGTCCTGACCGGCAATGTTGGCGATTTCGATTACCTCAGCCAGCTTGTTCCGTCGGTGCGGGTGATCTTCTACCGGGCAGCGCCAGGTTTGCGCCCGCAGGCGTAAAAGCGTCAGTGGGATGCACCAGCGCTATCGTTAGCCTTTCCAGGAAAGAGCGTCGCGCTGTGTGATGGTCCGGAGGGTCGCTGGGCGTGAATTTTGGGCTTCTGCTCGACGAAAACGGCCATTTGTCCTTGTAGTCCACTAACGATCGATAATGCAACATTATCATTCATTGTGCCGCTCCGACAGGCTGTGCGTTTTGGTGCGAAAGCCATGGCGCAAAGCGCACGGGCGCTTTACCCTCACTTTCATGATTCGCCTTGATCCGGCCACCGCCAAGCCAACGTTGCCGCCGACCATCCCGGTCTGGGCGCTCGCCGCCGACGGCGCCTCCAGCGACGCTGACGCCGCCTTCGCGGCCGGCGCCGCCCTGGGCGCGCTCGACACGCTTGCCCGCGGACAGCCCGCCTGGGCCGGCGTTTGGCGGCAGCGGCTGGCGCTCAACTGCGCCGCCGCCAGCATGCGGCTGGCCGGCCGCGCCGAGGACGCGGCCGCCTTGCGCGACGCCTGGTATCTGCGCCAGGCCGGGTCCGACCCTGGACCCGCCGGCACCATTTTTGGCGCCTGGCGGCAGTTTTCCGCGCAGCCGCCCGTCGCTACCCCTGACCGGCTTGGCAAGATACTCGACCAGCTTGGCCTCCATTCGGATGTCGAGGCCCTTGCGGCGCTTTGTGAACACGTCGAAGACCTGGCGCGCTCGGGACGGCCGGCGCCGTTCGCCGCGGCGGCGATCGCCGCCCGCGTCGTAACGATCCGCCCCGATGCCGAGCTTTTTGCCTGGTGGCTGGCCGACCTGGTGCTGGCGCAAAGCCTGCGCTGGCCGCTCCCGCTGCCGCTGCTGATGGCCCAGGCCTTCGGCCCGGCCTTTCGCGGTGAGGCCGGCGGCAAGCGTATCCGACCCGGGGAGAAGAGCTTTGAGCGCGCGGTCTGCGTCGCGCTGGTTCAGGGCGCCGTCGAAGCGTGCCGGCTGGCCGCCGAGATTGGCCGTCGGGCGGAACGGCTCATCACCTTTGCGCCGAAGCTCAGAGCAAAGGGGGCCGGCGATGTCATCCAAAGACTGCTCGACAACGATGCTGTTTCTGGCTCGCTGACGACCAAAACCCTGTCGCGTTTTGCGGCGCGACGCCTGTTCGAACGGCTGCAGCAACTCGAGGCCGTGCGCGAGCTCTCCGGCCGCACCACCTTCCGGATTTTTGGCCTGTAGCGATGGCTGGGACCGCGAGAGCCGAAGGCCCGACAGACAAGAGGGACGTCCAGCGAATGCTGCTGGACACGGAGCTCGAGCATCTGCCCGCCGAGCTGCGCTGGCGCGAGTGGATGGGCCGCGTCGAAGCGGTGATTTTTGCCGCCAGCGAACCGGTGACACGCGAGGTGCTGGCGCGGGTGGTGGGCAGAAGCTGCAACATTGACCTGATCATCGACGACATCCGCGCCGAACTCGTCGGCCGCCCCTATGAGTTGGTGGCGGTCGCCGGCGGCTGGCAGTACCGGACCAAAAAGGCTTTTGGCGACGTCATCCATGCCGCGTTCGGCACAGCGGCGGGGCAGGGCACAAAAGAGTTGTCGCAGGCGGAGGCGCTGGTGCTGATGTGCATCGCCTATTTTCAGCCGATTACCCGTGGCGAGCTGTCTTCCTTCTTCGGCAAGGAGGTGTCGCGCGACCTGATCGGCGTGCTGCGCGGGCAAGAGCTGATCGCCTCAGGGCCGCGCAGCCCGCAGCCGGGCGCGCCCTATACCTATGTGACGACGAAAACTTTCCTGTCGCAGTTCGGGCTCGACACGCTGCGCCAGCTGCCGGATTTCGAGGCGCTCGAAGACGCAGGGCTGCTGTCGAAGGAAAAGCTGCTGGCGGGCGACATCATGCCGGGGTTTTCGTCCAACTATTGAAACGCCGATCCAGAGATCGAGGATGACTGTCCGGCGTGTAGCAACCGCCAGCAGTTGCGTGCTCGAATGTATGGGCGTTTTTCGGACAGGGCAGTTCAGGGCAGAGGCGCTCGAAAGTCTCGAAACAGCGAGCGCTCAATCTCATCGGCAGAGTCGGCCTGCGCGAGATGACCGGCAGGGGCGGGCGTGGTGATTTGAGCGCCATGAGGTGGCGACCGACTAACCGCCGCCAGCGGCGGGGATCTGATGACGCCTCTTGCCTCCGTTAATGATGCGAGATGCATTATGGCCGTCGCGGCCGTCAGTCTTCTTTTTTCTCCACCTTTTACTTGTCGGCTTTCTTGATCATGTCCTTGATGCCCTCGCTCACTTTCATGCGCCTGGCATCCTCCGCCGTGTAGGCGATATCGAGTGTGTCGCGGGGATTCCAGCGGCTGTAGTCGGGCTGCGCCAGCCCATAGTGTCGCCGCAGGTCGGCGGCGAGGTCGAGGGCGTAGAGGCCGACGCGGCCGTACTGGTAGCGCCTTTCCTCCCAGACTTCGTCCCAGTTCGGCGGCCCCGAGTGCTCGGCGAAGGCGGAGATCGTGCTGTCGGCGGCAGCGATCTCGTTGGGCAAGGACAGGGTCCGGTACATCAAGGCCGCGTCCATGGTTTTCCAGTCGAGGTCGGCCGGGAATTCCAGTCCAGGGGCGTCGACCTGCGGGGTCAGTTCGCCGTCGACGTACTCGCCCTGGTCATGGATCACGTCCACGCAGTGCAGCACGAACGGATCCAGCGTGCAGACGACCCTAGTCGCCACATAGGTGGCGTGCCTGGCGCGCTCCTCATGGGAGTCCCTGCCAACGGTCAGCCGATGGTTGAAATAGGCAACCGCAATGGTGCCGATGGTCGTCGCCACGGCGGTCATGATGGCAAGCGGCCAGCCCGTCAGCACGGAAACGGAAGCGCCGCCGGGCGTTCCGCCTGTCGACTGCGCGGCCGCGTGTATCGAGGACAGCCCTGCCGCGAGGATGAGCGTTGTTGCGGGGACGATGACCTTCCAGCTAATCCTGACCATGTTCGTCATCAGGAATGCGCCCGTCTAGCCGGCCGTCTCAGTCTGAGGACGAGGTAAGCGAGCATCCCCGCGGAGATGCCAAGCATGGCTAACTCAACACCCGTCTCGAACGACCATGCGAGCGCGCCGAGCGGTACCGCCGACGAGCTTGGGGCCAGCCCCGGAGTTATGAACGCCGCCGCCAGCCATGTAGCAGCCGCCGCTACGAAGAGAGCGAGGGCTGTCGCCAGGACGAAGCCCAGCGTCCCGAGCAGGACCCCTGGCCGCATGCGCTGTGCGAGGTAGCCGGACACTATGATGCTGGCCACGGCGACGGCTAGGTTGAACGCGACGTAATGGTCCATCAGTGCGGCTTCGAATTCCTGCATGCTTACCCCTCCGATTCTGGCCCGACGCGCTAGGTGTCTAGCATGTCCCAGTCATCGCCCATGACCCATCGGAGCGCTGACAGCTTGCCGTTGACCATTCCCCACTCGAAGTCGGTCCACGGGCCAAGGTGATCCAGGCCGACCTCCTCCTCTGTTTTCCGGGCGGCTTCCAGTGCGCCTTTCCAGATGCTGTCAACAATGACCCGGCTGTTACGGCTATGGGGTTCGGCGGTTTCCCATTCCGACTTCGTGACCACCTTCGTGTCTCCGCGCTCCACTTGGACACGCAGGTTCCAGTGGCGGTTGTACCAGACCTGGCGCTCCAGCAAGCGCGCGGCCTCAAGGATTTCCGATAACCGCCGCGGCTCATCCGTCCACGATAGCTCTTCGTCTACGAACTCGAGATAGTCAGCGTGCTCAGACTTCAGGACGTCGCTCAGCGACGTCCAGTAAGTCGAGTGAGGCCCGTCGAAGAGCGAGGCGATGTCTGGATGGGGGTTGCGCTGGTCGCCGTTCGGGTCGCTGAAGTCGCGGGTATTGTGGGATACGAACGCGACGCGCTGCCCCTTCGCCGTGGCAGTCCTCGCCAAGTCGGCGTAGGTCTCAATGAGGATCGCGTCGCCGACCGAGTTCTTGGAACGGTGGTACGGCGCCAGCCCGGCGATCGCGCGTTCCGTGACCCGTTGCTTGATAGCTTTGGTGGTCGCCTTGCTCAGTCCGTGCGTCAGCAGCCCTTCTATCCATTCGATGGAGTCGTTGACGGCCTCGCCCTTCATGGCAATGCGCTGGTCGACCTCGTTCAGGGAGTGCAGTGTCTCCTTCTTGTAGTCGTCCTCAGCGAAGCGGTCGACCGCTTCGCGGACCAAGCGGAAATGGGCTTGCAGGCTGCGACGCGCGTCCTCGGCGACACGGGCCTTGTTGCGAGCGAACTCCGCTTTGACCACGTCCGGCACGAAGAAGTCTATCTGTCGCCCGTCGAACAGCTCCTTCGCTGCAAGGATCAAGGACTGCTGTCTGTAGTCCTTGGCGAGATCGAGCCACACGCACGTGTCGACCAATATTCTGAGCATCGTCCACGCCCCCCAAAAAGCGATCAGCGTCGCGGTTCGATCCAACGCGTGTAGCGCCTGCGCAGGGCGCCGTAGTCAGGCTGCTGCACTTCCCTCGGCCTGACCACCTCCTGCGGCGCGACGGTGTATTCGATGCCTGACTTTCCACTGCAGGCGAGCTGCAGGTTGCGGATGAACAGGCTGACGTCGCCGAAATAGTTCGGGTAAGTGGAGACCAGCTTGTCGATCTTGTCCACCTCGACGAGGACGACCTTCTCCTGGCTTTCCCCGGCCTCGATCGCCCTTTCGGCGATCTCGAGGGCGCCCGTTGCGGAGAAGGTCCCCATGTACGTCTCGATCTTGACTGTGTGATCCGGCCTGTACCGCAGGAGGTAGTAGCGGCCGCGGTCATGGGTAAAATTCTCGGCGAAATGGGTGGCCGCCTTGATGTTCTCGAGCGTGCTCACGGCGCCGAGCCGTGCATTGAGGTCCTTCAGCTCCTTGATGCGCTCTGCCCGATCCGGAACCCCGGTCGGAAGCGGGCTTCGCTCCACTTGGGCGAACTCGGCGGAAGCCAGCTCGAACAGACGAAGCCAGTCGCCGTCTCCCTTATGATGCTTCAGGTCCTGATTGCGGTAGAGACTGACGGCCTCGATGGCGGTCGCCCACGAGTGCTGACGGCGCGTCCTAACCTGCAGTTCTATGCGCCGACCGGCAAAGGACTCGTCCTCCTTTCTTGCGGGCGTGAATTCCATGGAGAGATGGTGGCTGCGGTAGCCATCGCCCTTGGGTTTCTGGATGTAGTCCCATTCCTTGCGAATGACGTGCGGGGAGCGCTCGCGGACGCGTTCGACGAGCCGGTTTACCCCATCGATGTCGTTCAGGATCGCCCGGCATCCGCCGAGATCCTGCATCTGGTCGAGCCGGATCGTCGTATCGGCGAGCTTACGCCTGATGGACGACATCCGCTTTGGCCGTGCGGCCATGTCTCCGCGGATGGAGGTCTGCCGCATGGCAATCCGCACTGAAGCGCGGATGCTGCGCATGGGGTAGATGTGGGAGTCACGCCAAGAGTTCGCTACCGAGAATATCCCGATGGCTTCAGCATTGTTTTGTGGAGTGAAGTACACTGGACCAGCCAGGCTTTTCCCGGCTGCCCGCACGTCATCCATGCTGTATTCGAGCCGCGGATACTGCGACATGGACCGAATCATTTATGGTTGAATCCACTCGACTGTACGGTTTTCCATCCTGCAGTCCAGCGTGGCGCAGAAGTCGTTCAAGGTTGATGGGGAAAGCGTGACATTCACCGCCAAAGACGCCGCTGAACTCAATCGGCTGATTGGCCGCGGGCTGAACAACCTGACGGCAATGGCCGTGATGGAAGGAAAGCTCGACGAGGGATTCGAAGTCACCCAGGCGGAGATAGAGCGGAAAGCGCAGAAATGGGGCAAGGGGCGTAAGAACATCCCGAAGGCTCTCGTGCCGGGATGGGATTGCGATCCCGCCAGGATCTATCTAGCCTATGACGGCAACGACCCCGACGACCGTCCCGCCAGCAACTTCGCGCTTATCGAGGCTGATATGGCGGACATCCATCCCAAGCTGACCTACCAGGCGACCAGGGACAAAGACCCTTGGCACGTACAGTATAAATCTAAGAGCATCGAGATCGGGTATCGCTGGGTTCACGGGCTGCGCGTGTCTCCGCCTGTCATCGCAGAGCACGAGGGAGAAATAGTCATCGTCGGCGGCATGCATCGCTACCATCTGCGCATCATTACGGGGCCAAACGGATGCCGTTCTACGTACCGAAGTCAGAGCTGGCCAAGGTCCTCGAGCTGCTCCCCGATGCGACACTGCGCTTGGAGGAGTGACACTCCCTCGGGGCCGTTGATCGGTCCTGTGTAACGGCTCCGGCTACTTTACGAAGTTATCGAACTTGACGAACTTGCGTCTTGTAACCAAATTGGTGACAGCAAGAAGGAGGTTGTCACCATGGCCGCTTCAAAACGAACCAATCGTGGCAAAACCGCGTCCCATGCGGGAGTAGCCACAATGAGCTTCACGACGAAACTGCCGGCACAGGCGGATTTCAAGAAGGTGCTGCTCGAACGCTACCAGGAAGCCGTCGCGCGCAGTCGCAAGATCGGCCATCGCGTTTCATTCCGGGTTGACGTCGATCCAACTGCCGGCGCACAGACGATATCGCCGGTCGAGGAACAACCTGTCGCTTTGGACGATGCGTTTCCCGTCGAGGATACAGCTAAGCCGGATGCCGAACTTGAGGCGGCCCTTGCGGCGGCGCGCGTGCGCGGCCGCAAGCGTGTCGCCGAGATTGTCGCCGGCGAGGACATGCTGAGCGCAGATGCCTTTGCCAGGCTGCTCGGCACGTCGCGGGTGACGGTCAATGCAAAGCGGCAGAGCGGCCAGGTCCTGGGGATCGACGGCGCCAAGCGCGGCTTTCGCTTTCCTGGCTGGCAACTCGACCAGGACGGACGGCCGTTCGGCGCATTGCCCGCGCTCCACGCGGCATTGGGCAACAGCGCCTTGGCGGTCTACCGGTTTTTGGTTTCGCGTCACGGCGCGCTCGATGGACGAACAGGTCTTCGCGCTCTTCAGCAAGGTGACGATGCCTTGGTGCTGGCCGCCGCGGAAGGTATGGCCAGAGGCGACTTCGACTGAATGCCTGGCGCTCCACCTCCACCCGATTTCGAGCGAGCAGAGCTTGAAATCGAGACCATACAGCAGGGCCGCACATTTGGGCGGATCTACTGGGGTACATATCCCGATCCCCTCGGGTACGGAAAGTCGCCAAGCCGTTTCAGCGATCCGCGCACCGCGTCGACGCAAATCGCTTTGGTGTCTTCTACCTTGGCGACCCGTTGAAGGTATGCTTCCTCGAGGCCGTGCTTCGCGACCGACGCGAGGGACTTGTAGACGACCTTCCGATCGACGAGATGGAGCTGACCCAACGGCGCTATGCGGAAGTTGCGACCACGGCGGAGCTTCGCCTGGTCGACCTCACAATGCCGTCAGGATGGGGGTGCCGACCGATGTCGTTCGGGCACAGCGGCAGAATTTGGCGCGCCGGTGGTCGGTGGCGTTTCATGAGCACCCGGCTCAGCCTGACGGGGTCATCTATCCATCCCGCCTCAACGGCGCGACCAATCTCGCGGTCTACGATCGGGCAGTAGGAAAACTGCGGCCGACCCGCGTGACGACGCTCCTGGGCGCGCTTGGGTTGGCTCAAGTTTTGGAGAACTTCAAAGTCGGGTTGGCGTGAGCGGGGCAGCACGCGCAATGTCTGGGCGATTTCTAGAATCCAACGACGCGCCTATGCGGTCGCTGATATACGGCCAGCGTGAGACAATCGTAAGTGTTGCTGAATGATTCAAATGAGAAAACGTGGGCCTCCCTTCATCACTGGCTTGCAGTTGAAACGGCTGGCTGGCGTCGATCCTCAGTCCTATGGCGTCTGGCTTGCTCAGCAGGTCGGCGACGACCGTCTGATCGGCAACACGGAAAAGGTCGATCTGCAGGGGAACGGAACCGAGCGCTTCTTCACCGGCGTTGACACGACTACCGAAGGCGCGGGAGGCCGAGCTTTGAAAGCGCCTCCTGGAACATGTCGAGATCGTCCAACTTCTCGTCTTTCAGGAAGCCGTTTATGAAGTCGATACGTTCTACTGTTGGAGGATGGGTAAACCCTCCGGGCGGGTGACGAGATAGATGCCGAGCGCTACCGGAATAATGCCGGCAAGATCGGTTGGCGCCACCTGCTCGCCAAGCAGAAACCAGCCGAACAGCATGCCGAGCGGCGGCATCAGGAAATAATAGGCGCTCGCGGCTGTCGCCCCCGACGTCTTCAGTAGATGGAACCACAGCAGGTAACCAACTACCGAGACAAGGAGGGCGAGATAGGCGAGCGCTGCGGCGAGTGCCAGCCCGGCATCACGTCTGCGACACTTTCCATGCCGAAGGCGAACGGCGCGAGGGCAAGGCCGCCGGTGAGGTTCTGTACACCGTTGCCGATCCACAATCCGCCGTTTGGCGCGAACCGCTTAAACAGGATCGTGCCGCCAACCAGTGAGACAAGAGCGCCGACGGTCAAGGCGATGCCGAAGGGACTGTCATGGCCGCCGGCAATCCTGCCTTCGACGATAAACGCCACACCGCCGACACCGAGCACGAGTCCCGTCGCCTCCACAGCCATCGGCAACCAGAATCACGTCCTTCTCGTGCGCCTGGCGCAGGAACTCGGCGCAGATGTCAGCAAGATCAATACCGCCGTGTTCGGCGGTGCCTCGGAGTCGACCGTGGCGCTTCTGGGCAACAACATCGACTTCTCGATCTCCGGCGGCGAGACTTTCGCGGGCTATCAGAAATCGGGTGAACTGAAGTGCGTGGCGGTGTCAGGCGAAGGCCGGCTCGGCGGCGAACTCGCCGACGTGCCCACGCTCAAGGAACTCGGAGTGGCCCTGTCCTACAGCCCGACGCGCGGCGTCATAGCCCCAGGCGGACTGTCGACCGAGCAGATCGCCTTCTGGGACAAGACGTTGAAGTCTATGAGCGAGAGCGCCGCGTGGAAGCAAGCCGCCGAGAAGGCCTACTGGCGCGTCGACTACAAGGACTCGAAAGCAGCCACCGAGGCCAACGCCAAGGATCGGGATGAGCTTCGTGCGGTCTATTCGACTCTGGGCATCATCAAGAAGTAACCGGCAAGCCGGCATCGCGCGGGCCACGAAAGCCGCAGGCCGCCTGCGCGGCCTGCGGATCAAACAACGGCAGGCAAACCGACTTTGAGGTTCGGCAAAGGCCCCAAAGGAGTCGGCGTCTGGCAGCGCCGGCAGGGTGCGGCCTGTCCGGATCTTGACTAACCCCCCGGCTCCCGCATATGCAGGGCGGCCTGTTCCAGGGTCCAGTTTCTGACGATCTTGACGACGTTGCCTTTGGAGAGCTGGCTTTCCGAAAGGTAGTATGTCCACGGGCTGGCGGCGCGCACCGGGAAGGGCTCGATCAAGAGACCGCGAGCTATGTAGGTTCTGGCGAGCGAATATTGCGTGGCGACGCAGCCCGCGCCCATCGCCGCGAGTTCCAGCGCGATGTTGGAGGCATTCGTGGTGATGCCTTTCTCATAGTCGGAAATGTCGATCTGCAGCGCGTCGCCCATGCACTGCCAGTATTCCTGGCGTCCATGCACGAAGATCCAGTCGACGCCGAGTATGTCGCTCGGCGCCTTCAGCGCCTTGGGGCCGGACAGCAGACTTGGCGCGCAAAGGATGGCAAGCTGGTCGCTCCACAGTTGTACGGCGCCCGGCGGCAAGTCGTCGAAGCGGCGGGTCGAGATGGTGATGTCGGCGATCTGCTCGCTGAGGTCCTCCCATATCGTGCCGTGCAGAACGACCTCGATCTCGGGATGGACCTGGCGGAACGCGCCCATACATCCGGCCAGCCAGTTTTCGGCAAGGCTCATCGGGCAGGAGATGACGACAGTCCGGTTGCGTGACGAGGCGACGATCGCCTCCGTGGCGTGGTCGATCTGGTCGAGCGCCTGGCGCAGGGTGGGCAGGAAGGCTTCGCCCATCTCCGTCAGTTTCAGGCTGCGCGGATAGCGCACGAAGAGCTGGCGGCCGAGATAATGCTCCAGCCCCCGGACATGGTTGCTGACGGCTGCCTGTGTGTAGCCAAGCTCGCTGGCGGCGAGGGTGAAGCTCAGGTGTCGCGCCGAGCATTCGAACGAGCGGATGTAGTTCAATGGCGGAGGTGGCTTCATGGCATCGCTCCTGATCGAGCCGAAAACTAGACCATCGCGAACGGGTTTCGCAATCGCTTGCCCTCGTTTTTTTTGTACCATGGCGCCAAACTAATCACGTGATCGGCCTGCGAGACCAAATTATTCGTAGTTATCTGGAAGCGCGCGGTTGGCGAGAGGTGGGCATCATGGACCTGCGGTTGGAACGGGGCGAGCCTACTTGCACCGTGTTCGGGCGTGTCGCGGAGTTCGTGCTGCGCTCCCCGGAGAATTTCTTTTCAGCCGATGTCCTGAAGGCGGCCTCACTCCAGTTCCTCGATACGATGGGCATCGCCATAGCTGCCGGGCCGATGCAGGCCGGCCGCATTGCGCGGGATACCGCCGTTTTGCTCTACGGTTGCGGAACGGACCGGCACGCCGCAAGGATGATCTTCGACGGCAGGCGGGTCAGCATCGCGGGTGCCGCCTTCGCCGCCGCGACCCAGACCGACAATCTCGACGGCCATGATGGCTATCCGCCGACCAAGGGCCATATCGGGGTTGCTGTCATCCCGGCACTGCTTGCGCTGGCAGAGGAGAAGCCAGATTTGAGCGGGATCGAAGCGCTCGCCGCGATCGTGGTCGGCTACGAAGTCGCGGGCCGCGCCGGCATCGCGTTGCACGCGACCGTTTCGGATTATCACACCTCGGGCGCCTGGAATTCCCTTGGCGTCGCTGCTGTCGCGGCCCGCCTGCTGCGGCTGAACGACACCCAGTTGCGCGACGCCTTCGGCATTGCCGAATATCATGGGCCGCGCAGCCAGATGATGCGTGAGATCGCGACGCCGACCATGCTGCACGACGGCTCCGGCATGGGCGCACAGGTCGGCCTGTCGGCCGCGGTACTCGCGCAAGCCGGGTTCGCCGGCGCTCCGGCCATCACTGTCGAGGCGCCGGAAGTGGCCCGATATTGGGCCGATCTCGGCGATTTCTGGCAGATGCCGCTACAATACGTCAAACCCTATCCCATCTGCCGCTGGGCTCACGCCGCGATCGACGCGACCCGGTCGCTATGCCTGCAGCATGGCCTGCGGCCGCAGGATATAGGCAGGGTCAACGTCAACAGCTTCCACTACG
This sequence comes from Mesorhizobium sp. BR1-1-6, assembly GCF_020165355.1. Classification (NCBI taxonomy): domain Bacteria; kingdom Pseudomonadati; phylum Pseudomonadota; class Alphaproteobacteria; order Hyphomicrobiales; family Phyllobacteriaceae; genus Mesorhizobium; species Mesorhizobium sp. BR1-1-6. The sequence continues at coordinate 283,414 of NZ_JAIUHZ010000003.1, read as the reverse complement.
CGGCGACGCTGTTCGACGGCATGCCCGACACAACTTCCAAGGCGCAATACAGCTTGGCCTTCGCCGTGGCCACGATGATCCTGTACGGTCGGATAGCGGTGGAGCATATTTCGGGCCAGGGGCTGCGCGACGGCGCGGTTGGGGAGATGCTGGGGCGCGTCGAGGTTAGCGAATCGGCGAGGCACAGCGCTCGTTTCCCGGAAGGGCGCTGGGCTGACGTGCAGATCGAGACGACAGACGGACGCTTGCTGGATTCCGGTGACGTCCACGCACGCGGCGGTCCTGAAGCGCCCATCAGCGAGGCTGATATCGTCGCCAAATACATGGAGTTCTCGGCGCCGGTTCTGGGCGAAGCCAGGGCGGCCGCGATCCGCGATGCTATACTCGGCCTGACCGGCACGGAAAGCCGGTTCTCGGACCTGTCGGCGCTCATCTACGAACCTCCAGGCGCTCTGGGTGGCCATGCCGCTTAGGCTCCTCAAATACGGGTTCAGCCGCGATTATCCGGTGACCGGCGACATTCCCCGGACGCCCGAGCTCAAGCCGTCCTATGACGTGGTGATCGTCGGCGGCGGCGGGCATGGCCTGGCGTGCGCGCACTATTTGTCGAAATATCATGGCATCACAGACATCGCGGTGCTCGAGAAGGGCTATCTGGCTGGCGGAAACACGGCGCGCAACACCACGACGATCCGCTCCAACTACATCACCCAGGAAGGCATCGCCTTCTACAAGGAAGGCGTTTCGCTGTTCGAGACGATGTCGCAGGAGCTCGACTTCAACGTCATGTTCTCGCAGCGCGGCCAGCTCACGCTTGCCCATACGGAGGCCACGCTGCGCGCCTTCGATCTGCGCGCCGAGATGGGCAAGCACATGGGCACCCGCACCGAAGTCATCGACGCAAAGGAAGTCGAAAAGCTGGTGCCGGAACTGAATATGGATCGCGGCAACGCGCTCGAGATTCTTGGCGGCCTGTGGCACGCCGACGGCGGTACAGCGCGCCACGACGCGGTCGCCTGGGGCTACGCGGCGCAGGCCTCGCGCCGCGGTGTGGAGATTCACCAGCGCACCGAGGTCCAGGGCTTTGAGGTCGAGAGTGGCAATGTCCGGGCGGTGATGACAAACCGCGGGCGCGTCGCATGCGGCGCGGTGCTCATCGCCGCTGGCGGCATGAACTACGACGTCGCGATGATGGCTGGGGTGGAGCTGCCGATCCGCTGCTATCCTTTGCAGGCGATGGTGACGCAACCGCTGAAGCCGTGGCTGCACACGCTAGTCTCGTCGGTTTCGCTGCACACCTATCTTGTGCAGTCCTCGCGCGGCGAGGTCGTCATCGGCGGTGGTTCGGATCCGTACCAGCTCTATTCGACTCGCTCGACGCTGGGCATGAAGGAACATCTGGCCGAGGGCGCCGTGCATCTTTTCCCCTTCCTGCAAGGGGTTCGGCTGTTGCGGCAGTGGGCGGGCATCACCGACATGACGCCGGATTACAGCCCGATCATGGGCGCCAGCCCGCTTGCCAATCTCTGGCTCGACTGCGGATGGGGCACCTGGGGCTTCAAGGCAACGGCCGTGGCCGGAAAACGCATGGCCGAGACCATCGCCAAGGGCCGGGCGCCAGACCTGCTCAAGCCCTTCGCGCTGGAGCGCTTCGAGACCTTCCGGCTGCTCAATGAAATGGGCGCCACGGCGGCGAGCCATTGACCATGAAGCAGCTTGATTGCCCTATGAACGGCCTGCGCAACATCGACGAATTCCGGTCTTTCGGTCCGGTGCGCCAGACGCTCGATGCCGATGCGACCGCCGACGCCGACTGGGCGAAACATCTGTTTCGCGCGGACAATCGCAAGGGCGTCGTGACCGAGTGGTGGCGGCACGTGCCGAGCAATTTCTTTTTCCTGGCGGAGCGCGACGTCGTCACCAACGAGATCATCCGCACCTACGCGCCGGGCGAGGGCAATCAGGCATGACCCGGCTTGCGGCACCCTATGGCTCGCGCATCGATCGCACGCAGCCGATGCGCTTTACCTTCGAGGGCAAGTCCTATGAGGGCTTTGCCGGCGATTGCATTGCAAGCGCGCTCGCCGCTTCGGACCAGTGGGTGCTTTCCCGCTCATTTAAGTACCATCGACCGCGCGGCATCATGACCATGGCCGGCGCGGAAGCGAACACTTTAGTGCAGCTTCCGTCGGAGGCGAATGTCCCCGCCGACCTGACGCCGATTTGGGAAGGCATGACGGTGACGGCGCAGAACGTCAACGGCTCGCTGCGAAATGACCGCGACGCCATCATGGATCGGCTCGGGCGGTTCATGCCGGTTGGCTTCTACTATCGCACCTTCATGGGGCCGACGCAGGATAGCTGGCTTCGCTTCTGGGAGCCGATGATCCGGCGCAAGGCCGGGCTCGGGATCGTCGATACTCGCGCCCCGCATTTAAGCTTCGACAAGGTCGATCTTCACTGCGACCTGCTGGTCGTTGGGGCCGGACCGGCAGGCCTGGCGGCGGCGATCGCCGCCGCGCAAATCGGCGCCGACGTCGTCCTGTGCGACGAGAACCCGGAAATCGGCGGTTCACTGACCTATCGCCGCTGCGATCCGGGCGTGCTCGCCAGCCTGAGGGCTGCCGCGGCGGGATTGGCCAATCTGCGCGTCATGACCGCCACCGTCTGCAACGGCTGGTACGAGGACAACTGGCTGCCGCTGATCCAAGGCAACCGGCTCTACCGCGCCAGGGCTCACGAGGTGATCCTGGCAACAGGTGCCATCGAGCAGCCGGCGGTGTTCCGCAACAACGACCTGCCTGGGATCATGACCGTCGGCGCCGTGCAGAGGCTGATGCGGCACTATGCGGTGAAACCCGGCCGCCGCGCCGTCGTGCTGGCAGGCAATGACGACGGCTATGATGCCGCGTTCGACTTGATCGAGGCAGGCGTCGAACTCGCGGCCGTCGTCGATCCGAGACAGGGCGCGGGCAGCAGCGCTGGCGAGCTTCGGGCCAGGGGCGCGGAAATCATCACGGGCGCCCAGATCGATGAAGCGGCCGGAACCCGCGGCAACAAGCATGTCAGACGGGTCCGCGTCGGAAGCCGCTGGATGGACTGCGACCTCGTGGTGATGGCCGTTGGCTCGGCGCCGGCGTGGCAGGTGCCATGTCATGCGGGCGCCAAGGTCGGCTACGACGAAGCGACCGCGCGCATGACGCTGACGCTGCCGGACGGCGCCGTCCACCTGGCTGGCGCCGTTGCCGGCAGGACGGGACTATCGTCGGCCATGGCGGATGGCCGTCGCGCAGCGCACGAGGCGCTTCATGGGCTGGGACACTCCGATCTGCCCAATGCCTCAAGTGAATTCGAACCTGAAGCCGTGGCCTGGGCGCAGAAGCTGACTGGCCACGAGAAAGGGCGCGACTTCGTCGATCTCGACGAGGATTTGCAGGTCAATGATCTGCAGAACGCGATAAAGGAAGGCTATCGCGAACTCGAGCTCGTGAAGCGCTTTTCCACCGTCGGCATGGGGTCGAGCCAGGGCAGGCATTCGGCCCTTGCCACGGCGCGGATCGTTGCCGAGGCCACCGATCGCAAGGTCGGCCAGGTCGGCGTGACCACGGCGCGGCCCCCGACGGGTCCGGAAAAGCTCGGCGTGCTCGCAGGTCATCATGAGCCGCTGGAGCGCCGCACCGCGCTGCATGCTCGGCATCTTGCGCTCGAAGCCCGCATGAAGCCGATCGGCAACTGGTGGCGACCCTATTATTACGGGCCAGAAAGCCGGAGCGAACGCCTGATCCACGAAGAGGTCGCGGCCGTTCGCGACGGCGTCGGCATGCTCGACGTCTCGACGCTGGGCAAGCTGGAGATCCGTGGTCCGGACGCCGGCGCCTTCCTCGATCGAATGTACACCATGGCCCATGCCAATCAGCCGGTCGGCCGCGTCCGCTACTGCCTGATGCTGAACGAGATGGGCACGGTCATCGACGACGGCGTCGCCTATCGCTTCGCGGAGGACCAGTTCTACGTGACGGCGACGACCGGCGCGGTCGCTCGGGTGCAGGCCGACATGTTGTTCTGGAACGCGCAGTGGCGACTGAAGGTCGACGTGCTCAACGTCACGGCCGGGTTTTCCGGCATCAACGTCACAGGCCCCAAGGCGCGGGACGTGTTGCAGGCGCTCGAGGGAGACATCGATTTTGCGCGCGACGCCTTTCCCTATCTACATGGCCGTCAGGGTCGCCTGGCGGGCGTTCCGGTGCACATCATGCGCATCGGCTTCACCGGAGAAGTCAGTTTCGAGCTGCATTGCCCGTCGAGCTACGCCGTCGCGCTATGGGATGCGCTGGTCGCGGCGGGCAAACCCTACAGTTTGCGCCCGTACGGGCTGGAGGCCTCGCGCATCATGCGGCTGGAGAAGGGACATATCCTGATCGGCCAGGACACGGATGCGCTGACCACGCCCGATGAACTCGGATTCGGCTGGGCGGTTTCGAAGAAGAAGCCGTTCTTCGTCGGCAAGCGATCGATCGAGATGCGCGCCAATCTCGGAGAATCGCGCCGCCTGGTCGGCCTTTCCTTTGAAGGATTGCGCAATGTGCCGGGCGAATCCTGCCTCGTGCTGCGCGGCGGCAACCCGGTGGGGCAGGTCACCTCGGTCGGTTTCTCGCCGACGCTCGGCCATCACATCGCGCTGGCTTATGTCCATATCGACGATGCGGCACCCGGCAGCAGGATTACGGTGAAATGCCGCGACGGCGAGCTGGTCGAGGCACCGGTTGTTGGGCATGCCTTCTTCGATCCGCAGAACGTTCGGCAGGAGCTGTAGCGATGACCGTTCCCGGATCGCGCACATTTCCCTTGTCGCCGGACGGCTCGGCAGCGGAATCCGCCTTGCCGAAGGGCCGGCTGACATTGAGCGATCTGACGGCCCGGCCGCGTTTCGGCATCAAGGGGCCTGGAAGCGCCGGCTGGCTGGAAGCGCAGGGCCTGGCTCTACCGGCCGTCAATGGCGTTGCCACGCTGGGCGGCATCCGGCTGCTGCGTCTGGGGGCCGAGGATTTTCTGGCGGTTGACGATGGTGTCGGCAACGCAGTCGCAAAATTGACCGACGCTTGGCAGGCCGCCGATGGCGCGCGCGGCTACTGGTCCTGGCGGGAGGAGGGCTGGAGCTGGATGCGGCTCTCGGGGCCGCTGACGGAACCTGTGATGGCGCGGCTTTGCGCTCTGGATTTGCGGCCCGACCGTTTCGCCGCCGACGCGATCGCGCAGACGCGGGTCGCGCATGTCGAGGCTGTGCTGGTGCGGGGCGAGGGGGGCTTTGACATCTTCTTCGACATCGCATCGACAGCGTATTTCATCAGGACAGTTGCCACGGTGGCAAAGCTAGCCGCCGACGATACGATGACCAGGGGGATCCACTGATGAACAGCGTACAAGGCGTCATTGCACCGATCCTGACGCCCTTCGAAAAAGACGGCGGCATCGCCCGCGATCTGTGGATAAGCCATGCGAAATGGGTGCTCGCCCAAGGGGCGCATTATCTCTCGCCTTTCGGCACGACCGGCGAGGCGCTGTCGCTCTCGCCGGTCGAGCGCATGGAGGCGCTGGAGTGGCTGGCCGAGGCTGGTATCCCCGCGGAAAAGATGATGCCAGGAACCGGTCTGACCGCGCTGCCCGAGACGGTCGAGCTTAGCAGACATGCGCTGGACGTAGGCTGCGCCGGCGTCATGGTGCTGCCTTCGTTCTTCTACACGGCGGCAGGCGACAATGGACAGGCGCGCTACTATTCGGAACTGATCGACAGGGTTGCCGACCCGAAGCTGAAGCTGATCCTCTATCACATCCCGCAGAACTCCGGCGTGCCGGTCTCGCCGGCACTGGCCGCCCGGCTCAACGCAGCCTTTCCAGACACGGTCGTGGCCTACAAGGACAGCGGCGGAAACTGGGACAACACTGCCGCGATTATCGCCGCGGTCCCGAACATCTCGGTTTTTCCAAGCTCCGAAGGCCAGCTCACCCAGGGGCTGGATGCCGGCGCGGCGGGCTGCATATCAGCCTCGGTCAACCTCAACGCGAAGGCGATCCGAGCGCTCTACGACAATGCGCGCGCGGGGCGAGACGTCACGGCCGCTAACATCGCCATCAAGGCGTTTCGCAAGGCGGTTCAGGATGCTGGTCTGATCCAGGGCATGAAGGCGGCTCTCGCCGTTCGTTCCGGCGATCATCGCTGGCTCAACCTGCGCGCGCCGCATGAGAACGCCACCGTGCAGGAGGGCAAGGCCCTGCTGGATGTGCTGCGGCCTCTTGCCGATCACATTCCCGGCCCGAGGCGAGGCTGAGATGTCGGCGCGCCCGACCGTCATCGTCAGTGCCGATTCGCTGGACGGGCCGCTGGCCGTGCTGGCCGAGACGCATCCCGACATCACGGTGCATGGCTGCGAAAGTTACGAGGCGCTTCCGGCCCTGATTTCGGAAACCGGCGCCGAAGTGATCTTCAGCATCAGGTTTGGCCAGCGCTCACTCTATCCACGCAAGGCGGTGGTCGAGAACCCGACAGTGCGCTGGGTTTGTGTTGGCGGTTCCGGCACTGATCACCTGCGGCCGTGGGATCCCGCGCGGGTGACGGTGACCAATTCGGCAGGCGTCGCCGCCGACATGATGGCGGAATACGTCTTTGGCGCGATGCTGTCGTTTTCGCTTGGCCTGCGTGGCTTCGCACGCGAACAGGCGGCCGGCAACTGGATCGGCGGCAAGGTCGAGCCGATCCAGGGCAAGACGCTGCTGCTTCTCGGTCTCGGCAAGACGGGGCAGGCGGTTGCCGCGCGTGCCAAGGCGTTCGGCATGACGACGCTGGGGGTGCGAGCGAATCCGAAGCCGACTGAGAATATCGATGAAGTGCACGCCATAGCGGATCTGCCAAGACTTTGGGGCCGTGCCGATTTCATCCTGTGTGCCGTGCCCCTGCTCGACAGCACCCGCGGCCTTGTCGGCAAGGAAGCCTTCGCGGCGATGAAACCTTCGGTCGTGCTGATCGACGTGTCCCGTGGCTTCGTCGTCGACGAGGCGGCGCTTCTCGCGATGCTCGATGCCGGACGGATCAAGGGCGCGGCGCTCGACGTCTTTGCGACAGAGCCGCTGCCGCAATCGCACCCGCTATGGGGCTACGACAACGTGATCGTCACGCCGCATTGCTCTTCGGTCTATGACGGCTGGGATGTGAAGTCGGTGCGCATGTTCGCCGACAGTCTGGCCCGCTACCGGCGTGGCGAGCCGCTGAACAATGTCGTCGATCCCAAACGCGGTTACTAGGAGGACAGGCCGATGACGGCGCATGACAGGCGAAGCGGTGGACGGCGCACCAGAGCAGCGGGGCGCAGCGGCGGCGGCATCGCGCAACTGCCCTGGCAGAGCGTGACGAACCCTTACGCGCCGATGCGGATGCTGGACGAGGAGCAGATGGACAAGCTGCATCGCACCTCGATGCGGATACTTTCCGAGCTCGGCATCCGGGTGATGGGCGAGAAGGTGATGAGCATCTTCGAAGCCGCGGGAGCCATAGTCGACCGAGAGGAAAGCACGATCCGCATCGACGAGAGCATCGTGACCGAAGCGCTGAAGAGCGCGCCGTCGAGCTTCACGATCACATCGCGCAATCCGGAGAAGAGGATCAGGTTCGGTGGCAATTCGCTGGCGTTCGGCCTCGTTGCCGGCCCGCCCAACGTGCACGATCGCATCAACGGCCGGCGGCAAGGCAATCTCGCGGATTACGAGAATTTCATCCGCCTCGCGCACCACTTCAATGCCATCCACATCATCGGCAACCAGGTCGTGGCGCCGATGGAATTGCCGGCAAACTCCCGGCATCTCGACACCTACCGCGCAAACCTGGCGCTTTCCGATTTGGGCTTCCACGCCTCCGCGATAGGACGTGGCCGCGCCATGGACAGCATCAACATGATGGCAATCACGCGCGGCATTCCGGTTGAGGAGATGAGGTCTTCGCCGGGCGTCACAACCATCATCTCCGTGAACTCGCCGCGCCTGTTCGACGAGGCGATGGCGGAGGGGCTGATCGCCATGGCAGAGCACGGCCAGCCGGTGACAATCACGCCGTTCACGCTGATGGGCGCGATGACCCCGGTCACGCTGGCCGCCGCCCTGGCGCAGCAGAATGCCGAAGCGCTTTTCGGCGTGACGCTGACGCAACTGATCAATCCCGGCACGCCGGTGATGTACGGCGCCTTCACCTCGAACGTCGACATGCGCTCCGGCGCGCCTGCCTTCGGCACGCCCGAAAATGCCAAAGCCAACATCGTCGCCGGCCAGTTGGCCCGCCGCTACAATCTGCCGTACCGCACCTCAAATGCGAATGCGTCGAACGTCGTCGACCTGCAGGCCACCTACGAAACAGAGATGGCGACCTGGGGCGCGGTGCTCGGCGGTGCGAACCTGATCTATCACGCCGCCGGCTGGCTCGAGGGCGGGCTGACGGCCTCCTACGAGAAGCTGATCCTCGATGTCGAGATCCTGCAGAACATGATGGAGTTCCTGCGGCCGATGCCCTTCGAGGAGGACGACCTTGGCTTCGAGGCGATCAAGTCGGTGCCGACCGGAGGCCATTTCTTCGGCTCCGAGCACACCATGGCGCGCTACGAGACCGCTTTCTACCGACCGATGCTGTCGAACTGGCAGAACTACGGCGCCTGGCAGGAAGCCGGTGGCCATGACGCGCTGGAACGGGCGACCCAGCTCTGGCAGCAGGCGCTGGCCGAATATGAAGAGCCCGTCCTGGACCCCGCGGTCCGTGAGGAACTGGATGACTACGTGGCGCGCCGGAGACTTGAGATCGGCGACCAGGAGCCCTGATCGACTTCAAACAGAAGGAGTGGACTGGCATGACCAAACTGCATCTGCTCGGTACCGCGATCGCTCTTGCCCTGACAGCGTCTGCGCAAGCCGCCGACGTCAAGGTCATCAACGACGACGCCTGGTTCGCGGAAGGCCCGATCTGGTTCCAGGACAAGCTGTTCTACGTCGAATACGGGCGCAACACCGTCGATGTGTGGGATGGCAAGAAGAACGAAATCTTCTGGAAAATGGACGGCTGCGGGCCCTCGGCGGTCCTGCCGACCGCCAAGGGCGAGTTCGTCGTAACCTGCTACGACAGCAACTCGATCGGCCGCATTTCGGCCGATGGCAAGACCCTCGATGCCTACGACAAGGACAAGGACGGCAAGCCGTTCAGCGGCCCCAACGACTTCGCGCCGGACAAGGATGGCGGAATCTATTTCACCGGCTCTGGCAAGGGCGGCGCTGCGATCGACGCGTCGGCCTACTACATCGGCAAGGACGACAGCGTGGCGAAGGTCGCGGACGACCTGCACAACGCCAACGGCCTGGTCATGTCGAACGACGGCAAGATCCTCTATCTGGTCGAAACGGAAGACAACCGCATCATCGAATTCGATGTCGCCGCCGACCATAGCCTGAGCAACAGGCGCGTCTTCCTGCGGCTGGACGACCTGTTCCCGGACCAGCCGCATATCTGGCCGGACGGCATCAAGATGGACAACGCCGGCGAGATGTATATCGGCCAGAGCCCGCGCTCGCTCGACGCACCCGGCAAGATCATCGTCGTCGATAAGGACGCCAAGCTTCTTCGCACGCTGTCGGTGCCGTCCCCGTCGATGCCGAACTTCGCATTCGGTCCGGACGAGAAGGAACTCTACGTCATGGCCTTGGACCAGATCGACGCTGCGCCATGGCACGGCAAGGTCTACGAGATACCGAACAAGTAGCCGTTATCGAGCACGACTTATCGGTTCGCAATATGCAGGCTGGATGGCCGGTCAACCCGCCATCCAACCGCCGTCGACCACTAGATTGACGCCGGTCATGTAAGTGGACAGGTCGCTAGCGAGGAACAGGGCTGCGCCGGCGACGTCGTTCGGCTGGCCGAGCCGCGGCCATGGCGTGCGGCGGCGCGAATAGTCGAGGGCGTCGGGATCGTTGGCGACGCCCGGCTTGCCGGTGATGATCTTGCCGGGCGCCACGGCGTTGCAGACGACCAGGTCTTCCGCGTGGTCGACAGCGATCTGGCGCGTCATCTGGACGATGGCCCCCTTGCTCACCGAATAGGGGAAGTCGCCGGGGCAAGCCACCATGCCGTGCTGCGAGGATATGTTGACGATGCGGCCGCGCACGCCGTTCACCGGCTCCTGCCTGAGCATCTGCAATACCGCGTGCTTCGAACAGTAGAAGAAGCCGGTGACGTTGACCGCCATGACCTTCGCCCACTGTTCTAGCGTGGTCTGGGTCAAAGTCGTCGAGGTGTAGATGGCTGCATTGTTGACCAGCACGTCGAGCCGACCGAAATGGCCGATTGCCTGCTGAGTCATGTCTTCGACCGCGCCGTTGTCCGAAATGTCGACGGACAGGAAGATCGCCTCGCCGCTTGCCGATTGGATGGCCTGAGCGGTCGGCTCTCCGCCTTCGACAGGCTCTTCGCGCACATCGGCCACGACGACCCGCGCGCCTTCCTGCGCATAGCGCCGCGCGATGGCCCGGCCGATGCCGGAGCTCCCGCCGGTGACGATTGCTACCTTGCCTTCCATAATACCCATCTCGCTGCCTTAGCCTTCCCGCCGCGCCACCTGGCCTTGCCCCGGCCGGGTCAAAATGCCGTGGCGGACGATTTCCACGCCTCGAAGAAATACCTGCCGCAAAGTTGCCGACACGCTCCAGCCGTCGAACGGTGTATAATTCGCTTTGGATTTCTGGTCCGCGTTGCGCACGGTGAAAGTCCGCTTGGGGTCGAGAAGCAGGATATCGGCGTCGAACCCGACGGCGAGCCGGCCTTTGCGCTTGCCCAGCCCGAAACGGTCGGCGGGGTTGGCCGCGCACATCCGCACGATATCGGAGATGCCGATCAGGCCTTCGTCTGCCAGCTTCAGCATCACGGGCAGCAGCGTCTGCAAACCTGGCATGCCACCTGGAATATCGGCGAATGCGGGATAGGCGGCGGCCTTTTCCCGTGGGCTGTGCGGCGCATGGTCTGTGCCGATGACATCGATCATGCCAGAGGCAACGGCCTCGCGCAGGCGTCGGACATCTTCCGGCGATCGCAACGGTGGCGAGCCCTTCAGCGTGGCTCCCTGGGTCTCATAGTCGTGCGCCGTGAAAAACAGGCTTTGTGGCGTTGTCTCGACGCTGGCATCGGCCAGATCCCGCAGGCGGTGCCACGTCTCGACGCCGAGCGCCGAATTGATCTGCCGCACATGGATACGGGTGCCGGCCTCGGTCGCTGCCAGCACGGCGCGGGCAATGCCGTTGGCCTCCGCCGCCGGTGGCCTGCTCTTCAGGAACGCCGCTATGTGGCCGTCATGGTCACGTGCCATGCTGCCTTCGAGCAGCGATTGGTCGCCGGGCGACACCCCGATTGTCGTGCCGAAAGGCACCATCACCTTCAGGGCTTGCAGCACCGCATCCGTCGTCTGGAACAGAAAATCCTTTGGGACGTCGGCGGTGAAAAGCTCGAACGAGACCGGCGCCATTTCGGCCACGGCGGCGATCAGGCCAAAATCCTTGGTAAGCACGGCCTGGAAACCCACATCGACATTCAGTTTTCCGGTCGTCAGCGCCATCTTGTCGGCGAGTTGATCCGCCGTCGCCGTCCAGGGCTCGTCTGTCGGCATGTCGAGCACGGTCGTCACCCCGCCGAGTGCGGCCGCATGCGTGCCGGATGAAAAGTCCTCCTTGTGGGTCAGTCCCGGTTCCCTGAGATGCGCATGCGCATCGATCAGCCCAGGCAACAGGAAACAGCCGGCGGCGTCGATCAGGGTGCGCGCCTCGGCGGATTCTCCGGGCTGGACCAGGGCGGCGATCCTGCCGCCATGGATCGCGACGTTGCGGCGCGCTTCTCCATCGGCATTGATGATCGTGGCGCCTGTGATGAGCGTCTCAAACATGACGCATCTCCGCTGCTAGTGGCCCTGTCTGCGGGTAAAACTGTCCTGATTGTCAATCCAGTAGCGGGCGATGTCGGCCCGGCGCATGAAGATAACGCCAGGCGTTTTCTGTATATGCTCGATGACCGCCCGCAGGCCCGCAGCCCGGTTCGGCTGACCCATCCAGCGCGCATGCACGCAGATGTTCAGCATGCGCCCGCCGGTCTCGTCGGCTTCCCAAAGCATGTAGTCGATCGCCGAGCGGCAATCCTCGGCGAAGTCGCGCGGGTTGCTGTAGCCCGGCGCGATGAGGAAGCGGCTGTCGTTGAGCGTCTTGGAATAGGGCACGACCAGGATGCGCTGGCCGCCATGGTCGACGAAATAGGGCAATTCGTCGTTGCAGGGGTCGGAGTGATAGAGAAAGCCGCCCTCTCGCACCAGCAGGTCACGTGTGTTGACACTCGGGAACGACCGGCAATTCCAGCCCAGCGGCCGGCGGCCAAGCACCTTCTGGTAGAGCGTGATCGCCTCGTGCAACTGCCTTTCCTCTTCCTCGCGCGGCATGCCGGGATAGTCGGTCCAGCGCAGCCCATGCCCGAGCAGGTCGTGGCCGCGCGCATTCATCCATTCGGCGACGGCGCGGTTCTTCTCCAGCGCCACCGCGCAGGCCGAAACCGTGATCGGCACGTTGTAGCGGTCGAAAAGCCGGGCGAGCCGCCAGACGCCGACCCGGCTGCCATATTCGAAATGCGTCTCGGTGCCGAGGTCGCGGTGCGGTGATGTGCCGTTGTTGTTGTACTCGCCCCAATTGTCGTTGCGGCCGTCGTCCAGCCAGTTGTATTCCGAGCCTTCCTCGTAGTTCAGCACGAGGTTGATCGCGACCTTCGCGCCACCCGGCCAGATCACATAGGGTGGGTTCGCCCCATAGCCGACGAAGTCGCGCGGCTGGGCGTTCGCCGGATGTGAAGCAGCGTTCGGTGCCATGGCAATCCCTCTCAATTCGTCTCGTTGGCGGAAATCCAATCCATATAGGCGTGGAAGGCTTCCTTGCCGGGGCGCGGCCGCCACCCGGTGTCGCGCATGATCCGGGCGATATCGTAGGCCCCCCACATGCCGCCTTTCAGTGACGTGTCCTGGACGATATTGGCATCGGCGCCGGCGCTGACCTCGGCCTTCAAACCTGGAACCCGCTCGCGCGTCCACCCGATGATGTCGCCGATCGTCTGGCCGCCGCCGGAACCGATATTGTAGTGGCGATAATTGAGGCGCGGCGCGTCGATCAGCGCCAGAATGGCAGCGGCGACATCGGTGGAAGTGACGTAGTCGCCGACCGATTCAAGGCTGTTCGGCCTGATCGTCTCGCCGGCCAATGCCATGTGCGCGACGCGGTTTGGAACATGGCGGAAATTCCGGCTCTCCGTGGCGCGGTCCATCGGCCCATAGACGGACGCGAGACGCACCGAGATCGCCGACAGACCGAACAGGTCGGCGTACCGATTGGCCACCATTTCGGAGGCGAATTTGGAGATGCCGTAGAGCGTGAGCGGCGCGACATAGCCGTCCTCTGGCAGCGGCTCGCCGCTCCAGTCCGGCCCGTTGTGCCGGTAGACGGAGCCGGAACTGACATAGACGAAGCGCTTCAGGGCAGGCCGCGTGCGGGCCCAGTCCAGCATGCGCACCGTGCCCATGAGATTGACGTCGACGATGCGCGCCGGGTCCTCGGCCTCAGGCTGCCGCTTGGCTTCCGAAGCGCTGCCGCGCGAGATCGGGGTGATGGTCGCACCGTGCACGATGGCCGAGATGTTCTGCCCGTCCAGCGCGGCGGACCATGTCTTCGGGTCGAGAATATCGGCGCTGACGACGGTGAGCCTATCGCGCATCGGCGCGAAATGCTTTTCGGCGGCCGCGTCGAGATTAGACCGGTCCAGGATCACAGCCCGCGCGGTCGGGTCGCGGTCGAGCCAGGCGCGGGCGACGACGCTCATGACGAAGCCGGTGCCGCCAGTGACGAGCAGGGTCATCGGATCAACCTCCAATACCGGAAAGGGGTTCAGCGTACGGCATAGCCGCCATCCACGAGAAGGTCCGTGCCGGTGACGAATGAGGCATCGGACGAAAGCAGGAAGGCGCAGGCGGCGGCGATCTCTTCAGGTTGGGCAATGCGCCCGAGCAGATGCGCCGGCCCGAGACCCTCGTCGGCCGCCTTCAGGTCCGGCCAGCGTTGCAGCAGGCGCGCGGTCGCGACAGCGCCGGGCGACAGGCTGTTGACGCGGATGTGTTGCCCGGCATGGTCGACGGCCATGGCCTTGGCGAGATGCATAAGGCCGGCCTTGGCCGCGCAATAGGCCACCGCCTTGCCGACGGCGACGCGCGCGAATTGCGAGCCGATCAGGACGATCGAGCCGCCGCCGCCGGCCGCCATCAAGGGCACTGCGAATTTGGAGACCAGGAAGGCGCCGGTGAGGCTGACGTCCAGCTCCAGCCGCCATTTGTCGAGCGCGAGATCGGCGACCGTGCCGTCGGTCGATGGGGCGGCGGCATTGTGGACCAGACCGTCCAGCCCACCGAATGCCCGGCCTGTAGTGGCGACCGCGGATTTGACCGAATCCGGATCGGTGACGTCGCAGCCGACCGCCAAGGCGTTCGATCCGAGACTTGCGACAAGCGCCTGCGTTGCCGCCATGTCGCGATCCGCGCAGGCGACGCGAGCGTTCTCCTCGACGCATCGGCGTGCGATCGCGGCGCCGATCCCGCTTGCGGCGCCGGTGATCAGAATGACCTTGCCGGTCAGGCGGCCGGGCAGGGGGGATGCGGCGGCTGTCACGGCTCGCCTCCCGAGGGCTGCACGACCACAATCCCCACCGGGCGCTGCCGCAAGTTGATGCAAGCCGCGATTGCCACCAGAATGCCGCCGGTGCCGAGCACCAACAGCATGGCCTGCGGGGCGGTGTGCTCCATGAGCGCCGCGGACAGGCCGGGCGTCAGGATATTGCTGATTGAATAGAGCAGCAGCAACGTGCCGGAAGCGGCAACCATATGACGGCTGTGCATTCGCGAATTGGCGAAGGCTATCGCCACCGGATATACGGTCAGCGCCGTGGCGCCATAGATGAAGAACAGCAGGAAGAGGAATGGCAGCGGCCTGGTTCCGATCCAGGCGATGGATGCGCAGAGCGACACCGAAAGCAGGCCCTGGATGAGCAGTATCACACGCCTGTCGAACCGGTCCGAGAGCCATCCGACTGGCGTTTGCGCCAGCATCCCGGCGATGCTGACGGTCGTCACCAGGCCGACGGTCGCGCTGGCGGATAGCCCGATCTTGGCGCCATAGATCGGGGTCAGAACGAAAACGTTCATGTTGGTGACGCCGGCCTGGAAGACGCTGACCACCGTAACGGGCGCCAGCCGCAGCAACTGGATGACGCCGTAACGCTCTTCCTTCGCCGGGATGTCCGGCACGGACGGTTCATACTGCGGAGCAGGCAGGGCAGGCCATGGCTTTGAGACGAAGCGTGCAAGCACTGCCATTAATACCGTGGCCGCGCTGACCCCGAACAGATGGGGCGAGTGCGCCCCGACGATCTCCAAAAGCACCTGGCCGAGCAGCACGGCGATCGCTGTTGTCATCATGTAGACGGAAAACAGCCTGCCGCGATTGTGCTGGTCAGCATAAAGGTTGATCCAGCTTTCGCACACGACGAACATGGCCGCCATGGCCAGCCCTCCGAGCAGGCGGAAGCAGAACCATGCCGGCAGCAGATCGGTGAACACGAAGCCTGATGTGCCGATCGCCGCGATCACGGTTATGATGAAAAAGGCGCGCTCGTGGCCTACCCGCGACACCAGTGGACGAGCAATGAGGCAACCGACGAGGAACCCGAGCGGGTAGGCGGTGAGCACCAATTGCACGTTTGGGGGCGCGATGCCCGGCGCGCTCAAGGCCAGTGACACGGCCGTCGTCAGCATGGAGCTGCCGATGCCGGCCAGGCAGATGAGCGCCATGATCGGCAGGATGGCGCGCGATCGTTCCGCCTGACGCCAGAGACGGGCCAGCGACCATGTCCTCATTTAGGGCCACGCGCCTCGTCCATGAGGGTGAGCGCGGCCAGATCCGTCTTCGGGATATGGCAGGCGATCTCGTGCGTGGGGGACATTGTGCGGATCGGCGGCGGCTCGCTGTCGCAAATAGGACCCACCTTGCGATGGCACCGGCTGGCAAAGCGGCAGCCGGTAGGAACGTTGACGGGACTAGGCGTGTCTCCGGTCAGCGTGATCCGCCTGCGCCCGGCGCCTTCCGCTTTCGTGCTGCGGATCGCCGAAATCAGGGCCTCGGTGTAGGGATGGGTGGCGCCGCCGAAGATTTCATCGACCGTGCCTTTCTCCATCACCTTGCCGAGGTACATGACCACGACCTTGTCGGCGACATGGCGCACCAGCGCCAGATCGTGGCTGATGAACAGCATCGTCGCGTGGCGGGTCCGCTGGATGTCGAGCAGCAGCGTCACCACCGCCGCCTGCACCGAGACGTCCAGCGCCGATACCGGCTCGTCGGCGACGATCAGCGACGGGTCGGAAGCGAAGGCGCGGGCAATGGCGATGCGCTGTTTCTGTCCGCCCGACAACTGGCTTGGCTTACGCGCCGCGAAGTCCGGCGAAAGCCGCACCATCTCGAGCAGTTCGCGCATGCGCTGGTCGATGGCTGCCTTGCCCGTGCGAATGCCGAATTTCTTCAACGATCGGCGGATGGAGAAGCCGGCGCTGTGCGAGGGATTCAGCGTCGAATCCGGATTTTGGAACACCATCTGGATCGATTGCAGCAATTGTTTAGGCCGAGAGGCTGCTTCGATCTTTGCGATGTTTTCGCCGGCCATGCGGATTTCACCCGATGTGGCGCGGTCGAGGCCGGTGACGATGCGCGCAAGGGTCGACTTGCCGCAACCGGACTCGCCGACCAGCGCGACGATTTCGGCCTTGCCGGCCTCGAAAGACACATGCTCGTTGGCCTTCAGCGTCCTGTGGTTGCTGAGGTGGTAGAGCTTGGTGACATCCGATACGGCTATTGCGGCCTCCGGCGCCGTTCTCTCTTCGGCCAGCGTCGGCAGGTCGCGGCGACCGAGGTCGAGTTCAGGCCAGCGCACGCAGCGCACCAGATGGTGCTCTCCCGCCGGTTCGAGGATGATTCCGGGCTGGTCGCACAGGCCGGCCTTGAAACCGGCGCAGCGCGGCCCGAACAGGCAGCCGCGCGGCCGCTCCGAGGGCAGCGGGATGTGACCCGGAATGGCAGCCAGCGTGCGGCTGTGCTTGCCGTGGTCGATGTCGGGAATGCAGTCGATCAGCCCTTGCGTGTAGGGGTGCCGCGGTTGGCCGAACAGCTCGCCTGTCGGCGCTTCTTCGACCAGTTCGCCGGAATACATGATGCCGACGCGGTCGCAGCTCTCGGCGATCAGGCCGAGATTGTGGGAGATGAACAGCAGGCTGGTGCCGTAGCGCTGGCGCAGCTCCCCAATCAGGTCGATCACCGCCGATTCCACCGTGACGTCGAGGCCGGTGGTCGGCTCGTCGAGCAGCAGCAGAGAAGGCCTGCCCAGAAGCGCCATGGCGATCACGACCCGCTGCTGCTGGCCGCCGGAAAGCTGATGCGGATACCGCTTCAGCATGTCGCCGGCGTCTGGCAGGCGCACGTCCTTCAGCATGGCTGCCGCCATGTCGAGCGCGTCGGTTCGGCTGGCGTCGAGATGGAGCATCGGCACTTCGGCAAGCTGCGCGCCGATGGTCTTGACCGGATTGAGCGCGCTCATCGGATCCTGATAGACCATGGCGATGCGCCGCCCGCGCATGGAGCGCAGTCTGTGTGCCGGCGCGCCGACCAGATCCTCGCCTTCGAAGCGGATGCTGCCGCCGGCGATCAGGCCGGTGGCGCCGAGATAGCCCATGATGGCCATCGCGGTCGTGCTCTTGCCGCAGCCGGATTCGCCGACCAGCCCATAACTTTCGCCCGGTCTGACCTCGAACGACAAGCTTGGCACGGCAACGACGGTCTCCGCCTTGGCGCGAAACTCGATGCGCAGGTCCCGGACCTCGAGCAGCGGGGCGTCCGCGGCTTGCCCCTTCGGCGCTGGCGCCAATATGTCAGCAGTCGGAATCATGGCTTCCAGGCTTCCCGCAGGCCGTCGGCCAGGAGGTTGAAGCCGAGCACCAGGCTGACGATTGCAATCGACGGCAGCACCGACATCAGCGGCCAGACGTTGAGCACGGTCGTGCTTTCCTTGACCATGCCGCCCCAATCGGGGTTGGGCGGCGGCAGGCCGAGGCCGAGGAAGCCGAGGATGCCGATGGTGATGATCGTGTAGCCGATGCGCAGGCAGGCATCGACGATCAGCATGCCGCGGCAGTTGGGCAGCAGCTCGACCAGCATGATGTAGAGCGTGCTTTCGGCGCGCAGCCTAGCCGCAGCGATGTATTCCTGCTCCTTCAGGCCGAGCACCAGCCCTCGCGTTATTCGCCCGATGCCCGGGGCCGAAGCGACGGTCGAGGCGATGACGATGTTGAAGACGGACGGGCCGATATTGGCGATCAGTATGACGTAGAGGACCAGCACCGGGAAGGCGAGGATGATGTCGGACAGCCGACTGATGAGGGCATCGATCCAGCCCCCGTAATAACCAGCGATCATTCCCAGCGTGATGCCGACTATCATGGCGATGGCGACGGAGAGCGGCGCCACCACCAGCACGGTGCGGGCGCCGAAGATCAGCCGCGACAGCTCATCGCGGCCGAGGATATCGACGCCAAGCCAATGCGCGGCCGAAGGCGTCGGGTCGGCGAGCGCCATCACGTCCTGTTCGGTCGGCGAGTAGAGCGGCAGGACCGGCGCGAGGATCGCTGCTAGTACCCAGAAGCCCACCAGGAATAATCCGATCATCGCGGTCGGCGAGCGCAGCATCCGCGCCCATTTCAGGCGCGTCCTGCCCGTCGGCTTGGCAGCCGTCCCGTCCATCGCTCTCTGTTCGGCCACTGCGTTCATTTCAACCTTATGCGTGGGTCAAGCAGCATGTAACCGAGGTCACCGAGGAACTGCGTCGTGACCGCGATGGCGACGGTGATCAGCGTGGCGGCTTCGATGGTCGCGATGTCGCCGAACAGGCTGGCGTCGAGCAGCAGCCGACCGAAGCCGGGATAGGCGAAGACGAGTTCCGTCACCACCACGCCGCTGATGAGGAAGTTGATCTGCAGCAGAAGCACCGTGAAAGGCGCGATCATGGCGTTGCGTAGGGCGTGGCGCATCACCACTTGGCGCGTGCTCATGCCCTTCAGCACCGCGGTGCGGATGAAAGGTTTTTCCATCACGCCGATCATCGAGACTCGGATCATGCGCGCGACATAGCCGAAGTCGTAGATGACGAGCACCGCGACCGGCAGCACGAGTTGCGATGGAATGGACCAGCCGCCGTCGGAATCCAGCGGACTGGTGCCCGGCAGCACCGGCCACAGGATGACGAACAGGGTAACCAGGAAAACGCCGGAAGCGAATTCGGGGATCGAGGTGAAGGTGATGCATATGATCGACAATGCCCGGTCGAGTACGCCGCCTTCCTTGAGGCCCGACAGGATGCCGAAGACAATCGACAAGGGCACGATCAACAGGAAGGCCAGTCCGGCCAGGATCGCCGTATTGCCGAGCCGGTCCCAGATCACATCGTTGACGGGCAGCTTGTTGAGCGTCGAATAGCCGAAATTGCCGAAGTACTGGGCGCCTCGCGGGTCCGTGAAATTGAGCCCGGTGCTGGGGTCCTGAAGCGGGTCCGGAATGACGCCGAGCAGTATGCCCGCCCAGCGGCCGTAACGCACCAGCAGCGGATCATCCGCCTTCAGCTTCCTGGTGAGGAAATCGACCTGTTCCTGGGTCGCGAAAGGCCCGAGGGATTTGCGCGCGACGCTGCCCGGCGTGAATTCACAGACGGCAAAAACAAGAAACGAAGCCGCCACCATGGTGAGCAGCATCATCGCCAGTCGTCTCGCAACGAATCTCGCCATCGGCCGGAATGTCCGCTCCTGATGCAATCGGGGTTGAATGCCCGGTCGCCTCGAAGGCGGCCGGGCAAATTGGTCAGGCGGCGACGACCGCGTAGTCCTTGGCGAAAATATACTGCGAAGGATGGAGTTCGAAACCCTGCACCTTCTTGTCCATCACGGTCGAGAAGATGCGCCAGAATGGCTGCACGATCGGCCCTTCGTCCTGCATGATCAGCTCGATCTTCTCCATCACCTTGGAACGCTCCTTCGGGTCGAGGATGCCTTCGGCCTGGGTGAGCAGCTTGTCGAACTCGGCATTGGAGAAATGCGACTCGTTCCACGCTCCATTGGTGCGGTAGGCTAGGCCGAGCGTCATGATGGCGAGCGGGCGATGCCCCCATGCCGTCAGGCTGAACGGCGCGCTGGTCCACACTTCCCAATACTGGGCGCTCGGCAGCGACTTGATGTTGGCTTTGATGCCGATGTCCTTCAACTGCTCGGCCATCGCCTGTGTCGTGTTCAGTTCCCAGATCGGATCGGGCCTTGTCACGACGTCGATCTCGAAGCCATCGCCCTGGCCGGCGTCGGCCATCAACTTCTTTGCCTTCTCGATGTCGCGCGGCCATTTCGGCAGCGCGGCATACTCGGGATGCGACGGCGCCACGTGGTGGTCTTCCGCCGGCGTGCCGGCGCCGAGCAGGACCGTCTGGATGATCTTGTCGCGATCGATCGCGTAGCGCATGGCCTGGCGCACGCGCTTGTCCTTGAATTGCTCGACGTCGGGATGCATGCGCATCACGATGGTCTGCGTGGTTTCGACCTTATGGATCGCGACGTGGGGGAAAGCCTTCATAGAATTGATCTGGACCGCGTCGGCTTCCGACAGTCCGTCAACCTGCTTGGAGGCCATTGCCGCGATGCCGGCGCCCGGATTGTCGCCGAGGTCGACGAACTCGAACGTGTCGAGATGCGGCGCGCCGCCCCAATAATCAGCTCGCGCCTTGTATTTCGCGCCCTTGCCGACCGTGTATTCGACGATCTCGAACGCTCCGGTGCCATTAGCGCTCGGACCGAAGGCGCCGTTGTCCTTCGGGTCGAGAATGAACATAGGATAGTGGAACAGGTGTTCGGCGACCGCGATCTGCGGCGAGAACAGGTTGAGCCGCACCGTGCTGTCGTCGACCTTCTCGATCGCCTTGTCGGACCACAGCCGGCTCGACTTCTTGGGATTGCCCTTGTCGTCCTTTTCGCCGGTGTCGTATTCCTCGACCAGGTAGCCGGTGAACAGGCCGAGCACGGAGGACCCGACAGCCGGATCGCTGACCCGCTTCAGGTTCCAGACCACGTCGTCGGTGTTCAGCGCTCTGCCGTCGCGCCATTTCACGTCCTTGCGGATGTGCAGCGTCCAAGTCTTCAGGTCGTCGCTGACGTCCCACTTTTCGAGCAGATAGGGACGGGTGATGTTGTTGCGGTCGGTGAAGGTCAGATATTCGCAGACCTGGCGAATGATGTTCGACTTCTCGGCGAAGTCGGCCAGATGCGGGTCCTTGATCTCCATGCAGCGCATGCCGATGCGCAGGTTTCCGCCTTTCGGCAAATCCTGCGCGCGGGCCTGCGTCGACGGGTCGACGAGACCGGCCATGGCATAGGCCGCTCCGGCCGAAAGACCGAGCAGCGTCGACTTGCGCAGGAAGTCCCTGCGGCTGATCGCGCAGTCGTTGAGCTGATCGACGAGTGTCGGGATATACGCGTGTGGAGCCTTATCCAAGATATTGACCTCCGAGTTGTCACAATGCGCTGGTTGGATGGGCGTCCCGGCGCTGCCGTTCGGTCGGCAAGGAACCGAATTCGCTGGCGGACGCGCAACTCCAAGGCCCGTGGTGACAATGCGTGGTCGGCGAAAAGGCTTGCCGGAAAACCGGCCTGTCCCCATGCCGCGGATGCATGTCCATAGCGGTGGCTCCCATTCGTGGCGCCGTTGATACAGCTGCTCATTTCCCCACTAGAAGCTACACCGGGCCCCCCTGTCCACAAACGAAGATTAATGTGGCTATGACCTCGTTTTTTTTGGCCAAAATCATAGCCGAAACCGGGATTGGCGCCCAATTGCAGGCTTTACAGCCATTTGTCGGGCTTTCTACACTGCCGATAGTCGAAAAAGTGAGGTCATGCCGGCGAACGTAAGCCGAGCCCAGCCCTCAGTCACCATCATGCCAATTGCAAATCTGCCTGCCCTCGGACCTAGAGCCAAAAGGAACACGTGAAATGCGGACCCATGCCCAGGCTGTTGTGATCGGCGGCGGTCTGATCGGATGCTCCATCCTTTATCATCTCGCGAAACATGGCTGGACCGATGTCGTGCTATTCGAGCGCGATGAACTGACCTCGGGCTCGACTTGGCACGCCGCGGCCAACATCCACGGCCTGCACGACTCCACCAACATCAGCCGTCTGCAGCATTACACGATGGCGCTCTACAAGGAGCTGGAGAAGGAGACGGGGCAGGGCTGCGGCGTCTTCCAGCCGGGATCGCTCTACCTTGCCCAGACCGAGGCGCGGGAACATCAGCTCAGGCTGCAGGAGGCCAAGGCCCGCCGCTACAAGATGAATTTCTACGAGGTCGACCGGGCCGAGGCTGAGCGGCTGCACCCGCTGGTGGATTTCGATGGCATACGCTGCATCATGTACGAACCCGAGGGCGGCAACGTCGATCCTTCGGGCGTCACGATGGCCTATGCCGCCGGCGCGCGCCAGCGCGGCGCAGAGATCCACCGCTTTACCCCTGTGACAGGAACGGAGCAGCAGCCGGACGGCAGCTGGATCGTGCGCACCACCAAAGGCGACGTGCACGCGCAATGGGTGGTCAACGCCGCCGGCCTGTGGGGACGCGAGGTCGCCGCCATGGCCGGGCTGGAACTTCCGCTGATCCCCACCGAGCACCAGTATTTCGTGACCGAGACCATCCCGGAAATCGCCAATATGGGCAGGCGCCTGCCTTCGGTCGCCGACCGCGACGGCGAATACTACCTCCGCCAGGAGGGCCTTGGCCTGCTGATCGGCGCCTATGAGCGGGCGATGAAATTCTGGGCGGAGGACGGCACGCCGCTGGATTTCGGCCATGAGCTCTTCCCCGACGATCTGGAGCGCATCGAGGAAAACATGATGCGCGCCATCGCCCGCGTGCCGGCGGTTGGCGCCGCGGGCATCAAGAAGGTCATCAACGGGCCGATGATCTGGTCGCCGGACAGCGCGGCGCTGTTCGGTCCCGTGCCGGAGTTGAGGAACTATTTCTGCTGCAACGGCCTCATCCCTGGCTTCTCGCAATCCGGCGGACTCGGCAAACTCGCCGCAGAGTGGATGATCGAGGGCGAGCCGACGCTCGACATGTTCGGCTGGGATCTCGCCCGGTTCGGCCACTGGGCAAGCAAGGCCTTCGTCAAGGCGCGGGTGCAGGATCAGTACAGCCACCGTTTCAAGATCCATTTCCCGAATGAGGAGCGCGCGGCAGGGCGGCCGGTGCGGACGCGACCGGCCTATGCCATGCAGAAGGATAAGGGCGCAGTCTTCGGCCTGAATTTCGGCTGGGAGCATCCGCTGTGGTTCTCGACCGACGGCGAGCCTCGAGAAGAGACGATAGGGTTCACCAGGCAGAACTGGTGGCATCCCGTCGGCCGCGAGGCGCGCATGCTGCGCGACCACGTCGGCGTTATCGATGTTTCCAACTTCGCCAAATACGAGGTGAAGGGGCCGGGTGCCGAGGCTTGGCTGAACGCACTCTTCGCCAACAAGATCCCTGCCAAGGTCGGCAAATCCTGCCTGACGCCGCTGATCGGCAAGCGCGGCGGCATTGCCGGCGACTTCACGGTGACCAAGCTCGGCGAAGACGAATATCGCATTTTCGGCTCCGGCATGGCCGAACGCTACCATCAGCGCTTCTTCAAGATGGTGCCGTTGCCTCCAGACACCACGTTCCGCTCGCTGACCGAGGCGATGTGCGGCTTTAATGTTGCCGGACCGAAGTCGCGCGCGGTGCTGCAGCGACTTGCCAATGACGATCTGACGACCGAATCCTTCCCCTTCATGGCATCGCGCCGCATCACCGTTGCACGCGTCGATGTCATCGCATTGCGCGTCTCCTTCACCGGAGACCTCGGCTGGGAACTCTACTGCGAAGAGAAGGACCAGACTGCCCTTTACAGCGCGTTGCTCGACGCCGCGCGGCAGGAAGGCGGCGGGCCGGTCGGCTCGCGCGCGCTGATGTCACTCAGGGTCGAGAAAGGCTACGGCAGTTGGGGTCGCGAATATTCGCCCGAATACTGGCCGCAGGAGGTCAGGCTCGACCGGCTGGTCAAGATGGACAAGGGCGACTTCCTCAATCGGGGCGCCTATGCTGCGCTGGCCTCCAAGCCGGCGCGCGACGAGTTGATCATGATCTCGATCGAGGCGGAGGATGCCGATGCGACGGGCGGCGAGCCGATCTTCCTGCCGGACGGCACGCCGGTCGGCCAAGTCACGTCCGGCGCCTATGGCTACCATGTCGGCATGTCGCTGGCGCTTGGCTACGTGAAGGCGGGCTCCGTCAAGTCCGGAGAAGCGGTCACGGTCGCGATCCTCGGCCACCCGCACAAGGCCGTGTTGCTCGACCGGCCGCCTTTCGACCCCGATGGCAAGAGACTGCGGGCCTGATTATGAAAATCGTGGCGCGCCAAAAGGGTTATCGCATGATCTAGACCTGCGGCAACTGGGAGGTAATACCGTGGAAAAAGCATCGCATCCCTATATTCCTACGCTTCTCGACCAGATGAAGGACGGCCGGATCGGCCGCCGCGACTTTCTCAGGAAGGCAACGCTGCTTGGGCTTTCGGCGACGGCCGCCTATGCCATGGCGGGGCTGCCCGAGCCTATGTCCCAGGCTCGCGCCGAGGATATGCCGAAAGGTGGAAATCTGCGGATCGGCATGCGTTGCCAGGAGATCAAGGATCCCCACACCGTCGACTTCTACGAGAAGTCCAACGTCATCCGCCAGGTTTGCGAATTTCTGACCTTCACCGATCGCGATAACATCACCCGTCCTTACCTTCTGGAGAAATGGGATGTCAGCGACGACCTGAAAACCTGGACGCTGCATGTTCGCAAGGGCGTGAAATGGCACGACGGCAGGGACTTCACCGCCGACGACGTCGTATGGAACCTCAAGCGTGTCTGCGATCCCAAGGTCGGCTCTTCGATGCTGGGCCTGATGACGGGTTACCTCGTCGAACAGTACGATACGGGCGAGAAGGACGACAAGGGCAACGCAAAGATGTCGAGCCGCCTGTGGTCCGACAATGCCATCGAGAAGGTCGACGATCATACCGTCAGGCTGAATTGCAAGTCGCCCCAGGTGGCGGTGGCGGAACATTTCTTCCACTACGCGATGCCGATCATCGATCCCAACAACAATGGTGCGTTCGGCGTCGGCACGAACGGAACCGGGCCGTTCGAACTCATCGAGTACAACATCGGAAAGAACGCCAAGTTCAAGGCCAGGACGGACTATTGGGGCGGAGGCCCGTACCTCGACACGTTCGCCTTCGTCGATCTTGGTGACGGCGCCGGGGCCGGCATCGCCGCCATGGCCTCGAAACAGGTCGATGGCCTGTCGACTGCGGATCGCGTCGAAATCAACTCGATGAAGAGTTTCCCGCATGTTGCCGTCTACAGCGTCCCGTCGGCCCAGACGACGGTCGCGCGCATGCACCCGGAAGGTCCGTTCGCCGACAAGCGCGTGCGCCAGGCGATGAGGCTCGCCGTGGATCGCAACAAGATCATTCAATTGGCCCTGCTCGGCGGTGGAGCGGAAGGGGAGGATCACCACGTCGCCCCGTCGCATCCGGAGTATGCTCCGTTGCCCAAGATCGATCGAGACGTCGAGAAAGCGAAGAAGCTTCTGGCCGACGCCGGATTCCCGGATGGGTTCGAGCACGACATGATCACGCGCTCCGAACCGGCCTATGAGGTCGCCATGGCTCAGACGCTGGTCGAGCAGTTCAAGGACATCGGCGTGAAGATCAACATCAAGACCCTGCCGAATGCCCAATATTGGGACATATGGACCAAGGTTCCGTTCTCCATCACGGGATGGAGCCATCGGCCGCTCGGCATCATGACGCTGGGGTTGGCCTACCGCTCGAACGTGGCATGGAACGAGTCGCATTTCTCCAACGCCGAATTCGACAAGCTGCTGACCCAGGCCGAGGGCATCCTCGATCCGAAGGAGCGCTCCAAGGTGATGGAGAAGATCGAGCTGATCCTGCAGGACGAAAGCCCGATCATCCAGCCTTACTGGCGCGACCAGCAGACCGTGATGGACAAGAAGGTGAAGGGCTTCGAGAAGCACCCGTCGGAGTTCATCTTCGCCAAGGATTACGCAGTCGTGGCGGCCTAGACAGCGCCGGCTCGCCGTCGACTGGAAGACGGTTCACGCCCTCCCGAAATCTCTGGGAGGGCAGGGACCTTGCCCCTATCGGCGTCGCATCACGCGGTGCGCCCCTCTGAATTCTCACCAAGCTGAAGGTGGAAACTCCATGAGCTACGATCTGGCTATCAAAAACGGCACGGTGATCACCGCCAATGATACGTTTCTTGCCGATGTGGCTATAAACGGCGAACAGATCGCTGCCATTGGGCAGGGGTTGGTCGGGCAGAGGGAAATCGACGCGCGGGGTCGTTATGTGCTTCCCGGAGCCATCGATGCGCATGTGCATCTGACTGACCCGCGCTACGCCCCGCTCTATACGCCGGGTGCGGATTCGTTCGGGGTCGGCAGCAGGGCCGCTGCGATCGGCGGCGTGACGACATTCGTCGATTTCGCGTCGCCCTATGCCGGCGTCAATCTCGTCAAGGAATTGGATGTCCGGCAAAAGGAGGCCGAAGGCGAGGCGGTGATCGACTATGCGTTCAACCTCACGATACGCGACACCGACCCGTCGCGAATTGGAGAATTGCACGACATCTTCGATCGCGGGGTCACCTCCATCAAGATGTTCATGGCCTATGACGGCTATCGGCTGAACGACACCACCATCTTCAGCGCGATGGAAGTCATCGCCGAACGCGACGGCCTCGCGGTGGTCCACGCCGAAAACGACGACATCATCAGGATGCTGAAGGCCCGTCTGGCGAAGGAAGGCAAGACCGGCACGGAGTGGTATCTGTCGACACTTCCTTCCGCGACCGAAGGCGAGGCCGTCCATCGCGTGATAGCCTTCGCGGCCTACACCGGCGCCCGCCTGATCCTCTATCACCAGACCTGCGAGGAAGGCGTGCGCGAGATCAGGCACGCCAAAGCACGTGGTCAGAGCGTGTATGGCGAGGTCTGCGTGGCCTATCTGGTTTACACCAGCGACGACTATGAGCGAACCCTGGCCAACGGTTTCTCCATCCAGACCAGCCCGCCGATACGGGAGAAGCGCCATCAAGATGCGCTTTGGCAGGCTCTCGCGGACGGCACTCTCGACATCGTGTCCACCGACCATGGTCCGCGCAAGCGGCCCCCGGGCCAACCCGCCCATGGGATATCGGGTATCGAGGCCCGTCTGGCGCTGATTCATCATTTCGGCGTGAACGCAGGCAGGCTCAGCCTCAACAGGTGGGTCGAGGTGTGCTGCACCAACCCTGCGAAAATCTTCGGCCTCCCCAAAAAGGGTCAGCTCCTGCCCGGCTACGACGCGGATGTGGTGGTGTTCGATCCGAACAAGGAATTCACGTTCTCGGCCGAGACGCTCCATTCCGACATCGATTACAGCTCCTACGACGGCATATCGGTGCGTGGATATCCGCAAATGACGATCAGCCGCGGCGAGGTCGTCGCAGATGGCGGGTCGTTCGTGGGCAAGCCCGGGCGTGGCCGGTTCATCGAACGGGGAACAGGGAAGCGCTCCTCATAGAGGTTGCGCAAATACGCCAGGCTGTCTTCGCCGCGCCAAACGCGCGGCACGCCGCAGCGCGGCGCTTGCCAGAACTAGGCTGAATCGACATTCAGCGCATCCATAGCATTGCTGCGGCGAGGTGGATGAAAGCAAGGAAGTGGAGGGCGCGACGACCGAAGCGCGTTGCGCAGCGTCGCTGCGGCATGTTCGATGTCTCCGCCAGGACCGACAATAGCGGCCTTGCCATAGGAGACGACGGGTTTCGAAAGAAGCATCGCCGCCTCGCGCACGAGCAGTTCTCCGGGTTCGGCGCCATAGGAGACAAGCTCCAACAGGTCTTCGGCAGCCTTGCCTGCCAGCGGGTTCTGGACAACGGCGCACGCGGCGGCGCGCGTGACCGCGGAGTTGTCTACGCTAGGAAACGGTCGTCGCCGGAGGAGAGTCAGATGAAACAGAAAGCCTACTGGATTGCATCCTCGAGCTGTTCGGCAAGTATGGCGGCAGATATCTTGTAAGGGCAGGGCGTTCGAAGGTTGTGGAAGGCCAGGGGCGGGACCGTAACATCATCATCGAGTTACCGGACTACGACACCGCGCTCGCCTGCTACGAATCCCCGGAATACCGGAAGGCGATTGCCCTTCGGAAAGACGCGTCGATCAACGATATAATTGTTGTCGAGGGCGTGCTCTCGGATCCTTTGCAATGATGGTCGCAGACTGAACGCCGACAGCACTCTGTTGCCTTCGGTGCGCAGGACATGACCGACATTGGCGATGAACCGGCCGCGCTAGTTCAGCACCGAAGATCCGGCTTCGAAAAGATCGTCACGCCAGGTAGTGCTTCAGGATGGAGGCACCCAGCGTGTATTTCGGGTCCACCATGTTGCCCAGCCTGACCCGGCCGACCTGTGTCAGAAGCATATAGGCGTCGAGCTCGGTGAAGCCGTATTCGGCGGCCATCCAGCGGACCAGTTCGCGATAGGCGATGCGGACGGCGTCCTCCATCGGACGCCCGGAACCGATCGTCATGATCGACTTCTCGTTCTCGAGCCGGGCCCATTTGAAGTTCCAGCCCTTGATAAGGTCGATCTGCACGGTCGTCACGGTCGGGTGCTCGATGGCGACGCCGCAAAGCTCGCCGTCACCCTGGTTGGCGTGGCAGTCGCCGAGATAGAGCAGGCCGCCGGCCGCATTGACCGGCAGGTAGATGACGGCGCCGGGTGCGACATCCGGCAGATCCATGTTCCCGCCGTAATAGTCCGGTTGCAGGGAGGAGATCGCCTCGATCTCCGGGGAGGTGCCGATCGTGCCGATGAAGGGCTCGTAGGGGATCGTGATCTTGTCGTTCCAGACCACGCCCTTCTTGGCATCGACATGCAGCTTCTTGACCCGCTCGGGAAGGGGTGCGTTGAGCACGGCCGTATCGCCGGTGCCCACCAGCCCCCCGAATTCGGTAATCAGGCAGGTGGTGCCGCATGGCTGTTCCCCGCGGGGGCGGACCTCCTTGATGTAAACGGCCAGGCAGTCACCCTTTTCCGCGCCGTTGACGAAGATCGGTCCGTTCTGTGGATTGAGATAGGGGAAATTCAGAAGCTTGCTGGGTACGTCCGTTTCCTTCCTGATGACGCCCTCGAACGCGTCATGTGTCTCCACCGACACCTCGGCGCCGGGATCGACCCGCAGCACCGGCTCCACATAGGGTCCGTAGACATAGTGGTACTTCCCCTGGTCGGCCTCCGTCATGTTGTGGACGGTCTTGACCTTTCCCTTGGCGACGCCCCGTCTAGCCATGATCGAGTTTTCAAGCCAGGACATTTGTCTCTCTCCTTATGATCCGGCCTAGACGGCCAGGTATTTCCTGATGGTGTCGCGGTCTTCGAGTTCGTGCGGCGTCACATGCGCGACGATCCTGCCCTTGTCGATCACGTAGCAGCGCTGGGCCAAGGCCTTGATCATGTCGAGGTTCTGCTCGACGAACATGATCGTCATGCCGCTGTCCCTGTTGAGTTGCTTGATGATGCGGCCGATGTCCTGCACGATCGACGGCTGGATGCCTTCGGACGGCTCGTCGAGCAGGAGAAGTCGCGGCGATCCGACGAGGACGCGTCCGATGGCGAGCTGCTGCTGCTGGCCGCCGGACATGGTCCCGGCTTGCTGTTTCGATCTTTCCTTCAGGATGGGGAAGAGCTGGTAGATGTGCTCGTAGATGTCGGGCGCGACGCGCCCCTTCATGGATTCCCCGACCTGGAGGTTTTCCCGAACCGACATGCGGGGGAAAACGTCTCGCCCTTGCGGGACGTAGCCTATCCCGAGCCGCGCCCTGCGGAATGGCGTCAGTCCCGTCAGCTCGGTCGAATCCAGCCGGATTGTCCCCGCCATGCTGTCGACCAGCCCGATCAGGGTCTTCATCAGGGTCGATTTGCCGACGCCGTTGCGGCCTATGACGGCCACGATCTCGCCCTTGGCGACCTCGAGGTCGATGCCCTGCAGGACCGGCTTGCCGCCATAGCCGGCGCGAAGGCCTTTGATCTGGAGCAGGGCCTCAGTCATGGTTCTGTCCCAGATAGATGGCCGCGACCCGATCGTCGGCGACGATCTCGTCGATCGTGCCTTCGGCGAACAGCCGCCCGAAATGAAGGACGGAGACCCGCTGGGCGACTTGGCGAACGAACGCCATGTCGTGCTCGACGGCAAGCACCGTCATGCCCTCGGCGTTGAGCTGCTTGACGATCTCGCCTGTCATGAAGGTTTCCTCGGGGGACATCCCCGCGGTTGGCTCGTCCAGAAGCAGCAGCTTGGGTTTGAGGCTGATGGCCATGCCGATCTCCAGCCACTGTTTGAAGCCATGGCTGAGGTTGCCCGCCAGCTGAAGCGCCACCGGCCGCAATTGCAGGAAATCGAGCAGCCGCTCAACTTCCTCGTCGAGCGTCGCTGGCCCGACACGGTGCTGCAGGGCGATTTCGAGGTTCTGGCGGGCGCTCAGCGCGCCGAAAATGCCCGGCACCTGGAATTTCACGCTCATGCCCCGGTTGATGCGCTGGAACGGCTTGAGGTGCGTGATGTCCTCGCCGTCGAACAGGATCGTCCCGCTCGAGGGCTGGTGCTCTCCCAGAAGGAGTTTGAAGAAGGTGCTCTTGCCGGCGCCGTTCGGCCCGATCAGGCAGTGGATCTTGCCGGCCTCCAGCGAGAAGCTGACGTCGGCGGCGACATGAAGGCCGCCGAAGCGTTTGTTGAGTTTTTCCGTCCTGAGCAGCGCCATCGTCACTTGCTCCCGCCCTTGCGCGAAAACAAGGAGGCCAGGAGCAGCCCTGCATTCGCGACAAGGCCCTTGGGGGCCAGCAGGACCGTGCAGACCAGCAACAGGCCCATCACCACCAGCGCGTACTGGCTGCCGTAGATCGTCAACGCCTGGAAGGCGGATAGGACGACGAGCGTGCCGATGAGCGTCGCCGTGAGATCCGACCGGCCGCCAACCGCCACCCAGATGATTGGCAGCGCCGCCGAGGTGATGCCCATGGAGGAGGGCGTGATGTATTGGCCCCAACTGGTATAGAGCACGCCGCTCAGCCCGGCGAGGGCAGCGCCGAGGATGAAGGCCGCAAGCTGGTATCTGCGCACGTCGTAGCCCAGCATTTCGGCGCGTCCGGGATTTTCCCGGATGGCGACCAGCACGTTGCCGAACTTGGAATTGACCAGCACGCGCAGGCCGAGATAGACGGCGACGACCAGGCCTAGAACCACGTAGTAGAGGCCGATGTCGGGAAAGAGCACCAGTTCGCCGCCGAACCAGGGCAGGGTGAGCGGCGGCATGCCGCTCATGCCGTTGAAGCCGTTGAGCCGCGCCGATCCGACTTTCCATTCCGGACCGGCGGTCTGCGCCATGAAGCGCTCGAGGGCGAGCGTGACCGACAAGGTCACGATGCCGAGGAAGATGCCGCTGATGCGACCAAAGAACAGGAAGTAGCCCAGGATTGCCGCGAACAGCGCCGCGATCGCGACGGCGAGCAGGACAGAAACAAGGCCGAGACCGGAGGCGGTGCCGAAGTTGATCGTTAGGATGCCGTAGCTGTAGCCGGCGATGCCGAAGAACGCGGTCTGGCCGAAGGACAGCGAGCCGCCATATCCCCAGATGACGCTGAGGCCGAGCGCCATGAACGTCCAGTTCAGGAAGTAGATGTTGTTGCCGACATCATAGCCGTCGGCGAACAGCGGATAGACGAGGGCGGCGACGAGAACCAGCCCGAACAGGCTCCAGAACACAGGCCCGCGGCCCATGGTCTGCGGCCCCTCGAAGCGTTTGAAAATCCGTGACAGCATCATCTTGCCTACGCTCGGTCCTTGAGGATCAAGCCGGTGATGCCCTTGGGCAGCAGGCGGATGACCAGGATGACCGCCAGCAGAAGGCCGATCTGCCCGGCCAATTGGCCTTGCCAGGACGTCAATGAGGCCTTCACGACCGCGAGCAGCGCCGCGGCCGGAGCGGTTCCGATGAAGATGTCGGCTCCGCCCACCACGACCGTCACGAAGGCCTCCATGATGAACGTCGTCCCCATCGTCGGCACCATCGTCATGGTGGGGGCATAGATGCCTCCGGTCAGGCCGGCCAACGCCGCGCCGATGCCGAAGGTCAGGGCGTAGACGCGGTTCGTGTCGACGCCGAGCGCGCTGGCCATGTGCGGCGCCTGGATGGTCGCCCGCGCAAGCACGCCGAAGCGGGTCTTGTTGAATATGAAATAGAGGAGCAGCAATACCGCCAGGGCGGTCGCGATAAGAACCAGCCGGTAGTAGGAGAAGGACAGGTTCCCCACCGTGAAGCTGCCGAGCGGCGTGCCGACGCCGCGCATGGTCGGACCGAACAGGATGAGCGTACCCTGCGAAGCGATCAGGCTCACGCCCCATGTGGCGAGGATGGAATCGAGCGGTCTGGCGTAAAGCCTGCGCACGATGAGCCGTTCTATGACGATGCCGACCAGTCCCGCGAACAGGCTGCCGCAGATGATCGCAAGGGGCAGCGGTATGCCCCAGCGAACCGCGAAGACGGTCACATAGGCGCCGCACATGATGAATTCGCCATGGGCGAGATTGATGACGCCCATCATGCCGAAGATGACAGCGAGCCCGCAGGCCGACAAGACGAGGAAAGCGAAGGCGTCACCGAACTGGTAGGCCGACGATACGAGTGCTGTCATGAACTGCATGGGCGGCTCCGGTCCAACAGGCGGGCATGCCGCCGGGCGGGCACGACGATGCGCCCGCCCGGCAAGTCGGGTCTACTGCTTGGGCGGAGGATTGGATGGCGCGTACTGTTCCATCGGGTCCGACTTCGTCAGGTCGCAGCCGGCTTCGCCCAGCCAGTATGGCTTGATGTCTTCCCAGACTTTCGGGAAGTCGATCGAGTGGTCCTTGTTGACATGGGCGAGAAAGATGGTGTGCGACATGTGCTGGCTCTTCGGGTCGAGGCAGACCTTGCCGGACGGGCCATCGAAACAGACGTCGCCCTGGGCGATGACCTTGCGCAGATCGTCACGCTTGGTCGAACCGTTCGCGCGCTCCACCATCTCCTTGTAGAGATTCATGGCGATGTAGGAGTTCGCGGCTTCCTGGTTCACGTATGGCTCGTTGGGGAACTTCGCATGGAACTTCTCCAGGAAAGCCTTGCTGGCCGGCGTGTCGACTTCCTCGATGTAGTTCGTCGTCACATACATGTTGGCGAGGCTCGGCGGGGTGAAGCGCTTGTGCTCGTAACCCTGGCCGACGTTGACCGATGACGCCATGGGCAGACCGAGATTGGCCGATGACGCCTGTTCGTAGTAGGACGCCTGCGCGGCGCCGACTAGCAGCGTCACGACGAAGGAAGGCTTCGCGTTCTGGATGTTCTGGATGGTCTGCGAGAACTGCGAGACGCCGAGCGGGATGAACTCCTCGCCGACCATCTCGCCACCATTCTCCTTGACGATGTTGCGGACCCATTCGGCAGAGATCTGGCCGAAATTGTAGTCGGCCGCGATCGTGTAGACGCGCTTGCCGTACTTCTCCATCATCCAGGGGATGAGGGTCGAGAACTGCTGTTCCGGCACGGCGCCGGTCACGATCATGTGCGAGTCGCACACGCCGCCTTCGTACTGGTTGTTGTAGAAGGCCAACCCGTCAAGCTGGTCGACGATCGGGCGGTAGGCTTCGCGCGAAGCCGAGGAGAAGCCCGCGAAGACGACATCGACCTTGTCGCGCTGCAGTACGCGGCGCATGAACTCCTGGTATCTGTTGTTGTCCGACTGGGTGTCGTAGATGACCAGCTCGATCTGGCGCCCGGCAATGCCACCCGCCTTGTTGATCTCGTCGGTCGCGAGTTGGATGGCGTGGACCTTGCCGATGGTCGCCGCGGCGAAGTCGCCCGACTGATCCTCGAGAACGCCGATCTTGATCGGGTCCGCGGCGTAGGCCGCTCCCGAGAGGGCAAAGGCGCATGCCAGCGTCCCGGCCCGTAACCACTTTGCAGTCATATCGATTTCTCCTCCGGTTACAGTTTTTTTGCGTAGGGTAAGCCTGTCCCGATGGGCGGCTCGGCTTCATCCAAGTCGGGACCATGGGCCTGGACGAACGATGCACAGAACTCCTCGATGCTTTGCCGCGAGCGCATGCTTTCACGACGTAGATGATCGTAGGCGGCAGCGTGGTCGCTGCCGGTGCGTTGCATGACGATCAACACCGCCCTGACCAAGCTCCTGCGCAGGAGCCGGCGCCGCTCGTATTCCTCGACACGATCGGCGAGATAGCGCCGGCGGCGGAACTCATTGATGCCGACGAACAGCGCCGAATAGACGGTCGCCCGATGGACCGGCTTGCGCAGGGTGGCCGTCGCGCCAAGTTGCATGAGCCACCGCAGCCGGCTTGGCGCCTCGACGCCGATGATGCCGATGACGGGCAGGCAGCGGCTGGGCTCCGATGCTCCCGTCTCGACGGTGACGTTGAGATCGGAATCGATGAACAGCACGTCCTTGTCGCTGGGATCGATCTGGATCTTGCAGTCATTGATCTCGGCGGCGGCGGAAGAGATGCCAAGCTTCGCCAGCATATCCAGGAGCTGTTCCACGGCCGCGGGCTGCTCCGTGGCGATCGTGGCGCGATAGCCGATGAAATTTTGGATGATCCGCGGCTCGCTCATTTGATTGACCTCAGCTTCGGAACGCTGTTGCGGACCGCGTAGCGTGGGGTGGTCTGAACGAGATACGGATCGGGCTGGACGGGACGGTTTGCCTGCCAAAGGATTTCGAACTGGCCCGAGGCTTTGGATCGGCCGATGCGTGGCGTCAGAAAGGCGTGATTGGTGGGGCCGTCCACGCTGACCGTTCCCTGAGGAGCGTCTATCGAAAGCGTGGGAAGCGTGAGCCGCACGGCTTGGACGTCGTCCGACCCGGCCGCGGCGATAGCGGCTGCGAGCATCTTCACCGCGACATAGGAAGCCTCGGCATCCGCCGATGGCGCGGCATCCTGCCAGCGTCGACGGTAGGCGCCGATGAAACGGCGGTTGGCGGGGGTGTCTATGGAAGAAAAGTACACGCTCGAGCTGATGTGCCCATCCATCGCGCGGTCGCCGATCTCGCCCAGTTCGGGTTCGGAAAGGCTGCAGCCGACGGCAGGCATTTCGGCGGGCTGGTCGATGCCGCGCTCGATGCACGCGGCGCGGAAATCCTGGAAGAAGCGGTAGGCGCTGGTGCCGATCAGCGTGTTGAAGATGAAATCCGGCCTGGCGTCGAGGATCGAGGCGATGGTCTTGGAGAAATCTGTGTCGCCCACCGCGTGGTAGCGTTCGGCGAGGACGGTTCCGCCGGCTACCGACAGCCCCTCGCGCAGGATGCGGTTGTTCTCCCAGGCCCAGATATAGTTGGAGCCGATGCAGTATGCCCGCCGGCCCATATGGGTAAGCAGGAACTCGATCAGCGGAATGATGTGCTGGTTGGGCGCCGCACCCGTGTAGACGACGTTGGACGAACTCTCGAACCCCTCGTAATGCGAGGGATACCAGAGCAGCGCGTCATATTTCTCGAAGAGGGGGATAACGTCCTTGCGGCTGGACGAGGTGTAGCAGCCGACGACATGGCGCACGCCGTTCCGGCCGAGAAGCTCTTGGCTCGAAACGGCGTACTGGCCGAAGGAACCTGCCGGATCGGCCACGATCGGCACCAGGTCGAAAGGAAAGTCGGGAGACGCCCTTATCTCATCGAAGGCGAGCATCGCGCCGTTGAACATGGAACGCGAAACCACGCCGTAAGGCCCGCTTTGCGAGAACAGGACGCCAATATGGTACTGCGTTCTTGCCATGACCCCCTCGACGCAAAAAGACGCCCAACAGTCGGCACTGTGGGCGTTCTTGCCATCAATATGTCACGCAATTTTCGCGCTGCATGGGCTCATTTGCCCTGCGCATTGTCATACTTCAATGAAACATTAGCCGTGTCAAGCATCGATGCGGCGGCCTCTGCAAACGCATCGCGGTCCGGCGATCGGGAGAATGCTCAGCCGCCGCCGATCAGCACCGCGTCGGCAGGCTCGACGACTACGGAAACCGCGCTGCCGTCGGCGATCAGCCTCGTCGTATCGGGCGATGACACAAACAGTTCCATGGCGGGATCAACGAGGCCGACGCGGTATTCCATATGGTTTCCGAGATAGGACGATTTCAGCACGGTGCCGGCAAGGCTGTCCGCCGCGGCGGCGAACTTTCAGCCGCGCCGGTCCCGCCTGGACTCGACATGCTCGCCGTCCGTCGGCCACGTCACCGGTATGAGGTTGGCGTCGCCCATGAAGTCGGCGATGAAGCGGTTGTCCGGCTGGTTGTAGAGCTGGCGCGGCGTGCCGTCCTGCGCGATCTTGCCTGCATTCATGACGATGATGCGGTCGGAGACGGCCAGCGCTTCCTCCTGGTCGTGGGTGGCGTAGGCCACGGTCAGCTTCAGCTCCTGCTGGAGATCGCGGATTTCTTCGCGCACGCGCCGGCGCAGCTTGGCGTCGAGGTTCGACAACGGCGACGCGCTACTTGCGCGTGAAGTCATGTGTGAGGCCGTCGCACTCTGACGGTCCGAAGTCGCCTGACATGACCCACCTCCAATTCAGTACGATCGCCCTCCACGGCCATACTGACGATCTCGGCCACCACGTCCAGTACCCGCCGCCGCCACTGCGGCAGCTAATGCGAGCACTGTCGCCACCGCAGCCCTCGGTAACATTGATCGGTGAGGCAATAGGAGGGGTCAATTTCTCATTTCGCCTGACATGGAGCTTGGCAAGCATCGGAGCCGCCGCGCTCTGAAGAGCTAGCCAAGCGGCTCGCCCTTAACTCGTAACGAGCCGTTGGGTGCGCTGACAGAGCAAACGTCACGCTGCCTCCCCTAAATGATGAGCGGCGGCGAGCCGAGTAATGCTGCCGCGATCGAGATCTTCGCACGGGTGCCGAGCGAATTCTCCGATCGGCCGATCGAGCCACGGGTCGAGTGCGAGCCGCGAGACGAGATCGCTACCAGGCCAGCCGGTAGCGCTCCAGGAACGGATCGAGGCGACGAGTTCGAGATATTGCCGCCCGGACAGGAACGGCGGCAGGTCCGGGGCATCGATGGCGAGCCCGAAGCGAGCCTTGGCGCGCTCCGGCGCATGCGCCAGCGCGATGTCGTCGATGGTGACGGTTCCCGATCGAGGGCGGATCTGGCCGGTCATGGTTTTGATCAGGGTCGATTTGCCGGAACCGTTGGCGCCGAGAAGCCCAAGAATGTCCCCACGCCGCAACGTGAGGTCGATATCGGTGATTACCAGCCGTCCGCCATAGCCGACGCTGAGGTCCGACAGGGCCAGGAGGGCCTGGTCGGCGTGTGTCTTGTTGGTCATCTCATCCATGATTGTATCTCTGCCGTGCCCAGTACCCTAGCCACAGCACCAATGCGGCAAAACCGATGATAACGGTGCGGCCGTATTCCAGGGATTCGTAGCTCGTGTAGGCGATCGCTGCCAGGAAGCTGATGGATGCGACCAGCGGCGTGTTCAGGAAATACGCCGCGAACACCGCATAGGTGCCGTTGAGGATCAGCAGCCACACTCCGCTTGCAGCCGGTATCGCCCATGATGATGGCTCGGCCGCCAGCGCGGCACTGGCGGGCACGAAGAAGAATGCAGCCAACAGTATCAGTGGAAGCTGGATGAGCCGCAACCACGCTCGCGCAAAACCGATCGGTGCGGTGCGCAAGACCGGCGAGCCGAGAGGATGACAGCGCAGGCAGAGCATGAAGACAAGCAGGCCGCCGGCAAGACCGACCGTAGCCCCCACTTCGGCATGATGTTGGACCAATGTGGTGGCTGCCGAGACCGCGGCAACCAGCTTGTCGCAACCGTGGCGGTGACAACACGCCATGTCGGCGTCAGTTGGCCGGCCGGCAGGCACCAAGCCCATGCGCTCAGCCGAGCTGGTCGGCCGCGATCGAGGAAGCCTAACGCTACATGTTTAGATGGGGTATTCGGCTGTCCGAGCCCCTCGTTTCCCCGTTGAGGTGCTGCGCTTCGAGCTGATGGTAAACGTGGTCTGTTTTGGAGCAGCCACAAGCATCAGATGGAGAAGCGCAGCATGTCATATTATGTTGGCCTGGACGTCTCGGTCAAAGAGACCTCGGTTTGTATCGTGAACGACGCCGGCAAGATTTGCCGTGAGACCAAGATCCCGAGCTATCCCGACGATTTGGTGAGGTTGCTCAATGATCCTGCGATGCCAGCGACTCGCATCGGTCTTGAAGCCGGGCCGCTGTCACAGTGGCTGTTCAGCGGGATGGCGGAAGCCGGGCTACCGGTGGTTTGCATCGAGACCCGGCACACGAAGGCCTACCTGAAGGCGCAGGTAAACAAGAGCGATCGCAACGACGCCCGTGGCATTGCCCAGATGATGCGGGTCAACTTGTTCCGACCCGTGCATGTGAAGACGCTCACCAGTCAAAAGCGCCGGGCTTTGCTGACTGCGCGCAAACTGTTGCAGGAAAAGGCTGTGGCAATCGAGAATGATATCCGGGGGCTGCTGCGCAACTTCGGGCTTAAGGTTGGCATTGTGAGTGTAATCAAGTTCGGCGAGCGTATCCGTGAGCTTGTCGATGGCATCTCGCAGGGAAAATATTCGATTGTGAAGGGTGACCCTGTTTGCAGACGATTGATGACCGTGCCCGGGGTGGGTCCCGTTGTTGCGCTGGCTTTCAAAGCCACGATCGACATTCCGGCACGCTTCAGAAATTCGAAGGCTGTGGGTCCTTCTCTCGGTTTGACGCCGCGGCTGCATCAATCAGGGGAAGACCATCGCGTCGGACGTGTCTCACTGTGCGGCGACGCTATGATGCGGACGCTGCTTTATGAAGCCGCGCAAGTCTTGTTGACCGTCGTGAAGAAGTGGTCGTGGTTGAAAGCGTGGGCGATGAATGTTGCCAAACGCCGTGGTCGACAAAGGGCTACAGTCGCTCTTGCACGCAGATTGGCGGTCATCATGCACAGGATATGGATTGACGGCAGCGAGTTCCGCTGGGCTCGAGAAGATACGCCAGCGGTGATGTAGCTGATTCATCGAAGAACAGAACGCAACGACCAATAACGGAATCCGCCTTGGGGTGGATAGATGTCCTTCGCGGGACGGAGGATGAGGAAGAGCGTGCCGGGACTCGTGTCGGCCATGGCAACATGGTGAGAACGCTGTTTAGATTGCTCCCTTCATTCCAACTGATCCCATCCTGGGAGGGCCAAAGCGCCGATCCCGAAGAGAAGCGAGGCCCCGCGAAGGCACCAAAACCCCTTGGATGAGGGAGCTCGAAAGCGCTTGACTTCAACACGCCGAATAGAGAAGTCCCGGCATTTGCTGGATCGGGTTGAGAGTGAAGCGCTCGGGCTGGGAAGCCCATGCCTTGCAGATGAACTCGTAGGGGGTGAGACCTTTGAGGGTCTTGAGCCTGCGACCGAAGTTATAGGCTGTGACGAAGTCGGCAAGGTGCCGACGCAGTTGGTCGTGATCGTCGTAGTGGAAGCGCTTGACCGTTGCGTCCTTGATGGTGCGGTTCATGCGCTCGACCTGGCCGTTGGTCCAAGGATGCTTTGGCTTTGTGGTCCGATGTTCGATATCGTTCTTGGCACAGGTGTATTCGAAGGCATGAGCCCGGAATATCTCACCGTTGGCGATCGCTTCCTTGATCAGTGGAACGGCCGAACCGCCAGCTCCTGGCGTGGTGAACTGTATGCCGTTGTCGGTGAGCACGGTATGGATCTTGTAAGGGACGGCGGCAATCAGGCGTAGCAGAAACTCTTTGGAAATGGCTGTCGGAGCCTTCTCGTGCAGTTCGACGAAGGCAAATTTCGAGGTCCGGTCGATGGCGACAAACATGTGTAGCTTGCCCTGCTCGGTTCGGACCTCCGCGATATCAATGTGGAAGAAGCCGATCGGATAGGCCTTGAACGTCTTCTTCGCCGGCCTGTCGCCTTCGACATCCTGCAATCGGCCGATGCCGTGGCGCTGCAGACAGCGGTGCAATGAAGAGCGTGTCAGATGCGGGATTGTCGGCTGCAATGCGTAGAGGCGATCATCGAGCGGCAGCAGCGTGTGCCGGCGA
The DNA here is from genome assembly GCF_020165355.1 of Mesorhizobium sp. BR1-1-6. Taxonomy (NCBI): domain Bacteria; kingdom Pseudomonadati; phylum Pseudomonadota; class Alphaproteobacteria; order Hyphomicrobiales; family Phyllobacteriaceae; genus Mesorhizobium; species Mesorhizobium sp. BR1-1-6. The sequence goes on along the minus strand of NZ_JAIUHZ010000003.1, from coordinate 242,945 downwards.
AAGGCGACAATAACGGCTTCTTCCTCGACAGACAGAACCGTCGATCTCGGCTCCCTGGGGCCGGTGGGTAGATCGGCGGTCGAACTCCGCTTCTTCCACTTAGCGACCGTCTTAGGATTGATGCCGTAGCGCTTCGAAAGCGTCCTCAGGCTCGCTTGACTATGCTGTATCGCTCGACGGATCGCCTCTGTCGTTGTGGCGCTCCCATGCAGAACCTGGCCCATAGCGCATCCTTTGATTCGGACGACAATGATGAACCATCAAAACCTGGGATCAAACATTCTAATCGGTGCGAAAGTCTGTCGCGAGCGTCGCGTGGCTCATGCGAAGCTGGGCGATCGCGGTGTTGGCGGTCACCTCTTCAGTCCCGGCTACGAACCAGTCGACCATACGACGTGCAATCTCGCGCGCAAAATCGCCGCTGGCCGAACCCGACATCGATCCATCGAGAACGATGGCCAGGACGGCGTCGCCGCAGATGCCTATGCCTGTATGGTCTCGGTTGTCGGCCGTCCGCGTTCCTTGGCGGCAATGCCACTGGATTTGCAAGGTCATGTCAGCGCGCTTTGAGGGTGCTGATCGCGACCAGCCGCTGGTAAACGATGTCGACACGGCCCGCCGGTCCGCGAATGTTTCCCTCAAGGAAATGGTCGAAGTTCGGATCGTTGAGTAGCGCCGCAATCTGTTTGGCGATGTAGACCCGGATCTCCGGCTCTGCTTTCGCGATCTCCTCGACGAGCTCTTCCCGCCCGTCGACCAGAAGGAGAATGTCCTCGGCGTCTCGGCTGCCGATGAGGTCGCCTTCGCCTCGTCCGCGGTAAGCCTCCAACTTGGTCGCGACAAACAGCTCCGGAGTAAGGCGCCGGATCTTCAGCGCCTTCTCCAGCTCTTCTGGCACGGCCGTCTCGATCCCTTTTGCGTACCAGCGATTGCTGAAGCCCAGGATCGCCTTGTCGTCCGGCATGAAGTCTACCTTGAACTCGCCAAGCTTCATGCGGCAGATGACGGTGTCATCAACCGCTTCGGTGAAGCCGCGTGCGCGCAAGTGCTCCGTCAGCTCGACCCATTCTGCAAAGCCAGCGAGATCGACGATCAGGTCGACATCGTCGGTCGCTCTCACCCCTTCGAGAACGATGGGGTCGGTGATGTAGAGCGCGGTCGTGCAGCCGCCGACGAAGACCAGACGCGCGCGCAACTCCTCGCCGAGCGCCTCGGCGACGGTCTTCAGCATTGCTTTCAACTGACCCTGGACTGTCATTCCAGCCTCTGTGCGAGCAGGTCGGCGGCGTGCTTGCTTTCGCGCTGATTACCGATGCGGATCGCGTCGATGAGGGCGAGATAGGCATAGAGCCGCTTATCTTTCTCGCAGGCCTCCGGCACGCTTTTGAAGAGCGGATCGACCGATTGACCCATGTCTTTTGCGTGCGCGTACGGCCAGACGCAGATGAGATTGCCGGCGCTGTGCAGGGATTCACGCAGCACGGGGGCGGCGAACGCCGTCGGCAACCCACGCTGCATGGCGCCGGGTTTCGCCGGAAAGACGAATTTCAGACCGTGGACGATGAACTCGCGCAGATGGCGCCGGCTCGGTTTGGTCCGACCTGTCTTCCTGTCCTTGATCGCGAGGCCCGACACGATGCTGCGCTTGAGCGAAGCGCTGATCTCGGTCTTGCTGATTCCGAGTGCTGCTTCGAGAGCGCGCACGGAATAGGGGTCCTCGCCCGCGGCTAGCCCGGCCGGTGGAGATTCATGACCGATATCCTTTGCGTCGTCCTCCAAGCTCGCTAGCTTGAAAAGGACGACAACATCCTGGCTCTTCATCATCAGCGCCGTCCTCTGTCCTCGGACAGAGGACACTAAGCACTGCGCAGCCCCCCTGTCAACGATCCCGCCTGTGAAGCGGGTTGAGCGGGCGGTACAGCAGCGCAACCGGTCTTTAAGCTTTGTCCTCAGTCCCGGGACAGCGGACAAGCATGGGATTGGCGGAGCACACCAGGATAGCGGCTCATGTTCCGTTCCGACACTGCGCCGATTACCAAGAACGGCGGTCCTGTCGCCTCACACGACGGCGTACTTCCTTCCCCACAATTCGAAAGCTCGCATTCCGCCTTCCATTGTTTCGGGTTAACCCTCGCATCCGGACCAGGTGCGGATGACCGCGACCCGCGCGATTGCCGGCACCAGCCGCGCGACCGCGCGCAGTTGCAGCGGAAGGCGCGTGGGATCGGCCGTCGCATGGCCCGGCTCCAGGTCCACCTGCACCCTTTTGGCCGCGCCGCCGAACACGATATTGCCCCGCTCGACTTGACGGAGATAGGCGCCGTGATCCTTGTCGTGGGTCCAGATGCCGACCACTGGCAGGATCCGATGCGGCAGCGGTTCGGTCACCTCCATCTGCGGGCCGCGGGCATCGAGCGGAACCTCTTCGCCGAATTGTTCAGCGATGCGCGCGCCCCAGGCTCCGGCGGCGTTGAGGTGCGCAAGCTGCGCTAAACCTGTTGGAATTCAGCCGCTACATTGACAATAAGGCCGATCTCATTCCGAACTATGCCGAACGGCACCGCTATGGCGAGGTCGTTTCGACGGCTTTCGTCGAGTCAACGTTCAACCAGGTGATCGCCAAGCGTTTCGCCAAGAAGCAGCAGATGCAATGGACGCCGCGCGGCGTCCATCTCCTGATGCAACTGCGAACCCGCGTCTTCGACGGCAATCTCCACAACAACTTCAAGCGCTGGCGCGAGACGCGGCAGAAATCTGAAAAAAAATGCACTCAAGCCGGCCGCCTGATGACCCCCAACTTTTTCATGCTCCCCAGATTGACCGTGCGGCCCTGAACCAGCGCCAGGATCAGAACCGCCAGCGTTTCCAGTCGCGAATCGCGCAGCACGAAATGACTTTTTGGGGTCTCGACGAGGCGGCGTGAACCGTTGCTTGACATGGGAGGATCCTTTTGGCGAAGAATCCCCTATTCAATCACTTCAAACCTTCCTCGCCCTTGACGTCGTGTACTGTGGCCGAGGCAGGGGTGCGTGAGCTTTTCGCTCAGGCGCGCACCGGTGCGTCACTGTCGCATTTCTAACTTGCTGTCGATGTCGCGTCTCTAATTCGCTTGACACAAATAGAGATTGGAAACGAGACTTCGAATTACCAAAATTCTCGTTCGGAATTGTTCTCGAAATCGTAGATCTCGCTCGCCAATCTGTTCTGCAATCGCTCCATCTCTTTGACTGTCTGTCCGCCGGAAAGACCGTTACGCTCGATGCCATCGCAGGCTTTGGCCAAATTCTCGGCGGCATCCTGAATTGATTCGGTATCATAAGAGCACAGGAATTCCGCTGTGCATTCTTCATCTGCAACGGTCTTGGCCCGCTTGAGCGCCGCTTTGGCCATTTCACACCCGAACCGATTTAGAACCATGGTCTGCGAGGGCTTGGTGCTGACCCAGTACGCGGGGTCTCTGAAGAAGCCCGTCAGGTTCTCGAACGTCAGATCCCCTGCAATCTTGTATATCCCCAGAGCGTCTTTCGTTATTGCAAGATCGTGTTTCCTGGCGAGGCTCTGGACAACGGACAAATTGTCCTCCGAGATGGTCGGGACGTTCAGAACCCAGTGCCCCTTTGTGAACTGGAGATAGCCGAATATGGTATCCCCATCCTTGGGCATAAGAGCCACAGCGTTTATTTCCTCTCCCTTCACACCACATTGCAAACAGCCGAATATTCCAAGGGCTCCAAAATGCGCCTCTGCAGGGTCTTTGTCGGGAGCGGGAAACGCAATCTGGTAGAGTCCTTGCTTATCATGATGGACGGTGAAGACCTGCACCTTCTCGTTCTCTCCCGTATAGTAGATGTCATCCAGCGGCTTTTCGGGTTTGAAGTTGGCGGGCATCTGATTGAGTGGCTCGCTCTCCACGCAGCCGATCAAGAGCAGTGCAGCCGCTAGACTGCTGATGGTTCCCAACGAGGACAGGATTTGCACTGTACGCCCCAGCACATGTTGCGCGGGAACAGTAGCACAGCCGAAACTGGGCTAGAACACCTACTTAGGAAGGTAGCAGCGCACCGCTGAGAGGGCGCCGGCACGCGGCCAGTGAACCGCGCCTGGTTTGCCGGAGGCTATTTCGTTTGAGTCATGCTGCCATGGCCGGCTCTTCCGGGACGGCATAGTAGCGTTCCTCGCCTTCGGCCGGCGGGATGTTGCCGACGGGTTCCAGCAGCCGGCGATTGTTGAACCGGTCGACCCATTCCAGGGTAGCGAACTCCTCCGCCTCGAAGGATCGCCAAGCCGGCGCGCACGCCACCGTCCACCTCCGCCTTCTTGACCCACTCATTGAGCGACTGCGCCGTGCAGCCGACCTTGGCCCCGATCGAACAAACCGCCGCCCAGCGCGACCGATGCTCGCTCTCGTGATCCAAAACCATCCGCCGCTCGGGCGCGGACCTCCGGAGAAAACCTGTTCGTCATCTTGCTTGTCATGGCTCCACTTTCTCAAGGTTCGGAGCCTCCGGCAAACCCGGCGCGGTTCAGGACCTTTGGTGGAGTCCAATTTCGCACGCCGATTTACAGAATGCGTATGGAATCGCTCTTTCTTACTCTGATGCATTTCAGTTGTGGCCGCGCCGAGTGCTTTCGCTGCCATCTTGAGGTCGTCGACGCCGTGAAAGATCAGCCGTACAAAGTTGTGCGCTGCACCTTCGTCGTTGGGAGGTCATGCTTGATAGTTCCAATCGTCAGGGATTCCCCTGAACCGAACACACTACTCCCTTCGGCTAAAATGACTTCCTGAGATTGGAGCTGTATTCTGGTTCTTTTCGAAGGAGACAGCTGGTCCGACGCGGTACGGATCGCCAATTCCAGGTCCAGCCCCGCGCCGTCGCAAAAGCAAGCAAGGGGGTCCATATGACTGACCACACATTGATCCATGGAACGGCTTCGATAGGCCGTAACATCCTATGGTGTGCAGGGATCGTGTTGGCGAGTTTCCTCAACCTCGCGCCTGCGGCAGCGGCAGATGCTGAAGCATCCGCCCGGACAGCGGGACAGACTGCCGCGACATCGCAGCTCGAAGGGACCTATTCAGTCCAGGGGACCAATCCCGACGGCTCGCGATATGCGGGTGCCTGCAAGGTCACGAAGGTCGGCGAGAACCGCTTTCGGTTCGAATGGTCAGTTGGCAATAGCTACAAGGGCGAAGGCTTGCTGAAGGGTGATATCCTTACCGTCGACTGGGGAAGCGACGCGCCCGTTATCTACCAGGTGAGACCGAATGGAAAACTTGAGGGGAGTTGGGCAAGGGGCCGGGCAACAGAGGTCCTCGCCGAGCGGAAAACGGTCGTAACCCGTACTCCCGATGCCGCGGATGGTTCCGGTTCGGTGTCTGATCCGACCGTTGAGGTGATGAAAGGCATTCTTACAATACTGGGAGCGGCTGCATTGAGGAAGGCGCAGCAGTCGCCTGGCCCCGGCGCCGACGATTCCAATGCGGCAATCGAGGAAAACCGCAAGACAGAGGAAGAGATGCGTGAAGATCAAAGACACTGGAACTGCCTGACCGCGCAGGGCTTAGGCGACGAGTCGGGAATGGCACTCAACGGATGCTAGAATCCTTCCGTGCCAACGGGAAGGCGAGGTGCTTGCGGTCGGCAAGGGCGGACTCGGAAAGGCTGTAGCGCTTAACTGGATAGCCGCCCAAAGCGGAGCTGCCTATTGAGAAGTTGCGCAGCATACCAAGGCTATCAGGCCGATGTTCCTGATGCTGCACGACGCCTACGGCGTCCAAAAGAACAGCAAGCACACATATGACCTTGCCAAGGATTGCATGAAATTTTTTGGGCGCCCGATGCGGCCCGACGCGTCCGTTGCTCGTGGACGAATATCAGAACTTCACACCCACTGTTTTGCGGGAGCTGCTGCATCTTCAGGAGCGATGCGGCTTCGCTTTACTGCTCGCCAGCAACACTCAACGGTTAGCGGCACGAGCCGTGATATCCACGCTATGAATCAGATCGAAAGCCGTATCGGCATTCGTTTCGAGATCGGGCAGCCGACGCGGGAGGATTGCGTGAGGATCGGCGCCGAACACAACGTTGAGGGGAGCCGACGCCTACGAGGCAAACGCCACCTACGGGCGAAACACCTCCCTTCGCGCGCTTTGCCACCTGTCCAGAACTGCGCCCCCGCCACCAGCGGCGACGGCAACATTCGTCTTCCCCGAATCGAGACCATGCTTCGCGGCAGGTCGTGCGGCAGCGACACTAAATTCGGACGACGACAGAAAATTCCGGACATCACACTGGAATTGGTGCGATGGCGAAGTTAGCCCGCTCGCTGATCAGCCGTATTTGCCTCGCTCCTCAACTTTTCAAGCCGTGATCGGCAGATCATTTCGATACGATCGATCAACTCGGAGACCCGCTCGGCAAGCCACTGGAGCGCTTCGCGAGTGATCTCGAAGTGCCTCGAATAGCGCGCTTTCACATAAGCCTCGTTAATGACGTTGAACCAAGCTACGAAACGCTGCTGGTCGCGGGGCCAAACTTCGGCAAGTTCCTGTGCTTGATCTTCAGCGAGGCTGCGGAGGAATTTAACGTTGTGAGAGGCAGGGCTGTAGTTCGTTAAAACCAATAACAACACCGCGTAGGCCTGCTCGATTGATTGGTGAAGGAGAAAGGCCGCTTCCTTGAAGTTGGATTCGCTGAGAAGAAATCCAGCTGTCTTTGCAAATACTCGGGCGTGCGGCAGCCTGTCTTCGAGGTGTTCGGCCGCTAATCGGAATGCATCGGCCGGCTTTGTAGGTGCCGGATGCGCCAGCGGTTCCTCGTCGAGCTCGTAAAGGACAATTCCCTCACGACGGATGTCGACGAAGAAGTACTGACCCTCCCTGAGGGCAGTGTTCACCTCCCGGCGAGAATGCACAATGAAGCTGACTGGCGTGTTGATTTCGCGCATCAGGCGGTCTGCGGCCGTCTGCCAATAGCCGGCGAAATCGGTCAGTTTGCGATTGTTCACCACCACAAGCAGGTCGAAATCCGAACGGTAGCCCTTTCTGGTATGCGGCTCGTCGACCCAGCCACCACGTGCATAAGACCCGAAAAGTATGATCTTGAGAATGCGCCCGCGCTTTTTGAAGTCGGTCGTCCCTCCCTTGAGGGCATCCTCAAACTCCTCGAGGAGCAGCTCAACCGTCTTTCTCAACTCGCGCTGCTTTGGTGGCGGGAGGTGGTCGATGCTGGATTTCATAAACAAGGATCTGTCGTCCATCTTGTGTGCATAGCCGAGACGAGGCCCCGAATCCACACACTGCCTCGTTCGGCCGAATTGAGCAACGCACACAGTGCGGCATCAAATGGAAGAGTTGTTAAGTCAGCATGCTAAACATTGCAGAGGGATTTAAGCTCATCACGCATCACTGCAATGTTGGGGATTTCCTCAATACATGCCCCACTATTTCCCAGCGCTTTTATCTGCGGAGGGTCCGTCCCGCAGCGTCACTCTCCGTCGACGCATAAGCGAACAGACTTTTACCTCGGAAAGATGTCGGCGAACTCATGCGGAAGGGGGGCGGCGGTGTCGACCGCCGGATTTTCTTGAGATTTTCCCTGTCGAGCCGCGGTCGAACACCGGTATGTTCAAACCGGAGATTTCCAATGCCATTTCGATTCGTCCACACCGCCGACATCCACCTCGACTCGCCGCTGCGTTCGCTGGCGATGCGAAACCCCGACCTTGCCGAACTCGTCGGAGACGCCAGCCGTCAGGCGTTTGTCTCGATCATTGACCTCTGCCTTGCGGAACGTGTCGATGCCCTGGTCATTGGCGGCGATCTCTATGATGGCGATCAGACTTCGATGAAAACGGCCCGCTTCCTGGCGTCACAGATGACACGGCTTCATCAGGCCGGCATCAGGGTTTTCAAGATCCGTGGCAATCATGACGCCCTGTCGCGGATATCGAAACAGCTGGTGTTCCCGGACACGGTCACGATGTTCGGCGGCCGTCCCCAGACCGTGCTGCAGACAGCCGGGGGGCTCGACGTTATGTTCCATGGCCTGAGCTTTGCCAGCCCCAAGGCGCCGCACAGTCTACTCCCGAAGTACTCAGCGCCGCGCGAGGGCGCGGTCAATGTCGGCATCATGCATACCAGCCTGGCCGGATCGCCGGGCCACGACGTCTATGCCCCCTGCAATGTCGCTGACCTGCACGGCCACGGTTTCGACTACTGGGCGCTTGGGCACATCCATGTCCGCCAAGTCCATCCCGGGGCAAGCACCGTGGTGATGCCAGGAATTCCACAGGGCAGGGACATCAACGAGGCCGGCGAGAAATCCGTCACCCTGGTGACGATACGAGACGACCGCACCATCGAGATCGAGGAAAGGCTTACCAGTATCGCCCAATTCGAGCGGGTGAGCGTCGACGTGACCGAAACGGTGGAATGGTCCGAGATCGTCGAGCGTGTCCGATCCGCGCTCGAACATGTACGCGCCTCCGTTAGATCCCGTCATGCTGTGGTTCGCCTCGGCCTGACCGGGGCGTCACCTCTATCGTGGGCACTGATCCGCGACCGGGATCTGCTGCTCGCAGAAGCCGAGCAGGTCGCGGAACAGGTAGGCGAAACCTGGGTGGAGAAGCTCGAGCTGAACGTCTCGCCACCCGCAGCCGAATCATCCGAGGGCGTCGCCGATCCGATTTTCGAGCTCGCAGAGTCCATGCGCGCCGATGCCGGCTCGGAAGCCTTCCGTGCCGAGGCGAGGGCTTTGGTCCAAAAGATGATCGCGGATCTTCCGCCTGAGGGGCGCGATTTCGCCGGCAAGGACGAGGCGGGGCTGGAAAAGTTCCTCGACAGGGTGCTTGCCAGCGGCGCCGACCTGGTCACCGCGCGCCTCAAGACCGGCGGGTCGCAATGAGGCTCCGGCGACTTGATCTCATCCGTTATGGCAAGTTCACCGACAGGACGATCGACTTCGGGCCGAGACCGGAAGCCGGTCCCGACCTGCATATCGTCTTCGGCCTCAACGAGGCCGGCAAGTCGACCGCGCTTTCCGGCTATCTCGATCTGCTGTTCGGCATCGAGGAACGCAGCCGCTACAATTTCGTGCACGAATACAGCGCCATGCGCATCGGCGGTGTGCTCGAGCTCGGCGGCGCGGAGCAGATTTTCACGCGCACCAAACAGCGCACCAACTCGTTGCTGAACGCGACTGGCCAACCAGTCAGCGAAATGGCGATATCATCCCATCTCGCCGGCCTGTCTCGCGACGCATACGAGACCATGTTCTCGCTGGACGACGAAACGCTGGAAGCCGGTGGAAAATCAATCCTGGAATCGCGCGGTGACCTCGGCAAGCTGCTGTTCACGGCCAGCGCCGGCCTCGGGCATGCAAGCGATACATTGAGCCTGCTCGAGGCCGAGGCGGACAGGCTCTATCGCAAGCAGGCACACGGAACCGAGCTTGCTCTGCTCAAGAAGCGGCTTGCGGAACTGAAGTCCAGGAGGGAGGCGATCGACACCTTGGCGTCGACCTTCGAAACCCTCCAGACAGAGCGCCTGGACGCGACAGAAAAATACGACCGCAGCATCGCTGAACGGTCGGTGCTGTCGGCCAGGCTCGATACGATCGCGAAGTATCTTCGCGCGATCCCGATCCTTGCCGATATCAGGCGCAAGCAAGCCCAGCTGGCCGAGCTGCCTGAGATCGCGTCACCGCCACGGAGCTGGACCGGCAGCGTCGCCGACATGATCGAGGCCGACGCCACTCTGAGAACGCGGCTAGCCGCGAGCGAAGACGAGCTCGAGCGGGTGACGACGAAAATCGCCTCGGTCCATGTCGACGAAGCGGTCCTTGCGATTTCCGAACGGGTTCGCGGCCTGGCCGACCGCAAGGTGCGTCACGTCTCGGCCGGGCTGGACCTGCCAAGTCGCAGGACCGAGCTACAAATCCTCGACAATGCCGTGGCGACCTGCCTTGCCGCTCTTGGAAGGCCCGCCGAGCCGGACCCTGCCAAGCTGCTCCTGCCTGCCGCAACCATTGGCGCTGTGCGCACCATGCTCGAGCAGCGATCGGGGATCGTTACCGGCGTGCGTGTTGCGCACGAGGAGGCCGCGGCAGCAGCCGATGCGCTCCAGGATGCGCGCGACCGGGTCGGCGAAGAACGGGCCGTGCCCGAGCCTGCCCGGGCAAGGCTGGTTTCGGCTTTGTCGACGGCAAGGGCCGGCGGATACCTGAGGGAGACCAAGGCGGCGCGTGAGGCCACGGATGCGGCAGCAATTCGATGGCAGGCCGCGATCGCGCGCTTGCATCCCTGGTCGGGAGATGCGCAAGGCTTGGCCAGGATCGCCGTTCCGAATGCTGGACAGCTTGGCGCCTGGAAGGCGCTGGCTGCGGAGTTGGGGAAGAGCAGGGGCGTCCTTGCCGAACGTCTTGCCGAGCACCAGGGCAATCACAATCTGTTTGCCGCGCGGCTCAATGCCCTTCGTGCCTCGGTCCATGTCAGCGACGATGATGCGGCCGGCGCCATACGGCGCGCCCGCGACGAGGCTTGGGCGCGGCATCGCGGTGACCTGACTGGCGAAACCGCGGATGATTTCGCGGCGGCACTGGCCCGAGACGACAGTGTCGGAGCAGGCCGTCTGGCCAACGCCCGGGAGCTCGTTGAGATTCGCAGCGCCAACCGCAACCTCGCTGAGACCGCGGCCAACATCGCGCATACGCGCGACCAACTTGCACGCATCGGCTCAGATCTGCAGGCAGTGCACTTGGAAATGCGCGCGGCCGCAAGAGACTTGCTCGGGCCGTGCCAGGAAGCTTCCCCCGAACAGCTGGTCGAGATGATAGAGGATCGCATTGCTGCTCGGAACGATGCGCTCGCGGGATGGGAGGAGATCGAGCTTTCCCGCAAGAAGTCCGAGCGCGCGGTTGATGAGGAAGGCCGAACACGCCTGGCGCTGAGCGGCGCCCTGGCGAGCGTCGGCGTCGGTTCGGATCCTGGTGACAGCCTGGAAACGGTCATGGCCGTGGCAGAGCTGTTTCTTGACAGGCAATTCAAGGTGGACGCCGAGCGCGCCGAGGCGCTCAAGACCGTTGCCGCAAGGCAAGAGGATCTGGCCGCCAGGCGCCGCGCCATTGAAGTCGCTGAGCGGCGTGAGGATGAATGGCAGGCCGGCATTGCCGAAGCGCTCAAGGGTACCTGGCTCGAGAGTGGCATCTCGGCGCCCGGCCTCGGCGGGGTGCTGGATCAATTGGCTGAGCTGTCCAGATGTCTTCAGGACCGGAACGCCATGCAACTGCGTATCGACAAGATGGAGGCCGACAGGGACAGTTTCCTGGTCGAGGTTGCCGCCGTTGCAGCCGAAGCGGGGGAGGCGGCCGATGACGACGGACCGGAACAGCTGGCGATTGGGCTTGCCGAGCGCCTGGAGCGCGCGGAGCGCACACGCGAGGCCAAGGCAAGCCTCGTCAATGACCTGCGGCGCCTGCACGATGCGCGTGAGATCCTCGATGGCGAGATTTCGGCACATGAGCGCCGCAAGAACGAGGTCCTGAGCGTCTTTGGCGTGGCCACGCTGGCGGAGGTCGTGCAACGCGACGAACTGCTGCGCGACAGGGATCGCCTGCGCACAACCGTGGCCGAGCTTGAGGAGCAGGTGTCATCCGAGCTCGCGACGGAAGGCTTCGAGCAGGCGCGTTCGATATTGGATGCTGTCGATCTCGACAGTCTCGCAATCGAGAAGGCTGAGGCCGAGCAACGGCTTCGCGCTTCCGACGAGGCAATACAGCACCAGCTCATTCGGCAGATGCGCGCGACCGACAAGCTGGACGCCATTGGCGGCGACAGCGCTGTTGCCCGCATAGATGCCGAACGGCGCACCGTCCTTCTGGAAATCGAGGAAAAGGCCGTCCGCTATATCGAGCTGAAATTGGGAATAATGGCGGCTGGAAATGCTCTGCGCGTCTACCGCGAGCGCCACCGCTCCGGGATGATGCAGCGCGCATCTAACGCATTCGTCCTCATGACGCGCGGCCAGTACTCTGGCCTCACAACGCAACCTGTTAAGGGTGGGGAAGTGCTCATCGCGTTGCAGCGCGATGGGCAATCCAAGGTCGCCGACGCGCTGTCAAAGGGCGCGCGTTTTCAGCTCTACCTGGCGCTCAGGCTTGCCGGGTATTACGAGTTCGCACAGTTTCGACCCTCAGTGCCATTCATCGCCGACGACATCATGGAGACCTTCGACCATGTCCGGTCCGAGGAGGTTTTCAGGTTGTTTGGGGAGATGGCAAGTGCAGGACAGGTAATCTACCTGACACATCACCAGCACCTGTGCGAGATCGCCAAGACAGTAGTGCCGGGCGTAGCGGTCCATGAGCTCGGATGAGATTGGACTTTATTTGATGCGCTGCGGTAACTACCGTGCTGTTCGATTTTCCCCTTAGGTAGTCTAATCGACATTTCCAAGCGCCGCCTTTGGCGTCAGCTTTGCGCCTCATTTCGGCCGTTCAGCTTTCCGATGCATAAACCCTGAAGCTGCCGTCCGTCAGCCCGCTACGGCTGGTGACGTGAAGGACCGACAGGTTATCGATGATCTACAATATCACCGGCGACCTTCGCGCGGTTCAAATCCTGCTGGGTCACACGAAGATCGAGAACACCGCTCGGTATCTCGGCCTCGAAATAGAGGACGCTCTGACCCTCGCAGCGCGAACCGAGGTCTGACGGTGGAGTGGCCTTAAGGAGGCGCTCTCCTATGCCGGCTGGCTAAATGTCGAGTTAGTGGCGCAATCTTTGGCATAGGAAGAACTGCTTACCCGTTATACCCTGGGGCGAAATGGCAGAGCAGATTCCCATCAACCCCGCCCTCTTGGTTTGGGCCCGCCAGCGAGCGGGCCTGAGCCGTGACGAGGTCGCACAGAAGTTCAAGCGGATCGCCGACTGGGAGGCAGGTGCATCCGCGCCGACCTACCCGCAGCTTGAGCAACTCTCCGACATGCTCAAGGTCCCGATCGCGGTGTTTTTCTTCCCCGACCCGCCGGATGTGCCGCCGATCAACGAGACGTTTCGCACGCTGCCTGAGGCCGAGTTGGATCGCCTGCCGAGCCGGGTTCGCATGTTGATGCGCAAGGCAAAGGCAATGCAGATCAATTTGGCGGAACTCACCCAAGGACGGAACCCGGCAGAGCGTCTTATCACGCGGGATCTACAGTTCGCTCCGAACGTAGATATAGCCCAGATGGCCGCCGCCGTGCGTCAGTACATTGGGGTGACCGTCCAGCAGCAGCAGACATGGCACGGTGATGATGCGGCTCTTAAGGAGTGGCGGACGGCTCTGCTGAACGTGGGCGTCTTCGTCTTCAAGGACGCGTTCCGAGCGGACGACTTCTCGGGGTTCTGCCTCTACGACGATGAGTTCCCAGTAATCTATGTGAACAACAGCTCGACCAGGACCCGGCAGATATTCACCTACTTCCACGAACTCGCGCACCTCATCTTCCATACCAGCGGAATCGATATGGTTCGCGACCGATACGTGGATCGGCTCGTTGGCGATGCCCGGCAGATTGAGGTTATCTGCAACAGCTTCGCTGCCCAGGTACTGCTGCCAGAAGACGCCTTCCAACGCGCGATGGTCGGAAGGCAAGCCACCGAAGTGACTGCAGAGACTCTCGCGGCCCAGTTCCACGTCAGCAGGGAGGTGATTTTTCGTCGCCTGTTGGACCAAGGCAGAGTGGCAGAGGACCGGTACGACCAAGCGGTCGAAAGGTGGAACGCGCAGCGCCAGATCGAGCGCGCACCGGGCGGAAATCCGTATTGGACCAAGCTCGCGTACCTGGGCCGTGAGTACGTGGCCCTGGCACTGTCGCAGTACCACCAGAACAGGATCGACGAGGGACAGCTGGCAGACTTCCTCGATACGAAGCCGCGTCACGTTGGGGCTCTGGAGGAGTATTTCAGCCGGGGGGCTTCTTAATGTACGTGTTCGACACCTCGCCCCTCTCAACCCTGTTCAAGAACTACTACCGACGCCGCTTCCCGACGCTTTGGGACCGCTTTGACGGGCTGGTAGCGGATGGCCAGATCATCTCAACCCGCGAGGTCCGCCGCGAGTGCGTGGACGGTCCTGTGGAGACCTTGAGGGACTGGGCTGGGACGCGGGAAGAATTCTTCCACATACCCGGCGCAGCTGAGGGCGCGTTCGTGGGCCAGATATACGGGGTCGTGCACTTCCAGCAAAACATCGAGCAGCGGAAGCTGCTCAGGGGCGGGCGCAACGCTGACCCGTTCGTGATTGCGAAGGCGGCGTCGGAGGGACGAGGCGTGGTCACCATGGAGGAGTTCAAGCCGAACGGCGCGAAAATCCCGAACATTTGCCGCCATTTCGAGGTGGAGTGCCTGTCGCTCGAAGAGTTCATGGAGCGCGAAGGCTGGGAGTTCTAGAGGCACTTGGGCTTAAACCTGCGACCCGCTTATTGAGAGTAGCTGCGGGCGCCGCGATGGCAGCTTTTTGCCAGTCACCGCCCGCCAATCGCCAGTCGGTCCCCATAGGCACTCGGGGGTCTCCGCCGCTATCTAATTCTCCGCCTCTGCCGCAGCGGCTGCCCGTTCATCGGGCGTCGGGAAGATAGTTAGAAGCTCCTCAGGAGGAATGTTTTTTGAACCTTTTTCAAGCAAGCCGCTGGAGGTAAGGCATATAAAGCCGATTCCGAATTGGCACGCGGAGATCATAAAGTCCTCCTTCTCCTTGTAGCCGTAGCGGTAGCCGAATCTGCGCCCGTACTCCTTGATGTTGCGTCGGGTCCCCTCCTCTGTCTCGGGCAGCATCCGATTCAGGTAGTCCGTCAGCATCGAAGCCCGCGGATGGCGGCCATGCACTATGCCCGCCCAGATGTAGTGCTTCCTCGTAAGGAACTTGCCGCCCGTCTCCCTGTAGTAGATCGCGCAAGCTAGCTTCCGACCGATGACCTTTGCGGCCTCGAAAAACTCCTCGGACGCTCCCGCAAGCGGCAAGTTGGTCAGGTCAGCATCCGGCGGCACCTGGATACCCATCTTAGTGAGCGCTTCCGCCTTGGCCTTATTGCTAAGCTTTGTGTTTAAGAGTGCCGATTTGTAGTTGTTCTTGATGCCGTCCCGTAGCTTCCACATCGACCACAGGTCTTTGGTGAACAGATCGGGGTTCCCCATCTGCATGTAGTAGCCGAATATCTGGTCTTCCTTCTTGCTCGACCGGTTGCAGGCTTCGCACGCCGGAAACTCAAAATCCTCGGGGAAGTAGCCTTTCGGAAAACACGCCTGAGGCGGGATGTGATCGATCGTGGACGACTTTGTCGCGCCGCCGCAGAGGCAGCACAGGGGATGATCCTCTAGCAGCTGTTGATAGCGGCTCTTCTTCTGCTTCGCTTGTCCCATCTAGCATCTCCCAGAGTGCTTGCCAGCTTGCAGCCTTTAGCCACGCAATGACGGTGTCTTACGCGCCTCCGATCAAGCCTAAAGTTGGGCGTGCCCGCAATGGCAGACTTCGGGAAGCAGTCAGTGGCTTCGGAACGACAGAGATGAGGTCGGCTGCGGAATGGCAGCTATAGAGATAAATACAGCCGAAAGCTGACGGACTGCTGTCGTGAAGAGTTTCGGGCGCCGGCAGGCGTACGAAAGTCCCCGAGGAAGGAACCCGCGGGCCACAGGCGATGGCTATGGGGATTTCGATTTTTGGCTGGTGTCGGGGATGGCGCGACCACCGCCGAGAAGCGGCGGGATTGATGCACACGGACCGCCTTGTCTTCCGGCCTTCGGCATGCTCGGCTCGGGGTGCGGTCGGACGCAGCCCTGTCGAGGCCGATGATCACCATGGACGCGCGTGGGTTCGTTGCCGGAGGCTGAGCGCCTGTGGCTGAAGGCTGGACTTCGCCATGCCGCGTCATGGGACGCTCTCCCGGTTCGTCGCCGATGCGTCCGGCGGCCCGCGCGGCTGCCTCCACCGTTCGAACACGTCGATGATGATCATCCGTCCGCCGCAGCACGGGCATGGCGGGCGGAAGTCAGTCGGTTCTTCCGGAGTGTCGTCTTCGGGCGGCGGCGCGACGCTCAACAGTTTGCGCGCGAGTGCGAGGCTGGCCTTGCGAGCAGAGCCGGCGAGCAGGCCGTAGTGCCGGATGCGGTGGAAGCCACGCGGCAGGATGTGGAGCAGGAATCGGCGGATGAACTCGTCGGTGGCGAGCGTCATGATCTGCTGCCGGTCTGTGCCGTCGCGACGATAGTCCTTGTAGCGGAACGTGACCTCGGCCTCATCGAATCGGATGAGGCGGCGGTTCGAGATCGCAACCCGGTGGGTGTAGCGGGACAGATAGGCAAGTACGGCTTGAGGCCCGGCGAAGGGCGCCTTGGCATAAACCACCCAGCGCTTCTTCCGGACCGGCGCCAGGTGCCGCAGGAATGCTTGCCGGTCGGTGAAGTGCGCCATCGATCCAAAGAAGGTGAGCCGGCCGGCATCGTGCAGCGCGACCAGCCGCGTGAGGAACAGGCGGCGGAACAGCTTGCCGAGCACGCGCACCGGCAGCAGGAAGGCCGGGCGCGACGATATCCACCGGCTTCCGTCTGGCGCGATGCCGCCGCCCGGCACGATCATGTGCACGTGCGGATGGTGCGTCATCGCCGAACCCCAGGTGTGGAGCACGGCAGTGATGCCGATGCGCGCGCCGAGATGCTTCCGATCTGCCGCGATGGTCAGCATCGTCTCCGACGCTGCCTTGAACAGCAGGTCGTAGACCGCCGCCTTGTTGTGGAAGGCGATGTCGGCGACCTCGGCGGGCAGCGTGAAGACAACGTGGAAGTAGCCGACCGGCAGCAGGTCGGCCTCGCGCTCGGCAAGCCATGTCCGCGCGGCCGCGCCCTGGCACTTCGGGCAGTGCCGGTTGCGACAGGAGTTGTAGGCGATGCGCCACTGGCCGCAGTTCTCGCAGGCTTCGACATGCCCGCCGAGGGCCACGGTGCGGCAGTGCTCGATCGCCGACATGACCTTGAGCTGCTGCAGGGTCAGATGTCCTGCATGGGCGGCCCGGTAGGCGGGCCCGGCAGTGCGGAAGATGTCGGCAACCTCGATCGAGGCGCGCACGCTCAGCCGTCGGGTGAGATCTCTTCCGGCTTGAAGAGGCCAAGCTTGTCGAGCGGGCTCGTGACCGTGCGCACCGTGCGGGTTGCAACCTTGGTGTAGAAGGCGGTGCTATTTAGCTTGGCGTGCCCGAGCAGGACCTGGATGATCCGGATGTCGGTGCCGTCCTCCAGCAGGTGGGTGGCGAAGCTGTGACGCAGCGTGTGCGGCCCGACCCGCTTGGCGATGTCGGCGGCCTGCGCTGCCTCGACGACCACGCGATAAAGCTGGCGGGTGCTGATCGGCTTCATCGCATGCTGCCCCGGAAACAGCCAGCCGTCGCGATGCATCACCCCCTGCTGGCGTCCGACCTGCCACCACTGGCGCAGCAACAAGAGCAGATCTTGCGACAGCATGGCGTTCCGGTATCGCCCGCCCTTGCCACGCTCGACACGTAGCAGCATCCGCTCGCTATCGATGTCAGCGACCTTCAGCGTCGAGACCTCCGCCACGCGCAGGCCCGCGCCATAAGCGACCGACAGCGCGGCCTGGTGCTTGAGGCAGGTGGTGGCGTTGAGCAGCCGGGCAACCTCGTCGCGGCTCAGGACCACGGGCAGCGTGCGCGGATGCGCCAGCCGAACGAGCTTGCGCGCCAGATCCGGACGATCGACCGTATGCGTGAAGAAGAAGCGCAGCGCCGACACGATGCTGTTCATCGTCGGCACGGGAACGCCGTCGTCCTGCTGCTCGATCTGGAAGCGGCGCAGGTCGTCGGTGGTCGCTGTGTCTGGTGAGCGCCCGAGGAACGTCGCCAGGCGTCCGATGTCGCGGAGATAGTTGCGCTGCGTCTCCCGTGAGAAACGCCGCATGTTCATGTCGTCGATCAGCCGCTGCCGCAGCGGACTGATAGGTGCATCAAGAATAGGATAGGGCATGGTCGGGCTCCTTGTTGAAGAAGCCCGTGATGCTCTGCCCCTGCCGAACCCCGCTCAACGCAGGCGCAACGTCCGGTTCTTGATCTCTACCTCAACCGCAGGCGCCCATCCCGCGCAGCGGGTTCGTTCATCGGCCCCATCGGTCGTCAAGCTGCGTTCGTAGACTTTCAAAAGCGGGAACTGCCTCTAATACATCCGAGTGCCAGCCGATTATGTCGGCACGCACTCGTCAATGCTTGTGGTACGTACGCCGTTACCTTCGATGCCGAATCCGTTTGGGGAAATCACTCCATCAGATTCCACAAGCCGAGCGTCAGAACCGGGAAAGCGCAGACGAGGGCTAGGACGATGACGCCGGCAAGGAAGAACGGCATGACCTCCCGGAAGACCTTGACCGGTGAGACCTTGGCGATCTGGGCCGAGATGAACACGAGAATCCCGACCGGCGGCGTCAGCCCGCCCATCTGCAGGTTGATGATCATGATCATCCCGAGCTGGACCGGGTCCATGCCGACCGATTTCATCAGCGGCAGGAACAAAGGCGCCAGGATCAGCATCGCCGGGGTCAGGTCGAGGAACATGCCGGCCACGAACAGGATTGCGTTCATCATCAAAAGGAGCAGCAGCTTGCTTTCGCCGCCGACGCCGATCCACTCGATCAATTGCTGGGGAATCTGCTCGGCGATCAAAACCCAGGCGAACGGGATCGATGCCGCGATCAGGAAGCCGATCAGGGCCGAATCCGTCGCGCATTCGACGAGCGAGCGATAGAAGGCCTTCCACGTGTATTCCCGGTAGGCGAACTTGCCAAGGATGAAGGTCCAGAACAGCGCGATCGCCCCCGCTTCCGTCGCCGTGGTGATGCCGAAGCGTATGCAGCCGATGATGATCGCGGCGATGAACAGGGCTGGCAATGCGCGCAGGAACGTCGTGCCGACCGTGCTCAACGGTGCCCTTGCCGACGCCGTTTCATAGCCGCGCTTTCGCGCGACCAAATAAGCCGTCGTCATCATGGCGATCGCGATGAGCACACCGGGCACGTAACCCGCAATGAAGAGCTTGGCGATCGAGACGTCGGCGACCGAGGCGTAGACCAGCATGGCGATGGCCGGCGGTACAACATTCGGAAGGATCGATCCTGCAGCGGTCACGGCACAGGAAAAGGCCGGTGAATAGCCGCGCTTGACCATCTGCGGAACGATGATCTTGGTAGTGCTGGCCGCATCCGCTCCGGACGAGCCGGAGATACCGCCGATCAGCAGGCTATTCAGGATATTGACGTGGGCCAGCCCGCCGCGGAGATGGCCGACAAGGGCTGCGGCCAGATCGATGAGCCTGGACGACAGGCCGCCGAGATCGAGCAGATAGCCCGTCGTCAGGAAGAAGGGGATGGCGAGCAGCAGGAAGTTCGTCGCGCCGCTCGCCATTGTCTGGACCACGGCCGGGCCGGGAATGATGTCGGCGCCCCAGGTCGTCAAGAATGCGCCGAAAAGCAGCGAAAACGCTACCGGAACGCCGAGAAACAGGCAGACGAAGAAGGTCACCGTCATCAGAAGGCTGGGCGAGATGTCGATGAATGGCAGGAAGGACGAATTGTCCATCACAAGATAGGCGATTGCCGCGGTGACGATGGCAGCCGCATTGCGCAAGAAGGTGCGGCCGTCTCCGTCCTGGAACAGCGCGAACAGGAGCCCGATAGCGGCGGTCGTGGGGATCACGCCGAAGCGGTAGGCGTTCGGCCATTGCAGGGTGATGCTGAGGCCGCCGACGAGGGTGGCGAGCCGGTAGCCCGCGAACGCCAGCATGATGAGGGTCAGCGCCACAATGACGTCCCGAAGGAATCGCGTGACGCGGTACCCCAGGACGAAATCGACCGCGACATGCCGTTTCTGCCGGATGCCCATCGCCGCGCCGATGAAGATCATCCAGGTGAAGGCCCAGACAGAGAACTCCTCCGTCCAGGAAAAGGAATCGTTGAAGACGTAGCGTGAGACCACGCCTGCCAGAACGGAAAGCGACATGAGAACGAGCACGACAAAATTGACGGCGCCCATGGCTTTCTCAATGAGAGAAATCACGGGCTCGAACCGCGCCTCAATAGAGGAGCCGCGGCCAAGCGCCGTGGCCTGCACGCTATCTGGAGCTTCCATGACCTTCCTCCCGGCAGTAACGGTAGAGAGCGTCGGCTCCGGTCATGGGGCCGACGCATGAGACGCTATTTGGTGTTCTGGATGATCTTGATGAGCGCGTCGGCGTCGGGGATCTTCGCGGCGAACTCTTTTTGCACAGGTTCCATCAGCGCAATCCAGGGCGCCTTGGCCTCGATCGTCTTGATCTTGGCGCCCTTGCTTTCGGTTTCGGCGAGCGCTGCGCTGTCCGCCTTTTCCTGTAGCGCCGGCAGTTCTTTCTGGGCCTTGACGGCCTCTTCGGTAACGATCGCCTTGTAGTCGTCGGGCAGCTTGTTCCACCAGTTGTCGGCCACCACCCAGGTGCCGAAGGCGTAGATGTAGTCGATCTTCGTGTAGTAGGGCGCGACTTCATAGAATTTGAACGTCAGGTAGTTTGAGGCCGTGTTGTCGAAATAGTCCGCCACGCCGGTCTGCAGCGCATTGTAGATTTCGGGAGCCGGGATCGGCACGGGATTGGCGCCGACCGCCTTCCAGGTCGCAACGAAGAGCGGGCTCTGGATGACGCGCATCTTCTTGCCCTTCACATCGTCCGGCTTATCGATCGGAAAGGTGCTCATCAGGTTGCGGGCGCCGTTGACGGAAAACCCGAGCAGATGGAACCCCTGCTCCTCGAATTTCGGAGCAAGCTGCTCCGTCAGCGGCCCGTTGATCGCAACGGCCTGGGCATCCGACGTCACCAGGAAGGGAAGATCGAGCACCTGGACCTGCGGCACCCAGGACGACAGGACTGAACTGGTGAGAACGCCCATCTGCACGGAACCCAGCCGGATTCCCTGCGCCGCGTCGGCTTCGCCGCCAAGCAGGCTGTTGGGATAGATCTTGATATCGACGTCGCCCTTGGTGCGCTGGCGCACCGCTTCAGCGAAATTCTCGGCAGCGACCTCCTTGGGATTGCCCTTCTGGACGTCGAGCGAAAGCTTGGCGGTGAACTTGGCAGCTAAAGCGTCTGTGGCAGACAGGGCGGTCGCTGCTATCGCGGCGGAAAAGATCAAGGCAAGGATAGATTTCACGTGGGTTCTCCTCTCTGAAGTTTGGAATGCAGAAAATTGGGCGTAGGGTTATTGGCCCATCGCCGGCGACGTTTACAGATCAGATCAGCGGCGCCAGGCTGGCATCGAGAAGCGAGGGATCCACCTCTCTCTCGATCGCTTCGAACATACTTTCTACGAAAGCGATGAGATCGTTCGTGGCCCTCACCGCCCGATCTTCATGGCGGTTTGCCACGGCATCGAGGATCGCCAGATGGCAATCGATGGCCGCGGCCAGGCCGTCCGTGGCCGACAATTGTGTGTGATGAATCCAGCCGATCCGCCGGAAGATCGTGTGGAGCGGACGTAACGTATGCTCGAGAAACGGCTCGGCGGCGGCGGAGAGAATAAGCTTGTCGATGCGGCGGTCCAGAACGTTGAAGGCATCGACCGTCAATGTATCTCGCCGCTCTCCCAGTAGACGGGACATATGCAGCAACTGGTTGCGGTGGGTCGACTGCGAGCGTTCGGTCGCAAGCTGGATAACGAACCGCTCCAGATCACCGCGAAGCCGGAGCAGCGTCCGGTCACGGGCAAGATCGATCGGCGCGATTTGGAGCCCGTGGCGCGGATGGACGACGATCAGGGTGTCGTCAGCGAGCCTGCCGACGGCCTGATGGACCGGCGTACGACTGAATCCCGAGAGGTTCTGAAGCTCCTGGATCGAAAGCCGGCTGCCCGGCCTGAGCTCACAGTTGATGATCAGCCCCTCGATCCTCTCGTAAGCGAGCTCGAAGAGATTTCTAGAATTTTGTCGCCGGGGCGCATCCTCCGCCACCAGCGAATCCGCCAGTTTCGGCACTGTTCGTTTGTTAGCCATGCCAATCCTCCCGAGACGGCGTTCCAACTCACCGTAAAAACTCTTATGACATATTGTGATATTTCACAACAGGGATTACGCTGCCGTACGTTACCGGGGAACATGGTCACTCATGACTTGACCGTGCGCCGTTCTCTGGAAGCAATATCTGGAGGAGGATTTCGACCATGAAAATCACTGCGCTTGAAACCCTGCGCACCGAGGAATTCTCCAACGTCCTGTGGGTGCGCGTGCACACCGACCAAGGCACGATCGGGTTGGGAGAAACCTTCTATGGCGCCGGCGCGGTGGAAGCTCAGATCCACGACACGCTGGCGGGCCGTCTTCTTGGACAGGACCCACTGCGCATCGAAGCACTCAATCGGATCATGACCGACCTGCCGATGGCGCAGGCATCGACGGGCGTCGAATATCGCGCCGCTTCTGCCATCGACATCGCGTTATGGGACCTGTTCGGCAAAGTCTGCCATCAACCGGTGCATCAGATGCTTGGCGGCCCCTGCACCGACAGACTGCGGGTGTATAACACCTGTGCGGGGTATGGTTACGTGCGCAACAAGAATATCCGCCCGGTCGACACCTGGAACCTCGGCAACAAGGAGGGTCCTTATGAAGATCTCGCAGCGTTCATGACCGATGCGGGAGCGCTGGCCGAGAACCTGCTCGAAAGTGGCATTACAGCCATGAAGATCTGGCCGTTCGACCCGGCCGCGCAGGAAAACCGCGGCATGTTCATCAACGCCGAGCAGATGAAAAAGGCGATCGAACCCTTCGAGAAAATACGCAAGCGGGTCGGCGACAAGATGGAGATCATGGTCGAGTTCCACTCCTTATGGAACCTGCCGACAGCAAAGACAATCGCTCGCGCGCTCGAGCCCTATCAGCCGACCTGGTATGAAGATCCCATCCGCATGAATTCTCCGCAGGCGTTGGCGGAATATGCGGCCTCAACCGATGTCTGGGTATGCGCCAGCGAAACGCTCGGCACGCGGTTCCCCTACAAGGACATGCTCGATCGCGACGCCACTCATGTCGTGATGGTCGACCTGTGCTGGACCGGCGGCCTGACGGAGGGGCGAAAGATCGCGTCCCTCGCCGACACCTATCACCGCCCCTTCGCCCCGCATGACTGCACCGGGCCGGTCGGCTTCGCGGCCGCCGTGCATGCGTCCTTCAGCCAGCCCAACACGCTGATCCAGGAATCGGTTCGGGCGTTCTACGACGGCTGGTACAAGGAACTGGTCACTGTGGTTCCAACCATCAAGGACGGCTATGTGCTGCCGATGGAAGGTCCTGGCCTCGGCGTCGACCTGCTTCCTGCGGTATACGAGCGCTCTGACCTCATCTGCCGCAAATCCGAACTGTGAGGCACTGATATGACTCTGTTCGATCTCTCCGGTTCCACCGCTCTCGTCACCGGTTCTTCCCGGGGCCTTGGCCGCGCGATTGCGGAGGGGCTGGGCGCCGCCGGTGCCCGGCTTGTCCTCAACGGCCGTGCCGGCGCCGGCCTCTCGAAGGCCGCGCACGAAATGCGCGCCGGCGGCAACGAGGTGCACGAAGCCGTTTTCGACGTGACCGACGAGGCAGCGGTCAAAAAGGCCTTCGACCGCTTCGACGCTGAGGGGCTCGCGGTCGATATCCTTGTCAACAATGCCGGCATCCAGCACCGGCAGCCGATGGTCGATCTGTCGCTTGCCGACTGGCAGCGCGTGATCGACACCAACCTGACCAGCGCCTTTCTCGTCGGGCGCGAAGCGGCACGCCGCATGATCCCGCGCGGGCACGGCAAGATCATCAACATTGGCTCACTCACCAGCGAACTCGCGCGCGCCACCGTCATCCCGTACACCGTTGCAAAGGGCGGTATAAAGATGCTCACGCGCGGCATGGCGGCCGAATGGGCGAAATCCGGCATCCAGGCCAATGCGATCGGCCCCGGCTACATGCTGACCGATATGAACGAGGCCCTCGTCAACGACGAGAAGTTCGACGCCTGGGTGAAGGCAAGGACCCCAGCCGGCCGCTGGGGCAAGCCGGAGGAGCTGATAGGCACCGCCGTCTTCCTTGCGTCGCGCGCCTCGGATTACGTCAACGGCCAGATCATCTACGTCGATGGCGGAATGATTTCCGTTTTGTGAGCAGTGCCTGCATGCTCCTTTGAGTAGGCTCTAAATCTTGTCGGACATCGATCAACTCGTTGTCGCGTGGCGCCAACTGGGTCGCTACGTATCCGGTACGCATGTCCGCCGTCATTGTTCAGGCGCCGAAAGCTGCCAGTCCGCTTTCGGCGCCCTTCCGGTCCCCTTCCGGTCATTCACGCGCCCGCCGATAGCCGAAGGAGCCAGTGCTGTTGACGTCAAAAACACAAAGGCCGCCACTACATGTTCGCCATTTGTGCTTCGAAAGTCGCATAAATGGCAGTGAGGAACGCAGCCGGCCCATGACCGCTGTGATGTCCGGAATTATTTGGCATTTCATGGGGTTTACCAGTCCGGAATTATGGGCCGCAGGCGTTCAGCCTATACGATTGAAAACAAGAGGATTTTCAGGTCGAGGATAGGGGTTTCCGATCCAAAGACCGGGTTTACCAATGGCCACAATCACAGCTAATTCTGGATTGGCGTTAAGTGGTTGAATCAGCGTGGAAGTTAAGCGCCTCTATTGGTCAACCTGCTTGCGGTCGGCAACGGATAGGTCAACCCCAAAAACCCAGGATTGGTAACCGAAGCAGCAGCCCTATCGACTAAGATTCAGCTCTACGCCTTCACTGTCCCCAGCAAGGGCTCTCGGTAGCGAATGGCGCCCTTGAGCGGGCGAGGGCGGCAAGGCGTGGGTGTCACGACACATATAACTCGAGCTGCTACTCGGTGGTTTCCGTTCTGCAGCTGGGGACTAGCGCACGATGTCGAGGAAAGAGTTCGTTCCACTCAACCTGCTCGCCAGCTTGGCGGGAATCTCTCGACAAGCGGTTTGGAAGGCCTGCCAGCGCGGCAACTGGCGGGGGCACGCCCTGGAGGTGCGCGTCGTTCAGGGCAAGGGTGGCAACGCGGGCAAGCAGTATCTCGTTAGTTTGGCTTCCCTCCCACCGGAGTTGCAACTCCGGTTAAAGCCCATTGAAACGCAGGCTCAAAACCGTCCGAAGCCGATTGCAAGCCGGGGGCGGCGCGGCAGAGCGGATCAAGGCAAGAAACGCGTCGTCATCAGTCGGCAATGGGATGCTTTGGTACCGTTCGACGCTGTCACCAAGGCCCAGATTGCAGAGGATCTAAAACAGGAAACTCGAGGCCTTTTGGCGGCCGGCGCAGCCTGGGGACATGTCAAAATCTTGGCTCGCAACCTTCTGGCAGAGACCACTAGGTCATGGGGATTCCGCCCCCAATGATCCAGCCAGTTTTGAGCAAGCTTGTTCGATCCCGTGGACGCTCGTTTCGGAAGAGATGCATTATCGGAAGGTCCATCAGTTTCGCACGAACCGCAAAGGTTACGAGGACAGCCGACCGCGCGGGCGGCGCTCCATAGAAGGCATGCGCCCGATGGAATTGGTCGTCGGAGATGTGCATCCGATCGACATCCACCTGACGCGGGCGGACGGCTCGATTTGTACTGCAAAGCTGATCGGGTTCCTCGACTGGGCGACTGGCCGCGTTTGGTGTGATTTGATCGCATTCGACACGCGCGGCAGCGTCAACAACCGTGATGTGATCGAAGTATTTGCGGCCATGGTGGATCATCCAGCCTTCGGCCTGCCTGAAGCTCTCTATATCGACAACGGCAAGGAATACGGGTTCGCGACGTACCTCGACGACGCCATGACACTGATGGTGCCCGGGTTCCATGGGCCGGGTCGCTCGATGCGAGTTGTCAATGCCTTGCCCTACAACGCCTCGGCAAAGCCCATCGAACGCTGGTTCGGCGACTTCGAGTCACGCTATCTGAGCACGCTACCGGGCTGGATTTCCGGCAACCGTATGAACAAGCGCCAGGAAGCGATCGGCCGGACGGTTGCGCCCTATGGCACCTTCGAAGATTTCATTCCCGCGTTCTTCGGTCTCCTGAAGGCCTATCACAGCATGCCTACGGGAAAGCAGAGTGGCCTCAAGGGGCATTCGCCCAACACCACTTTTCAACAGCACGTGGTTGCGGGCTGGTCAGCAATCACCATGAGCCGGGACGAGGTCCGTGCTGCAGTCGCGCGCCGGGTCGAGCGCACCGTCATTCAAGGCGCGATCCAACTCCGTGGGCGTCGGTGGTCCTGCGAAGAGTTGTGGCAGTACACGCACGACAAGGTGCTGGTCTGCGACCCGGTCTATCATGCGCCGGCAGAGCTGCTTGTGCTGGACATGAAGGGTAAAAGGCTCGGGATCGCAACCCCCGATGTCCCACTTCATCCACTTGATCATCGTGGCGCCCAAAGCACGGCAGCACGAGCAAAGGCGCACCGCGATGCGATAGTGCAGATGGGCCGCTCGGTCCCGAAAATCGATGTTGCAGCTCGGCTGATGGCGCTTGGTCAGGATCAACCTGAAGTCATCCCCAACGAGCCGGCGGGCAAAGTATCATTCGACCCGTCTCAGCGGCCGGCGCGGATTCTGATGCCGAAGAAGCCGTTGATTCCTGAAGAGCGCCGGCGCGAACAGGACGAGCGCATGGCCGCTCAGATGGACTTGGTGAAGAGGATCGTCGGATGACGATATTCGTTGAAACCCGGGCTGCGCTCACCGTGCGGGCTGCGTTCGATACGGCGGTCAAGATCCGATATCCGGTGCTTGCGGTCGGCAAAGCCGGACTCGGAAAGACTGTAGCGCTCAACTGGATAGCCGGCCAAAGCGGAGCTGCCTATTGTGAAGTTGCGCAGCATACCAAGGCTATCAGGCCGATGTTCCTGATGCTGCATGACGCGTACGGCGTCCAAAGGGGCAGCAAGCACACATATGACCTTGCCAAGGATTGCATGAAATTTTTTGGGCGCCCGATGCGGCCCGACGCGTCCGTTGCTCGTGGACGAATATCAGAACTTCACACCCACTGTTTTGCGGGAGCTGCTGCATCTTCAGGAGCGATGCGGCTTCGCTTTACTGCTCGCCGGCAACACTCATCGGTTAGCGGGCACGAGGCGTGATACCCATGCTATGGATTAGATCGAAAGCCGTATCGGCATGCGTTTCGAGATCGGGCAGCCGACGCGGGAGGACTGCATAAGGATCGGCGCCGAAAACAACGTTGAGGGAGCCGACGCCTACGAAGCGATTGTTATCTACGGTGAGAACACCTCGCTTCGCGCGCTTTGCCACCTCCTCCAGAATTGCGCTGCCGTTACCAATGGCGTTGGCAGCATTCGTCTTTCTCGGATCGAGACCACGCTTCGTGTCGTGTCGTGCGGCAGCGATGCGCTCAAGCTTTTGCACGAGCGCGGCGACGACCTCCGAAGATCGGCTTAATTCCGGACAGCGACAGATAATTCCGGACTGCACACCAGCACAGCAGTGAAGGGC
This sequence comes from Mesorhizobium sp. BR1-1-6, assembly GCF_020165355.1. Classification (NCBI taxonomy): domain Bacteria; kingdom Pseudomonadati; phylum Pseudomonadota; class Alphaproteobacteria; order Hyphomicrobiales; family Phyllobacteriaceae; genus Mesorhizobium; species Mesorhizobium sp. BR1-1-6. The sequence goes on along the minus strand of NZ_JAIUHZ010000003.1, from coordinate 215,407 downwards.
CTCGAAATCACGGTTGGGCGCTGGGTTACGGGCCCGTCACATCGACATATGACGAGATCAGAGTTTTGCCTGCAAGAGCCCTTATACCTTCTACCTTCCGGGTATTAGCCCCATTCAAACGCAGAAAGACGACCTTAGCACGGGTTCTGGTGAACGAGACGATGATTCCATTGTGCAACTCATCCCCGCATTGCGGGCTTTGCGCACACATTCTACCGAGCCCCGAACGATGCCGACGACCTCGTTCAGGAAACCTTAGTCAAGGCACTTAACGCCTTTGACAGCTGCGAGCAGGGCACCCGATTGAAGTCGTGGATGTTCACGATTACGCGAAATACGTTTTACACGAAAGTGAGAGTTTACGCACCAGAAGCCCCTGGGGCTACGGACTGGATCGCCGACTTGTCAGACTATCGGGAGAAGGGCGTCAGAGCACAAACCCTGACGCAAGAAGTCAGGAGGCCGTATCAGGAACGATAGGGGATCGGTTCACCGCCGTTGAAGAAGGTCCAGAAGCTTTCATAGACCAGGTCTGGGCGGTGCTCGGCCGGATAGTGACCGGTCGGGATAGCCCAGCCCCTCAAGTCAGGTGCCCAGGGTTCCCAGGCTTCAATCGGCGTCAGATGACGGCCGACATGGCTGTTGCTACCCCAGATCACCATCGCCGGGCACTTGATCTTCTTCTTGCCGAAATCGGCCGTGTCCATGGCGAGGTCGAGCGTCACCGTCGCGCGATAGTCCTCGCACACCGCGTGGATCTGTTCGGGCGTCGTGCAGCGGGCATATTCCTTGAACGCTTCGGGCGAGAATATCTCCAGGCCCACGCCTTTCTTGTTGAGCTTGTAGTTGATGTAATAGTCGAGATCGGCACAGATCAGCTTCTCGGGGAAGGGCGCCTTTTGCGCCATGAAGAACCAATGGTAGCTCTCCAGCCCCCAGCCGAGGGTGACGTTGGTGAGAAGATGGTAGGTGGGGATGATGTCGAGCGCGCAGAAGCGCGTGATCCTGTTGGGCTGGTCGAGCACCATGCGAAAGCCGACACGTGCGCCGCGGTCGTGGCCGGCAAGCGCGAACTTCTCAAATCCGAGTTCGCTCATCACATCGAAGGCGTCTTCGCCCATGGCGCGGAAACTGTAGGCGGCATGGTCCTCGCCGCCATCGGGTTTCGAACTGTCGCCATAGCCGCGCAGGTCGATGGCCACCACCGTGAAGGATTTTGCCAGGGAAGGCGCGATCCGATGCCAACTGACATGCGTCAACGGGTTGCCGTGCACCAGCAGCAAAGGCGGGCCTGATCCCGCAACGGCGACATTGATCTCCGCCCCCCTGGTCTTCACCGTCCTGTAGGAGAACCCCTCCATCAAGCTGCCATGCTTCTCTTCCAGTGGCGGCATAGAGGATGCAGTGTCCGAGGTGTGCTGGGTGTCCATGGTGCTTCTCCAAAAAGGTCGTCCTAAGTCTTCCTCTCAAATTGAAGATTGTCAACAATTTTCAGTTGACTTTTTTTGGATGCGGCGCAACATCACCTCATAAGGGTCACGAAGCCAAGCTTGCGCGGCCGATATTGGGTGGCCTCACCACCGTCGAGCCGAAGGGCATATCCATGGCAAATCAAGATAGATCCGCGCGCAAGAGTGCCTCATCCCTGCCTCGTCTCGCCTTGCTGCCCGGTGACATGACAGGCATCGGCCCCGAACTCGTCGCCCGCGTGCTGTCGGATGGCAGGCTCTCCGATGTGGCGCGCCTTGTCGTTCTGGGGGACCGGCGAGTCCTGGAGATGGGGGCTCGCGACGCCGGCGTATCCCTTGCCATCAAGACCGTGCCGGATGTCGCATCCGTCGACTGGGATGCAGCCGGAACGCCTCTCATCGATCTCGGCAACATCGATCCCGAGGCCTTGCCGCGCGGCATTGTTTCACCGGAGTCCGGCAAGCTGACTGGCGACACCTTGGCCGAGGCGGTGCGGCTGGCGATGAAAGGTGACGTCGATGGCATCACCTTTGCGCCGCTGAACAAGGCAGCGCTTCATGCCGGCGGCTGGAAGTTTCCCGACGAGCACAAGATGTTTGCCGATCTATTGGGCCACAAAGGCTATTTCTCCGAGATGAACGTGCTCGACGGCCAATGGATGTCGCGCGTCACCTCGCACGTGTCGCTGCGCACGGCGCTCGATCAGATCACGCATGACAGCATCATCGAGGCGATCGAACTGGTCAATCGCACCATGCAGCGCGCTGGTGTGGAGAAGCCGCGCATCGCCGTTGCGGCGCTCAATCCTCATGCCGGTGAGAACGGGCTGTTCGGCCGTGAGGAGATCGACCTGATCGGACCGGCGGTCAACGCCGCCGCGGCCTCAGGCATCGATTGCAAGGGGCCTTTCCCCGCCGACACCATCTACATCAAGGCCTTCGCTGGCGAATATGACAGCGTGGTCGCCATGTACCACGACCAGGGGCAGATCGCGACCAAGCTGCGCGGCTTCAACCGTGGTGTGACCGTCACGGCGGGTCTGGAGACCGTATTCACCACGCCGGCGCACGGCACCGCCTTCGACATCGTTGGCAAAGGTACCGCGTCGACAGGCGCGCTGGAGAGCGCCATTCAACTCGCGGCCCAGCTTGCGCGCCGAAAGGGCATGCAGCACGTAGAGGCCGCAGCCTGAGCAGTTTTCGCCGATCATCCTGGAAAGCAAAATGACACAATCCAACAGTTTCCGCATCGCGGTCATCCCTGGCGACGGGATCGGCAAGGAAGTCGTACCCGAGGGCGTGCGCGCTTTGGAAAAGGTCGCGTCGCGGTTCGGCATCGGGCTGTCGTTCGACTGGTTCGATTTCGCTTCTTACGATTATTATGCCCGCCACGGCCGCATGCTGCCGGAAGACTGGAAGGACAAGATCGGATCGCACGACGCGATCTTCTTCGGCGCCGTCGGCTGGCCAGCCGGCGTGCCTGATCATGTGTCGCTGTGGGGGTCGCTTCTCCAGTTCAGGCGCGAATTCGATCAATATGTCAATCTTCGGCCTGTGCGCCTGATGCCCGGCGTGCGGAGCCCGCTCGTCGGTCGCGGCCCTGGCGATATCGATTTCTGGGTCGTGCGCGAAAACACCGAAGGTGAGTATTCATCGATCGGCGGCCGTATCTTCCCGGGTACCGAGCGCGAAGTGGTGGTGCAGGAAACGGTGATGACGCGTATCGGCGTCGATCGCGTGCTGAAGTTCGCATTCGAGCTTGCCGCCAAGGGCAAGCGCAAACACCTGACCTCGGCGACCAAGTCTAACGGCATCTCGATCAGCATGCCCTATTGGGACGAACGCGTGGAGGAGATGGCCAAGGCTTTCCCCGACGTGCGCTGGGACAAATATCACATCGATATCCTGACGGCTCAATTCGTCCTTCACCCCGACTGGTTCGACGTGGTCGTCGCATCGAACCTCTTTGGCGACATCCTTTCCGATCTCGGCCCCGCCTGCACGGGAACGATCGGCATCGCGCCGAGCGCCAACATAAATCCGGACCGCAATTTTCCGTCTCTGTTCGAGCCGGTTCATGGCTCGGCACCGGACATTGCCGGGCAGGGGATCGCAAATCCGGTTGGACAGATCTGGTCGGCTGCGATGATGCTTGATCACCTCGGACAGCCTGAGGCGGCTGCCGGAATTGTTTCGGCCATCGAGACCGTTCTGGCCGAGCCATCGCTGCGCACACGGGACCTCGGCGGCACAGCGAACACTGTCGAGTGCGGCAAGGCAATCGTCGCCGCGCTCTGATTTTTAGATCAATCACGCTGGCTTAGAGCCAGGACGGCAGGCTGCCTCGTCGGCAACCTGCCCGTGCCGTCGCTTGCGCCTAGGCTGCCGGCGTCGCGGCCTTGGCGATGACGGCGGTATCGTCGAGGCTCTCGATATCCCAGCACAGATCGCGCAAGCGCGCCGCCGCCCTTGCGCCCAGAACCGGTTCGGCAAGCCCACCGAACTTTGCGTTCAGGTCATCGTCGGTCATCGGCCGCGCCAGGCTGCCGATCGCATGCTCGACATGTCGCTTGAGAACACGGCCATCCCTGAGCTTGATCGTGACGTGACATTCGTCTTCGGCAACGCCTTGTGATGCCACCGCGCTGACGCGATCACGCAGCGCGATGACCTGGGGATCGCACACGCTCGCATCGCTGTACTCTGCCTCGCCGGCGCGGCCTTCGATGATGGCGACCGCCGCCGAGTGGTAGACACTGAATTTGCCTTCAAGGCCGACCTGCGGGGTTTTCTTGCCGGTCAATTCAAGCACCAGCGGATCGACTTCCAACTCAATGCTTTCGATCTCGCCGGCCTTCAGCCCGTATTCGTTGCGCAACTGCACGCAGCCGTCGATGATCGGATGGATGACGATGCCGCAAGCGAACGGCTTGTAGGTGTTCAGCCCGATCTCGAAACCGTCGCCCAGACCTTTGGTGATCTCATCGAAATTCCGCTCTGTGGACATGACATGGGCGAAACCGCGCGGCGCCTCGAGCACGCGGTTTGACGAGGTGAAGTCGCGTTGCGCCAGTAGAGCGGAGAACAGGCCATTTTGCGCCGCCCGGCCGGGGTGGAAGCTCTTGCACATGGTCCCGAACATCTCGCGAAAACCGGAAGACTGCGTGCCGGCGATGCCGAGCGCCCAGATCATCTGCTGCTCATTGAGGCCAAGCAGGCGCCCGGCGGCGGCCGCCGCGCCAAAAACGCCGGCCGTTCCCGTGATATGCCAGCCGATGTCATAGTGCGCCGGATAGACGGCATTGCCGATGCGGCATTCGACCTCGACGCCAAGGATGAAGGCATGCAGGAGATCACGGCCGCTCGTCGGCTGCAGTTGCGCGAGGCTGAGAATCGCCGAAGCGACCGGCCCTGCCGGGTGGATGATGGTCCTCAGATGGGTATCGTCGAAATCGAAAACGTGGCTGGCGATGCCGTTGATGAGAGCGGCATTCAAGGCGTCCAGCCGTTCGCGGCGGCCGAGGATCGCTGCTTGATCCTTGCCGGCGAAAGGCGACACTGCGCCTAGGGCAATGTCGACGCTTGGGTGCTGCGAGCCGCCAACCGCGCAGCCGGTCCAGTTGAGGAACGAGCGCACTGCCTCGCGCCTGACGTTCGTGGGTACGCTGTCCGCGGATGCCGACACGACATAGCGCGCCAGTATGGCTGTAACGTCCATCATTTGATCTCCCTGGATCGTTGCTGAGCATCGCGCGGCGCACCGGCATGCTTAGCGGTCTGGCGTGGATTACGCCATGAAGGCACCGCCATTGACGTGGACGGTCTGGCCGGTGATGTAACGAGCCGCCGGTCCGCAGAGATAGCGCACGAGCGATGCAACTTCCTCCGGCGTTCCGCGCCGCCTGGCAGGCGGCAGTTTCCCGGCATGATGAGAGGGTTCCTCGCCGGCACGCTGGGTGTCGATCATGCCTGGCGAAACGCAGTTCACGGTGATGCTTTCACCGGCAAGGTCATGGGCGAGCGCCCGCGTTAACCCGGCCAGACCCGCCTTCGCCGCAATGACATGCGCGCGGCCGCTCGCGCCGGTATGAGCCGACAGGCCGCCGATGTTGATCACCACGCCTTGTCCCGATTTCTTAAGGTACGGGAGCGCCGCATGGGCGGTCAGGAACGCGCCATCGAGAATGATCGAAAGCACCTCGCGCCACTCGACAAAACTCAGATCTGCAAAGGCCGTCTCGCGTCGCACGGCAGCACTGTTGACGAGAATGTCTATGCCGCCGAACTGCCGGACCGTCGCGCCGATCAGCGCGTCAACGGCATTCGGGTCGACGACGTCGGCGAGGACGGCCGCGGCCCTGCCTCCGGCAGCGATGATCTCATTGACGACGGATTCGGCTTCAGCGTGCGACGTACGTGCGTTGACGACCACCGCAGCTCCGGCACGAGCCAGTTCCAGCGCCATCACGCGGCCGATATTGCGTCCCGCTCCGGTCACGATGGCGACGCGGCCCTCAAGTTCCCGAGCGTCGTTCATGCGATATCCCTGGTTTTGCCAGCTTTGCCGATCGCATGCGTCGGATCGGCCGACGCGGGCAAGGTCATGCGGCCCTTGCCGCTGAGCACATGAAGGAAGGCTGTTTCCACGGCTGCGGCGGCGTCGCCTTCACGCAATGCTGCAACGATGCGGCGATGCTCGACATTGGATACGATCAGGCCGCCACCCTGCAGCAAGGCGCGCTCCCGAAACAGGTGCAGTTCCTTGACGAGTTCGGAATAGGCTTTGTGCAACCGGCTGTTTCCTGCAAAGCGCAGGATGGAATCGTGGAACGCCAGATTGATCGGGTAATAATCATCGAGCGAATGGGCGATGGCCGCCTCTTCCATGCGATCCAGCAAGCTCTCGAGTTCCGAAATCTGCTCCGCCGTGACTTTCGTGGCCAGAAGTCGCGCCGCTGATGCAAACAGACCGGCGCGCACATCGTAGAGTTCCGCGGCCTGTTCCTCGCCAATCCTGCGCATGAACACGCCTCGATTGGGCACGAGTTCGAGCAAGCCTTTTTCGGCAAGTGCGCGGCAAACTTCACGGATCGGGCCGCGGCTTACCGAGAAACGGATCGCCAGCGAGTTCTCGTTCAATCGCTCGCCCGGGGCGAATTCCCCCGACAGGATGAGGGTCTCTAACTCGCGCCGCAGGACGCTCGTCAGGGAATGGTTCTGAAGAAATTCAAGCTCGGCCCTCATGACATCATGATCTACTATTTACTGCAAACTGTCAACAGAATACAGTGCGTCGCTGATCGCGATCACGGGCGTTCTCGGGTGAAAGCACGACAATCGGAGGTTTCATGGACCAAATGGACGTCCCGCCGACGACAGATGCGTTGCCGCCGCCAAGCCTCCTCGATCTCTTCCTGGCATTCACCAAGCTCGGCATCACCAGCATCGGCGGTGGTGTGAACGGTATGATGCACACCGAGTTCGTGGTGAATCGGCGCTGGTTCACCGACAAGCAGTTTTTGTCCGGCCTTGCGCTCAGCCAGTCCCTACCTGGCGTCAATGTTGCAAACCTGGCGCTCTGGCTCGGGTTTCAATGTCGCGGTGTTGTTGGAGCCGTGGTTGCGCTGGCAGCGGTGGTGCTGCCACCTGCTGTCGCGATTGTCCTGATAGGAAACATCGTGCTGAGGCTCAGCCCCGATCCTGTGATCGGCGCGATGCTCGTGGGTCTCGCGGTTGCGGCGTCCGGGTTCTCGCTGTCGGTCGGCTACCTTGCCATGCGCTATGCCTGCGTCGACGTTGTTTCAATAGCCCTCTTCGCATGCACGCTGATCGGCGCGACGGTCTTTCATTTCTCGGCTCTTGCCGTGGTGGCGGTGCTCGCACCCATCGGCATCGGCGTCGGCTTTGTAAGAAACCGGCATGAAAGACGATAATCTTCTCGTCAGTCTGTTTCTGGTCTTCGCGCCCATGTCTTTGATGGCCATCGGCGGCGGGGCCTCCATTCTGGGCGAACTGCAACACAGCGTTGTCGACAACCGGCATTGGTTGACTAACAAGAGCTTCCTCGACATGTTTGCCATCTCCCGCGTTGCGCCCGGACCGGGCACGCTGATCGTCACCCTGATGGGTTGGCATCTTGCTGGATGGGCGGGCGCGATCGTTTCGACGATTGCGATTTTTGCGCCGTCGTCGCTGCTGGTGATCGTGGTCGCGCATTTCTGGCACAGCCGCCCCAACGCGGCATGGCAAGGGGCTCTGATTTATGGCCTGGCACCGCCTGCCGCCGGCCTGGTCCTGTCAAGCGTGTTCACTCTCCTGAGCAATGCGAAAGGCGGATGGATTGCCTGGTGCGTGGCCATCATGGTCGCTGTTGCGGCGCGGATGGTTCGCCTCGGGCCTTTGACGCTGATGATCGTCGGATCGGTCGTTTTCTGCGGGTTGATGACGGCTGTCGGATAGGCATTTCAGCCCTATTTCCGGGCCGAAAGGCATCACAGCATTTCTACATCGTGCAGATAGTCGTCAGTTAATTGTTGACAATTGACAAAATTAGACGGAACTTTAGCAGGAGGCACAAGCGCATCGCGTTTGTGAGGAAATGTTCGGGAGGACCCTTTGGCCTTTGTGGAACTCGACAAGCTGACCAAGCGCTACGGCAAGTTGACGGTGGTCAACCGCGTCGATCTCGCCATCGAAAAGGGAAAGCTGGTGTGCCTGCTCGGGCCATCGGGCTGCGGCAAGACCACGACCCTGCGTTTGGTGGCCGGTTTCGTTCAGCCGTCGGATGGTCAAATCCGCGTCGGTGGCCGTGTCGTGTCGTCGCCGCACGCCAGCGAACCGCCGGAAGCACGCAACATGTCGATGATCTTCCAGAGCTATGCGCTCTGGCCGCATATGACTGTGTTCGAGAACATCGCCTACGGTTTGCGGCTTCGTCGCATGGGCAAGGCCGACATACAGACTAAGACAGGTCGCATCCTCCAGGCGACCAAGCTCGAAAGTCTGGCTGAGCGCTATCCGGGCGAGTTGTCAGGCGGTCAGCAACAGCGTGTCTCCCTGGCGAGAGCCCTCGTCATCGAGCCGGAGACGCTGCTCCTCGACGAGCCGCTTTCCAACCTCGACGCCAATCTTCGCGAGGAGATGCGATTTGAAATCCGCCGCCTTCACGACGAGTTCCGCTACACGACCGTCTATGTCACGCATGACCAGACGGAGGCCATGACCGCCGCCGATGTCATCGTGGTGATGAACCAGGGCAATGTCGAACAGGCGGGTTCGCCAGAGGATATTTACGAGCGGCCTCGATCGGAATTTGTCGCGCAATTCATCGGCGGCACCAACATCTTCAAGGGCAATCGGGTCGGAACGGACGCCGTCGATTGCGGCAACGGTCTGGTGCTGCGCTGTGGCAGCGGCGACTATGCCGCCAGTGGCCAGACCGCCATATCCGTGCGCCATCACGATCTGCATCTCACCAACGAGAAACCGACGGGCGATCCGAGCAACTGGGCCACCGGAAAGGTCGTGCGCCAAGTCTATCTCGGGTCGCATCGCGATTATCTTGTCAATCTATCAGGTGGCGAAACCGTGCGGGCGATCGCGCCTGTCGATGTCGCGGTCCCGGAAAACCAGCAAATTTGGCTTCATTGCCCACCTGATCGTTGCCGGGCGCTCGCACACTAGGGAGAGAGAGAATGTCCAACAGGAAAGTCGCAGCAGGCGCGCTCTTCGCGGCGTTGACATGGGGGCAGATGGCATGGGCAGCCCCGCCCGAGCCCTACAAGGTCACCGACGAGCTCGTTGCCGCCGCGATCAAGGAAGCGTCGGTCGTCTACTACACCTCCACCGACGTCCAGGTCGCCGAGAAACTGGGCGCCGCATTCGAGGCGCACTATCCGGGCATCAAGGTCCACGTGGAAAGGGCCGGTTCGGAGCGCGTCTTCCAGCGCATAGGTCAGGAGTATTCGAGCGGCATCCACAATGCCGACGTCATCGAGACCTCCGACGCATCCCACTTCCTGACGTTCAAGGATCAGAATTGGCTGACGCCGGCTGTTCCGGAGGATGTCGCCAAGATGTGGCCGGAAAGGGATCGTGATCCCGATGGCCTGTACGCCGCTTTCCGCGCCACGCTGACGGTGATCGCCTACCGGACCGACATGGTCAAGGAAGGGGACGCGCCAAAGACCTGGACCGATCTGCTCGATCCCAAATACAAGGACAAGCTGGTGAAGTCGCACCCCGGCTACAGCGGCAACGTGATGACTGCCACCTATGCTCTTAGCCAGCTTCTCGGTTGGGACTATTTCGAGAAATTGGGCAAGCAGGGGGTGATGCAGGTTCAGTCCTCGACGGAGCCGCCGAAGGTTCTCGCCCAGGGCGAGCGTCCGATCCAAGCGGACGGCAACGAGTACAACGTGTTCATCCTCCAGGACAAAGGCGTGCCGATCAAAGCAGTCTACCCGGCGGAGGGAACCTCGATTGCTTATGGCAACGCCGCGATCCTGGCTTACGCTCCTCATCCGAGCGCAGCCAAGCTGTTCTACTCCTTCATGTTCTCGCAGGAAGCACAGCAGTTGAATGACGATTTCGGTGGTCTGCGTTCGGTTCGCCCTGATGTGAAGGAGAAATCCAACCGCACGCCGCTCTCGCAGATCAAGCTTCTCGATTCCGATCCGTCCAGCGTTCGGGATGCCGTGGAAGAGATCAAGCAGAAGTACGAAGAGTATTTCGGCACCTAAGAAGCGGCTCGGCGCCGCCCACGGATTAGGCGGCGGAGTGGAAGATCAGGCGATGTCGCCGCCGGCGACATCGCGAGATCCCGAGCCAGTCCGGCGGATGTTTCGCCGACATCGGATCAACCCAGAGGTGACCAGGTGACCATCGCTGCATTGTCCCCCGATTCCGCCAACAGGCGACACCTCGGCAGGTTCGATTTGTCGACACCGCTTTTCGTTTTTCTTGCGCTCGTCCTGTGCGTGCTGGTCCTGCTGCCATTGTTCTGGCTGGGATACTACGCCCTGACCAACAAGGCCGGTTCACCAACCCTGGCGAACCTGGCTCGCCTCTTTACCGATGCCACAATTCGCCGGGCCTTCCTCATATCGCTGGGTATGGCCGGTTGTGTCGGCCTGTTTTCTTGCCTGGTGGCCACGCCGTTGGCCTGGCTTGTCGCACGCACTGATATGCCGGGACAGCGCCTGGTCCGCAGCCTGGTGACGGCATCCTTTGTGACGCCGCCATTCCTGGGCGCTATTGCCTGGGCGATGCTGGCCGCACCCAACAGCGGCATTCTCAACAATATCTACCGCTGGGCATTTGGCCTCGATCAATCGCAGGCTCTGTTCAACATCTACACCTTCACCGGACTGGTGTTCGCGATCACCTGTTATTCGTTCCCCTTCGTCTTCACGCTCGTTGCCAACGCCTTCGACAAGGTGCCTTCCGATCTCGAGGAAGCATCTGCGATCCTCGGCGGCAAGCCAGGCACCACATTGCGGCGGGTGACGTTGCCCATGGTGCTGCCGGCGATGCTCGCCGGAACTCTGGTCGCCATCGTCCAGGCCTTCACCATGTTCGGTTCGCCGGCGATCCTGGCGCTGCCGGCGGGATTCCACGTTCTCACTACGAAGATCTGGAGCTTCTTCCAGTTTCCTCCCCGGCTTGACCTTGCGGCAGCGAGTGCCGTGCCTCTGCTTGTGGTGACGATGCTCTTGCTCTGGGGGCAGAGATGGCTGCTCGGACGGCGTGGCTATACCGTGCTCGGTGGCAAGAGCGGCACCCCCCGGCGTGTGAAGCTGGGCAACTGGAAATGGCTGGCGGGTGCATACGTGCTGTTCATCCTCTGCGTGACGATCCTGTTTCCCTATCTGGCCTTGCTCAAGGTGGCTCTGACCCACAACATCTCCGAACCGCTCAGCTGGAATTCCTTGACCCTCCACAACTTCCATTTCGTGCTTTTCGAATTCTCCAGCACGCAGCTCGCCATCTGGAACACCTTGATCCTGGGCTTGGCGACGGCAACGATCGCGACGGGCATAGCGCTTATCGTATCCTATCTGGTTGCGCGCCATGCCGTGCCGGGCGCCTCGCTGCTCGGCATGCTGGCAACCGCGCCGATTGCGATCCCGGGCATTGTGCTCGGCGTCGGGCTTTTCCTCGCCTATGCCAATCCGACATTCGGCCTCTACGGCACGCTCTGGATACTGCTCATCGCGTTCCTGACGATCGAGCTTCCAGCCGGCTACCAGCAACTGTCATCGGCCTTCCATGGCGTGCATCCGGAGCTGGAGGAAGCCAGCCGCATTCTCGGCGCCACCCGCTTGAAGACCCTCTGGCGGATCACCGCGCCGCTGCTGCGCACGAGCCTGATCGCGGCCTGGTGTTTCGTCTTCATCGGCACCATCCGGGAGTTGTCGGCGACGGTCCTGCTGACGACGGCGCAGACCAAACTGGTCTCCGTCATCATCTATGACCTGAACGAAAGCGGCGACTACGGAGCTATTTCGGTGCTTGGCATTCTGCTGCTGGTGGTCTCGTTCACCGTCGTCTTCATAGCCAACAAGGTTCCGGTTCTGGGCGGCACAGCCCCGAGAAGTGGCAGTTGATGGGATGCCGGTCTGGTTCCACAGCAATTATCGGCGTTTCACTTGACAACGCGAAGCATGTCTCAGTCATGGTCTTGGGTCGATGCTGTTTGCATCCAATTCGACGAAGGAGATCAAACCGTGGATAATGCGCTGGCAAAGCATTCGCGGCCATCGGGGCCGGGGGCAAGCGACATCTCTTGTGGCGCATCGAACGGAAGTCGAGCTCATGGCTAACGAAAACGAGAGCATGCAGGGGGTTTCGCCCATCGACTTTTTGCGCACGCGTTCCCTCGCCAATGTTGTGCAGCACGAAATAGAGCGAATGATTGTCGAGGGGGAATTCACCCCCAACGAGAGGATCAACGAAAATGCCCTGGCCCAGCAGCTCAAGGTCAGCCGGGGACCCATCCGGGAAGCCTGCAGCGCGCTTGCCGCTCTCGGCCTCATCCAGGTGATCCCCAATCGCGGCTTCTTCGTGCGCGAACTCAGCGAGGCCGAAGCCCGTGATGTCTCGGAGGCTCGCGCCTACATCTTCGCCTGCATGACCATGAGCGTTGCGGAGAGGATCACCGCCCCCGAGGTTGCCGAGTTGAGTGCGCTCGTTGATCGCATGGACGTGCTGGCCAAGACCGGCGAGGTGAGCCAGTACTATCCGGTCAATCTGGAATTCCATTCCGAACTGGCGAGGATGTGTGGCAACGCACGGCTGGCGCAAATCTACCTCGGTCTCGCCCGTGAGCTCCATATCCAGCGTTATCGTGCGTTGGCGAGTGGCGACGTGCTCGACATATCCAACCGCGAGCATCGGGCCATAGTGGAGGCTGTTGCCGCCCGCGATCCGCAACGGGCCTTCACGGCCGGGCGGGAGCATATCGTCAACGGCACGTCGCGTACGCGCAGGGCCAGTGTGGCTTTGCGCCACGGCTCCGACTGACCCACCAGCGCGACTCTCATCCATTTCTGTTGTCGACGTCGAGGAAATATACGCTGGTAGCATTTGCATGCCAGCGGTATGGCCGTCCGACGAACGTCGAAAAACCTGCTTGCCTGTCAACAAAAAATTGTTGACAGTTTACCAAAACTACCTTCCTACTCCTCTGCACCACGGTGCCATAAACGGAGCCGAGCTTGAACTCGGCACTTGGTTTGGACCGGCACACCGTTCGATGGAGAGGATTATCAATGCCCGACACCGCACATGCAGGGCTCACAAATTATGTGGCGGAATTTGTCGCAGCAGCCACTCCGGAAGATCTGCCGGCCGACGTCGTCGCCCTCGGCAAGAAGTCGATATTGGACGGCATCGGGTTGGCTCTTTCCGGCTCGGTCGCGCAGAGCGGCGACCTTGTCCTACGCCATCTCGATGAGCTTGGGCTGATGCCGGGTACCGCCACGGTCATCGGCGCTGGGCGCAAGGTCGCACCCCGCTTTGCGGCCTTCGCCAATGGTGTCGGCATTCACGCCGACGATTACGACGACACCCAGTTGGCCGTGGCCACGGATCGTGTCTACGGCTTGCTGACCCATCCTACGGCGCCGGCACTACCGGCGGCCCTGGCTATCGGTGAGCAGGTGGGCGCTACGGGCAAACAGGTGATGTTGGCGTACCATCTTGGCGTCGAGGTCGAGTGCAAGATCGCCGAGGCCATCGCGCCGCGCCACTATCAGACCGGATTTCACGCGACGGCCACTTGCGGGACCTTTGCCGCCGCTGCCGCCGCGTCTTGGCTTCTATGGTTCGACGCCAAGACCACGGCTCGCGCGCTTTCGATCGCAGGCAGCCAGTCTGCTGGCCTGCGCGAGAATTTCGGCACAATGACCAAGCCGTTCCACGCGGGGCGCGCATCGGAAAGCGGCGTCGCTGCCGCACAATTCGCCGCTCACGGATGGACTGCCACCGACAAGATACTGGAGGCCCCCCGCGGGTTCTTCCAGGCGGCCGGCGGCGGTTACGATGAGAACGCGATCCGCGGCCGCCTCGGCGATCCCTGGACGTTCGCCAATCCGGGCATCTCGATCAAGCCTCATCCGTCGGGGTCGTTGACCCATCCCGGCATGACGGAAATGGCGCGTCTCATCCGCGAGAATGGCATCAAGGCCGGGGATGTGAAGCACGTACGGGTCGGCACCAATTCCAACATGCCGAATGCTCTGATCCATCACCATCCGCATGACGAGTTGCAGGCCAAGTTCTCCATGGAGTTCTGCATGGCCATCCTCTTGCTCGACGGCAAGGCCGGGCTTGGCGAGTTCACCGATGCGACAACGGAGCGGGCGGATGTCAAGGCGATGATCGACAAGGTCGATTTCGTCGTTGACGAAAGGGCCGAAAAGGCCGGCTATCACAAGATGACGACGATCATCGACATCACGCTCAACGATGGCCGCGTCATCCACGGCGAGGCCGACTTCGGCAAGGGCAGTCCCGCCAATCCGATGAGCTACGAAGAAGTTGCCGACAAGTTCAGGGACAACGCCGCCCACGCCCGTCTTGCCCGTTCGGCGGCGGACGAGGTCGTCTCGCTGGTGCGCGACCTGGAAGAACAGCCCTCCATCGAGCGGCTGATGAGTCTGGTCGCCAAGGCCGGCTGACCGATCTTCACGGCGCCGCGGCATCAGCGCCGTGGCCGGCATTCAGAAAGGTTGGCCCGATGGCCCATCTCACGATCGGCATCCTCAATGGCGACGATATCGGACACGAGATCGTGCCTGCTGCCGTGCGGATCGCACGGAGCGCCGCCGCGCGGAGCGGTCTGGAAATCGACTGGCGACCGATGCCGATCGGCCGCTCGGCGCTCGACACGCACGGCTCGACAATGCCCGACGGCACGCTCGAGACACTTTCGACACTCGATGGTTTCATACTCGGGCCGATCGGACATCGTGCCTATCCAAAAGTGCCTGGCGCGATCAATCCGCATCCGATCCTGCGCAAGCACTTTGGCCTTTTCGCCAATGTACGGCCGACGCGTTCCTTCCCCGGTCTCGGCGCACTGTTCGACGACGTCGATCTCGTCATCGTTCGGGAAAACAACGAGGGTTTCCAGCCGGATCGCAATGTGGTTGCCGGTTCCGGAGAATTTCGCCCCACGCACGATACGACCATTTCGGTTCGCGTCATCACCCGTGCCGGCAGCTATCGCGTCGCTAGGGCCGCGCTCGAACTTGCCAGGACCCGGCGCAAGAAGCTGACGATCGTTCACAAGGACACCGTGTTCAAGCTCGGCTGCGGTATGTTCGTGGAGGAATGCTATCGGGCCGCCGAGCAGTTCCCCGATGTCGCGGTCGATGAGGTTATCGTCGACACCTTCGCCATGCGGCTGCTGCGCGATCCCCAGACATTCGATGTCGTCGTCACCACCAACATGTTTGGCGACATACTGAGCGACGAGGCCGCCGGCCTTGTCGGCGGCCTCGGCATGGCGCCCGGCCTTTGCATCGGTGAAGGCAACATAGCCATGGCGCAGGCAGCGCATGGCTCTGCTCCCGATATCGCCGGCAAGGGCATCGTCAATCCCTATGCGATGATCGAATCCACCCGCATGCTGCTGGAGTGGCTTGGCCACAACCGCGGCATTGCCGAGGCGCTCGGCGCGGCGTCCATCATCGCGGAAGCCACCATTGCCGCGCTCTCGCGGCCTGAAACGCGCACCGGCGACATACGCGGGACCACCAACACCGAAGGAATGACCAGCGCCATCATCGCTGCCATCGAAAAGGAATCTCAAAATGTCCTTGCATAAGATCGCGGTCATCGGCGGCGATGGTATCGGCCCGGAGGTCGTTGAGGCCGGCGTCGAGGTGCTGGAAGCCCTGGCCGCCGTCGAGCCAGGCCTTGCCTTCGATTTCAAGCGCTTCGATTGGGGTTCGGACTACTATCGCCGCAACGGCCGCATGATGCCGCGGGATGGCCTCGAACAGATCAAGGGCTTCGATGCGATCTATTTCGGCTCGGTCGGCGATCCCAATCTCCCCGACGACATCACGCTCTGGGGCTTGCGTCTGGCCATCTGCCAGGGATTTGACCAATACGCCAATGTGCGGCCGACGCGTCTGCTGCCTGGACTGACCGGTCCGCTGCGGCCCGAACTCGGCAAGCAGATAGACTGGGTGATCGTCCGTGAAAACAGCGAAGGCGAATATGCCGGCGTCGGCGGCCGCGCCCATCGCGGCCTGCCGATCGAGGTCGGCATGGATGTCGCCGTCTTCACACGCACCGGCATCGAACGGATCGCCCGCTTTGCCTGCGACCTTGCCATGTCGCGCCCCCGCAAGCTGCTGACGGTGGTGACAAAGTCGAACGCACAGCGCCACGGCATGGTGCTTTGGGACGAAGTCGTGCGCGAAGTGGTTCGCGACCACCCCGGTCTGACGGTCGACTGGATGCTGGTCGACGCCATGACGCAGCGCATGGTCAACAAGCCAGGCAGCATCGACACGGTTCTAGCGACCAACCTCCATGCGGACATTCTTTCTGACCTGGCCGCAGCGCTTGGCGGGTCGCTCGGCATCGGCTCGACATCGAACATCGATCCGTCGCGCAGTCATCCGTCCATGTTTGAACCCATCCATGGTTCGGCCTTCGACATCACCGGCAAGGGAGTCGCTAATCCGCTTGGATCGTTCTGGACGGCAAGCCTGATGCTTGATCATCTCGGTGAGCAGGCCGCGTCGCGACGTCTCATGGTTGCGATCGAAACCGTCACCGGTCGAGGAGAATATCTAAGCCCCGATCTTGGTGGCGCCGCCAGCACCGCCGAGGTAACCTCTGCGGTGATCGCCGCAGTTTCGGGTGTGAACAGTCCAAGCTCCTGACGCTCGCCCAGACAGAAGTTCTCATTACACGCGCCTTTGGCCAATTCCGGCCGAGTGCATTTTGGTTTCCGCAGATTGGGACGACAGGCTCGTCGAAGCATACCAAACTTAAGTTCACCATCTGCTTTACCAATGAAGGATGGATGGGGACAAGAGAGACTGCTTCGTTGCCGACGACGCATTGCCGAGCGGCGATGGTTCGATAGCTTTCGTCCAATCTCGAAAGGGTGCCCTTCAGGTTGCGCCGAGGACGACACATCCAGCGTCCCAGTTTCGGCCGACAGCGGGCCGTATTTGAGAGAATTGGTTGCAAGCTCGTGGATGATCAAAGGATTCAGGACAAAAGCAGTTCAAAATCTTGCGCGGCCTTTATCAACCAAAGACAGCAATATCCTTGTGATGTATGGCTTTTCATGCGATTCTTCAGGCGGATCTGAAGGAGGTGAGAATGCCTGAAATGCCTGCAGCGCTTTCCAGCATTCGGACTGTTGAAGAAATGATCGTGGCCTTCCGGGATGAGCAGCATTGCCGTCGGTTACTGGAAAGCATGGTGTGGCCGGATGGCCGGATCTGCCCAGCCTGTGGTTTCAAACGCTCGATCGCGATAGCCGGCCGCGACATGGGCAGGCGGCGCGCCCGACCGGGTCTTTATCAATGTTCCAGCGGCGATTGCCGGTTCCAATTCACTGTGACGACACACACGCCTCTGCACTCCACGAAGCTTTCCTTGCGTGTTTGGCTGAAGGCGATGTGGCTGTTACTGCAATCGGACAAGGGCTTGTCGTCGGTGCGTCTGGCCGAGGCGCTCGGGGTGAGCCAGCCAACGGCCTGGCGGATGGGACATGCACTGCGGCTCATGGTGGCGCGGGATAACATGCTCGACGGCACAGTAGAGATCGACCATTTCCATCTCGGCGGAAGGTCCAGAAAGAATCCTGACGACCCGCCTCCGGGTCGCGGCCGGAAAGGCCAGGCGAACACGGACAAAACGCCAGTCATGGCAATGGTGCGGCGACCGACCGATGTCATGCCTGGCACTCCAGCCGGTGACGCGCGTGCCGCGGTCGTGACCGGTCTCTCGGTGCGGGCAAGCGAACGCGTCATTGAAGCGCAGATTGAGTCCGGAGTTCATTTGATGAGCGACGAGTGGAAAGCATTCATGGCCATTGGTGAGAGCTTTGCCAAGCACGAGACCGTGAAGCATTCCCGCGGCGAGTATGTTCGCGACGCCGTCCACGTCAATTCGGTGGAGGGCTTCAACTCCCGCGTCCGCCGTACCATCGCCGGCGTCTTTCATCATATCAGCCCGCAGCATGCCGACCTGTATTTCCACGAGATAGGCTTCCGATGGTCGCAACGCGTCGTCACAGGAAACGCCATTCGTAAAACCAGGCCTGGCCGGGAGAGCGTGCGAACCTTGTGGTCGCGCGTGCCGCCTGCGCTGCAATTGATGAATGTCTTCCGCACCGCCACGGGTCGTCAGATGCGCCGAAGCCCCGATGGCGGCATCACCATCAAATCTGCCGTAGCTGTCTTTGGTTGATAAAGGCTTCTTGCGCTAAGAGCGAACGGAGTGAGAACTTATGCGGCACGCCGTAGCCCAACCGGGAGTCTCAGCGACCGGAACCCTTCCGGCAGATGCTGATCGCTATCCCATCTGTAGATGCCGGTCAGATTGATATGATCCAGCTCAGCGGCGAGATGTGCTTGAGCAGGTGATCCGGAAATCTCGCGACGCATTTTGCGCAAGTGGGTGACGGCACGTTCAATATAGACCGTGTTCCAATGGACGATGGCGCTGACGACGAGGTTGAGGCGGGAGGCGCGGAAGGCTTGGCTTTCGAACGATCGGTCACGGATTTCGCCGCGCTCGTGGAAGAAGACGGCGCGCTTCAGCTTATGCGCCGCCTCACCCCTTGTTGAGGCCGGCCTGGCAACGCCGTCGTAGCACTGGACTTGAGTACCATTCGATCATGAACAGCGATCGCTCGATCCGGCCAAGTTCCCGTAGCGCCCTTGCGAGCTGGCTTTCCTTCGGTGATGCTGACAGCTTCTTCAGGATTGTAGACGGCACCACTGATCGCGTCGTGATCGACGCCGCCAAATGGAGCAGATCATCCCAATGATCGAGAATCAGAGCTGCGTTGATCGGTGCCCCGATATGGTTCGACAACGCCGGATAAGCATCGCCTTTCTCGAAGGTGTGGAACTTCCGATCCTTGAGGTTGCGTAGCCGTGGCGCAAGGCGGCCGGCACCAAGGTGCTGTGCGCGACATGGCAAAGGTGCCGCGTCTACTTCATGAGGAACGTGCTGGCCCATGCCGGCAAGAGTGGCCGCAGGGTCGTCTCAGCCTTCATCGCCACCGCTTTCGCCCAGGAGACGCTCGAGGCCGCGTCCGTACAATGGCGCGCCGTCGCCGACCAGATCCGGCCGAAGGTGCCGAAGCTGGCGACAATCATGGACGACGCCGAGCTCGACGTGCTGGCCTACATGACCTTCCCGAAGGAACATCGCGCCAAGCTCCACTCGGCGAATCCGATCGAGCGTCTCAACGGCGCAATCCTGCTCGAATAGAACGATGAATGGGCAGTGCAGCGGGCCCAGATATATGACTCTGGAAACGATCAGCCAGATGAGCGATGATCCCATGATCAGCCTGCCAGGCGTGGCGCGCTGATCAACCCGGCCCATGCCGGAGAGCACGGCGACCAATGCCGCCAGCTACACCACGCCGCGGGACACGATCCAACGCGTCGATCCCGAAGGAGCGCTGGAGCGACGGAACCAGAGCGCCTGGAGGGCGATCCAAAGAAGAGCCGCAAGCATCAACCGCTGATGATGCTGGACGAATTCCCTGCGCTAGGCTAGGTCGCGTCGACTTCTTCGAGACCGCGCTCGCCTTCATAGCCGGTTCGAATCCGACCCCGGGAACATTCAGTGCTGATCAAATATGGCGCAACTGCTAGAGTAAGCACCGCTGCGGGACCGCTTATGCTATACGCAGGAAGGCCTTCGGGCCTCCCTTTTGTCGTGTGCGGACGGTGGCGTTGAATGTTGCAGGACCTCGGCCCTGAATCGGATCAAGGCTTATAGCCGCTCAGCGTACCTGGCGGTTTCCGCAAGCCTTAGAGTCCCGTGGCCGTCGGCATTTTTCGGCTGCGCAAAGACCTCAAACGGAACGGTCGTTGGCGGGTTTCGCTCACGCCGAACTGCCAACTTTGTTGACCGACGCAGCTATAGCTGAACGGATCGGGAAATGGTGTAGGAGTGGTGTGGATCATACGGTGCTTTTGAAGCTATGACAGCCAAGCGCCATATCTCTCCGTAAGTCACTGATTTTTTTTGGAGAAATTTGGTAGCGGGAGAGGGATACCGTCAATACAGTGCAGCCACGGAGTTCGTTTGCTAACTCGACTTCTTTGTGAGTTACAGGGCAGTTTGCAGCCTCAAATCGTGTCCCCGCAACCACTTTCATCATAAATCAATAACCGTCCCGGTCTGACCGGGGCGGTTTTTGCGTTTAAGGGCTGTTCAACGTCCAGAATGGCTGAGTTACCGCCCCGCCCCCCCTTGGCCTCGGCGTGATCCCGCGGCTCGATACGCTGGGTGAGCCTATCGCGAGCAACAGGTTCGGGCGGTATGTCGATCGCCTAAGCCGCGTCACATAAACTGAACATCATCCGCTTTGTGTGCCTGTCTACGGATCGTCAAGTTGGCCCAAGGCTGCCGGTCGGCAATGCGCCTTATTCCGGTGGTTCGGGATGTCTTTGCCATTACCCAAAAGCAGACGTCACCCGAAAGCCATCCCCCCTCGGCAAAATATGCCGTGTTACCTCCTTTGCCAGCTCATGGGTTCCGACAGCGCCTGCATAACGTGGAGCTCAAAGGCGCCGGGCGCGTGGCTGGCCTCGGCCAACTGCCGGGCGTCCCACTCTCGGGCAATGCCGCCCTCGGCCAGAAGCACGGCGCGGCTGCACAGGCCGGGAACCGCTTCGACCACGTGGGTGGAGATGATGACGGCTCGGCGGCGGCTCGCCGCCAATGCAAGGATGATGCGTTTGACCTCGAAGGCGGCAAGCGGATCAAGGCCGTTCAGGGACTCGTCGAGGATCAGCAGCGGCGGCGCACCGAGCAGAGCCGCGGCAATGGCGATCTTGGCCCGCGTACCGAGTGAATATTCGGCGATTGGCCGGTCGATCCAGCGCTTGAGCCCGAGCCGTTCGGCGACATTGACGCCGGGCCAGTCATCTTCGGCACAGCCGCGGATCGAGGCGACGAGCTGGAGATATTGCCGGCCGGTCAGCGCCCCCGGCAGGTCGGGCGGCTCGATGGCGAGGCCGAAGCCGGACTTGGCGCGCTCCGGCGCAGCGGCAAGATCGACGCCGTCGATCGCCACGCTTCCCGCGAGCGGCCGGATCTGGCCGGTGATCGCCCTGAGCAAAGTGGACTTGCCCGAACCATTGGCGCCGAGCAGGCCAAGGATGTCACCCCGGCCGAGCGATAGATCAATCCCGCTCACGACTACGCGGCCACCATAGCCGGCGCTGAGCCCGCGAACCGCGAGGATCTCGGCAGGATCGATGCTACTATCCATGGCGATATCTCCGTTGCGCCCGATGCCACAGGAACAGGACAAGGGCGGCAAAGCCGATCAGCACCGTGCGCCCATATTCGAGCGATTCGTAGCTGGTGTAGGCGATGGCGCTGAGGAAGCTCAGCGCGGCGACGAACGGCGCCGTCATGAAATAGGCGCTGAACACCGCATAGGCGCCGTTCAGCGCCAGCAGCCAGAAGCCGCTGGCGAGCGGCATCGCCCAGGCCGATGGCTCCGCCGCCACGGCAGCGCCTGCCGGCAGGAGAAAGAAGGCTACCGACAATTGCAGGGGCAGCCGCGCCAGGCGCAGCCAGGCCCTGGTAAAGCCGAGCGGAGCCGTGCGCAGCACCGGCGAGCCGAGCGGATGGAAGCGCGCGCTCAGCATGAAGACGAGAAGGCCGCCGGTCAGGCCGGTCATGGCCGCCGGCACGGCATCGTGATGAACGAGGCTGATGGCTGCGGAAAGGGCCGCGACGACACCAAAGAAGACGGCAGCGCCCACCAGTCGCCAGGACGGGCGCACATGGCTAGCCGGCTGGCCCCAGGCCCAGCTGGAGAGCCAGGCCGGCGCCAAACGATCGAACGCGCCGAGCCAAGGCCGACGCCCGCCCGGATCGCCCGCCAGATCGGCGGTGTCGGTGTGGACCAGGTCGCGAGCGCTCCGCAGGCGCAGCACGGCTGAGACGCCGAAGCCAGCGCCAAACAGCATCGCGGCGCCGAGCCCCCAGACCGGTGCGAGTGGTTTTGCAATTACGAAACAGCCAAGGCCCACCGTCGCCCCGACGACGGAGGCAATGGGAACGCCCAGCACACACGCCGCCACCGCCGCCATGCGCCGGCGCTGCACGAGCGAGAGCGGCAATGCCTTCAGGAAGGGCGCGAAGGCGTGCGACAGGCAAAGTCTCGCGATCGCGTTGCCAGCGAAACCACCAAGGCCGAGAAGTGCCGCCGGCAAGCCAAAAGTCCACAGCGACTGCGGCTGCCGCAGCGTGGCTGCCGCCGTCTGCAAAGCGACAGCGATATCAGTGATGGCATAGGCAAGCAGAACCCCGCCGCCGAGCCCAATCCAGGCAAGGTCGCGGCGGCGCATCGAGCGCAGGCCAGCCAAGAGCTCGCGCCGGAGCAAGGTCAGGACAAGCCTGTCGTGCCGCATTGTTCCATCATCGCGATCGCAGACCGGTTGGATATCGACATAGGTCGGCGACGATTGTGCCGCCAGTAGGGCCGTCGCGCCTCAACCTCCCACGGCGGGCTTGGCGTTGACATTCTTTATCGCGGCCAGGAGATAGTCCTGCATGGTCGCCTGCAGGTTGGTCGTTGCGCTGCGCACCGCCGCCATCGCGTCCTTCACCGCCGCTTCGTCAAAGGGTTTGGCTGTTTGTGCCGCTGCCAGATTGGCGCGCGCGGCACGCAGTTCGCGCAGTGCCTGGAAGGTGCGCGCGCGGTTGTCGCGCAGCACGCCACGGAACTCCTTTCTCACCTCGGGCGGATAGCTGCTGGCAATCTCCGACAACAGAACGCGCGCCGCCGCGCCCTGGCGCTGGCCGCGCATGGCATAACCGACCAGGAAGAAGTTGACGGCGAGCGACAGCGCAAGCAGCACCAGCGTCGCCGTCCGTGTCCAGGAACGCTTCAAAGCGAGCCCTCCTCTGCCGGATCATCCGCGACAACACCGCCATCGGCCAATGACGAACCCGACGCCAACGCCAGAAGCTCCGTATCCGACGGATCGTCCTGCAGCCGCGCCACCTGGTAGCCGGCCAGCGTCACCGCCACGACCACAGCAGCGGCGCAGGCCGCGAGCCCGGTCGGACTCAAGAGCAGGCGCGGCAGGAAGGACGGGCCAGCCGAGCCGGCTTCGATGCGAGCCAGCACATTGCGTGCCAGTTCCTGGTCGTCGCCACCGGTCAGCGCCGCCTCGAGCACGAGTCGGTCGAGCGCGGCATCGGGATCGTCATTCCGCTCCGCTGCCATCAAGGCCAGCGCCTGCTGGCGGAAAGGCGCCGGCCATGCTTCGACGGTATCGCCGAAGCGGCGCCTGCATCGTTCAAATTCGTCCCGTGTCATGAGGACTTCCTTTCGCGGCCCACGGCCGCCATTGCCAAATGATCCCTGAGCGCGCGCCGTCCGCGGACAAGCAATTGCTCGGCCGAGCCGACGCTGCTGCCCATCACCTCGGCGATCGCCGCGATGTCGAGGTCGCCGACGGCCCTCAGGAGCACCGCCATGCGCTGCCGTTCCGGCAGGCGCGAGAGCCGGTCACGCACGATCGTCAATTCCTGCCGCGCCGCGGTCGTCGCTTCGGCATCCGCCTCCGGCGACGCTAACTCGTCCCTTATGTCGTCCAGCCCGATGAAACTGCGTAGCGCCCTGCGTCGACGCTGGTCGATGCACCGGTTGGCAGTGATCCGGTAGAGCCAAGTCGAAGCCCGCCCTCTGACCGGATCGAACCGCGCGGCCTGTTTCCAGACGGTCACGAACACCTCCTGCACCACATCCTCGGCGTCGCCAGCACTGCCGAGATAGCGCGCGGCAAATATCCGCAGCCCACGGCCATGGCGGGCGATAAGCTCGGACAGCGCGCTTTGGCTGCCCGCGGCGATGCGCGCCAGAAGCTCATCGTCGCCACGGGGCTCATCATGTCGCACGGCGGCGGGCATCCACGGACGAGACTGCTGGTTCGGCGAA
Organism: Mesorhizobium sp. BR1-1-6; assembly: GCF_020165355.1. NCBI lineage: Bacteria > Pseudomonadati > Pseudomonadota > Alphaproteobacteria > Hyphomicrobiales > Phyllobacteriaceae > Mesorhizobium > Mesorhizobium sp. BR1-1-6. The sequence continues at coordinate 191,251 of NZ_JAIUHZ010000003.1, read as the reverse complement.
TCCGAAATTCGCATCGATCAGGCGGAGCACAGAAACGAATTTCGGATTCAAATCCATCACACCAGATGTCAGCGCCGCCAGCGGCGGAAGCCGTGGACCGTGTTGCCGTTCGGGCCGGTGAAACTGCCGGCCGAGCGGCCCCGGAACGGCCCGCGCGCCGACACTCGTTTTCCCGAAAAGGTCTGCCCGTTCGGCCCGGTGCCAGAATAGCTTCTGGCGCAGCGGTCAACAACGCCTCCCACGCATTTGGAACTCGACGTGTAGGTGCCGCCATTCGGACCGGTGCGGGTGGTCGAGCCGGTGTAGACGTTGCCGTCCTTGCCAACGCTGCGACTGATCTCGCCGCCATGCGCGGTCGGGCGCTGCCACTCCTCGGCCGAAGCCGGCGAAGCTGCTGACCAGACAAGCATCGCACCGAGACAGAACATCGGAATCTTTACCGAAGACAAAATGTAGTACTCCTTGTTTTGTAAAGGGAATGATAGCTGCCGATCATCAGTTGGCGTGCTCGGCAACCAGCTTGCGGACGGAGGCGATCTCATCGGCGGAGAGCTTGCCGTCACCATCTCGGTCCGCAAGGTCGAACAAAGGCATGCTGCTGACGAATTCCTGCTCGGAGACCTTGCCGTCGCCATTGGCGTCCATGCGCCGCCAGCGGCTGCCGAGCCGCGCCTGTGCCACCTCGGCGCGATCCTTGATCGCCTGGCGGGCGCTCTCCATCTCCTTCTCGTCGATTACGCCATCGCCATTGCGGTCGAGCTTCCTGAACAAGCGCTCGCGGGCGGCCGTCATCTCATCCTTGGAAATGGCGCCGTCGCCATTGGTGTCGATCCGTTGCAGAATGCGCTGGCCGGGCATGTCCTGTGCCTGCGCCGCAAAGAGCGGTGTAAGCCCGATGAGCAGACCCGCAATGAGTGCAGAGCGTTTCATGATGGTGGTCCTTTCGTGTCCAGTCGCGGGGAGCGACTGCTGACCGATACGCAGCGCCGGCCTGGCTCCTACGCTCGACGCGGAGGATTCTTTGCCGACCTGCCAATCTCTGTCGCGGCGGGATAGGCCGTTACGCCGGCACCATTCTTGAAAAAAATCACCTCGCGCCGCGTAGGGGCACGGAAGGCGCCGCGTAGAAGGCTCTGCAAGGACGGTCCGCGGCGGACCATCCGATCCAATGCGGAGACCAGCATGAATAAGATCGTCATGGCCTTTGCCGGCCTGCTGCTTGGCGCGGGAAGCGCCTGTGCGGCGGACGGCAGTGCCAAGGAACTCTTCCGGCGCATAGACACCAACGGCGACCGCAAGCTCGAATTCAGAGAAATCCAGGCCGCGCGGGCGCACATATTCGACCGGATGGATGCCAACCACAATGGTTTGCTCGACGCGGGCGAAGTGCGCGCGGCGGTGGAACAGGTGAAGTCGAAGCGTGACTTCCAGGCCGCCCAATTCGGCGGCTTCCAGGCGCAGGCCGACCGCATCGACCGCAATGGCGACGGCAAGATTTCGCGCGCCGAGTTTGCCGCCTTCATTCCCGACCGATTGCTGCAGGCGGACACGAACGGCGATGGCTCGCTTTCGATCTCCGAACTGCGGGCGCTCCGACGTCAGTAATCCCAACCCTTCGACCCCATCCACAGGAGTGAAAAGATGAAACGGACAATCACAGCGTTTTGCGGTTTGATGATCGGAGCTACGGTGCTGGCCTCGCCGGCCCAGGCCCTGCCGGTCGTGCCGACCTCTGCCCCGGCATCGGTCACCACAGCGCCGACGCCGGTCTGGTTTCGGCGCGGCTTCTACGTCGTCGGCGGCGGATACTACTACAATGGCTATCGCGGCTATGTGCGCGTGCGACCAGGCTATCGCTATTACAACGGCTACTGGTTCCCCGCCGCCGCCTTTGCCGCCGGTGTCGCGGCCGCGTCCGTCGCACCCTTGCCGCCGCGTCCCGCCGTCCGTCTGGAAGCAGCGCATATACGCTGGTGTTACGAGCGCTACGTCTCCTACCGCGCCTGGGACAACAGCTACCAGCCCTATAACGGGCCTCGCCAACAATGTTGGTCGCCCTATAGTTGAAGGCTCTTCGCTGAGAGCCTTCAACCCTTTCAAGGCAGCATAGGAGATGACCATGATCGACAACCGCTCGATGCCCACGAGCACGGTCATACCGGTGCTTTCGTATCCCGATGTCGAGACGGCCAGCCATTGGCTTTGCGGGGCCTACGGGTTCGAAATACGGCTGATGATCGGCAATCACCGTGCCCAGCTCGGCTTCGGAGACGGCGCCATCGTTGTCACAGAATTGAAGTCTGGCGGACTGACGCGGACAGGTGGGCCATTCGCAGTGATGGTACGCGTCGAGGATGTCGACGCGCACCACAGCCGAGCCGCGCGGCATGGCGCAGTTATTCTCAGCGGCCCAACGAGCCATCCCTATGGCGAGCGTCAATATTCCTGCCGTGACCTCGCCGGCCACAATTGGACCTTTTCGCAGTCGATAGCTGATGTAGTGCCCGAGGACTGGAGTGGCATTGCGGTGCAAAGCTCAAAGGGTCCTGATGTGGAGAGCTGAAACCAACCTGCTGCAGCGACACCGTTTGGATTGCGAAGCCGTTGCGCTGCCGGTCTGCTTTCGGCCCCATTGCGGACGTCAGACGGTCTACAATTGGCCATCGACTGGGATTCGTGGAAGCTTTTCGAACTTTCTGGGTTGCGTATCGGCCCGAATTTCGCGGGCTTATGAAGGACGTTGGGGCGGCTGAACTAGCCGCGGTGCAAACTTGATCGCGATGCTCATCTGGGGTTCGAGTCGGTAGACCGCTACATCGCAAGACCCACTATTGAGGGCGCGTTCTTTTGCTATCGCCGGCATGCAGCGTGAGCAAGTTGCGTTCGATGCCGTGCGGTCGAAAATCGCGACCCGTGGCGATGATGGATGGGGCAGATACGTAAATAAAATCAGCTAGTTACGAGCTTTTGTGTGCAAAATTCGCACACGAAAGTTCTGCTTCTCTTCTTTTTTCGTTCCCACGACGGAGCCGCCGACAGCCCTTCTCGGATGCTCTTCTGCCGACGATATTGACCGCTCCAATGCGGATGTTCGCCGGGATATCCGTGAACCTCATGATCCGCCGCGGCGTCCAGTTTGCCTGGGCTTCCTGGAAGCTTTTCGAACTTACTGGGTCGCGTCCCAACCCGAATTACATGCGCTTTCGGTTTGGCTGGTGGAGCGTTATCCGCACAATAGAATTCCGCACATGGTTTCCGCACACAAACCATTCTTCGGATCGCTATCCGGGCGCAACTTAGGGCGATGTCCGGAAAGCGGTCGTATTCCGGACATCAACCGTTGGGGCAGGCACGTGTTCAGGGACCAGCGGGACTGGGCGATGCGGCGCCAATCCGATCCTGCACGCGAGGCTGGCGCAATGGCTTCCGCCCTTGCTGCTGCCGACGATCTCTCCTACTGCTGATCGGGCGCTTGCAGGGCGGAGATGCAGTGTTCCAGCCGGTGCAGTCGCCACTTGCGGGAATGGATGTGATAGCCGAGCTCGGTGAGCCTTCGTGGCCTCAAGGCCGCTCTCTCGGAAACCAGCTCACCTTCCAACTGGGCGATTTCCTGCCTGAGCTGTTGAGCATCAGCAAGCCGCAGTTGCCGAATCCAGCTTCGACCGCGCATTCTCGGTGCTCCGAATGCTCTAAGAAAAGTCTCGGAGACCGCTGCTGCTAGGGGAGTTGATCGGGCGCTGTTCGAAGTCAAGCAATGTTCTATCCTGCATTCGCATTCAATGGCTCGCGCCCGGCGAGGCTTGTGCCGCAAACCCGCGTTTCAATATGCCTCAGCATCCCCGATCGGCAACCCTTCAAGTGCACATTTTCGAAGATCGGATCTGGACGACGTCGACCCGCGCTCTGCGCCTCAAAGTTACGAATCAGCGGAAGGAAGATCATGGTCGGGTCGCGGGCAGGGCGCCAGCCTGCCCAGGCCGTCCACCACTAGCCGGTCTGCACGCAAAAACCCGCCAGCCAGTCTGACGGGGCGATGCTCCAGTAGCGCTTGGACTAGCACTGCATGCGGGAGCCCACGGTGCCGTCACGGAGCGGCTGTCGCCGAAGTTCTCAAGGGCGGTTTTCGCCAGCGCTTCGCATAGATCGAGTATTTGTCGTTGTCGAAGTTGATCGAGCCGCCGATACCGATGCCGTCCCACAGATTGTCGCTCTTGCTCTCGAAATTCACGCCGCCGACACCCACGTTCGAGCCGCCGTAATAGAGGCTGGCGATGCCGTAGATATGGGACCGGTTCGTCTTGCCGGCGCCGTTGTCCCACTCGGTCTGCCAATCGAGCGTGATGCCGAGCCGGGCGTCAGGTTGTCGACCGAGCCTAGCGACACCGGTGCGCCGAGCACGTCGGTGAAGTCGTCAAAGTTGACCGCCGAGCAGATCAACTGCGCCTGCGGCGTGGTGAGCCATTCCTGGGTCAAGGCGATGCGCTTGCCGGCCTCGATGCTCAGCGCGTAACCCACGCCCTTGTTATTGTCAGCCATTCTTCCGGCCAGATTGGAGTCGAGATCGCTGTCAAACCAGGTGACCTGCGCCTGTCGGTCGACATAGAACCCGTTGGTTGCATACCAAGTCAGCGTGCCGCCCACGCCATAGCCCTTGCCCTCCACCGAACCGTCGGCCGACGGCGAGCTGACGTCCGCCGAATAGGTCCCGAAGTTCAGGCTGACGCCGCCGACCAGTTCGCCGCCGTCGGTTTGGGCAAGAGGCTTGTCCACGCCCGCCCTGAACTTCCAGCTCGACAGGTCGTAATCGGCGCTCGCGGGCCTCATTTTATATTGTGGAGAGCTAATGGATTTTCCGCCCGGCAATTCCAAGGAGCGAGCTCCGCAAGCCGAAAGGGAGGTAGTTGGGTTGGGTCGCAGGCAGGGGTAGGTGGCGGACGCAGAGCAGGCCGTGTTTGGCCTTTATGCGGGCTCTACCCCATCCAAGGAAGAACTAATGCGTCTCAACATTAGTTGTAACTAATGTAGATACACTTGGTTCCAAGGGGCATTTCGTGTCCTTATTCAGCTTTTAGTGGACATCAACTGTGGCCCATTCGCCACAATCTCCCGCGCCAGCTTGAATTTGCTGAACAGGTCATTGATTCTCAAGAAGATCTTACCATTATGCGCTTTGTGAGAATCTGGGGAGGCGATGATGATGCGGTGCGGCGTATTCATCTTTGTGGGGAGCGGCCGGTGGTGACGAGGGTCACGCGCCGTCTGCGCTCAGACACCGCGAACCTCTCAGTTCGATTAGTTTCCGACACCACACAGCTTCGAATAGGCAATGGCAGCCTTAATCCGGCAGGACAGGTGGGCTGCGGCTTGCTGGCGCCATGGCGGTAAAGAACACATGAGCACGCGGAACAATTCCATGCAGTCTCGTCCCCAAGCGCAAGAGCGCCAGGTAATCTTGGGCCAAGATCATCCGCGGCGAGCCGACGACCGTGTTCTGTCAGGATCCAGTCGTTGCTTTCTAGGTCGTTCCAAGCCCACTCGATATATCCTGCATTTGCCAGCCGTCGTAGAAAGGCGTCTGCTTCTACAGCAGGATATCTCAGACGTTCGATCGCCGTAGCGAGAGGCGATAGTGCGTCTCTTGATGCCTGACAAAGAGATCACGGACCGTTTTCAGATCGATACCGGCCACGAGGGGATGCTTGGACATTTTTGGAATGAAGCCTTCAGCGACGCTAGTTAGATATATCGACTCTCGCCACCGAGCATAATTCGCACTGATCAGCCGGGAAAGTCGTGCAATCACAGTGGGGAAACGAAGTAGGTGGTCGCGTCAAATCCCCCGGCACGATATGGCTATCTTATGGGACATGGGGTCTTCATTCACCGGTCGGATTCGATCTACGACGACAGTCCTGCGGAATGCTATCAGTTTCCCAGGCAGTATCTGGGTCGGGTGCAACAATGCGTCGGCGACTGGATTGTCTACTACGAGCCCCGAAAAATCCGTGACACACGAGCCTACTTCGCTGTTGCGAAGGTTCGTCAGGTCATCCCAGACCCCGGCACGCCTGGCATGTATCTCGCGTTGATCGAGCCGGGCAGCTATCTGGATTTTTCGGGTCCGGTGCCATTCCAGGATGGTGAGGCTATCGTCGAGAAGGGGCTGTTGAATGATGAGGGCCGGATATCGGGCCGTGCGCAATCAGCCGTGCGGCCACTGTCGAGCAAAGATTTCGAGCGCATTCTCGCGCTTGGCTTGGATGACAACGAGCCTCTCCTTCCGCGCGTCGACGAAGATTTGAACTCAGATGGATTCTCGGAAGCTCAGGTCCCCTTCATCCTCGAGCAGGACCGGGCCCGGGTGAACTACCTTGCGTCTCGCCTGGTTCGAGATCGGGTATTCCGCAAGATTGTGCTGCGAGCCTACGACGCTCGTTGTGCCGTCACCGGCCTGAAACTCATCAATGGCGGCGGACGGGCCGAGGTTGCAGCAGCGCATATTCGGCCCGTCGAGGCCAACGGACCGGATATCGTCAGCAACGGTCTGGCACTTTCGGGACAGCGCATTGTTCGACCGCGGCCTGATCAGCCTGCAAGACGATCTCGAGATCCTGATTTCCCGGCAGGCTAACGATGTCGACGGCATCAGAGCGATCATCAACAAGAGCGGCCGCGCACTGACTGCGGCCAGGACGAGTGAACGGCCGCACCCGCATTTCCTGGCCTGGCATCGCGAGCACTGTTTCAAGCATTGACCGAGTGCCTGGATGCCCCCGGGACCAGCCTACGCTGCCTCCCACACCTGGTTGAGAATTCGTGCGGCAAGCGCCGCCTTGTCCTGCGGAAGAAAGCGGCCATAGTGGTGCGCCACCATGTCAGGCGTATCCTGGATGGCATAGCTTGCCTGCTCGTAGGAGCCGGTCTGTTTCAGGATGTGAGTAGCCAGAACATCCCGGACATTGTGCGGGCCGTGAGGCAGAAGACCTGGAATCGCCCCTCGGCCGGTGTAAGGGTTAAATATGCCGTATCGCTGGATAGTCAGGCGCCACGCCTCATAGAATGTGTTCTGGTCGTATGAGGCATCCGCGCTCGTGGTCTTCACGGTCTTGATGAAGAAGGTGCCCGGGTCTTCCATTTCTCCCAGCAGGGCGCGCCGATGTCGATCGATATAGGCTTCGATATGATCGTAAAGGCCGCCAAGATTGGGCAGAACCAACCGGAATGGCTTGCTTCCGAAATAGGACGAGTGGGCATTCTTGAATGCGACCGACGGGATCAGCACCTCCCAGCCTTGATCGCGGTCGCTCCAGCGGAGCTCGCCACGCTTCATGTCGGCAAGCTGTCGCTCTGAACGGGACGGCTTCCCGCGCTCGCAGACCATCAGCTGGCGCAGATTTTTCTGCCGCAAGCCGAGATGCAGCCCGAAGCGTAGCATCAGGAATGAACGAGCTGCCTCCGCCGCAGGACGGCGGTAGAGGCGCTCATCGGGCATCAGTCGGAGAATTTCTTCGGTGATCTTCCGATACTCGCCAACCGGGCTTTCGGCTTCCAGCACCGGCATGATCGGCTCGAACGGATCACGATGGACGCGCGCGACGCGTTGGATTTCTTTCACCCGGGAGGAGGCGTGCTTGAAGTAGACATCGCAGGCGTCGTCCCAATCCGCGCGGGCACGATCGATATCCTTCTGCGACACCAATCCGTCGATCGGACGTAGTCGCGACGCCAGATGAGGATGCTGTCGCAGCCAGCCCGTTTCCTTGCGGGTAAGCGCCAGCGAAATCCTCAGCATGTCCACTTCCCACGCCGTGTAGAAGCCGCGGCGTTTCTCACGCCATTGAACATACCAATCCCAGACCGAGGGGAATACGAACAGCGCGAAGGTCAGGTGCTGCAGTGGCACGCCATAGCCGCGTACCGGGCCGCGCGGATGGGCAGCCAGAGCGCCGAACATCAATCCGAGATGTTCGATCTTTTGCGACGTTGTTTCCTCACCCCAGACACCGTTGCGCTGGAGGCCGAATGCGGTGAGCGTTGCGGTCTTGAAGCGGATCAGTTCCACCATTTCCATCGCAAGCGCTGGCGGTGCGTCGATGACACCGGACATCAGGTCGGGATCGGTGAAGGATGGACCGTCATGATCATGTTCTTCACGCTGATCTCGGCAGTCGTCATTTGCAAGGTCCGATTGGCCATAGGTGATGCCAGGAAAACGGATGGCATATCGCTGTTTCATTGCGGCGGCCTGGAACCGTCTGTAATCGGTCGAACCACGGATAATCACGCGTTGCACCCACTTGAGGATCTCTTCCTGTTCATCGCGTGAGCGTGCGTTGAAATCATCAGGCAAATGCCATGCGATCCGCCGCCGCTCCGCCGCGCCGATATCGTCAAGGATGTGTCCGGAAGCGGATCGTGTCTGATGGGGAAGCTTTGTCTTGAAGTAGCCAGCTGGAAGGCGGTAGCGGCGCTCGATGCGGGCAAGCACTTCCATGCTTGCCACGCTGCGCGGCGCCTTTGAGCCCTGCAGCCAGTGGCGGATTGTGGAGTCGTCGAAGTTCTCGTCATCGCGGACCACGGCGCGATGGAGGTGCCAGTAGCTGTCACCATGGCGACGCATGTGCAGTTCCAGCGCTTCCGGAAACGAAGCCGGATCAGACCACTCCTTGAACAGAGCTTCGGGGAATTCCTCGATCTCGCGTGGTTTGATGCCGGGCTTCTGCCGGGGTGTCGCGGTCTGTTTCTCCGGTCGATCGATCGACCTGTTGGGCCTTGCTGCAATCGGTTTTGCCGTCGGCTGCAGTGAGGAACGGCCGCGCGGGGTAGGGGACTCCGTTGCGGTGCCGCCGGAGATTTCGGCTGATCGCCTGGTCGGGCTTTTCGTATTGCGGGCGATCGCATCCAATGCGGGCACGATCGCAGTCTTGGCAGCCTGCAGCGCTTCTTTGCCGAGGCCGCATTGAAAGGCGATTTCGTCCCAATCGTAGCCGCGCGGACTTCGCGGCGGCATTCGGGAAAGACCGATCAGATTGAGGAGGAATGATTTGATCCGCGCGCTTTCCTGCGGAGGCAGGACCGGATCGACCCGGAGACGGCAGAAATCGGAAATCTTACGGGAAAGCAGCTTGTTATGTGAAATGTCAGTCATTCTATCGGCTGTGAGAGGGATTGTCCGTGTTGCGAGGGGTCGCGGACATAACCGATTCTGGCCATAGGTAGGCCGATTAAACGGCACAGCCGGTCGCGTCCATAATCGCCCTCTTTTCCTTTACGAATTTATCGAACTTGACGAACTTGCATTTTGTCTCCACATTGGGTGGATACAAGAGGACGTCAACTATGGCCGCTCCAAAGCGCAGCAATCATCGCGAGACCACATCGCATGCGAGAGCCGCCACTCTGAGCTTTACCGCGAAGCTGCCGGCACAGGCGGATTTCAAGAAAGTGCTGCTGGAACGTTACCAGGAGGCCGTCGCGCGCAGCCGCAAGGTGGGTCATCGTGTGTCGTTTCGGGTAGAGGTTGATCCAGCGGCTGACGCGCAAACGATCACGCCGGTTGAGGAGCAGCCCTTTGCTACAAGTGACATGTTTCCCATCGAGGAAGCGGGCAAGCCTGATGCCGAGTTGGAAGCTGCGCTCGCCAGTGCGCGCGAGCGCGGCCGGAAGCGTGTTGCCGAGATTGTCTCGGGGGAAGACATGCTCAGTGCTGATGCGTTTGCCAAGCTGCTCGGGACATCGCGGGTGACGGTCAACGCCAAGCGGCAAAGCGGACAGGTGCTAGGGATCGATGGCGCCAAGCGGGGTTTCCGTTTCCCTGTGTGGCAACTTGATAAGGACGGCCGTCCATTCGGGGCGCTGCCGATCCTCCATTCGACGTTGGGCAACAATTCCTGGGCGGTCTACCGCTTTCTCGTATCTCGGCACGGTGCGCTCGATGGTCGGACCGGACTTCAAGCCCTTCAGCGCGGAGATGATGTCTCGGTGTTAACTGCTGCAGAAGGCATCGCCAGCGGCGACTTCAACTGAATGCCGGGCCTATCACCTCCAACCGATTTCGCGCGCGCAACGCTCGAGATCGAAACAATAGCGCCGGGGCAAACATTCGGCAGAATCTACTGGAGGACCTTTCCCAATCCGCTGGGGTACGGCAAGTCGCCAAGCCGCTTCAGTGATCCTCGGCGCCGTATCGAGGCCAACCGGTTCGGTGTTCTCTATCTCGGAGACTCCTTGAAGGTATGCTTCATTGAGGCGGTGCTTCGAGATCGGCGCGAAGGGGTTCTCGACGACCTCCCGATAGACGAGGCGGAATTGACACAACGGCGCTATGCAGAGGTCAGGACAGTGGAAGACCTTCGTCTTGTTGACCTCAGAGGCGACAATGCGGTCAGGATGGGGGTGCCGAGTGACGTCGTCCGCGCACAGAACCACAATCTCGCTCGCCAATGGTCGGTAGCGTTTTACGAACATCCGTCCCGGCCTGACGGGATCATTTACCCTTCTCGACTCAACGGCGCGGACCAATCTCGCCATCTATGATCGAGCAGTGGGAAAGCTTCAGCCGGAACGCGTAGTGACGCTTATCGGTGCGCCGGGACTGGCTCGAGTTTTGGATGATTTTAGGGTTGCCTTGGCGTAACGGGGTTAATTGGTGAGCCTGCGGTTCAGTTCCGTTCAAGACCGCCGCCTTGATGTTCGCTTTTTGTGCTTCGAAAGTCGCATAAAAGGGCAGTGTGGTGTGATCTCCGGAATTATTTGGCATTTCATGGGGTTTAGCAGTCCGGAATTATGGGCCTGGGTACCCGCCCTATGCGATTAAAAACAAGAGGGTTTCGGGCCGAAGGTAAGGGTTCCCTATCCAAAAACCGAGTTTACCAATGGCCTCAATGACAGTTAATTCTGGGGTGGCATTAAGTAATTGGATTTGCGTGGAATTAGGCGCCCTTGTTGGTCAACCCGCTTACGTCGGCCAACGGATTGGTCAACCCCAAGACGCCAGGATTGGTACCCGAGGCAGCAGCCCTGTCGACCGAGGTTCAGCTCTATACTTCCCCACAATCGCTTGAGCCAGATGGCGTCAGTATCTCAGCGTTGGCACTTGCGCACGACGGCGACGTCCTGACTAATTCCGGACAGCTACAGATAATTCTGGACGGCACACTGGAATTGGTGCGATGGCGAAGTTAGCCTGCTCGCTGATCAGCCGTCTTTGCCTCGCTCCTCAACTTCTCAAGCCGTGACAGGCAGATCATTTCGATACGACCGGTCGGAGACTCGCTCTGCAAGCCACTGAAGCGCCTCGCGAGTGATCTCGAAGGTATCAAGTTAGCCAGAGCTATGCTGATCCGAAATATGTAGGCATTTTTCGGTCATGGGTGAGACTCGATCATGCGGATCGCGCCAATCCGATCCACGCTGCGCTGACGGTGCGCGGTGCCACGCCCTGGACGGAGCTCGACCGCGATGAAACGCGCGATCCCGATTCACGCCTGCGCCGCAGGAGCACGATGACCGTTGGCGTGTGGTCGTGCGTCGCACGCCAGAGGTCGACGATGATCACAGCTCGTCGGCGCATGAAATCTACGAGGCACGGCGCCTCGTCGAATTGCCGACAGTTCGTCTCGCCGTTGAGCGCATGGACGATGCCGGAATCCAGCGCCTGAGACGCCTGGTCGAGGCGCAGCGCGAGATGACGTATGATCCCGTCAAGTTTCAGATTTCCGACGCCGAATTCCACGACGCCATCTGTCGGGCCGGCGGCAATCCGCTTCTGGCCGATTTTCTGCACAAGATGTATTCGTTCGGCCTGGAATTCCGCCGCCGGGGCTTTTGGCGAAGGGCGCCGTGTCACTGAGCGTCCGCGATCACACCCTAATACTCGACGGCCTTGAAAAGCGCGATGCCGCCGCAGCCGTTGGAGCAATGGAGAAACACCCTTATCAGAATCCGCCGCAAGACGCTGGATGGGATGAACTCCTGATCGGATTACGGCCATTTTCCTGGCGCGATGGATCGGCACCAAGTTCAAGGCCAGGATACTGCGCGTCGACGCGCTTCATATCGGTGGTGAATTCGGTATCTATCCAATCGCAGATCTCGGAAACTACAGGAGTCTCCTGCTTGCGGGCGATGACCAGTTCGCAGGTCCGGCCGGTCTTCATGACCGGGCCTACCGGCACCAGGACACCGCGCGCCAGGTGATGCGACACGACGTTGAGCCAGCCGAGAGCGACGCCCTGCCCGAGCAGGGCGGCCTGGACCACGACTGTATAGTCCGAAAACTGCAGCCCGCCCGCCGTGCCATTTGCCGTGTTCTCCGAAAACAGGCCCGACCAGTCCGGTTCTGCCGTGCTGAGATTGATGATCCTGTCGAGCGCCGGCATGAACGTGCCGGTGGGCGCCTGTTTTTCCGGCAGGTGAGGAGCGCGGATCGGCACCAGCAATTCCGGCATCAGCTTGCGCGCGACGTGCCGGGCGTTGCTGCCATGATCGAAGCGCATCGCAATATCGACACCGTCCACGGCTCCGCCAAGCGGTCCGCTGATCAGCTGAAAGCGGATATCGACTTTCGGGAATCTCGACTGGAACAGCGCTAGCCTGGGCATGAACCAGTGCGTGGCGAAGGCAGACGACACCGAAAGAACCACTGTCCGCATTCCCGACTGCCTTGACTGCTGCACCCGCAGGACTGTTCGCTCGATTTCGTCGAAGCTGCCCGAAATTCCCGAAAAAAGCACGCTGCCCTGCTCCGTCAGGACGGCGCCGGAAGCGGTCCGGTGGAAAAGCGCGACGCCCAGATGGGCCTCCAGCCGCCCGATCGTGCGACTGACAGCCGGGCCGGTGACGCAAAGTTCCTGTGCGGCACGAGCAAAGGTCCCGCAGCGTACGGCCGCCTCGAAGGTCACGAGCGCATTGAGCGAAGGAAGCAGGTGTCGAAGGCGGGACATTACAAAATGTAAGCTCCCCGATCAGCATTTGTGGAATTGCGGCGACGCATCCTCTTCTGTTCATTGAACGCAAGCTTCCGCCGGTCGGAAGCCGGTTTCAGCGAGGAAGAGAGGCAGGTCTGATGTCCTTCAAGCAATTCAAAATTTTGACATTCGACGTCGTGGGGACGCTCATCGATTTCGAGAAAGGCATTCTCGACGCGTTCCGCTCGATCGGGGGAAAGGCTGCCGAGGGGCTGAGCGACGACGATCTCTTCGCCCCCTATCTTGAAGGGCGCGTCGATCATCCCGGCCGCTCCAGCCAGGTGATGGCGGACGTCTACCTCCATGTGGCCCATAAGCTCGGCCTGCCTGCGGACCAGCGCTCGGCCGACGCTTTCCAGATTGCCGTGCTGCGCTGGCCGGCATTCGAGGATTCCGCCGAGGCACTCAAGCGGCTGCGCCGGCATTTCCGCCTGGTCGCCATGACGAACGCCGACCGCGTTGCCTTCAGCGCCTACTCGCACACGCTGGGGACCCCTTTCCACGACGCCGTCACGATGGACGACGCCAGATGCGCCAAGCCTGACCCACGCTTCTTCTCGCATAATCTCGGGCGGCAATCCGCCTTCGGCTATCGCCAGGAGGACATGCTGCACGTTGCACAGAGCCAGTATCATGATATCGGCGTTGCCCGCTCGCTCGGTTACAAGGTCTGCTGGATCGAGCGGCGGATGCACCTGGAAGGCTATGGCGGCACACCGCATCCGGGCGAAGTGACGAAGCCGGATTTCCATTTCGCCACACTGCGCGACCTCGCCGACGCCGTCGAGCGGGAATAGCTCCGCCGGCGCCCAAGGGAGGACGATGCCGATGCAGGACCTGGCACATCCACGATCGCTGTGGCTGGAAACGGCCTCGCCGGCGCCGCCGCCGGTCGCGCTTGGAAACGCGGTCCAGGCCGATATCGCCATCATCGGCGGCGGATATACCGGCCTCAATGCCGCCTTGCGCGCCATCGAGCGCGGCCTGCATCCCGTCGTTCTGGAAGCGGTCGAAATCGGCTGGGGCGCTTCCGGCCGCAATGGCGGGGTCGTTTCCACCAAGTTTCGCGCCTCGCTAAGCGACATCGCGGCGCACCATGGGCTTGAAGCGGCGCGGCGCATGCACCGCATCGGCCATGATGCGATGGATCGCGTCGAACGGAATATCCAAGAACTGGGTATTGCCGACGCCGGCTTCATCCAGACCGGCAATTTGCGTTGCGCCCACAACGAACTTGCCCAGAAAAGGCTCGTGGCCGAAGCGGAGACGGCGCGGGGTATGTTCGGCGATGCCAGCCTGACCATACTCAACGCCAGCGCGGTGCGCGAGGAAACCGGTTCGGCCGATTTCGTCGGCGGCGTGCTTTCCACCCATGCTGGCATCGTTCATCCGCTGAACTATGCGCGGGGGCTTGCCGGCGCAGTGCGCACGCGGGGCGGCGAGATCTTCGAGAATTCGGTCGTGGTGGCACGCCGGAAGGACGGCGACCGCACCGTTTTGACGACGGCGCGGGGCCAGGTCGCAGCCAGGCATGTCTTGATCGCCACCAACGGCTATTCCGACATTACCGCCGCCACTGCGCCGGTGCGCGGAACGGTGATCCCCTTCCGCAGCGCCATGATCGCGACCGAGCCGCTTGGCGCCGACCTCAGGGCCACGCTGATGCGGCACTGCCGCAGCTACAGCGAGACGCGGCGCATGATGCGCTGGTTTCGACCCGCCGGCGACCGGATGCTGTTCGGCGGGCGCGGGGCCTTCGGGCGCGAAGATTCCGCCTCCGCCTTCCAGGCGCTCGAAAGGGCGCTGAAGGAGATGCTCCCCCAGCTTGCCGGCACCGCGATCACCCACCGATGGTCGGGGCTCGTGGCCATGACCATGGATAGCCTGCCGCAGATCGGCATGCTCGACGAGCGGACCGGTTTCGCGCTCGGCTACAACGGGGCCGGCATCGCCATGTCGGGCCTCATGGGCCGCCGCGCCGTCGACCTGATGCTGGGAGACAGGCCGGAACTCGGCCTGATGCAACGCAACGAGCCGCAATCCATCCCCTTCTATTTCCTGCGCGAGCCGGCGGTGCGCACAGTGGCGGGCTGGTATCAGTTTCTCGACCGCATCGGCCGCTGACACCGCCGGCGCGCGCACCGTCACAGCGCGCTGCATATGCGCAAGGCGTCCAGCACCGCGGCATGGATGTTGCGGCTCGAAACCGCGTCGCCGATACGGTGCAGTTCGAAGCCGCTTTCCCGCAGGCGCGGTTGCGGCGCCGCCTTAACCATGGCGTCGAGATCGGTGACGCCATCATTCGCCGAGTGGCTGCGCAGCGCAAAATAGGTTTCGTCCATGGGAATGCTGCCCTGCTCGACGATGACCTGGTCGACAAGGATACTCGTCACCTCCCGCGAGATTTCATTGACAAAGCTGGCTTCCAGCCGGTTGTCCTTGCGCTGAACCGCGAAGAGTCGGCTCTCGAAGACTGGCCTCACGCCAAGCTGCAGGAAGCGCTTCTTCCAGCGCAGCCGCTCGGCATAGGTCAGTTCCTCCGAAAGCTGCGCGTCGATCGAGACATAGGCGACCTCCGCACCTGCATCTCTGGCTTGTTCGGCGGAAAGCGGGCCTGGATGCCGTCCGGTTCCGTCGTAAATCAGCACTTCGCCATGCAGCGGCACCTGTCCGGTCAGGACGTCCCATGTGTTGAGACAGAGTTCCGCGCCCTCCTGCAGGTCGATCTGCGGCAGGCCGCCCGTGGCGAGGATGACGACATCCGGTTCAAGCGCGGCGATATCGGCGCTTTCCATATAGGCGTTGGTATGGACGGCAACGCCGAGACGCTGCAGTTCGGCTTCGCGCCACTCCACAATGCCCATGAGGTCGCGACGCCAGGAGCCGGTCGCGCCGATCCGGATCTGCCCGCCGAGATCGCCAGCCGCCTCGTAGAGCGAAACGGCATGGCCGCGCTCGGCGCTGATACGCGCCGCCTCCAGGCCGGCCGGTCCGCCGCCGACGACGACTACCTTGCGGGCAGGTCCGTCAGTCTTCTGGATGATGTGGCGCAGCGTCAGTTCGCGGCCCGTCGCGGCATTGTGCAGGCAGGAGGGGCGATACGGCGACTGGCAATGCGTGGCGCCAACGCAAGGGCGTATCTCGGCCTCGCGGCCGCCGGCGAGCTTCTCCACCAGATGGGGGTCGGCGATCTGGGCGCGCGTCATGCCCGCCATGTCCAGCCTGCCTTCCGCCACCGCGAAGCGAGCCGAAGCGACATCGGCAATGCGCGCGGCGTGAAAGACGGGCAACCCGACCTCGTGGCGGAAGGCGCCGACCGGTTCGATCCATGGAGCCAGCGGCGAGCCCATGCCGGGCATGTTCTCCTCCGCAAGCGCGCGTGTCGTATCCATCGTGCCGTAAATGGCATTGAAGAAGTCAACGCCTCCCCCCGCCTTGAGCATCAGGGCCGCCTTGACGCATTCCTCGAAGTTCAGGCCGCCATCGGGGCCTTCGTCGACGACAAAACGTATGCCGACGAGGAAATCATCCCCCACGGCCTTGCGGATCGCTTCGTGGACCATCAGGCCGAAACGCAGGCGGTTCTCAAGCGCGCCGCCGAAACGATCCGTGCGGCGATTGGTCAACGGCGACAGGAATTGGCCGATCAGGTGCCCGGCCGCCAGGGTCTCGATCCCGTCCAGACCGCCTTCCTTGCAGCGCAGGGCAGCCTGGGCGTAAGCCTTCACGACACGGTCTATGTCGTGCTCGTCCATCTCCTTGGGGATGCTGCGGTGGAGCGTCTCGCGCACTGGCGAGGGTCCGATCGTAGAAAGCCGGTCGCCGGCATAAGGATCGCCGCGGCGGCCCAGATGGGTGATTTGGCACATCAGCGCCGCACCGAGATCATGCATGCGCGCGCTGAAGCGCTGGAAGTGCGGGATGATCGCGTCGGTGCCGACATTGAGCTGCCGGAAGATGTTGGGGGAATCCAGGTCGACGTTGGACGAGCCGCCGAACATCGATAGCGCCAATCCGCCGCGCGCCTTCTCCTCGTGATAGCGCTGATAAGCTTCCTCGGGCATGCCGCCGACTTCCAGGCCACAGGCATGACTGGTGCTTATGATACGGTTGCGCAATGTCAGCTTCTTGATGGTCAGCGGCTGCAGCAGCGGATCCCTGGTAATGGTCTTGACCGGCCCGTTCATTTCATTCTCCTGCCGAATTCCGGCCGAGCACGATCGCTCGCGCAGACGGATCGGTCCGCGCGTCGCCGTTGCCGGCCTGTTGGTTCAATTTCCGAGGCCCAAGGGTCTTGGGCCTAAACTCCTAGTCCGAGGGCCTGCGGCCCTAAAGAACCTGACTCAGGAACTGCCTCGTCCTGGGATCCTTCGCCTTGGTGAAAAACTCGTCCGGTGGGCCGTGCTCCACGATCACGCCCCGGTCGGTGAAATAGATGTGGTCCGCCACCTCGCGGGCGAATCCCATCTCATGGGTGACGAGGATGCAGGTCATGCCCTCTGCCGCCAGTTCCCTGATCGTGAGCAGCACCTCCTTCACCGTCTCGGGATCTAGCGCCGCCGTGACTTCGTCGAACAGCATGATGTCGGGGCGCATGGCCAGGCTGCGCGCAATGGCGACGCGCTGCTGCTGGCCACCCGACAGTTCTCCCGGATAGGCGTTTTCCTTGCCCTGCAGGCGGACTTTGGCGATCAGCGCGCGGGCGCGCTCCTCGACTTCCCTCTTCGGCTCCTTCAGCACCAGGACCGGCGCCATCATGACGTTCTGCAGGGCCGTCTTGTGCGGGAAGAGATTATATTGCTGGAACACGATGCCGACTTTCTTGCGCAGCGCGAGAAGATCGAGCTTGGTGTCGTTCACCTCCTGCCCTTCGACCTTGATCGAGCCCTTCTGGACAGGACTGAGCCCGTTGATGCAGCGGATCAGCGTCGATTTACCCGAGCCGGACGGGCCGATGACGCAGATCACCTCGCCTTTGCGGACATCGAAGCTGATCCCCTTCAGCACCTCCAGGGCGCCGAAGGACTTGTGCACGTCGCGCAGCGATATGATCGGCATGTCCGGCGACCAGCCTGATTTCAGCTTTGCTTCGTCGGTATTCGATTTAACTTGCAACGACATATTTTCGCTCGAGCTTCCGCGTCCAGATTGCGATCGGATAGATGTAGGCGAAGAACAGGCACAAAAGAAAAAGATAGAACGGAATGAGGAATTCCGGCCGCGCGCCCGCCGCTTCCATGGCGGCCTGGGCATTGCCGACCGCCTCGTGCACACCGAGGATCGAGGCCATCGGCGTCGCCAGCGCCAGCAATGCGTACCAGTTCATCCATGGCGGAATGGCGCGCCTGACGCATTGCGGCAGGATGATCCAGCGCAAGGTCTGGCCACGCGTGAAGGCAAGGCTCTCCGCCGATTCCCACTGACCCTTCGGGATGGAGTTGATGGCGCCGCGCAGCACCTCGCTGATATTGGCCATCACCGGTAGCGAAAAGGCGAAGGTGGCCTTGATCCAGTCCGGTATCGCCACCGTTCCGGCGCCGGGCAGGCGCATCTCGAACGGCACCAGCAGCATGACCGTGAACAGGATCACCAGCCACGGCGAATTGCGGAACAGATGCGTCACGAACCATGCGGGCGTTCGCAACAGCTTCGAGCGGCTGACCCGCAGCAATCCCAGCCCGATCCCCAGAAGGGTTGCGACCGCCATGGCGATGAAGCTCATCAGGAGATTGAGAGCGAAACCCTTGAGAATGAAAGGCAGCCACAGGATCAGCGTGGCGATGGCCGACGGGGCCTGCTGCTGGGGGTCCGATTGGGCATAGGCGAAGGCAAGCGAGCCGAAGAAGGCGAGCACCAGCCACAGCCCGTGCCGCCAATGGATGCGCGAGCAGAAGCTTTCTTCTGCGAAGCGGCCCCTTTCGATACGGAAAGCCGCGCCGCTCATTGGCCGTATCCCGGCAGGGTCAGCCTGTGCTCGATGAAATGGAGCCCGGCGGCCAGGAGCGAGACGACGAGCACATAGAACAGGAACAGGAGCAACATCATCTCCGGCACGTTCACATTGTCCGACCACACCTGGTTCAGCGTATAGGTCATCTCCGGGACGGAAATGACGTAGGCGAGCGATGTCGTCTTGGCGAGACTGACGAGATTGTTGGTGAGGGCCGGCAGGCTGATGCGGAAGGCCAGCGGTAGGGTGACATACAGGTATATCTGCCACTTGCTCATGCACAGGCTCTCGGCTGCTTCCTTCGTCGATCCCGGCACCGCCTCCAAGCCGGCGCGGAAGATCTCGACATTGAAGGCGCCGCCGAAAATGCCGAGCGAGATGATCGCCCAGGCGAAGGACGAGATCAGCGGCTGGTAATAGCCGCCAACATCGACCTGCGGCGTGAAGGCGCCGAGAGCGAAATAGAAGAACAGGAGCTGGATCATCGGCGGCGTGTTGCGGAATGCCTGGATATAGGCATCCATCAGCACCCGCAGGACGGGAGACCGGGCGCTTTGCGCCCAGGCCCCCAAGACGCCGATCACCAGCGACACGACGATCGACCAGAAGATCAGCTGTAGCGATATGCTGATGCCGGACAGGAAGCGCCCATATTCATAGCTGTCGTAGAAGACGATGAAATTGAGGCCCGTGCGGTCGTAGAGATCCTGGAAGAAGGGCGCGATCAACTGGAACATTTTAGCTCCGGCAGCCGGTCATCGATCAGCGTTTCGCAGAGCATCGGCTCAGTTGCCGCCCTTCAGGTAGCTCGTGTCCCACTCAGCCTTCTTGTGCTGCTCGGCGATCCACTGCGACGGCTTCACCTTCCATTTCTTTTCAAGCTCGACCAGCTTTCCGGACGCTTGCCAGCGATAGGCCATGCCTGCCATGAACACGCCCAAGGCCTTGTCCACTTCCGCCACGGGCACCGCGGCCGCCCAGGGATTGTCGAAGAGAACGGAAACAGGCATCTCATAACCCTTCCACTCGCCCGAAGCGAGGTCGGCCATAATGCTCGCATCGTCATAGACCCAGGCGATGCACTTGCCGGAGCGCAAGGCTTCCTTACCCTCCGTGTTTCCGGTGAAGGCGACGACCTTGGCGTGATATTCCGTCTCCACCAGCTTGTTGTAGTAGACGCCCTGCTTGGCGCAGACCGGCTTGTCGGCGATGTCCTTCCAGTCCTTGATGACACCCTCCTTGGCCAGCAGGGTCGGACCGGACGTCCAATAGGCCGGCTCGATGATGCCGACCGCCTTGCGCCGCTCAGTGGTGTCGTACATGCCGCCGATGATGACGTCGATCTTGCCCTGCTGCAGGAACTGCATGCGGTTGGCGGACGTGACCACGACCGGCTCAAGCTTGACGCCGAGCGCATCGGCTACCGACTGGGCGAGGTCCACCTCGATGCCTTGCATCGAACCATCCGGCGATGGGAAGGACCAGGGCTTGAACGCGCCGAGAACGCCGACACGCACGGCGCCTCGTTCCAGAATCTGCTGCAGATGCGATTCGGCCGCCTGCGCGCTGCTGGCGGGAAGGATCGCACTTGCGGCCAGCGTGACTGCAAGGGCGGCGATGGTTTTCAGTGCTGATCCGATTTTCATGCTTCTACATCTCCCATTTTGTGTGTTGTCGGCTGAATTGGAAGGTCCGATGCGGCGCGGAACGCCGTCTTCTGGTATCGGATGAACCCGTCGATTTCACTGACGGTCCGCTCCGGCGCCCAGCCGACCAGATCGGCAATGGCATCGGCAGCCTCCTCAACCTCGGCGCGGTCGAGATGGCGGCGCCAGGCGAGGCCTGTCCTCGTATAGAGAATACCTTTCAGGTCGCGGGCATGCTCGACCGAAACCGCTGTGCGGAAAGCGGCGCGCCTGCCTTGCGAAAGCGGCCTCGAAATTGCGAACTCCGCACCGCTGTCGCCTGTCTCCGGGATCCGCCTCGCCACGGACTTGCGCGTCGGCTTCAGTTGCTTCTCGACGATCCGCAGCATCTCGCGCCCTGCGCTCAGATGGCTCATGACCGGCCCTGCCGTCATCGCGAAGATACCCGGCCTGCCGGCAGATGCGAGATCGTGGATCTGACGCGTGCGCCGCCCCATCGGCTCGGCTGCATCGAAGGTGAGCGGCCGCACGCCGGCCCAGGTGAATTCGACGTGGCGGCGGCCGAGCCGCAGGCCGGGAAGCATGTGACTGGCTTCCGCAAGCAGGAAATCGATGTCTTCGTTGGTGGCTGCGGCACCGGCGGCGTCGCCGTCGAAAGGCGTCTCCGTCGGCCCGAAATAAAAGCAGTCGTCATGCGAAGGCAGACAATAGAACGGCATACCGCTGCGGTTGATCGTGGCGATGCCGTAGCCGCGATAGGAATCCGGCAGCCTGACCGCGATATGAGCGCCCTTGGTGCCGCGAACAAGGCAGGGCGCTGGCTTGCCGGCGACGGGATTGGCGTTCACCGCGTCCACCCAGGTGCCGGCCATGTTCAGCACGACGGACGCGCGAACCTCGGCCGCTTCCCCCTTACCGTCGCGCAGTTCGACGAGCCAGCCTTCCGGCTTCCTACGTATAACGGAAGCTTCGCAGAACAGGCGTATTTCGGCGCCGTTTCGCTCGGCGTCGAGGGCGGCATCCACGCACAGCCTGTCCGGCCAGTCCATGATGTATTCACGGTAGGTGGCAATCGACCGCAGACTTTCGGGGTCCCGCAGGTCGTTTGCGAATGGCAGGTGGGTTTCGAAATCACTCTTCAGCCGACGATAGGCGAGCGCCGGTTCCGGTGGCCCGAGACGGCGCAGGATGCGGAAACCGAGATCCAAATGCCAGCCGCGGACGGGGCTCTCCGGATAAATCGGAAAGCACATGGTGAAGGGCTTGCACCGTTGCGGGCTCCGCCCGACAAGTTCGGTTCGCGCTTCCATCCCCGCCCGCGCCATGCGCAAGGCCGCGGCGAAGCGCTGCGGATGAAACGCAAAGGTGCGGATCGGGTTGGGCGTTTCGAAATATCGAAGGCCGCAATGCAGGATGCGCGAGGATCGGCTGGAGGCGCCGGCGGCGAAATCGCTCCTGTCGACCAGGAGGACGCTGTAACCCGCTGCGGCCAGTTCTCGCGCCGCGCT
Organism: Mesorhizobium sp. BR1-1-6; assembly: GCF_020165355.1. Lineage (NCBI taxonomy): Bacteria > Pseudomonadati > Pseudomonadota > Alphaproteobacteria > Hyphomicrobiales > Phyllobacteriaceae > Mesorhizobium > Mesorhizobium sp. BR1-1-6. The sequence continues at coordinate 169,179 of NZ_JAIUHZ010000003.1, read as the reverse complement.
CGAACCGTTGATGCCGGCGCCGACCACGACGACATCGTAGTCCCGGCCCTGCATCTCGATAATTCTAGGCGACATTGGCGGCCTGTTTTCCTGGACGGTCGATCACGCCAATAAAGCGCTGATACCGAAATGTTCAAAATAGAATTATCGGCGATTGATATGCGTAGTGTGCATATCGTCCTGGTCCGGCAATTGTCTCAGGATCCGATCGCGCTTTTGCGCCATCAGCTCCAGCAGGGCATCGGCGGCGGGGTTGGGCCCGCGCGACTCCGGGCGCAGCAGGGCAACGTTAAACGGGATCTTCGGCGCGAAGGGGATCAGCCTGACCCGGTCGTCCAACTGCTCGACCGCGGTGTAGGGATCGATGATCGCAATACCGATCCCGTGCTTGACCATTTCATAGGCCGACACCGAAAAGGTCGTCTCATAGGCGGCATCCACCTTGACGCTACTGGACAGCAGCGCCTGATCGAGGAGATGCCGTGCCGAGACGAAGGAAGTCCAGGAAATGAATGGCCCCTGGCGCAGGTCGGCCGGGCCGAGCCGGCTGCGCCCGGCGAGCGGATGATCGCGCGGAACAGCCGCGATATAGGGCGCGTCACTGAAGACTTCGGTCCGGAACCCGGAGCGCTTGAACGGTGTTTCCGCCAGTCCGAAATCAATCTGCTGCGCGGCCGCCCATTCCTCGATCTTGACGGACATGCGCACGTTCAGCGTGACCTTGGTCTTCGGCCAGTTCTTCCTGAAATCGGCCAGCAGATGCGGCACGAAATTGATGCCCAGCGCCGGCATGACCGCAAGGCTGATCTCGCCGCCTTCCCCGCTTGCCAACCGTGCTGCGAAGCTGCTCAACGCGTCCAGCGAGACATAGGCTCGCTCGATCTCGTCGAGTAACAGGTGTGCCACGGTGGTCGGCGTGATCAGGCCCCTGCGGCGCTCGAAAAGCGAAACGCCAAGCTCGTATTCCAGCTTGTCGAGAAGCCGGCTGACGGCCGGCTGGCTGCGCCCCAGCAATTCGGCCGCGCCGCTGACGGTGCCGGTGAGCATGACGGCGCGAAATGCCGAGTAGTGCAGAAGGTTCAACGTACTTGTCATGGCGCACCGGTCTTCCCCGGACTCCCTGCAAAGCCATTCGTCCCGTAATCGCGATTCCCGCGATCGCGTACCGGCTGTGTAGCATCTATCCATCAGCAGGCTGTCATTATCTTTGACGGCTTCAAGGCGCGGACTGTCCTGCAAAGAGGGCATGAAACACTGCCTCTGGTGGCAGGTGGGCCCGATATTGGGTCAAGCGGGCGGATCAATGTGCAGCCGATGGGCGATAGCCTCCCGGGCGGAAGCAGCCTCCTGCCGCTTCCTCTGCGCCGACCATGAGCGCGCCTTGGCAAGCACCTCGGCTGCCAGGTCTACGTCTTCGCCAAGCGGGTCGTCGTTCCAGACGAGGCCGCTGCGGCGTACCAGCAGATCGTCGATGGTCTCGGCATGCTCGCTCTCCACGCCCCGTTGCATGATCGAAAGCTTGTCCTCGCGTGAGCTGTTCCCGGTTTCGCGCGGAACGCTCCTGGAAGCGAAATCCGGCTGCTGGCTCGGCCGTGACGGTGCCAGTCCCTTGCCCAGTGCCGTCAATGCGAGCTGCCCTGCCGAGCGATGGCTCATGATCGGCCCTGCCGTCATGGCGAACAGGTTGGGCGCTCCTTCAGGACCGAAGTCATGCAGTTGCCGCGAACGTGCGCCCATGGGCTGCGCCGGATCGTAAGTGAGCGGCCGCACGCCCGCCCAGCCATAGAGAATGTCGGACCGCCTGATATCGAGCGTCGGCAGGAGATGATTGGCTTCGCCGAGCAGGAACTCGAAATCCTCCTCGGTCGGATGGATGTCGTCGGGATCGCCGTCATACAACGTTTCGGTCGGTCCGAAATAATGCAGGCCACGCCACGGGATACAGTACAGCCCCTCATTCAGCCGGTTGAGCGTTGCGATGCCGAAACGGCTGCATTCGGGCGGCAGGCGGACCACGATATGCACGCCCTTGGTGCCGGTGATGCGACGACCGATCCGCCCAGCCTCGACGCGCGCATTAATGCGGTCGATCCATATCCCGCCCATGTTGAAAACACTGCGCGCGACGACGTGAACGGGCCGGGCGGCAGCATCCAGCGTATCGCCGAGCTCCAGCTGCCACAGATCGCCCTGCTGCGCCGCATGGGTGACTTCGGTATAGTTGCGTACCGACGCACCCAGACGCTGCGCTTCCAGCACCGCATCCACCACCACCCGTTCGGGCCAGTCGAACTGGTATTCGTCGAACATGGCGACCGACTGGAGCGCCTGCTTGTCGCGCAGATGCTGGAGAAGCGGCATCTGCGCGACTTCTGCGCCCGATAACCGGCGGTAATTCAGCGGCACCTCGCGGCCGCCCAGGGATTTCAGGATGCGGAACGCCGCATCGATCTGCCACCCGCTATAAGGGCCTCCACGGTAGACGGGAAAGCAGAACCTCATGGAGCGTATACGGTCGGGCGTGTCGCGGACGAATTGCGCCCGTGACTGCATCGCCGCCCGGGCCATCCGGCACGCGGTCAGGAAGCGCTGCGGCTGGCGCACGAATTCCCAGACGGATTTTCCGGGCGCGAGATAACGCAGACCACAATGAAGGAGCCGCGAAGACCGTCCGCTGGCGCCGGCGGCGAAATCACTCTTGTCGACGAGCAGCACCGAATAGCCGGCAGCACTGAGGCAACGCGCTGTTTCGGCGCCGTTGATGCCGGCACCAACGATGGCGACGTCGAAGACTGATCCGGAAAGTTCATCGAGTGAAAGGCGCATGATATCCCTGCTTGTTTGCAACTATGGATCCGCTTGGCGCAGGCGCCCGCGCCGGGCCGATCGAACCAAGAGTTGAAAAAAATCGACCGGAGGACCGCGTCCACCGGTCTCAAAATGGAGCTTTTCCGTCTCCGGCCGGCGGCTCGACAAAGGCTGTCTGTCGACCGCCAACCGGCCTGGCGGCGCGCCTGTCGCGTTGAGACTACTGGCTGTCCATTTTCGTGTTGTCAGCCTCAAGCAGCTTTTCGTGTTCGGCTTCGAACCACGGATCCGCGACCACTTTCCATTTCTCGGCAAGTTCGATGAGCTTGCCGGAGGCATGCCAGCCATGGCTCATGCCGGTCATGAATTTTCCCCAGATGCCGTCGCGCTCCTCCAGTGGAACGCCTGCCGCCCAATAGCTGTGATAACGGGATTTCAGGGGCATTTCGTAACCATCCCAGCCTTCGGTTCTCAACGACTGCTGGATCGCCGTATCGTCCGACAGCCACGCTGCGCATTTGCCGCTGCGCAGGGCCTGTTTGGTTTCCGTATTGCCGGAAAAGGAAATGATCTTGGCGTCATAGGCCTGAGCGATCACGGTATTGTAGAAAAGGCCTTGCTTGGCGCAAAGCGGCTTGCCGCTGAGATCCTCCCAACTCTTGATCAGTCCGGCCTTGGCCATGACATTGGCGCCCGATACCCAATAGGCTGGCTGCACCATCCCGACGACCTTGCGTCGCTCCGGCAGGTCGGACATCGCCCCGAGGATGAGGTCGATCCTTCCCTGCTGCAGGAGTTGCATGCGGTTGGCGGATTCGATCTGAACCAGTTCCAGCTTGACGCCCAGCTTTTCGGCGACATCCGCAGCGAGATCAGGCTCGATCCCGACGAGCCTGCCATCGGGGTCACGATAGGACCAGGGCGGATAGGCACCCTGCACTCCGACCCGCAGCGTGCCGCGTTCAAGGACTTCCTTGAAGCGATCATTGGCCGCGTCCGCCTTTGCGGCAACTCCCGCAAGGACCGCGCCAGCCACGACGGCGATCGACGTGAACTTCACCCATAAATCCATTGCCCAATCCTCCCATTGCAATTATTGGCGACAAATGTCGCGGTCCGGCGATTGGTCACCGCCTCATCAATCGGACTTCGCGCCGATCCCATTGTCAAATAAGGGGAATTATGGACGCTATGCAGTTCCGTTATAGGCTGCAAAGGAGAGGCGGCTTGAACATCAGGCAACTCGAAGCCTTCAAGGCAACGATGACTGCAAAGACCACCATCGGGGCCGCGGAGCTTCTCGGCGTTTCCCAGCCGGCCGTAAGCCGGCTTCTGGGTCAATTGGAAACATCTTTGTCAGTGACCCTGTTCGACCGGTCCGGCGGGCACCTCAATCCCACGCCGGAAGCCCTCCTGCTGCATGAGGAGGTTCTTCGTGCCTTCGTGTCGATCGACAAAATCCGCGAGATCGCCCGCGAAATGCAGGTCGCCAATTCCGGGATGGTCTCGGCGGCGTCGCTGCCGATGCTGGCAATGGACTTCATGCCTTCGGCGATCGCCCGCTTCACGGCAAGCCGGCCGGAGAGCCGCATTTCGCTGCGTATCCAGATGTCGCCGCGCATAGAAGAACTCGTCGCCAGCCAGCTTGTGGATGTCGGCATCGCCGAATATCCCTTCGACCGCTCCGGCATCGAAATCGAGGAATTCTGCTCCGCGCATTATCTGATGGCGGTTCCAAGCCATCATCGGCTGGCGCAGAAGGCACGGCTGACGCCGGAAGATTTACGCGACGAACGCTATATCTCCATCACCCACAATCATCTGGGGAGGCAACTCGCCGACCAGATTTTCGACCGCTACGGCGTTAAGCGCCGCATTGTCCTTGAAGCCCAGCTTTTTAGCACCATCGCCAACATGGTGGCCAAGGGGCTGGGAATCGGATTGATCGACCCCTTCACGGCGTTCGATTTTCGCGAGCATCCGGGAGTGCGCTCCATTCCCTTCGAGCCCGCGGTCAGCCTGCGTCTCGGCATGCTTTATCCGACACACCGTTCCCCCTCGCGCGTCGCGCGCGAATTCATTTCCAGCCTCAAGGCATCGCGCCGCGATGTCCTGCGTCAGATCGACGATATCTTCCACCGCAATTGAAGCCGGGCGCGCATCTATGCCGATCCGGCATAGCCCTATGCCACGCGCGGCTGCCTTCTCCTGTTATTGTCGCGGCGAAGGATCGGGCAAGGAACATAGATGGGCACCTTTCAAACGGACGTGGCCATTGTCGGTGGAGGAATTGTCGGCTGCTCGACCGCTCTTTCCCTAGCCCGCAAAGGGAGGTCGGTAACAATCTTCGAGCGCGGCAAGATCGCTTCCGAACAATCCAGCCGTGCCTGGGGTTTCATCCGCCGGCAAGGACGGCATGAAGCCGAGCTGCCGCTCGCGGTCGAAGCCTTGGAACTGTGGGCGGACTTGACCTCGAGATACGGCACACAGGCGACGCAGTTCACCCGCAGCGGAATCCTGGTCCCCGCGGAAACCGCTGCCGATGAGGATCGGATCCGCAGCGGCCACGATATTGCGCGCAGCTTCGGCCTTTCGACGCGCCTGCTGGATGCCGCGGACGTTCGTCAGACAATCCCCGAATTGGCTGGGCAATGGCGCGGCGGACTTTTCACCGCCGACGACGCCCATGCCGATCCGGCTCTTTCGACCCGGACCATCGCGGCTGCGGCACGCGAAGCCGGAGTCACTATCCTGGAAGATACACCGGTTTTCCGGCTCGACCTCGACAGGCAGGACAGACCGAGGCTCCTGGCGTCTAACGGGATCTTCGAAGCAAAAACCGTCGTTTTGGCAAACGGCATCGGCGCACCGGTGCTGGCCGCTTCGGCCGGCCTGCACCTGCCTATCCAGATCGTCAAATCCTCCGTCGGCCGCACCCGGAAGGCAGCACCCTTCACCCGCATCGCGATGTGGGGTCCCCGCGTTGCATTCCGCCCCTCTATGGGCGGCGATTTCATTATCGGTAACGGCTATCGCGGCATGGGAGTCGATTACGAAATCACCGTCGACTCATTTCGCTGCATGCGCCATTTCATACCCGCCTATCGCAACAACTGGCGTCAACTGCACCTCAGCATCGGAGCCGATTTCCGTCATCAATTAGCCGCGCGCTTCAGCCGCCGCAATGCCGTGCAGGCGCTGCCGGAGCCGAAGCCCAATATGCGCAAGGTGATGGCCAACCTTGCTGGCTTCCGGCAGATCTTTCCGCATCTGAATACGATCGAACTGCAGAACGCCTGGGCCGGCAGGCTGGATATCACGCCCGACGTCATTCCAATCATCGATCAGCCCAAGCCAGAGCTCGAACTCTTCGTGGCGGCCGGCTTCAGCGGCCACGGCTTTGCGCTTGGACCTTCCATCGGCAAACAACTCGGCGAATGGGTCACACAGGGCAGCCCCTCGATCAATCTTTCCGCCTTTGCTCTTTCCCGGTTCGAAAAGGGCATCGTTCACAAAGCGCAACAGGCGCTTTGAGATCGTGTTCGTTCACGCGGCCTCGCCTTAGACTTAACGGCGGAGCCGGGCTTGACGGACTTGTCAGACAGGCCGGAGCCGAGCTCACCGCGATAGGAAGCGCGGCCGGCAGCATGCGGCTCGCCGGCCGCGCCGAGGACGCCCTGCGCGACCCCTGGTACCTGCGCCCGGCCGGCGCCGATCCCGGCCCCGCCGGCGCGGTTCTTGGCGCCTGGCGGCAGCTGTCCGTGCAGCCGCCCGCTGGCAGCGCCGACCGACTCGAAAAGATCGTCGACCAGCTCGGGCTCCATTGCCACCGCGCGGCGCTCGCCGACCTTTGCACGGAGATCGAAAAACTGGCGGGATCGCAGCGGCCGGTGCCGTTCGCTGCAACGGCAATCGCCGCCCGCGTCGCCGCGATTCGGCCCGACCCCGAGCTTTTGGCCTGGTGCTTGCCGACCTGGTGCTGGCAGCACCAGCCCACCCTGGAGGCTGTCGTTTCCTGTGACAACTCAAATCGCTTGCAGTATCGTTCCCGGCGTCGGCTAAAGCCGATCCGGACCCGCAAGAGTAAATACCTGAGTAACCGGATCGAACAGGACCATCGGCGCATCAAGCGCCGCATCGGGTCAATGCTCGGCTTCAAATCACCGGGATCAGCCGCGATCATCCTAAACGGCATCAAAATGGTTCACATGATCAGCGGCGGTCACGCGGTGCCTGATTGATCGGCGCGGCTCCAGCATCGTTGGCGGTAGCATTGGCCAAAGCCGGGCGCATCGATCGCCATGTGTGGCATGACGGGTCTGCGTGAACCCTGGATGATGCGGCGGCGTTATAAGATTTCTGCAACTGTCTTATAACCACCGCTTGCGTCGCTTGAGTTCATCCTGTTATAAGAGAAACTCATTTTTCTTATAACGGAGCCGGCGCATGAAGACGGTCGATCTCGTTTATCGCACGATGTATGCGGAACTCGTTCAGCGCTGCCTTGGTGCATCGTTCGAAACCGACTTCTCAACGGCGGGAAATTTCGTTCGGGTTCCGGTGAAGGGGCGGGATTATTGGTATTTTGAGGAGACCCAACCCAAGAAGACGCGGAAGTATGTCGGCCCGTCCGATGATCCCGAGATCGCGAAACGCGTTGCAGCCTTCCAAGAGATCAAGGAAGACCTCCGCGGGCGACGGAAACTCGTCTCCACGCTGACTCGCCAAGCAGGGCTGACTGCACCGGACCGGTTCACTGGCGATGTCGTTGGAGCAATGGGAGCAGCAGGAATCTTCCGCCTGAGAGGCGTGCTCGTCGGTACGGTTGCCTTCCAGACGTATGCGGGACATCTCGGCGTGAGATTGCCCGGTGCCTCATTGCAAACCGGCGATGCCGATTTCGCGCAGCACTACTCGATCTCCTCGTCAGTCGACGACAGCCGGCCGCCGATCTTGGAAATCTTGAGAGAGATTGACCCGACCTTCAGGGAGATCCCGCACAGATCGGATCCCGCACACGCGACGCAATTCGAGAATGCAACGAGATACAAGGTCGAATTCCTCACGCCGAACCGGGGATCCGATCACTACACCGACCATGCCACTCCGATGCCAGCACTGGGCGGAGCTTCGGCGCAGCCCTTGCGTTTCCTTGATTTCCTCATCCACGAGCCCATCCGGACCGTGATGCTGCATCGGTCAGGGGTGCCTGTAACCGTGCCGTCGCCGGAACGCTATGCAGTTCACAAGCTCATCGTCGCCTCTCGCAGGCAATCAGATGCAAACGGCGTCGCCAAGCGCGAAAAGGACGTCTATCAGGCCAGCCTCCTTATCGAGGCACTGGAGGCCACCCGTCGCCAGGACGACCTTGCAACAGCGTTCGCGGAAGCGTGGGGCAGGGGGCAGCACTGGCGCGAGGCGATGCTGAAGGGGCTGAGCCTGATGCCGCCGAAGAAACGACAGGAAGTTGAGGAGACAGTCAGAAAGGCCCTTGTCGAGATCGGCGAGGAGTTGGACGGCTTCAACTCGGCCGTGAAGTCGTCGCCAGAAAAAAGTGCGACCCGAAAGCCGCCCTGTCGCTTGGACTGAGGAATATCCTCGTTGATCAGGATCGCGTACGAGGGAATATACCGTAGCTGAGGTCTGTTCGCCGTGTTCGTCTAAAACAAGGCACTAAGGAACTATAAGCTGGATTGCCTCGGGCGATCGCTTGCCTACCTGGCCAATACGGTAAAGAACCCTGCCTGACCAGCCGGAAAAGTGCGTAGATCGCACCACGACCGCAGCGGCCGTATGGTGGTTTTGCGTCTTCACCACGCTGGCGAGTTGGAGCGCGACCTGACCCGTGAATGCGCCAGCTGGTCTTCCTACCGCCAGAGCACGCGGCCGCAAAGGCGGACGGAAATTAGCGCTCACCAAAGCGCGGATACGCCTCGCCCAAGCTGCCACGGGCCCGCCAGTTCCGCAATAGCATTCCGAACAGCCCGATCGACGAGAATGCTGCGCTTCGGTGGAGACGAGCGTTTGCTTTTTTCAACCCATAGCCGTGCCAGACAGCTCTACCGACCCTGCGGGGAGCCGCGCAAAAGTGTACCAATTATAGATCTGCTCGCCCGTCCAGAATGCCACGTCGCGATGAGAGGAGATATAATCCAGCAATTCCTCCAGATAGCCAATCCGATGCGGAACACCGCTAAGATAAGGATGGACGCTGATGGACATGATCCGGGGCGAGGTCGCGCTCTCCCGATACAGCCGGTCGAACTGGCGCTTGCCGCGCTCGAGCAGTTCCGCCGACGAGTGCTGCGCCACAGCCATTATTGCGACATCGTTAATCTCCACCGTATAGGGGAGTGTCACCAGCCGGCCGGCCGTCGTCTTCAGTTCGCAAGGCAGGTCGTCCATTACCCAATCGGCGACGTACCGAATTCCTTCTTCAGCGAGGATGTCGGCCGTGTCCGAGGTCTCCGTAAGCCCTGGGCTTTCCCATCCCACCGGCGGCTTACCGGAAATCTTGGACAGCGCGCCGATTGTGCGCCGAATTGCAACGCGCTGGTCTTCGAGGTTGTGCATCGGCCCTTGGAGCCAACCGTGACCCATCAGTTCCCATCCGGCGTCGTGCGCGGCATGCGCGATCCTGGGATAGACCTCGCACACTGATCCATTGATGGCCAACGTCGGAACAATTGTTCGGGATGTCAGGCTCTCGTGGATGCGCCAGAAGCCGACCCGCATGCCGTATTCGTGCCACGACCAATTCGGAATATCGGGTAGCATCGGCATGCCCATCGGCGGCGGCAAGACGGTGCGCGGCATCGGCCGCCTCGCGTCCCAATGTTCGACATTGACGATCAGCCACACCGGCATCCTGACGCCGTCAGGCAATTTCAGCGGCTGTCTATCGACGATGGCCTGGTAGTCTATTCGTTCGCGAGGGCTCAGCGGCATGCGACGGTCCTAAGGGCTTGGAACGCACTTGGATTGATCAGCTTCATAGGGTGACTCGCCGTCAACCCAGTCGCACCACCAGTGGGCCGATACGTATAGACCTCCACCACGCCGCCGCCAAGCGGATGCAACGTGGGGCGCCTTGGCTTGGCACAAAGGACGACCAGTTGCACAAGCAAGCAGACGCATGATGATGTTTAGCCTTGTTTGATCGTCAGCCCGCCGTCTACCAGCAAAGTCTGGCCCGTCACGTATCGCGCTGCGTCGGAAGCCAGAAACAGGATTACATCCGCCACCTCGTCGGGTTCGCCGATGCGACGCAATGGAATGGAAGGAGCCTGAGCCACCAGCCGCGCTTCACCCATCGAGTGCTCCTCGGAGAGGGATTGTGCCGTGCGGATGAAACCGGGCGCGACGCCGTTGACGCGGATCCCGTCGCCGCCCAACTCGGCGGCCAAGCCTCGCACCAAACCCAGAACGCCGGCTTTGGCGGCGGAATAATGGACATGTTCGGCCCAGCCATAGCTCATGCCTGAAATCGACGATACCGCCACGATGGCGCCTTTGCGACGCTCTCGCATGCGCGGCGTGGCAGCGCGTGCCATCCGGAACACGCCTTTTAGGTCGATGTCGACTGTGATGTCCCACTTGGCATCGCTCATCTGCGCCAGCGGCACCTTGTGGGCGATACCCGCATTGGCCACCACGACGTCCACGCCGCCATACTGCTTGTCGATTTCTCCCACGACGTCGTTGACCTGATCCGATCTGGTCACATCGAGTTTGCGGAAATAAGCATCCCCGCCGCCCGCCTTGATCTCTTCGGCCACCTGCTTGCCTTCGGTCTCGAGAATGTCGGTCACGCAGATTCTGTAGCCAACCCTGGCGAAAGCGAGGGCCGTGGCGCGGCCAATGCCGATGCCGGCGCCGCTGATGATTACGGTAGGCTTGGTCATGACGATCTCCCGGACACTGCGTGGTTCGATGCGATTGTGGACATGCGCATCACTCGATGACGGCCGATCTTGCCGTGTTCCAGCGAAAGAAACACCGCAAGGATGAGAATTAGGCCGGTGATGATCTTCTGCTTCTCGGACCACATGCCGAGAATGATCAGGCCATTGCCCCGCATGGCGATTATGAGGGCGGATATCACACTGAGTTCGAAGGAGGTTGCGGCTGTCGGCGTCGCCGCACCCAATCTTGCGGCGACGACGCGCGAAGTCACCGAAGCAGTCTGCAACGCCATAGGCGGGTGCAACGTCCTGACAGGCTGAAAACCGTCGTTCGGCACGGCCGGCGTCTCGCTCACGGCTGGTGCAATTGTCGGAACAGCTTGAACAGTTCGGCTTTCTTCTCGAAGCCGACACCGGGAACATCGGGTAACCCGACATAGCCATCTTCGACCGCGATGTCGTCGGCGAAGCCGCCAAAGGGCTGGAAAACGTCGGGATAGGATTCGTTGCCGCCCAGATGCAGCCCTGCGGCAATGTTGAGCGACATCTGGTGTCCGCCATGCGGCACCACGCGTCGTGACGACCAGCCAAGCGCCTTCATCACCTCCAGCGTGCGCAGGTATTCCACCAGGCCATAGGAGAGGGCACAGTCGAACTGAAGATAGTCGCGGTCGGGCCGCATGCCGCCGTAGCGCAAGAGGTTGCGCGCATCCTGGTGCGAGAACAGGTTCTCGCCTGTCGCCATCGGCCCACCGTAGTGGTTCGCCAGTTCCGTCTGCAACGCATAGTCCAGCGGATCGCCGGCCTCCTCGTACCAGAACAGGCCGTATGGCTGCATCGCCTTGGCATAGGCGACGGCGGTCTTCAGGTCGAAGCGTCCGTTGGCATCGACAGCCAGATACTGGCCCCCACCGACCACCTCCAGCACGGCCTCGATGCGGCGCAGATCCTCATCCAGGGGCACGGCGCCGATCTTCATCTTCACGACCTTGTAGCCGAGGTCGAGATAGCCCCGCATCTCCGCCTGAAGCTTCGAGTGATCCTTGCCGGGATAATAGTAGCCGCCTGCCGCGTAGACCCAAACTTTCTCGTCCGCCACGCCCGCCCGGTAACGGTCCGCCAGCAGGCGCCACAGCGGGACGCCGGCGACCTTGGCGACGGCATCCCAGACGGCCATGTCGATGGTGCCCACCGCCACGGACCGTTCGCCGTGGCCTCCGGGCTTCTCGTTGGTCATCAGCGTCTTCCAGATGGCGAACGGGTCAAGGTTGTCGTTCTCATGGTCGATCAGCGTTTCGGGATCGGCCTCGAGGACGCGCGCGAGGAAACGGTCGCGCATCAGCGCGCCCTGTCCGTAGCGGCCATTCGAATTGAAGCCGTAGCCAACCACCGGCTTGCCGTCACGCACGACGTCGGTGATCACGGCGACGGCCGAGCAGGTCATCTTCGAAAAGTCGATATAGGCGTTGGCGATGGGGGAGGCGATCGAGACGGTCTTTTCCCTGATGTCGACGATGCGCATGCTTGGTCCTATCCTTCGAGTGCCTCCGCCACCGCCTTGCCGCAGGTGACGGTATCGGCCTTGCCCCCGAGATCGCCGGTGCGGGTGGCTTCGCTCTTCAGCGTGGCTTCGATGGCTTCCACGATCGCGCGGCCAGCCTCCTCGTGACCAAGATGGTCGAGCATCATGGCGGCCGTCCAGATCTGTCCGATCGGATTGGCGATGCCTTTCCCGGCGATGTCCGGAGCCGAGCCGTGTACCGGCTCGAACAGCGACGGAAAGCGGCCTTCCGGGTTGATGTTGGCCGACGGGGCGATGCCGATCGTGCCGGTGCAGGCGGGTCCGAGATCCGAGAGAATGTCGCCGAACAGGTTCGATGCCACCACAACGTCGAAACGGTTCGGATTGAGCACGAAATGGGCTGCCAGAATATCGATGTGGTACTTGTCCCAAGAGACATCCGGGTATTGGGCGGCCATCGCCTCGACGCGCTCGTCCCAATACGGCATGGTGATCGAGATGCCGTTGGATTTGGTGGCCGATGTGAGGTGCTTGCGCGGACGCTTCTGCGCCAGATCGAACGCATAACGCAGGATGCGATCGACGCCGACGCGCGACATCACGGTTTCCTGGATGACAATCTCGCGCTCCGTGCCCGGATACATCCGGCCGCCGATAGATGAATATTCGCCCTCGGTGTTCTCGCGCACGACGTAGAAATCAATATCGCCGGGCTTGCGGTTGGCGAGCGGCGACGGCACGCCCGGCATCAACCGGACGGGGCGCAGGTTGACGTATTGGTCGAACTCGCGGCGAAACTGCAGCAGCGATCCCCAAAGCGAGATATGGTCGGGAACCATGGCCGGCCAGCCCACCGCGCCGAAGAAGATGGCATCATGGTTTCCGATCCGGGACTTCCAGTCCTCCGGCATCATGCGGCCATGCCTGGCATGGTAATCGCACGACGCAAAGTCGAAATGGTCGAACTGTAGGTCGATGCCGAAGCGCCTTGCCGCCACTTCCAGTACACGAAGTCCCTCGGGGACGACCTCCTTGCCGATCCCGTCACCGGGAATGACCGCGATCCTGTGCTTCTTTGCTGACATCATGGTTCCTCGGCTGCAGGAATGGGACGGCGGCGACGGACGGCCGCCTTACGGAAATCAGGCGGTGGAAGAGCGGGCATCAGCCGCCGAAATATTCGATCTCCTGGCGCAGGCGTTCGCCCTCGATGCCCATGCCGAGCAGGACTGCCACGAGCACTCGTGCTTTCTGGCCGCTCAAGTCGCCGGCAAAGATCACGCCCCCGTCGGAGAGTGTCTTGCCGCCGCCATTGCCATAAATCGGCTTGACCCGGCCGCGCTGGCAACGACTGGTCATGATGACGGGAGTACCATTGGCGACAAGCGACGTCGCGGCGGCAGTGACGGCGGGCGTCGCGTTACCCCGCCCGAAACCCTCCAGAATGATGGCCTTGGCACCATCCTGGGCGGCGAAGCGGATGTAGCGGTCACCTATCCCCATGACCAGCTTGATAAGATCGACATCAGCGACAATGCCTTTTGCGTCGTAGGTGCGGCGCAGGACCGGCTTGCGGTGCAATACGATACGGTCGCCGTCCACTTCCCCGAGCTTGCCGTGCTCGTAGGAGATGAAGGTATCGGTGCGTGAACTGTGCGACTTGCTCACGTCACGCGCAGCATGGAATTCCTGCTCGAAGCAGATCATCGCGCCCAGGCCCCGCGCAGTTTCGGATGCGGCTAGCCGGATGGCATCCGTGAGGTTGCGTGGGCCGTCGGGGTTCGCCTCATCGGCCGCGTGCTGTGCGCCGGTGAACACTATCGGCTTGTCAGTCGCGACAAGGAGATCAGCCAAAAAGGCGCTTTCCTCCATCGTATCGGTCCCGTGGGTCACCACGACCCCATCGAAGTCACCTTGAAGGTGGTGTGAAATCCGCTGGGCCAGTGCAAAGCCGAGCGGGAGGTCGATGGCATAGCTGCCGACGTTGCAGAACTCGTCGATGGCGATGTCAATGCCATCGAGCGGATCGTGCAGCATGGCGCGCAACTCCGATCCTGTGACGCTTGCGGTGACATGTCCACTCTCGGCTTCCAGCTTGGATGCGATCGTCCCTCCTGTTGTCATCAGACAGATTTTTCGCATTTCGGTTCCTCGCTGCCGTACCCGACGTTGAATAATTTGGTCAGACCAAGAAATCAAGAAGCTATTTTTTTGTGCATGAAATGCACGAATTTTTCGCATTTTTTGTGATTGACGGTCAGGCCAATTTGTCCATTAATGTCAGTTACGCTCTTTGGTCTGTCCAAAAGCGGAAAGATAACGAAGCGTATTCGCGCAACCAATGGGGAACGAGAGATGGTTGATGATTTTACCAGAATTCGGTTGGCGCCCACGCGCCGTCAGTTCCTGAAAACGACTGCCGCCTTCGGCGGCGCTGCACTTGCTGCATCGACCGGCCGCTTGGGGGAAGCCTTCGCGCAGGACGCAAACAGTACGCTGGTGATCGCGGCGCCCGCGACGCCCCAGGGCCTCGACATCGAGTTCGACGTCAGCCTGGGCTCGATCGATTCCCTCGGTGCGCTCTACGAGTACATGCTTGGCTATGAGAAGATGGATGATCCCAATGCACCCGGCGTGCTGCGGGAGGATACCGGCGTCCATACCGACAAGCCGAACAACCTCGCCTTGCGCGGCCGGTTGGCGGAAAGCTGGGAAGTGGCCCCCGATGGCCGCAAGGCGACCTTCAAGCTACGCGAGGGTGTCGTCTCCAACTGGGGCAACAAGTTCACGTCCAAGGACGTGAAATGGACTTGGGACCGCAAGTTCAACCTCAAGGGGCAAGGCCTGTTCCAGACCGCGGTGCTCGGTCTCAAGACGCCTGACCAGATCAAGGTGGAAGGCGATTATGCGGTCTCTTTCAATCTCGAACAGCCAAATCCATTGCTTCTCAAGCAGCAGTGTAACCTCGCCAACCCGATCTACGACGCCACCAAATGCGCCGAAGCCGGTGGCTCCGACGACCCGTGGGCGGTCAATTTCCTCAAGAACGATAGTGCTGGCTTTGGTCCATATCGCCTTGCCCAGCTCGTGCGCGGTCAACAAGCCGTATTCGAGGCGCGCGAAGACTACTGGGATGAAAAGCCCTTCATGAAGCGCGTCATCATGCGCGAAGTGCCGCAGTCGGCCAGTCGTTTCTCGCTGCTGCAGGGCGGGGCGGTCGACATCGCACAGTTCCTGCAGCCGCGCGAACTGGAGGCGCTGAAGAAGCAGCAGAACGTGGCGGTGGATGCCGTCAATTCGTCCTACATGATCTGGCTGGAGCTCAACTCCAAGATCGCTCCATTCGATAATGTCGACGTGCGCCGAGCCATCAACCTCGCTATCCCGCGCGACGAGATCATCCGCACCATCTACTACGGCTATGCCGACGAGCAGAAGGCGCCGATGCCCTATATCTACCCGATGGCGGATGAAAGCTTCTTCGCGTACGGCTATGATCTTGCCAAGGCCAAGGAGCTTCTTGACAAGGCAGGTGCCAAGAACCTGGCGACCACCTTGTCCTACAACGCCGGCGACCCGACGCAGGAGCCGATCGCATTGCTGATCCAGACCGCGCTAAAGCAGATCGGCGTGGAGCTGACGTTGGAGAAGCTGCCGGCCGGCGTGTTTTACGAGAACGTCACCAAGCGCGCCAAGCCGATGATCTTCTATCTGGATTCGCCGTGGACGCCGGATCCGGGCTACTCGACCTACCTCTACTTCAACTCCGAAAGCTACGTGAACTATTCCAATTATGACAACAAGAGCGTCGATCAGATGATCAAGGACGGTCTTGCCACGCTTGATGACAATGTGCGTAAGCAGAAATACTCGGAGGTGCAGAAGACGTTGATGGACGAAGCGCCCTGGGGCTTCATTGCTTATCCGAAATACACGCTGGCGCGTAAGGCGAACCTCAAGGGTTACACTTACTACACGTCCAATAATCTTCGGTTCCAGGATTTCAGCCGCGGCTGATGAGGTCTTGTCCCTGGAGGCTGCCGCCTCCGGGGACAAGTTAGTGTATCGGAAAGATCTTAGATGTCTTCGAAGCTTAGCCTTCTCCTGAGGCTGGCGGTCATCCGGCCGAGATTTGCGATCGGCTATCTGATCGTCATCGCGATCACCCTGCTGGCGATCTTCGCGCCGGCCATTGCACCCTATTCGCCGACCGAGGCGGATTCGGCCAGCTTCCTGCAGCCGCCGGATGCCACCCATCTCTTTGGCACCGACAATGTCGGCATGGATATTTTCAGTCGTTCCATCTACGCGCCCCGCATTGACTTGACGATCGCGATACTGGGCACGCTCCTGTCGGCGCTGATTGGCGGCTCGATCGGTGCTGTTGTTGGTTTCTACAGCAGCGGGCGCGGCATTCGCGTGTGGCTATCCTTCGCCGTCATGCGCGCGGCCGACGTGCTGCAGGCATTTCCCATTTTCGTCTTCGCCATCGCCCTGGTTGCCAGCCTCGGTCAGAGCATCCAGACGGTGGTTCTGGCCATAGCCTTCGTCAATGCGCCGATCTACTTGCGTCTCATGCGCTCGCAGGTGCTCAGCATCCGCTCCATGCGCTATGTCGAGGCTTCGCAGGTCAATGGCCTGTCGGACATGCAGACCATTCGGCGCCACATCATTCCCAATGCGATGGCGCCGGTGCTGGCGCAGCTATCGGTCAATGTCGGCTGGGGCATCCTGCTGACCTCGGCGCTGTCCTTCGTTGGTGCCGGCGTGCGCGCGCCGACACCTGAATGGGGCAGCATGATCGCCATGGGCTTTCAAAACGTGGTGACCGGCCAGTGGTGGCCGTCCATGTTCCCCGGCGCGATGCTCGCGATCACCGTATTCGGCTTCTCGTTGGTCGGCGCGTCCATCGAGGTCCTGGCCGATCCGTCCAAGCGCCGGCAGCTGCTGAGCGATGCACGCGAGCATCGCCGCCGGGTCGACCGGCCGGCGGAGGGCGCCTGATGCGCATCCTGGCCTATCTCGCCAAGCGCCTGATTTTCGTGGTCCCGCAGTTGCTGGGCATTGTGCTCGTCAGCTTCCTGCTGGTGAAGAGCATTCCGGGTGACCCCGCTGTGCTGATGCTCGGCCCCACGGCGACGCCTTCGGCCATCGCCTCACTGCGCCAGCAGCTCGGGCTCGACCAGCCTCTCTACATGCAGTTCCTGATCTATGTGCGCAATCTCTTGCATGGCGACCTGGGAACCTCCTGGCAGACAACGCGGCCGGTGCTCGAGGATCTGCTTCAGCGCTTCCCGGCGACCCTCGAACTCGTCACGCTTTCGCTGCTCCTGGCTATCATCGTTGGGGTAACGCTGGGCGTTTATGCGGCGCGCAAGCCAAACGGCTGGATCGCGCGCCTGTCCGATCTCTATGGCTTGAGTGCCGGTGCGCTACCGGACTTCTGGTTCGCCCTCGTGCTGATCTTCATCTTCTATACCGTGCTCGGCTGGGCGCCTGCGCCTCTCGGCCGTATCGACATGATCGTCATACCGCCGGCGCCGGTCACCGGAGCCCTCACCATCGACGCGCTTCTCGCCGGCGACCTGCAGGCCTTCTGGTCTGCCTGCGCGCATCTGGTCCTGCCGGTGATGACGCTCGGGCTCCTGAATGCCGGTCCCATCCTCAAGATGACGCAGGCGACGATGGAGAAGATGCTGGACTCGGATTTCAGCCGCTTTGAAGTTTTGTGCGGGGTGCCGCAGAACCTAGTCGTGCGCCATGCGCTGCGCAATGCGTTGCCATCGATCGTCACCATTATCAGCGTGCTCTACGGCTTCCTGATCGGCGGTGCGGTGCTCGTCGAGATCGTGTTCTCGTGGGGAGGGGCGGGGCAATACGCGGTGCAAGGTGTGCTGAATTCGGACATCTATCCGGTTCTAGGCTTTGTGCTCTTCTCCGCCATCTTCTCCCTCATCGTCTACATCGCGGTCGACCTCATCTATTTCCTGCTCGACCCGCGGATCAGCAATTAATGTGAGAATGTCATTGGGCGCAGCAGAAATCATAAGCAAAACGCGCAACGCGTCCGGCGGCGACAAGCCGCCGTTGATCGACATCAGGAACTTGCGCGTGACGTTCCCGTCCGGAAGCGCCGAACCGAAGGCGGTGCTGAAGGGCATCGACCTTGCAGTACAGCCTGGCGAGATCGTTGGCCTGGTCGGTGAGAGTGGCGCGGGCAAGACGACGCTCGCCCGCTCCATCCTCGGGCTGCCGCCATCGCCGGGCCGCATCGCCGGCGGCGAAGTCCACTTCGAGGGCCGCCAGATCCTCAGCCTGTCCGAATCCGAACTCCGCCGTCTTCGCGGCCGCCGTCTCTCGGTCGTGGTGCCGAATCCCCGCGCTGAGCTCAATCCGCTGCTCAAGGTCGGCGACCAGATCGCCGCGATGGCGAGGATCCATCTCGGCGTCGGCGGCAAGGAGGCGCGGCGCATGGCGTTGAAGATCCTGCACGACGTGCAGATACCGGACCCGGAACGGCGCATGGATGCCTATCCTCACGAACTGTCCGGCGGCATGGCGCAGCGCGTCGTCATCGCCATGGCGCTGATCTGCAGCCCGGCCTTTATCATCTCGGATGACGCCACCAGCGGACTCGACGTCACGGTGCAGGCGCAGATCCTGGCCCTGCTGACCAAGCTTGCCTCGGAGCATGGCAGCGCCATGCTGTTCATCACCCGCGACGTCGGCATCACCGCGCATTTCTGCAATCGCATCGCTGTGCTGTTCTCGGGCGAAATCGTCGAAATCGCGCCGCGCGAGGCGCTCTTCCTCGCGCCCGCGCATCCCTACACATTGATGCTGCTTGCAGCCTTCTCCCATAGCCCCAGGCTGCGCGACAGCTGGAGCGTGCCGGACACTGGCCGGCGGCGCGAACCGCCCACCGGCTGCCAGTATGCCGACCGTTGTCCCATCTCTCAGCCGGTTTGCCGCGCACAGCGGCCACCTTTCGCCGAGATCGGTCCGGGCCACTTCGTCCGCTGCCATTTCCCCGTGAGGCACGCATGAACGCCGTCCTGACCATCGACAACCTCTACAAGCGCTTCCCCATTGCCGGCTCCAAGCAGGTGGTGCAGGCGATCAACGGCGTCAGCCTGACCATCGAGCCGGGTGAGACACTGGGGCTCGTCGGCGAGAGTGGCTCAGGCAAGACCACGGTCGGCCGCTGCATCGTCGGCCTGATCGAGCCGACCGCCGGAAACATTCGCTTCCGCGGCACCGACCTGGCGCAGCGCCATCAACACAAGAGCAAGCTGGCTGGCAAGATTCAGCTTGTATTCCAGGAACCGAACGAGTCGCTCGACCCGCGCATGAAGATCGGCGACACGATCAGCGAGCCGCTCCTGCCGCTAAAGCTCGACCGCGAAACGAGGCGCCGCCGCACGGCCGACGCCTTGCGCCTGGTGCGGCTGGATACCGACTTGCTCGACGCCTATCCTTCCGAGCTGCCTTCCGGGCAACAGCAGCGTGTCGGCATAGCGCGCGCCATGGTCACGGAGCCCGAACTCGTCGTCCTCGACGAACCGACCTCGGCGCTCGACCCGACCGCCCGCGCCGAGATCATCGATTTGCTGCGGCGCATCCAGAGCGAACGCAACACCGCCTATCTGTTCATCTCCCACGACCTCTCCACGGTGCGCTTCATCAGCCACCGCGTCGCGGTGATGTATCTCGGCATGATCGTTGAGCAGGGCAGCGCCGAAACGGTCTTCAATCGCCCGCAACATCCCTATTCCAGTGGTTTGCTGTCGTCGGTCATGCTGCCGCATCCGCATCTCAAGATCGAAAGCAGCGTCAGCCTCAAAGGCGAGATCCCGAGCCCGATCAATCTGCCCCAGGGCTGCTTCCTGGCATCGCGCTGCCCGTTCGTCATCGATCGCTGCCGCCGTGAGATGCCGCCGGCTGAGACGGTCGGCGAACGGCACACGGTCCATTGCTTCCGCCACAAGGACGTCGCCGCTTCGGTGCCGGCCTCCGACACCTTCAACGTGTTCATGAAGGAAGCCGAACGCATCCTCGGCCGGCCGGCGCCCGGTGGTCTCGCGTCTTCGCTTCGATAGTCAATCAACCAGGAAATGGGAAACCAAGCATGTCAGGACGTCTCGCTGGAAAGAAAGCACTGGTCACGGGAGGCGCACGCGGCATCGGTGGCGCGATTGCCACGGCCTTCGCGCGCGAGGGCGCCGACGTGGCCGTTCTCGACCTGAAACTCGAGGCCGCCGAGGCGCGCATCTCCGCCCTTGCTGATTTCGGTGCAAGGACCTTCGCCGTCGCGGCCGACGTCAGCGACGAGGCGCAGGTCGAGGCAGCCGTCAAGAAGGTGGAGGCGGCGCTCGGCCATATCGACATACTGGTCAACAATGCCGGCATCGACACGACGTCTGTCGTCGCCGAAATGAGCACCGGCATGTGGGACCAGATGATGGCCGTCAACCTGCGCAGCGTCTTTCTTTGCACGCGCGCGGTGCTGAAGCCGATGATTTCCCGCAAGTTCGGCCGCATCATCAATATCGCCTCGCAGCTCGGTCACAAGGGCGCGCCGGAAATGGCGCACTATGCGGCCGCCAAGGCCGGTGTCATCGGCTTCACCCGCTCGCTCGCCTATGAGGTGGCGCGCGACGGCATCACCGTGAATGCCATCTGTCCCGGCCCGATCGAAACGGAGCTATTCAAGGCGCTGCCGGAGGAATGGAAGAAGCGCAAGCTCGGCGAACTGCCGATCGGCCGCGCCGGCCATGTCGACGAAATCGCTCCCACCGCCGTGCTGCTGGCGTCGGAGGAGGGCGCTTACTACATCGGCGCGACCATGAATCCGAACGGCGGCGATGTCATGCTCTGATCAACCGCGGGCTGAATGGTTCCATCCAAATGTATCTTGTTCTAGCTATGTGGCGACAATTCCTGCTGACGCTGGGGCCTAGCCATGATGAAACGCAATCTTAGTGATGATGGAAAGACGGCGGCCTTACAGCCGCCCGACCTGCGGCGCGAGCGCCGGGAAGCCAGCGGCGGTGTGGCCCAGGCAACGGTGGCCGCCTTGCAGTCGATGATCCGCGACGGCAGGTTGCGACCAGGCGATACATTGCCGCCGCAGCGCGACCTGGCCCGCGACCTCAATGTGAGCCGCGCCACGCTGCGCGAGGCTCTGTCGATCCTCGCCACCATCGGCGAGATCGTTGCGCGCGAGGGAGGGCGGGGCTTCGTTTGTGCCGACCCTTCCGGCGCACCGGCAACTCCGTCCTGGCGCTTCGCGGCGCGTTATTCGCTGAGCGAGGTCTATCAGTTCCGCTACATCGTCGAATCCTACGCGGCCGAGCTCGCGGCGCTGACCCATACCGATCAGGAGATCGCCGACCTGAAGGAATGCACGACCGCCTTTCGCAACGCGGCGCGCGAAAAGGACCTCAATTCCTACGCGCAGACGGACTTCGATTTCCACAACCTCATCATGCGCATCTCGCGCAACAAGCTGCTGGTGGACATGCACCAGACATTCGCGAGCGTGCTGCTGGAGAGCCAGCGCCTGCCCACCGAGCGGCGGGGCAATCTGCTGTTCGCGGTGCAGGAGCATGACCGCATCCTGGAGGCGATTGCCATGGGCGATCCCGATGGCGCCAACTACTACATGCGCAAACATATCAGCATGGCGGGAAGCCGGGCCGGTCTTCCACCCTCGCAACTACCCTAGACGCCCTTCGGCCGGGGACATGAACAACGAAAGGAAGAGAGATGCCGAAAGAAATGTTTGTATCCTACGGAGTGGACGTTGACGCTGTCGCCGGCTGGTTGGGTTCCTACGGCGGTGAGGACAGCCCTTGCGACATCTCTCGCGGCGCCTTCGCAGGCAAGGTCGGCAGCCTCCGGCTGCTTCGGATGTTCGAAAAGTGGGGGATCAAGACGACATGGTTCATCCCCGGTCATTCCATCGAGAGCTTTTGGGACGAAATGAAGGAAGTGGCGGACGCTGGCCACGAGATCGGCATGCATGGCTACAGCCACGAGAACCCGATCGCCATGTCGCCCGAGCAGGAAGAGGCCATCTTCAACAAGTGCGTCGACCTCATCACCAAGCTTTGCGGCAAGGCGCCTCGCGGCTATGTCGCTCCCTGGTGGGAGTTCGGCTCGAAAACAAATGAGCTGTTGAAGCAGAAGGGGCTGCTCTACGACCACTCGCTGATGCATAACGACCATCACCCCTACTATGTGACGGTCGGCGACCAGTGGACGAAGATCGATTATTCCAAGCATCCATCCAGCTGGATGAAGCCGTATTCGCAAGGCGAGGAGACCGATCTCATCGAGATACCGGCATCCTGGTATCTCGATGACCTGCCGCCGATGATGTTCATCAAGGCCTCGCCCAACAGTCACGGCTTCGTCAACCCGCGCGATATCGAGCAGATGTGGCGCGACCAGTTCGACTGGATCTACGAGAACTACGACTATGCCGTGTTCCCGCTGACGATCCATCCCGACGTGTCGGGCAAGCCGCATGTGCTGAAGATGCACGAACGGCTCCATGACTATATGAAGGGCTTCGAGGGCGTGAAGTTCGTCAAGATGGAAGAGATCGCGGCCGATTTCGGCAAGCGCTTCCCGCGCAGCGGCAAGGCACGTCCCAAATCCTGAGCGGCTTCGGCGTACTATGCCGGGACCGCCGCGCGGTCTCCGGCCCGGTTCGCTTGAATGGTCAGACCCGATAGATCGGATTGATTATGCTTTCTGTGTCATCTCGCCGATGGCAGCGCCCATCAATTCTGCTGGAAACAGCAGAATTGATGGTGGAGTTGGTGCCTTCGCACCACTTTTCGACTATCCATTTCCGGTCAGACCAAATGTGCTGAAAATTCAAGCTTTCTTGCAAGTTTTCTTAATTGTCATGGCGGGTAAGGCGTGCTAGCTCCA
Source organism: Mesorhizobium sp. BR1-1-6 (assembly GCF_020165355.1). Lineage (NCBI taxonomy): Bacteria > Pseudomonadati > Pseudomonadota > Alphaproteobacteria > Hyphomicrobiales > Phyllobacteriaceae > Mesorhizobium > Mesorhizobium sp. BR1-1-6. The sequence continues at coordinate 146,001 of NZ_JAIUHZ010000003.1, read as the reverse complement.
ATCTTGGTCTGACCAAACAGGGAAGACTGGGAAGAGGTGGAATGAAGGATAGAACGCACAACGTCCTTGATTTCCGATCCGTGTCCAAGCGCTACGGTGCCACGATTGCGCTTGAGGATATTTCGTTTGAAATGCGCTCCGGCGAAGTATGCGGTCTGCTCGGCGAAAATGGCGCCGGCAAATCGACACTCGTGAAGATACTGAGTGGCGTCGTCACACCTGATACCGGCTCCATCGAATTGCGCGGCGCTCCTTTCAAGCCGCAGGGCATTGTCGACGCCCGCTTGGCCGGCATAGCAACCGCCTTCCAGGAACTCAGCCTGATTCCGACATTGTCAGTAGCCGCGAACCTGTTCCTGCCGCGCCCGGCACTCAACCGCCTTGGTCTGGTGTCGGCGCGCAACATCGAGCGTGAGGCGGCTGAGATTCTTCAAGCCCATGACGTGACGGATATCGCGCCCCGGCGGCTGGTCGAGGATCTGCCGCTCGGCATGCGCCAGAAGGTCGAGATCGTGCGTGCGCTGCGGCACCGCCCGGCCGTGCTGGTGCTCGACGAAGCGACCGCCGCGCTCTCCGACCGTGAATGGCTTTTCAAGCTGGTCGATGCCGCTGTTCGTGGCGGCACGTCAGTGCTCTACATAAGCCACAAGCTCGACGAGATCCGCCGCCTGTGCCAGCGCTGCGTTATCCTGCGTAACGGCCGCAAGGTGCTGGAAAGCGATGTTGAATCCATGAGCGACGAAGCGATATTCAGCAGTATGGCCGGTCGCTCCGTGGTTGAAGCCGCGGAGAAGGTGCCGTCGGCGGTTCGCGTCGGCGCCACGCCGGCGCTGGAGGTCGGTCACCTGATCGGCCCTGGCGTCAATGATATCAGCTTCTCGCTGGCTCCCGGCGAGATTCTTGGTGTGGCGGGCCTGGAGGGGCACGGGCAGTCCAGTCTCTTCAAGTCGCTGGTGGGCTTGTCGACGCTGCGGGAGGGCACGATCTCGATCGCAGGCAAGGCGACTTCGGTCGGCTCGCCTCGCGCGGCGCGTAGGCTCGGCATGGTGCTGGTGCCGGAGGAACGAAAGTCCGAAGGACTGTTTCACGATCTCACCACGCAGGCGAATATCTCGCTGCCGGTGATAGACAAGGTGAGCCCATTCAAGCTCGTAAACAGATCTTCCGAGCTGCGGCTGGTGGAACAGGTAACCCCGGCAGTGAACCTTTCGAAGCAGCTCCTGCCCCTCAACGTCGGCGCGCTTTCGGGCGGTAACCAGCAGAAGGCGGTCCTGGCGCGGGCGCTGATAACGGGCGCGCGGTGCCTGCTGTTGTTCGATCCCACGCGCGGTGTCGACGTCGGCGCCAAGCGCAACATATACGCCATGATGCGCGCGTTCGTGCGCGATGGCGGCTCGATCCTGTTCTATTCGACTGAACTGGACGAACTCGTTCAGCTCTGTGATCGCTGCCTCGTTCTCTACCGCAATTCGATTGCCGGCGAGCTGGGTCGCGACCATCTCTCACAGGACCGTATGCTGTCGCTGGCATCCGGTTATCGCGACGGGTCGCGGCGGCCTGCCGCCCAAGGGGCGTAACGATGGCATCCGATACGCCTCGCGGCCGCTTGACAATTCTGGGCAACGGAGCGGTCGCCGCCATCGGCCTGCTTATCGTCATGTTCGCCGTCTATGCCGCCCACGAGCCTTCGGCACTCTCGCTGTTCGGCATCGGTAACCTCCTCAACAACGCCATCGTACTCGCCCTCGCCGCAACGGGACTGACGCTCGTCGTGGTATGCGGCGAGCTGGACCTTTCGGGCCCCGGTGTGATCGCCATCGCGAATGTGGTGGTGGCGACGGTGAGTGGCGGCGATGCGGGCGCCCTCGGCAGCTTCGGCCTGGTTCTGTTGGTCGGCCTCGTGGTCGGTGGTCTCAACGGCATACTGGTCGCCTATTTTGGACTGCAGTCGCTCGCCGTGACGCTCGGTTCTCTGATCGCATGCCAAGGCATCGCGCTCCTCATCCTTCCGGCACCTGGCGGCGAGGTGGTGGAATCCATCGCTTATGGCATCACCGGCGACATTCTACGCATTCCCGTGCCGGCGATCCTGTTGGTGCTGGTGCTCGTCTTCTGGTTTCTGCTCAAGCATTCGCGCATGGGTATAGCAATGTACGCGGTCGGCACGGATCAGACGGCCGCGCGGCTCTCGGGGCTCAATATCCGCGCCACCAGGCTATTCGCTTTCGTGGCCGCCGGCCTGTTCTATGCCATGGCCGGCTTCGTTTTCAGCGCCGAGATCGGTTCGGGCGATCCACGCATCAGCGATTCCTTTTTGCTGTTCATGTTCGCGGCGGTCGCGATCGGCGGCACGTCCCTGTTCGGCGGTCGCGGCGGGGTGGTCGGCACGCTGGCCGGTGCAGGTATTTTGACGGTGCTGCAAAAGATGCTGTTCGCGCTCGGCGTGGCTGACTTTTACACCAACATCTTCAACGGACTTATCATGATCTTGGCAATCCTTTTCGGCCAAGCCTCCGCCTATTTGGCGCGCCGATCCGCGAGAAGGGAAGCCTGATGACCGACAAGGACATTACGACCCCCGCACAGACGTCCGAGCACGGCGCGCAGAGCGCGCGCCGCGCACTTGTCTCATCGGACCTTGTGCCGCCGATTACCGTGTTCGCCGCCACGGCGCTGCTGGTCATCGGCACGAAGATCGCCAGTCCCAATTTCGGTTCGTTCGACCAGCTCACCGCCATACTGGTTACCGCCATCTTCCTGGTGGTCGCTTCGTTCGGGCAGGGGCTGGTGATCCTTCTGGGCGGCATCGACTTGTCACTGGGCGTGGTCATCGGTGTCGGCGGCATGATGATCGCGGAACTTACGCGCGGCAGCAACGACGCGCTGCTGTACGCCATTCCGCTTACCCTCTTGTGCTGTCTTGGCATCGGTCTCATCAACGGCATCGGTGTGGCGATTGCCAAGATCCCGCCCTTCATCGTGACGCTGGCGTCCGGCATCACATTCTTCGGGGTGGCGCTGGGTTTCACCGCGGGCAATTCGCAACAATCGGTCGCTCCTGCGATCCAGCAGTTCATGAGCTCCCGCTGGCTGGGTGTACCCTATCCCGTCTATTTCATAATCGTCTTTGCGGTGTTCGCCTGGCTGTTCCAGAACAAGAGCGCGGAAGGCCGCAAGCTCTACGCCATTGGCAGCAGCCCTGGCGCGGCCAACGTGCTGGGCCTGCCGATCGCCGCGCTCACCATCGCGGTCTATGCCATCAGCGGCCTTTGTGCCGGAATGACCGGCATCCTCTTGGCCGGCTATTCCTCGAGCGCGACGCTTGACATGGGCAATGCGCTGCTGATGCCCTCCATCGCCGCCGTCGTCATCGGCGGCGCACGGGTCACCGGTGGCTCCGGCATCTATCTCGGAACTCTTGCCGGCGCGCTCTTCCTCAGCACGTTGTCCACCGTCATCACCACGCTCAGCCTCTCGCAGGGATTCCGCGACCTGGTGCAGGGCGGGATCATCATCATCGCTTTGCTGCTCCAGCGTGGGCGGCTCAATCTGCGAAGCCGTTAGTCGGCGGTCGCTTCAAATGGGAGAAAGAACATGAAGAACGCTTCGCGTAGACTGACTTACGGCCGGGCGGCCATCGCCGCCACGTTGCTTGGTCTGGGGACATCCAGCGCGAATGCCCAGGATACCTACAAGGTGTTCCTGAACATGAGCTACAGCGGCAACACCTGGCAGGCGAGCGCCGCCAACGGCATCAAGGCACTGGCTTCGACCCCGCCTTACGACAAGCAGGTACAGTTCAAGACCATTATCTCCGGCACCGACGTGCAGAAGCAGATATCTGACCTCCAGAGCATGATCGCGGCAGGCGCCAACGCCATTCTTCTGTATCCGCTCTCGCCGACTGCGCTCAACCGCACCATCAAGCAAGCCTGCGATCAAGGCGTCGTGGTGTTCACCTACGACAGTACGGTTACGGAGTCCTGCGCGCACAACGTCTCCAACATCACCGCCCGTTACGGCGCCAATACGGCGCAGTGGATGGTGAACCAGATGGGCGGCAAGGGAGAGCTGATCTTCAACCACGGCGTCGCCGGCACGACCGTGACCAAGACCTATGACGAACAGGCCTATGGCGTGTTCAAGAAATATCCCGACATCAAGATCGTCGGCGATTTCTATGGCAACTGGAACGACGCGACCTCGCAGGAGGAGGTTGCCAAGATCTTGGCCGCGCACCCCAACGTCGACGGCATCTGGACGGTTGACGGCACCTTTGGCTCTTTGCAGGCCGTCATCAACAGTCGTCCCGACAAGCTGGTCGTGATTGCCGGCCAGTCCAACAACGGCTATCGCCTGGCGATGGCGGATCCGGCCATGCAGGCCAAGGGCCTGAAAGGCGTTTCCTCGAGCGCGGGTCCGGCCGTTGGCGGCTACGCCTTCAAGCTCATGATGGAAGTCGTGACCGGCAAGAAGAAGCTAACCGCCAACAACATCGAATATCCGCTGCCATGGGTTGAGCCGCAGGATGTGAAGCTCTGCCAGGGTGAGACCTTCGTTGACGGCTGCAACACCTTCCCTGCCGACAAGGTGCCACCGCTCTTCATCGACACCTCGCTGAACGGCGATCTGCTGCCCGAACTCAGCTTGAAGTCGGTGCAAGATAGTACGCCCACGCCGGGCGCAACCATCAAGGATCTGCCCGACGTGACCTACGCCGACAATTTGCCCGGCATCAATTGCGGAAAATGTGAGCCGACCAAGGACTGGCTGGAGCCAAACAAGGTTAAGCCGATCCCGGCCCCTTGAGTTCCTCGACAGAAGAACGCGGCCTCGGCATTTCCGAGACCGCGTTCTTCTTCTGGTCGAAGCCTGCGGTAGACCAGGCAGGGGGGACTTGGCATCGCCAGGCAGGGCAACCACCTACAGAGGAACTGTAAGGCCCTGTCGGGGTCAAACGGTCTCCGAAGACGGTCATCCAAGGAGCAGATCATGTGCTCGCTATGCGGCGTTCTAGGCAGCAACGAACATTGGACCGATGCCGTGGCCCGGCCCGGCGTTTACACGCGCAACGTCGAAAACGTTGACCGGCGCCGTGAGCGCGCCAATCGCGTCAGGATAGCTAATCTCATCCTGGCCTCCTTCGGCATGCGGCTGGCGGACTGGCAGGGGACGGCCTTTGTCATTTCAACGCGAACGGGCAAGACCGAGATCATCAACGATCTCGGACACCTATGGCAGGCTGCGGAGCGTCTTTCGGGCAGGACTTGCGATCCGTTGGAGGCCGATGTCATCGCAAGCTTCGAAGCCGGTCGCGATGGCTGAACTACCGCCTTTCACCCCGGTCCACCTGCTGACAGGTTTTCTCGGCTCGGGCAAAACCACACTTCTGAAACGGTTGCTTGATGACCCGGATCTATCGGACGCGGCCGTGCTCATCAATGAATTCGGCCAGGTTGGGCTCGACCACCACTTGGTGGAACGAATTGACGAAACCATGGTACTGCTTCAGTCCGGCTGCGTGTGCTGCACCGTGCGCGGTGAACTGGCCGACGCGATCCGCGATCTATATTCGAAGCGGGAGCGAGGCCAGATATCCCCGTTCCGGCAGGTAGTGGTCGAAAGTACGGGGCTGGCTGACCCATTTCCGATTCTTTCGACGCTAAAATCCGATCCGATGCTGAAGCACCATTTCATCGTGGGAAATGTGGTGACCACCGTCGACGTCATGAACGGGATTGCCAACCTCGACCGATATATCGAATCCAATCGTCAGGTGGCCATTGCCGACAGGCTGGTCATGACCAAGACCGATCTCGCTGACGACGCCAAAATCGGGCGACTTGCAGATCGGCTGGAGCGCATCAATCCGGATGCCCCGATACTGAATGTCCGCTCCGGGTTCTGCGCACGAGATCTGTTCGAGCAGGAGACTGTAGCCCGTGCAAGCCAGCTGCAATCGCAGTCAGGCTTCTTCTGCGAGGAGGCTGCCGTGTTGGCGACTGCCGCCGGACAGGCGCATCAAGCGGCGATCGCATCCTGCGTCCTGGTCTGGGACGAGCAAGTCGATTGGACCGCGTTCGGCTTATGGCTCACCATGCTGCTCAACAGACATGGAGAGCGTGTCCTTCGGGTGAAGGGCATCCTGAACATCGCAGGTGAAGACCGCCCGGTCGCGGTCCACGGTGTGCAGCATCTCGTTCATCCTCCTGTACATATGGAGGCGTGGCCGAGCCAAGACCGCACATCGCGGCTGGTCATCATTGCCGACGGCCTCGATTTAGAACGGGTGCAGCGCTCATTCGCTGCATTCGCATTGGCCAGCCAGCCCAAAGTCATGGTGATCGGCGGCGCGTAGCCGAGCGCCAATGTACCCCACACGGACCAACCGACCGCGGCGATGGTCATTGGCATGCCGATCATGATGATCATCGTGGCGATGCTGGTGCTGCTGATGATCATGCGTCATCGGCGACCGAAGCGCGGCGGCGATGATCAGCATCACGCTGCCTTCGTCCCAAGCGAAAGCCGCTCCCCGCTCAGAAGACACAAACCGCCAAGCGCGGCGCGGCCGACGCGATGTTGAGCGCCTCTCATACACGCTGCGGCTCGGTGCGGCATCCCAGAACCACGATCACGCCCAACTGCGTCGGCATCTTGCCGATTTGGTCGCGGCCTACAATTTCGGTCGCAGACTCGAAACCCTCAAAGTCTCACCCCCTACGAGTTCATCTGCAAGCCATGAGCTTCCCAGCCCGAGCGCTTCACTCTCAATCCGCTCCAGCAAATGCCGGGACTTCTCTATTCGGTGTGTTGAAGTCAATCGCTTTCAAGCTTCCTCTACCATGGGCATTTGATGTCTTTCGCGAGGCCCTGCTTCTCTTCGGGATCGGCGCTTTGGCCCTCCCAGCATGGGATCAGTTGGAATGAAGGGGACAATCTAAACAGCGTTCTCACCACGTTGCCGCGGTGGAAACGAGTCCCGGCACGTCCTCTCTTCATCCTCCGTCCCGCGAAGGACATGTATCCGCCCTTGGCGGATCCCGTTATCGGATCTTCTCCCTTTCGTTTGGTGGACCCGGCTATATCACCCCCGTCGCTTCCTCTCGCGCCCAGCGGAACTCACCGCCGTCGGACCATATTCTGTGCATGATGACAGCCATTCTGCGAGCAAGGGCAACGGTCGCCCTTTGCCGGCCTCGACGTTTGGCGATGTTCGTCGCCCAAGTTTTCAGCCATGACCACTTTCTCACCACCGTCAGCAAGACTTGCGCGGCTTCATAAAGCAGCGTCCGCATCATGGCGTCACCGCACAGGGAAACACGTCCGACGCGATTGTCCTCGCCTGATTGATGCAACCGCGGCGTCAACCCGAGAGCCGGACCTACGGCTTTCGAGTTCTTGAAGCGTGCAGGAACGTCGACCGTGGCATTGAAAGCCAGCGCAACGACAGGGCCGATGCCAGGCACGGTCATCAACCGCCTGCAGAACCGTGTCATCCTTCACGATCGACAACAACCTTTCATGCAGCACCGTGAACTGCTCGCGAAGTTTCTGTCGGGCGGCAAGCAACGCCTCCATAATGTCACATAGCTCCGGAATGTCGTTGGAAAGGTCCTGGATGCGATCTGCAAATTTGGCAGCGCCGACAGACTGGTGCAGCCATGGGTATCTCCCCTCGACAACCCCCTTCAGAAAAAACGCATCCAGCGGCCATTTCTCCTGAATTCCCGCACTTTGGCTTTCCAGCGATAAACTGGCCTTGGGCGATGAATGGAAACGGTCAGGTGTCTGTGCTCGAGAAGGTCCACATAATTGGCACTGTTGAATTTCGATTTCGGTCTCGAATTAAGAAAGCTGGTGCAAATCCAGCTTGATCGGCCTCTCGGGCTTCCGGACGAAAAGCGCAGATCCTGTTGCATTGCGCGCTGGATCGCCGATCGCGCTATCGCCCAGGCCCTAGCGAAGTAAGCAAAGGTCCGTTCGCCTCCTGCAATCTGGGAGTTCTTGCCGACATCGGCGCGAAGGGCACTTGCGCTTTCGTAAAGCGTTCTCCTGTCAGAGATGCGGTGAAGGCTCCATGATCATGAAGAGAACGGATGGATCAGGTTCGAATGACAATGTCTCAACGGGCGTGCCGGCGTCCTTCCCCTTTGATCGGACCACCGTCGAACGCTTCCGGAAGAGTTTTCCCCGGGCCCGCTGGAGCGATCAACTCAAGGCCTGGTTTGTCCCGGGAAAGACCGCAGCTCGGCGCGTCAATCGTTGGATGGAGCAAGAACTCGCCGGATCGAGCGTGCATGCTGACAGCAGAGGACGCGACGCCTACGCCTTCGATCCTATCGTTTCCAAGTACCTGTTCGTGCACCAGGATCGGCTGGAGGTGCAAACACCATATTCTCGCTCGGTGGTGAAGGTGATGCGCGACGTGCCGTTTGCGTCCTGGGATCCCGACAGGCACGCTTGGAAAGTGCCATATCGCTCCTATGAACAACTGCATCGACGCTGGGCGGAAATTGAGGCTGCCGCTCTTCGCAACGAGCCCGAAGCGCGAAAACAGCGCGCGGCGCAGAGGCAGGGGTCTCCGCAAGAACTGGCGTCTCGCGCCCATGCCACGGAACGCCGCCGCAGGCGCTATCCGCTGGATCCAAACGATCTTCCGCCGCTTGGCCGGCCGGTAATGACACGGGGCTACGGTGTCATTGTCTTCATCGGGTGCGATGGCGAGCCCGTCGATGGCGACATTCTTGGTACCCAGTACGCCGACTTTCCAGACCACCATGACTATGTCTGGGGTCGGTGGCGTCCCGCCGCCCTCGATGAGCTCATCAAGACCTGGCCCTCGCGAACCAAGACGGAGATTGGTGACGCGCTTTGGTGGCAGCCAACTCTCGATGACCTCAGGGTCGCACGAAAGGCGGCGCGTGGGTTGGAAAGACGGCGAGGTCGAGTGTGACCCTGTTTGCCACCGTTGAGGCTCTTCTCGATGCCTCCACCGAAGTCTGCAAAGTCGGCGGGTCCATACCTCGTCGGGTTTGGACTCGATCCGTGCAAGCACGCGCGAACGGAAATTGCTGTCAGGCTCAACCAAGGACATGTCCGAAATATGCGACAAGTTTCGGACAAAGGCGTGAACCTGCTGACATCTGAACTTGGCCCCGTCAAAATCGACTAGTCGAGCTCTATCCAAGCCGGCGCATGATCGCTGGGCTTTTCCCACCCTCGCGTCCCAACATCCACGCCGGCATCGCGAAGCCTGGGCGACAACGATGGACTGACGAGCAGATGGTCCATTCGCAGGCCAGAACTCTTGTCGTAGCCGCCGCCATAGGTGTGATTCCAATAAGTATAGACCCCCTTCTCCGGGCGGATGCGCCGGACCGCATCGATCCAGCCATCCTCAAGCATCTCGGCATAGGCTTGCCGGCTCTCGGGGAAGAAAACCGCATCGCCGAGCCATCGTCGCGGCACCACGGCGTCAATCGGAGTTGGAACGACGTTGTAGTCTCCACACAGCACTGTCGGCGCTCCCGCTTTGAGCAAGTCCTGGCCGTGGCTGATCAAGCGGTCGAACCAGCGCAGCTTGTAGTCGAACTTGGGACCAGGCGCTGGATTCCCATTGGGCACGTAGAGACAGCCGACAACGAGCCGGTCCACCTGGGCTTCGATGTAGCGGCTGTGAGTGTCATCAGGATCGCCAGGCAAGCCGCGCCGGCGTTCAACCGGGTCCATCCCTCGAGTTACAATGGCCACTCCGTTGTAGGATTTCTGGCCATGCCAGATGGCGCCGTACCCCGCCTCGCGGATGGCCTTGATCGGAAATTTCTCGTCGGACGTTTTTAGTTCCTGGAGGCAGACGATGTCGTAGTTGGTGGCCGAGAGCCACTTGAGGAGCACGGGCAGCCGTCCATTGACACCGTTCACATTGAAGGTGGCAATCCGAACCATTTGCCGTGGCTCATTTCTTTCCGAGTTTGTCCTTGACCTTCTTGCGACTGTTGCCGACCGATTTCACGGCCGATTTGACGTCGGCTTTGCTTGCCCCACTCTTGCCCGCCTCGTATTTCACCTCATGATTCTGCCCACCAGCGACCTTTGCGCGGTCCTGGCTGCGCCCGCGAGTTGTTTGAGTAGCGGCCATTTCTTCCTCCAAGGATTAGTTTCGATTTCCCAACAACGCGGCCGGACTCTTCCGGTTCAATTCATCGGCGCGTAGTGTGGAACTGAAAGTCAGGGCCAGCTATTGGATCGAACTATGTGTTCGGGTTCCGCATGCCGGCAGGCCGCCCTCTACCCGGACATAACCCCCTGCCTCAGTTTCGTCCGTTCCAGCGCTGCGCGATGATCGACGACATACCGGTCCATACGGGAATGACGAAGTGCAGGTGAAATGAATAGGGGATCGCGGCGATCTCTTCTCGATATACACGTGGCGAGGCGAGCGACCGCGAGAAGCACGAATGTCCTCTTTGGAAACCCGGTACCCATCCGGTGAAGCAGCCTTGCTGACATAGGCTGAAGGGCTGCAAGTTCTAGTGCCAGCACTAGGAGTAGCCCTATGACGAAGCATCAGATTGAAGTGATCACCTCGGTCGAGCGGCGCCGGCGCTGGGCCGGAGGAGAAGGAGCGGGTGGTCGGCGCGACATTTGAACCGGACGCCAATGTTTGGAGCTTGCGCGATCGGCCGGCATTCAAGGATCGATGACGGACGCTTTGATCGCATTGGTAGCCGCGGCCACAGAGCGCACGGGACTGCCGCTCCCGGGTCCAGCGGCTTCACTTCGTCCAAGTTTTCAGGCTCTCTCACATTCTCCCGAGCAGCCAGATCAGCCCAGCGTCCGGCTCGGCCTCAGTGCTGCTGGTACCTGACGCCCTTTCGAGGGCGCAATGGATGTTTCGCAAAGTCGAGGTGCATGACTATCATAGTTAATTGTAACTGCTGGTAACCTTGCGTAACCGGTAGCCATCAGTAGCTTTTGAGCAGAGAACGGTATGTTGTATCCTGGTCGTTTTTTGGGGCCGAGCGATATTGTTATGCTTGCCCACGTTTGTCACTCCGTCTGCAAAGAGCGCGGCGTAGCCCCTGCTTCGAACGAAGCAGCGCGCATTGCTGCGCACGTCCTCAGGCTCTTTATGAACGGCCTGACTGAGGAGGATGAACTGCTCGATGCTGAGAGGAACTGGGCTCGACGGCTCGACCCGTCATACCTGCAGATTCCCGTCAATTACGCTGAGACGGAAGAGGCCGCGTAATCCCCAGGCGCTTGTCAAAGGTGAAATTATGTCGCTCGTGCAGACCGATTAGATCAATCACCAGCCGCGAGCTCCGGATCGGCCGGCTCAAATCATTGGACGAAGATGCGTTGCCGCTAACGGGCAAAGAACTCTGCTAGCGGTCAATTGGGTAGGCGAAATTCTGTGGGCCCACAACGCCAGCAGGATCGCCTCGTACGCACTGCCGATCTCCAGTCGAGGTAATTTCGGCTGTCATAGCCGATGATTTGCTCCATTGCTTCCTTATCTCGGGCATTGAGAGCTCTTGGGTTCGCGGTCAATCGGACCTCCTGCGCAACCAGCCGCCCAGCCATTCGCCATCCCGTGGAGAAAATTCGCCATCCCGTGGAGAAAAGATGACATGGCGGCCCTCCTCGGGCTCTCTCGATCGGACCAAGGAACCTTATCAGGCCGAGGCGGTTCGGACGTTTCACGCGCCTCGGAGAAGTCGAATGACCAAAGACCGTCCCCGTTCATTGTCCCGACGTGAAGTCATGGCGGCAGCAGGAGTCGGAATAGCGGCCGGCGTCTCGGGTACGGCCAGCGCCCAGCAAACAACGACCAAAATCTCAGAGAACGGACCCGCGATGCAAGATCCCCGCTCCAAGTACCCGAAGCCGCCATTCGAAGCACAGACGCAGCCCTGGCCCGGCCTGGCACGCGACATGAAGCCGAAACCCGACCACGGAGAGACCAGCTACAAGGGTTCAGACCGGCTTGCGGGTCGCAAAGCTCTGATCACGGGAGGCGATTCCGGTATGGGCCGGGCCGCCGCTATTGCTTATGCGCGCGAAGGAGCGGATGTCGCGATCAACTTCTATCCGTCGGAAGAGCCCGACGCGAGTGAGGTGATCCAACTTATACGAGATGCCGGCAGGACCGGAGTCGCGCTTCCCGGCGATTTGCGGGAGGAGGCTTTCTGCCAGAAATTGGTTGCCGACGCCCTGCAGCAGCTCGGCGGGCTCGATATCGTCGTCTGCAATGCCGGCCGGCAGCAGGCGAAACCCTCCATCCTCGACATAACGAGCGAGGACTTCGACGCTACAATGAAGACCAACATCTACGCGCCGTTCTGGATCATCAAGGCGGTGCTGCCGCATCTGAAGCCAGGATCCTGCATAATCGGAACGACCTCGGAACAGGCCTACGATCCTTCGCCCGAGCTCTACGACTACGCTCAGACCAAGGCCGCGACTATGAACTACGTGAAGTCGTTGGCGAAGCAGCTCGGACCTAAGGGTATTCGCGTAAACGGCGTGGCCCCGGGACCGATCTGGACGCCCCTGCAGATAAGCGGCGGCGCGTCGGAGGAAAAATACAAGAAATTCGGCAGCACAACTGCGTTGGAACGGCCGGGTCAGCCGGCGGAACTGGCCTCCATCTATGTGCAGTTGGCAGCCAACGATGCAAGCTTCGCAACCGGAAATATCTACGGGTCCGGCGGCGGCCAGGGGCAGCCATAAGCAAACGAAGGGGCAAAGGTGATGCTCCCAAGCGGATCCTTCATCACCTCGTCGCCCGCAAGATCCGCTGAGCGGCTGAGCGATGCCATCAGCTCCGCCTGCGGGGATATTCGCCGTGCAGGAGGAACATTTCGCGAGGGGGGCAGTTTGCGATCTGTGTCTTCCACTTCCATGAAACAGGTGCGAAATGACCGTTCGCGAGCTTTTAGAGCAGATCAAGGATTTACCGCCGGAGACGCTGGTCTGCAGCGCCGAAGTGGACGAAGCCTTTGGCATGAATCCTACTGCGGTAGAAATCGTTGACGACGCTCAAATTGGTAGCCGCAAGTCCGATGGCACCGAGGCGATCCAACTGGGCGGCGGGAGAGATAAGGTGATCGTCATTCGCTGGTGAGGCGCCGAGGGCAGCTTCCGTTCTTCCATAGAATTCACGTCCAGCCATCGACGGCAAAGGCAAAACCGAGTTTGGAAGGAGCTTTGTCATGGCCATGCAGTCGAAAGCGCCGGCCTCGTGAAGCGCAGAAGGAGACCGTTCAGCGGGTGACGCACGAGTACAACCACGGCCCGCTATCGCGCCTCGAACTGGAAAGCCCGAAGGAAAACCGGGAAAGCTGAAGAAGCCGAGGGCCAAGGAATGTAAGGCGAAACCGGGCAGGCAGAAGCCGAAGGCAAACGTCCTCAAGCCACCATGATGGCGATGGCACTACGAAAGCCGAATTCTACAACCATTCCAGCGTCGCAACATTCCGGGCCGATCGAAAATGTCGAACGGCAGCTCGAGTGCCCCAGACCATCCCAAGGCTCACATAGAGGGTGGCGGTCAGGAAGAACCAGAAGGGAATTCCGCGCATCGGCCAGGGTGCTTGCCTGTTCACGAAGAAGCTTGAACGCGGCCGCTTCATCTGGCCGTCGGCAGCCGACGGGACTGTGGTGAGGGATGCCGCGCCGATCTCCCCGATCGCGAGACGGCGAAACTGTGCGATAGAGCCGCAGAAGCAGTCGTGGCGCTCCGATCAAATTTCTAGAAACAGGCTCAAGCCACCTGCGGTCTTCACCGGATGGGCACGGGGCGATGGCATAGTTGAGTTTTGTTTGCGAGGCGTGCGAGCCGCAAAGCTGCCCGAAGCGAGGCCGACGCTAAAGCATTGATATTGCGGTCGTCAAAACCTGGCAATTTTGGAGCTATTCCTTAGCTTTGAGAATGATGGATATTCGGAGAATAGATTTGGTGAGGACGTTGTTTCCACACTCCCCAGGTTTCAAACCCAAACCGCGCAAAGCTGGGGCTCCAGGAGGCCAGGAGGGGATGAAGAATTGTTTGCACTTTGAGGTGGTAGACGAGAAGGGTGTCGAACTGTCGGACTTGACGTTGGGTAACAAGTACCTCAGGCAGCCAAACCTCAGCGAAACGCGCGATACGGTGCGTTAGACATCATATTCGGCAACTCGCTTGCCTCGGGAAAACCTTGATGCCCTTTTCTACGGAATCGGAACCCCCTCGCGGGATCTACATGCCGGTGCTGCCCGGTGTCGGCCGTGTTGTGGCACCAAATCCTGGGCCTATGACTTACCACGGCACTAACACGTACCTCCTGGATCGTCCTGAAGGCACTTTCGTTCTTGATCCAGGACCAGATGACGCTGGTCACGTCGCGGCGGTGATCGCGGCGATTAAGACGTCACCGGCCGGGATCCTGGTCAGTCACGCCCACTATGATCACATCGGCGCCCTACCGATGCTGAAAGCAGCGCTTGGTGTCCCCACATACGCTTTCGGGAAAAACCCGACCACGGACTTTATCCCCGACCGCGCGATCACGAATGGTGACGTCGTTGCAGATCTGACCGCGCTCCACACTCCGGGCCACGCTCCTGATCATTTATGTTTTTGTGGTCCCGATGGGACCGTTTTTACCGGTGACCACGTCATGGGATGGTCGAGCACCGTTGTCTCGGCGCCCCTTGGTGACATGAGGGCATACTTCGTCAGTCTGCAGCTTATGATCGACCGATCAGACAAGGTCTATCTGCCGGGGCACGGGCCAGCCTTGTTCGAACCCTTGCCACATGTCTGTGACCTTTTGGAACGAAGGCAGACCCGCGAAAAAGAGATCCTAAAATCGCTGACCGTCGATGGTATGTCGGTAAAGCAGATTTCGGATGCACTATACCGCAACGCGCACCCCAAGCTGATGCGGGCTGCGCAGCGCAATGTGGATGCGCATTTGATAAAGCTTCAAGACGAAGGAAAGGCATGGAAATTGAATGAACTTTGGTATCCGGCGTAACATATGGCACCATGTCGCGGTCCATTTTGCACCCGTGCTGCTGACGCATGCCGATGCCGACGCTAGCGAGGTTGAGCCAACTGCTCGTTGACCGGAGGCATGCCAGCTCGGTGGGTTACAACGAGTTTCCGAGTATCCCGGAGCTCAACATTTGTTCGGAGCCCTGCCAAATCATTGTGACGGCGACATAAGCAATCAGGGCTACACCAGCATAGCCGAGCCACCTCCATCGGTTCAGCACATCGGCGATAAACGTAGCCGCAACGCCCATCAGTGCGATAGACATCAGAAGTCCCGCAACGAGTACGGTCGTGCTCTGGCCTGCGGCTCCTGCAACAGCCAACACGTTGTCCAGCGACATGGACACGTCGGCAATCACGATCTGGGTGACTGCCTGAAACAGCGTCTTTGAAGGCACATTGTCCGGGTGTCCCTCGTTATTCAGGCAGTGAGCCTTGTTGTCTTGGCGCAGTTCGGACCACATCTTCCAAGATACCCACGCAAGCAGGACGCCGCCGACAAACAACAGCCCGAACACATCGAGCATCTGGCTTGCGATAAGGGCAAAGCATAAGCGAAGTAGAGTTGCTGCAAGTATCCCAAAAAGGATAGCCTTTCTGCGTTGCTGCCCCGGCAGGCCTGCTGCGGCAAGGCCGATCACGACGGCATTGTCACCTGACAGTGCGAGGTTGATGACAAAGACTTCGCCGATTCCAATCAGAGAATTCACGGTTCCAAGTTCCTGTTGTTTCGGTCAGGTCGAACCCATGGCCGTAACAGGTTCAGCGGGCGCAGTGCGAAATCCTGCAAATGCCTATGCTGTGGACAAGAACCGGTTTTCAGGAAGAGGTCATTGTAAAACGGCAAGATAGGGCAGGACATCGTTCAACCCGGGCAAGCGTCAATCTACGCGAGGCGCGCTATTGTTGAGGCAAGCGCGCTTGATCACTCCCTGGGATTCAAGCTGTTCGAGCGCATCGCTGGAATAGCCGAGGTCGCCAAGCACGCTTTCGGTATCGGCGCCAATCTCGCGCCTGCCCAGCCAGCGCATATGGACGGGTCGGTTGGTGAATCGAGGCACAACATCCTGGATGCGCACCTTGCCGAGCGCCGGGTCATCGAGCTGGGCGAATGTGCCGCGGGCCTGCACCTGCGGGTCATTGAAGATCTGCTCGATGTCGTAGATGGGGCCGGCCACCACGTCGTAGGTATGAAAGCGGGCCATAACCTCTTCAAGCGTGTGCCGGACGATCCAGTCCGCTATCGCGCTGTCACATTCATCCATGCGCTGCGCGCGCAGCTGATTGGTGGCCAACCCCGGATCGTCTGCCATGTCGTTGCGGTCTATGGCGCGAAACAGGCGCTGCGTGACCGAGTTGGCAGCGCCCGATATGGCCACCCAGCGGTCGTCGCTGGTCCTGTAGGCGTTCCTAGGAACACTCCAGATCGACCGATTGCCGTGCCGCCTGGCGACGAAACCGAGCTGGTCGTAGTCTATGGCCATGGAGCCCATCAAGCTGAGCAGAGGCTCGTACAAATTGATGTCGATCTCCTCGCCCTTGCCGCCGCGTTTCTCTCGAGCCCACAGCGCGGCCATGACCGCATAGGCGCCGTAGATGGCCGCCACGCTGTCGGCTACGGGAAAGGAGGGCAGGGTCGGTGGGCCATCCGTCTCACCGTTCACGTGGGCGAACCCGCTGAACGCCTCAGCGAGCGTGCCCAGGCAGGGCCGCTGGCTGTAGGGCCCTTCCTGACCGTAGCCGCTGATATGCAACATCACCAAACCAGGGTTGAGCCTGGACAGGCTTGCATAGTCCAGCCCCCATTTTCCGAATCGTCCGGCTCGGAAATTCTCCACCAGAACGTCGGCGGAGCCGGCCAATTTGCGCACGACTTCAGCGCCTTCGGGCTTGCCCATATCGATCGAGATGGCCTTCTTGTTGCGCGCGGTCACCCGCCACCACAAGCCTTCGCCGTCCTTGAACTTGCCCGTCTTGCGCACATCGTCGCCCTTCGGGTGCTCGATCTTGACGACATCCGCGCCGAGATCGCCCAGCAGCGTCGCCACCAAAGGACCGGCAAAGATCACCCCGGCATCGATGACCCTGAGACCGGCGAGCGGCCCCACATTGTCGGTTTTGGCTTGTTCTTCGGCCATGTACTGTCCTTCCCTTGTCGTCGATTGGCCGCCCAGCGCGGGTGTTCGTGTCGTCTCGCGGCGGCTTTAGGCTATTCTTCGGAATTGGGGATTGCCTCGCCTTCGGGTACGCCCAGTATACGCCTAACCAGCTTTCGGACGGGTGAGCCCAGCAGCGTAACCAGCACGATCAGCCAGATGACGATTGCGACGGGGCTGGTCCAGAAGGCGCTGACATCTCCGAGGCTCATGAACATTCCTTCGCGCAGGTCCTTTTCGATCATCGGCCCCAGCACGAGGCCAATCACCATCGGCGCCAACTGGAAGTCGCACTTCTTGAGGATGTAGCCAAAAATGCCCATCACGATCAGCACGAACACGTCGAGCATGCTGTTGTTGACGCTGTAGGCACCGATGATGGCCAGCAGCAGGATTGCGGGAAGGAAGATGTGCAACGGTATGCGCAACATCGATACCCAGATGCCGATCATTGGCACATTCAGCAGCAGCAGCATGACGTTGCCGGCGTACATCGAGGCGATCAGGCCCCAGAAAATCTCCGGATGCGTGATCACCAGCATCGGGCCAGGCTGAATGCCTTGAACCATCATGGCCGACAACATCAGCGCCGTGACGGCGCCGAATGGCAGGCCAAGCGCCAGGAGTGGCACCATGGTCGCGGTGGCGGCGGCGTTGTTGGCGGTCTCCGGTCCGGCAACGCCCTCGATAGCGCCAGTGCCAAGCTCGTGACGATATTTGGAAACCGCTTGCTCCAGCCTGTAGGATATGAAACTGGACAGCGTGGTGTGTGGGCCAGGCAAGAGTCCAAGCAGGAAGCCGAGAACGGTACCGCGTCCGAATGGCGCCCATGAGCGGCGCCACTCCTCGCGGTTTGGCAGCAACTCGCGTATCTTGACCTTAGCCGGGCGCACCTGGCTTTCCTTGGTCTCGACCACCGACATGATCTCGGCGACGCCGTAGACGCCCACCACGACGGCGACCAGTTCGATGCCCAGGCTCAGTTCCGTGAACCCGAACGTGAATCTGTTCAGTCCGCTGACAGCCTCCTGTCCGACTGTGCTGAGTACGAGGCCGATGGCCATCGGAAATACCCCGGCCGCGAACGTGCCGCCCGAGATCCGTGAGAACAGGAGCAAGCCTCCCGCCGCCATGGCGAAGAATTCGATGGGGCCGAATTCGATGGTGAAATCCGCCAGCAGCGGCGCAAACAGCATGACACCCAGCGTGGCAAAAGTGCCGCCGATGAAGGATCCGACCGCTACGATGGTAAGTGCCGCCCCGCCGCGGCCTTTCTTGGTCATCTCGTAGCCATCGACGCAGGTCATGATCGATCCGGCCTCGCCAGGCATGTTGACCAGAATCGCCGTGGTCGAGCCGCCATACATGGCGCCGTAATACATGCCGGCCATCATTATGAGGCCGGTGGTCGGATCGAACGAATAGCTGATGGGCAGGATCATCGCGATGCCCGCCGTCGGCCCCAATCCGGGCAGAACGCCGATCGCCGTGCCGGCAAAGGCGCCCGCGAAGGCCGCCAGCAGGTTCTGATAGGTGAAGACGACACCGAAGCCGTAGATAATTCCGTCGAGCGCATTCACGGGATAGATCCTTTCGGCCTTCAGAGTCCGAGCACGCCGTGCGGAAGCGGCACGGCCAGCAGTCGTTCGAATACCAGGTCGAGGATGAGCGAAAGGGTCACCGAATAGGCAATGATGCGCAACCAGGACGTATCCGACAAAACCCGCATCAACAGCATGCAGAAGATTGCGCCGGCGACGATCTGTCCGAGCCAGGGGAGTGCGAAAAAATAGCCAAACAGCAGCGCAACAAGCGCAAGCACCCTCTTGAGGTCGGTGCCCACGGGAAATCTGATCGATGGAATGGAGTTCATCCGCCAGCCTTCCCAAAGCGCGGCAAAGCTGGCGATGATGAGAATGATGCCGACAAAAACCGGAAACACTCCCGCTCCCGGCCGGTCCATCCGCCCAAAGGGCAGACGGACCGCGAGTGCCAGATAGGCACCTGCGAGGATAATACCGACGATCCCGGAAACGAGATAGACGGTTCGCTTCTGGAACGTCATGGTCGTTAGGTCACGCTGGCCTATTCTTTGCCGATGAATTGAATCAGGTCTGAAAAGTCCTTTCCATACTGAACCAATTCCGCCTTGACCTCATCTGGGCCCTTGGCGTCGCGCAGGAAGCCTTGCTTCTTAAGAAAGTCGAGGAAAGCATCGCTCATGACGACCTGTTTGGAAGCTTCCGCCAGCTTATTCTTCACATCGTCGGGCAGGCCTTTTGGGGCGACCACATAGTTGGCGGTTCTGAGGCTGACGTCGTAGCCGGCGTCGATCACGGATTCGGCTTCGGGGAAGTATTCCAGCTTGCCCTTCTGGAAATGAGCGAGGATCTTGACCTTGCCGGCATTCAACTGTCCCACCACCGCAGCGCCGTAGCCGATGTAACCTTCGACGCGGCCGCCAAGCAGCGCCACCATGGCCTCGCCGCTCCCGCCTGTGAATGGCACGCTGGCGATCCTGGTGCCGGCATTCTTGTCCAGTTGCTGGATGAGCAGGTCGGGTAGCGTGCCGACGCCGGAATTGGAAAGCCTGATCTTGCCCGGGTTCTTCTTGACGTCCGCCATGAAGTCCTCGAACGTTTTCCAGGGCGCATCGGCGCGCACCGCCAAAATGGCCGGAAGATCGTCGAGCTTGATGATCGGCTGGTAGTCGTCAGGTGACTTCCAGGCCAAGCCGTCATTAATGAAGGGCTGATAGGCAAGCGCCGAATTGGTAGCAATCCCAATGGTGTATCCGTCGGCCGGCGATTTGACGATCTGGCCGATGCCGATCGAACCGGAGCCGCCCGGCTTGTTGATGACGTTGATGTTTACGTTGAGCACCTTCTCCAGTTCGGCGCAGTAGAAGCGGGAAATCGGATCCGTGCCTCCTCCGGGGTTGAAGGGGACGATGAAGGTAATATCCCGGTTGGGATAGTCCTCGGACCGCACCGCCGACGTGGCTGCTAAGCCCGCCGATACCGTGATCGCCACCGCGGCTGCGAAGCGGATCAATGAATGAAATTTCGAAACCATTTTTTCCTCCCGTGTTTTCGGCTGTTTCGGCCAGCTGTGCCGGGCCAAAAGGGCCATTTGAACAGTTGAACGGGACAACCTATTTCGGCCGATCCGCCACAGAGCCTCCCGTCTAATATTGTATTAAATACCACGCTATTATATATAACTCGATGGCAGGGTCAACAACAGTCGGGAGGGCCATCACACTTTCGTTAGCCGGGAGCGATCGGCAAAAACGTGGGGGGACGGCGAGTTGCTCGAACGCAGGGCGCACATGGTCCCAGTGCATTCGCGTGAAACGACATGCACAACGGTCGTGGCGAACGACAGGGGAGGTCGCGTCGCCGGTGTCTTGGAACAAGGATGGATGGCCGGGCGCGAGACGGCTCGTCAAGGTCGCCAGGACGCTCGCCTCGGTAAGCGCATCAAAGGTTGTTTTGAGCGGGGGGCGCTTTTTTTCTGGTGACACCATTATGCATCAGGGCAAGCATGTCGAGCTTTGCGCCCTCGCAATGGCGTTCGATAAGATCGGTGAGAACTTCCTCGTCCTGTGCCCGTAGCGCCATGAGGATTTCCTCGTGCTCGATCATCATGCGCCCTATCCGCGCGACGCTGAAGCCGAATGCCTCACGCAGTGTGCCAAGCAGGCTTGCGTAGCGATTGTACATGGCAAGTGCCTCGGCATTGTCGGCGTGCCGGTAAATGAGGTCATGGAACTGGCTGTTGAGCGCAAAGAGGTGGCTGAGATCCTGCTGACCGACCTCGGCCTTCATTCGTTCATGAGTGGCCGCAATCTCGGCCATGGCCCGGTTGCTCAGATTGGGGACGGCGAGCCGAATCAGCAGCGATTCCAGAGCGCCGCGCAGATCGTAGATGTTGCGAACGCGCGTCTCGTCGAGCGGCAAGACCGCTGCCCCGCGGTGCGGTGCGATCTCGATCAGCCCTTCGCCCTCGAGTGCCTGCAGCGCCTCGCGAACCGGCATTTGGCTGACACCGAAGCGCTCGACCAGCGATGCCGTGGTGAGGCGGGCACCTGCGGCCAGCTTGCCCGACAGGATTTCAGCGCGTAGCCTATCGCGAAGCGCAGCATAGGCCGGAATGCCCGATTCAATCTCCAGCTTCGTCGACATTTGCCCCCGTGGACTTTGGCGATTCATCTGATGCTACGACTCTGACCGCTAACTATTCTTTCGGTGAGGAGAAAATATATTTGCGCATTGCAATTATATTTCGAGACATTCTTGCCTTCACCAGTAAGACGTCACCTTTAGCTGTCTAGCACACCATGATGCGCTCGTCCATGCACACAGCGGTGCGGCGATGTCTCGATCCACTGCTACGGTGTCGCGGACAAACACGGAGAACCCGGCGAACGAACGCCGGGTTCTCAGTACAGTAGGACGGCCGGACTGCCTGCGTCAGGCGATTTTCTGCTGCCGTTCCGGCGCGGGCAGAAGTACGTTCCCGCGCCCGGCGCGCACCAGAGCGCTGTCGAGGGTGTGTGGGATGAAGGCCTTATGGGAATTGGCGATCGCCAAAAGCTTGTCGAGGTCGATTCCGGTCTCGATTCCCATGCCGTGGAGCATATTGACCATATCCTCGGTGGCGATATTGCCCGTCGCGCCTGGCGCGTAGGGACAACCGCCGAGCCCGGCGACGCCGCCATCGAACCGCGACATCCCCGCCTCCATCGCTGCCAGCGTGTTTGCCAGGGCCATGTCGCGCGTATTGTGGAGATGCAGGTTCCAGGTGACTTGCGGATGCTTCTTCAGCATGTGCGAAGCGATGTCGTGCACCAGCTTCGGATTGGCCACGCCGATGGTGTCCGCAAGCGACATATTTGTAATGCCGAGTCCAAGATATTTGTCCGCCACGCGTTCGAGCTGATCGGTCGAAACCTGTCCCTCGAACGGACAGCCGAGGCTGCAAATCATGCTGCCCGACACCGTAAAACCCGCATCCTGGGCGATAATCGCCATGCGTGCGATTTCTTCCAACGTTTCGTCGATCGATCGGTTGCCATTGGCGCGATTGTGCGACTCGGTCACCGAGAGCATGAAGCTCACTGTGGTGATACGGTCCTTGAAGGGCAGGGCGCGCTGCAACCCGCGCATGTTGGGCGTCATGACGCGATAGCTGACACCGGGTACGATGTCGATCCCGGCGACCACGTCCTCGGCATCGACGAACTGCGGAATGGCCTTGGGATGGACAAACGACGTGATCTGGATCTCAGGCACGCCAGTCCGCGACAGTGCGTTGATGATCTCGATCTTCTTCTCGGTCGGCACGAATTGCTTTTCGGACTGGAAACCGTCCCGAGGGCCGACTTCCATAATGTGGACCTTCTTAATCTTTTCCGTGGCCAGCATGTCGTACACCCTTCTTCATATGGTCTTGCGTATGGCGGAGCCCATAGGTGCCCCGAGATGTCGGCTGCCGCTATCAAAGGGCGGACAGCGGTTCAGAACCAGCGGCATGAGTCCGGCGGTCTGATGTCGGTCAGCTTGCCGGTGAAGTGGCGCAGGCTATGCTGCTTGTAAGGATGCTTGCACAAGGCTTCCTTGCGCAGTTCCACGCCCAGGCCGGGCGTCTCGGGCACCAGCAGGCATCCGTCCTGGAACGTCCAGTCCTCGGTCGTCATCTCCCTGCGCCAGGGCACATCGATGGCGAACGTCTCGAGGACCATGAAATTGTTGCAGCTGGCCGCGAAGTGCAGGCCCGCCGCATGGCAGACCGCGCCATTGGCATTGTGCGGGGCCACGGGGATAAGCTCGGTGTCGGCCAGCGCGGCGATGCGTTTCATCTCCAGAAGCCCCGAAACGTGACATATATCGGGCTGGATGACGTCGACCGCCTCGCAGGCGAGCAACTCACCGAAGTCGAAACGTGAATAGCTGCGTTCGCCCGCGGCGATAGGCACCTGCGTTGCCTTGCGCACCTGGGCTATCGCGGTGTTCCGCTCGGGGACTGTCGGCTCTTCCAGCCAGCGTATCCTGAAATCCTTCAGCGCTCTGCCGACTTCGATGGCGGTCATGACGTTGAAGCGGCCGTGCGCCTCGACCATGATGTCGATGTCCGGTCCCACCGCGTCGCGTATCTTGGCGATCTTGCCGATGGATTCGTTGAGTTCCGCTGTCGTCATGGAGAGATAGGCTTGACCGAACGGATCCAGTTTCAGGCCGCGAAACCCTTGTTCCACGATGGAACAGGCTTTCTCTGCGAACTGCTCGCCGGTCCGCGCCCCGGCGAACCAGCCATTGGCGTATACCGGGATGCGGTCGCGCACCTTGCCTCCGAGCAACTGGTAAACCGGGACGCCGAGGGCCTTGCCCTTGATGTCCCAAAGCGCGAGTTCCACGGCGCTGATGGCTGTACTCAGGATCGGGCCGGACCACCAGTAGCTCTCGCGCTGCATCAGCATGTGCAGCCCTTCGATGGCGAACGGATCGGCGCCGATGAGTATCGGAGACAGTTCTTCGATCGCCTTGCAGACCGTGTGTTCGCGATACTCGATGCTGCCTTCGCCGACGCCCACTATGCCTTCGTCGGTTCGCACTTCGACGAAAATCCAGTTCGTCCGGTAACAGTCGACGACGAAAGTTTCGATGCCCGTTATCTTCAAGTTCTGTCCTCGACCCTAGACTGCTCCCGATGGACGTCGAGGCCTGCTTCAGCACACCCGGCTACCATCTCGCGCCAGGCGGTCCACCTTTAGCATCTTATTATCAAATGACTATCGATAAGATCATATAGCTGTCGATTATATATAATATGTCCGGCTGTCAATGGCGGTCTCGGAAAATGCTTCCGGATTGGGGTCGTCCTACAGTCCTACAGAAGAAACTCGTCGCCGGGATCGATAACGTGGACCTTGGACCGGGGAGCATCCTGCGCGGCGCGCTGAACGAACTCGTCGGCACTCTGCGCCAGCAGCGGAAAGGTACGGTAGTGCATCGGCACCGCCGCTCTGGCGCGCAGCAGTTTCAGGGCGCGCGCGGCTTGACGAGCGTCCATTGTGAATCGGCCGCCGATGGGCAGAAGGGCGAGGTCGATATCGAACAGTTCGCCCCATGTGGACATGTTGGCATGCAGGCAGGTATCGCCCGCGTGATAGACCACCTTGCCGTCCTCCAACGTCAATATATATCCCGCCGGGGTCCCGCTAGCGCTGGTGTGATAGGCGTCCGTCATGGTCACCTGGACCCCATCGAGATCGATGCTGCCTCCCGTGTTCATGGCAAGCGTGTTGGGGGCGCCTTTTTCCTTGTATATGGCCATGGTTTCAGGCTGCCCGACCAAGGTAGCGCCGGTCTTTTTGGTGACGGCCACGGCATCCGAGGCATGGTCTGCGTGGTCGTGGCTCAGCAACAAGAAGCCCGCCGCGGGCAAATCCTCGATCTTGACCGGCGCCAGGGGATTTCCGGTCAGCCATGGGTCGATGAACAGGACTTTGCCCTTGGAGGTGGTGATCTGCCAGCCGGATTGTCCGAGCCACTTGAGGCTGTTTTGAGCCATGACTTTGCTCCTTGCTTCGGTGAGTGCCGACCTCATTTAACGCCTAAGCCAATTCGATACAATCATGCTATCTTATATAAAAGCTGCACCCTTTGTCGCCCATGCGGGAAATTGACATTGACGTATGATTAGATCTAAAGACAAATATTATATCAAACTTGGCGGCCGACGGAGCGAAACAAATGAACGTCGACACCCCTCTGGATCTGCTGCCCGGCGTCCCCGCCTATGCCGCAATAAGAGATTTCATCCGCGCCGAGATCCTGTCCGGCAGACTTGCGGCCGGCACCCGCTTGACCACGGGCTCCCTCGTGCAGCGCTTCAACCTGAGCCAGATGCCGGTCCGGGAAGCCCTGCAGGCCTTGGAGGGGGAGGGGCTTGTAACCATCCTGCCGCATCGCGGGGCGACTGTTCTGTCGCTCGACGCCGGCCGTGTCGCCAATATCTACGATCTCAGAACGGCTATCGAGGTGCTGCTGGTGCGCAGTTCGCTCCCAAACATGACGAACTCCACCATGGCCAAGCTGGTCGCATTGCATGAGGAACTCGCCGCAGCCGCCGAACGGCGAGACGTCCATACCGTCTTCGAACTTAATCTGCGGTTCCACGATCTTCTCTACTTCCACGCCGACAATCCGGAAGCGCGTGGAATCTATGACCGCTTCGCCAAGCTTCTTGGGACATTGCGCGGGCGCTACGGTTACAGCGAAGCGCGGATGTTCGACATGGTGGAAGAGCACGAACGCATTCTACAGGCCCTGCGCAATCAGGAGCTTGCTCGCCTGATCACGCTGGTTCGCGATCACGCCAACGGTGCCAAGGCCGATCTTGTGGCTAGCATTCGCGCCAAGCGCGAATGCTAGAGCCTGATGTCGAAAAGTGTGAAGCGATTTCGGGCGACATCGTGCTCTGTCTCTTCGATTTGGAAACGGATTCAGATTGCAAGCCGATTCGGCCTGAAGTCATCCGGCTCTAGGCATCGCGATGCCGCAGCAGGAGGCGGCGGTCACCAATGGGAGGAACATCATGACTGGTAAAGCAAGCAAAACACCGACTGTCACGACTGCTGCCGAGCAGGCGGGACACTTCGAGACGCTTCTTTTCGGGGCGAGGGACGGCATCGCCACGGTAACGTTCAACCGTCCGGAGCAACGCAACGCGCTCACCATTCGCTTCTTCACGGAAATGCTCGAGGCGCTGGATATCGTGGAAGCTGACGACAGCATCCGCGTCCTGGTTCTAGCCGGTAACGGACCGGCCTTCTGCGCCGGGCGCGACTTCAAGGAATCGACAAGGGCCACCCCTGCCGAAGGCGCGCTTTACGGTCGCCTGAACCTTGGTACACGCGATCGCCTGCGCAAGTTGCCAAAGCCGGTCATCGGCCGTGTCCACGGTCCTGCCGCCGGCGGCGGCTGCGCGATCGCCACGGAATGCTGCGACATCACCGTAGCCTCGAAGAGTGCGCGCTTTTCAATCCGCGAGGTGCAAGCGGGGACTTTGCCTGGACTACCGCTGTTCACGCTTGGCCGCGCCCGTTCGCTTGGCATGTTGCTGACCGGCGATTGGGTGTCGGGCGAGCAGGCGGAGCGGTGGGGGCTCGTCTACAAGGCGGTGGAGGATCGCGAGCTCGACGGAGCCGTCGCCGCCATCGCCAAACAGCTGGCGGGCCAGCCGGTGCAGGCGATGGCCTATACGAAGCGTGCCATGTCCTATCTTCTTGATCTTGCCGGGCATACGCAGGCCGAACAGTTCCTGGCGGAGTGCCGCAAGCTGCTGCACCAGACGTCCGAGCGCGTCGAGGCGCAACAGGCCTTCATCGACAAGAAGCGGCGTTAAGCGAGCCCTTGCTTCTCGTTCTGCGGGCGAGGCAAGCCAAGGATTTCATCTAATAATTGCGAGTTGTATATAGTTATGTCATAGTGTATAAAATCTGCGGAGGAGCTGCCTTGACCAATGGCAGGGCGGATGATGCGCCGGAGGAGGAGATCGGTCCAGCGACCGGCAACCGGCGAAAGCGCAGTGAGAGCGGGCTCGCACTGCGGGGGAGAACGCTTCATGGGAGGAAAAAACACATGAGCACAGTGCAGCAATCGAGCGCCATGGACGGGATTGGCGACATTCGTCTCGATCGTCGAGGCTTCATGGGAGCCGTCGCCGGAACCGTTGGACTGGGTTTTTCCGGAACCAGCGTTTTCGCCGCCGACACGTTTCCAAACAAACCAATAACATGTCTGGTGCCTTGGGGTGTCGGCGGCGGTGCATCGACCATCGCCGACGTGGTCAGCAAGATTGGGATGGAGCAAAAATTCTCGCCGGTGCCCATTACGCTCGACCATCGTCCGGGAGCCAGCGGCCTCATCGGCACCGCGTTGGTCGCGGACCGAAAGGGGGATTCATATACCTACATGCCTGGTGGCGGTGCGCTGCTGGCTCAGGTGGTGGTCAAGGATACCCCAGTCGATCCGCTGAAGGATCTGACGCCGCTGGCGCTCAACGCGGTGGATTCTTCCGTGGTCATGACCCGCACGGCCGCCCCCTACAAGACGATGGCCGACGTCATCAAGAAACTGCAGTCCTCGCCCCGCTCCGTGACCCTGGCCGGCGCCGGCGGCGGACCGGGCAGTTGGGACGGCATGCTTGAGACCGTCATGAACAATCTGGCGGGCGTCCAGTTCAACCAGATACCATTCGGAGGCGGCGGCGATGTGCAGGCAGCCGTTCTTGGCGGGCAGGTGGACGTCGGCACCCGTCAGCTGTCCGACGCCCAGGACCTTCTGAAGGCGGGGCAGGTTCGGGCGCTCGCCATTTTCGACGCCGAGCGCAATCCGAGCCTTCCCGACGTCCCGACCATGCGCGAGCTTGGCTTCGATGTGGTGCTCAATCTGTCGCGCGGCTGGTTCGCGCCTCCTGGCCTGAAGCAAGAGGAGGTGGCCTGGTACGCCGACTTCTTCAAGAAGGTCGGCGCTTCCAAGGCCTGGCAGGACTTCTGTACCTCTTCCGGCATCCAGAACAAGTATCTGGGACCTGAAGACTGGGCGAAGTTCATCAAGGACGGCCTCGACACCGTCGGCAGCATCTACCGCAAGATCGGTGTCGTGAAGTAACGCTATTCAGCCGGCCTCGGACGACGAGGTCAGCTGCCTAATGGCATTTGCCAGACGTCAAACGGGAGGAACCTGATGATGGATGATTTCCAAAACGATGCGGCACGCCGTCTGGCGGGCCTTTCGCCGAACCGCAGGCAGGTGCTCAAGGGCTCGATGATCGCCGGCATTGCGGCGGGCTCGGGCCTCTTCGCCGGCAGCGCCGAAGCGTTGGACGCTTTCCCAAGCAAGCCGATCACCATTCTTGTCCCGTGGGGGCCGGGCGGGGGACCGTCGCAGATATCGGATGCGGTCGCGAAGATTTCGGCGCAGGCGAAGTACTTGTCCCAGCCGATGACGCTCGACCACCGGCCAGGTGCAAGCGGTCTGATAGGCACCGCGCTGGTCTCCGACCGCAAAGGCGATCCCTATGTTTTCATGCCCGGCGGTGGAGCGCTGCTGCTGCAGGCGGTTCTTGGCGAATCGCCCGTCGATCCCCTGACGGGCCTCACCCCGCTTGCCCTCTCGACGCTCGACTCCTCCGTCGTGATCGCGGCAGCCAATTCACCCTACAACACCCTCGCCGATGTGACGGCGGAGCTGAAGAAGAAACCACGTTCGGTGACCATGGCGGGTGCCGGCGGGTCCGGCTGGGACAGCGTCGTGGCCAACACGCTCGGCGCCGCGGCCGGGGTCGAATTCAACCAGATACCGTTCGCCTCCGGCGCCGAAGTGCAGGCGGCCGTGCTTGGGGGCCAGGTAGCCGTAGGGTCCAGGCAACTTTCCAACGCGCAGGAACTCATAAGCGCCGGGCAGATCAAGGCGCTGGCAATATTCGACGCCGAACGGAATCCGAGCTTGCCGGACGTCCCGACAATGAAGGAACTCGGCTACGACGTCGTCCTCAACCTCGCGCGCGGCTGGTTTGGTCCACCCGGACTGAAGGACGAGGAGGTGCAGTGGTATGGCGAACTGTTCAAGAAGCTCAGCACCAACGGCACATGGGTAGACTACGTTCAGAAGTCCGGCAGCCAGAACAAGTATCTCGGGCCGGCCGAGTGGCGCGGCTTCATCCAGCAAACGATGCAGACGATCCAGCGGATCTACAAGCAAATAGGCCTGATCAAATAGCGGCCGCAGCCCGCCTGGCATGGATAGACGGGAGGTCTCGTGAGTAAAGCGCATATCATTCTGCCGGTGTTGCTCGCCGCGTTCGGTGCCGTCATTCTGTGGCAGTCGGTTACGCAGATGGACTATTTCTATTTCGATCGCGGCGCGCCTGGACCGGGTTTCCTGCCGTTCTGGGCCTCGCTTGGCGTGCTTGGCTTCGGGATCGCCGTGGCAATCCAGGCGGCCCGTGAATGGAATGGGCTGGCTGCGGACGAGGTCTGGCCGGATGCCACGGGCCGGCGGCACATTATCTCGATGCTCGCCGGTTTCATGCTCTTCCTGCTGCTTATTAATCCGCTCGGTTTCGTGCCCACGACGATGCTGTTCGTGGCCGTGGTCGGCTACCTGCTCGGAATGCGTCGGCTCTACGTGCTTTTGCCGGTGGCGCTTGTCATGGGCATCTTCGTTCACCAGGTCTTTGACGTGGCCCTCGAAATCACGTTGCCCAAGGGTTTCCTGGGCGACAACGTCACGGGAGTATGGTCGTGGATCTTCTGAGCCATCTCGCGACCGGCTTCTCGGTCGCCGTGACGCCCGTTAACATGCTGTTCTGCACGATCGGCGTGATCGCCGGCACGCTTATCGGCGCGCTGCCCGGCATCGGGCCGGTCGCCGGCATCGCGATGCTGCTGCCGTTTGCATATGGAATGGAACCGGTCACCGCGATGATCCTGATGGCCGGCATCTATTCCGGAACGATGTTCGGCGGCAGCATAACTTCGGTGCTGGTCGGCATTCCCGGCGAGGCCTCCAACATTCCGACCTGCCTGGATGGCTACGAGATGGCCAAGAAGGGGCGCGCCGGTCCGGCGCTGACGATCTCAGCCATCGGCTCTTTCATAGCCGGCACGTTCAGCGTGGTGATGCTCATGCTGTTTGCGCCTCCTATCGCCCGATGGGCGCTGAGCTTTGGGCCGCCCGAGTATTTCGCGCTGATGCTGCTCGGCCTCGGAGCGGTGGCGGGCCTGATGGGCGATGCCAAGCTCAAGGGCTACCTGATGGCGTTTCTCGGCCTCACACTGTCGCTGGTCGGTTTCGACATGATCACGGGTTATCAGCGCTTTACCTTCGGGTCGCTCGCGATGGCCGACGGCATAAAATTCCTGCCGATCGCGGTCGGCCTGTTCGGCATCGCGGAAGTGCTGCTGACCCTGGAGCAGATGGCCAGCTACAAGGTCATCAGGGCCTCGCTCAAGGACATGATGATCACCCCGCAGGACATCAGGGAAAGCGCCGCGCCCATCGCGCGCGGCACCGTGATCGGCTTTCTCGTAGGCATCCTGCCCGGCGCCGGCGGCGCCGTCGCGGCGCTGCTCTCCTATGTCACCGAGCGCAAGTTCTCCAAGCATCCGGAGCGGTTCGGCACGGGCGAGATCGCCGGCGTCGCCGGTCCGGGTTCGGCCGACAACGCGTCCACCGGCGGCTCGATGATCCCGATGCTGACACTGGGCATCCCAGGTTCGGCCACGACAGCGGTGATGCTAGGCGCGCTGACCCTGTTCAACATCCAACCGGGGCCGTTCCTGTTCGCCAGCCATCCCGAATTCGTCTGGGGCCTGATTGCCTCCATGTATATCGGAAACGTGATGCTGCTGGTGCTCAACATCGCTTTCGTGCCGGCGTTCGTGCAGGCCCTGCGCGTCCCGTTCACAATCCTCGGCCCGTTGATTATCGTTTTTGCGGTGGTTGGCGTCTACAGCGTCAGCGCCTCGATGTTCGACCTGTGGGTCCTGCTGATCTTCTCCGTGCTCGGCTACTTCATGAAGAAGTTCGGCTACCCCGCGGCACCCATGGTGCTCGCGCTGGTGCTCGGCAACGGTCTGGAAACGGCACTCAGGCAGTCGCTCATGATGTCGCAGGGCAATGCGCTCATCTTCTTCGACCGGCCGATTTCCGGAACCCTGATGGTTGTCGTGGTCCTCATGCTGGCCCTGCCGCTTTTGCGCCTGCTGATCTCCAAAGCCCGGCATTCGGTGCCTGGACCTTCGATGACGCCTAAGGCCTGAGAGCCAGCCATCCAAGAATTGAATCAGGAGTGCAAGACGTGAAGCCGGCCAGCAACGACGAGGCAAAGTTCCGATCGATCCATGCCATGTTCAACCCCGCCTCGATTGCCATCGTCGGCGCAACGGAAAAGCCGGGCTATGGCGGGCGGTTCCTTCCAAACCTGGTCAATACCGGAAGTTCGGCACGGCTCTATCCCGTCAACCCGAATCGCGACCAGATCTTCGGCGTGCGCAGCTATCCCAGCGTCGTCGACCTGCCCGAAGCCGTGGACCTGGCCTGCATCGTGGTCTCGTCGGAGCAGGTCCTGCCTGCCTTCCGCCAATGCATCGAAAGGGGGGTGAAGTCGGCGCTCATCATCTCCGCCGGTTTCGCCGAACTGGCAACCGACCAGGGCAGGGCGCGTCAGGCGGAGCTACGGCAACTGGCCCGCGACAGCGGCATTCGCGTGTGCGGTCCGAACTGCCTTGGCCTCGCCAATGTCGCGGGCAAGAGCTGGACCACGCCTTCGACGCGCATAGGCCCCGACATGCTGGCCTTCAACCCAACGATCGGCCTGGTCTCGCAGAGCGGCGCCACGGCCTATCGCCCGCTGCTTTGCACAGCCGAGGACAAGCGCATTGGCTTCCGGTACATGGTCGCCACAGGCAACGAGGCTGATCTCGAATCCTCGGACTTCATCCAGTACATGCTGCGTGATCCCGAGATCAGCGCCGTCGCGGCCGTGGTGGAGGGCTTCAAGGACGGCGAGAAATTCGTCGAGACGGCCGACATGGCCCGGGAGGCGGGCAAGCCGCTCGTGCTGCTCAAGATCGGCCGCACGGAGGCCGGCGCGCGCGGGGCGAGCAGCCACACCGCCTCGATGACCGGCTCCGACGACGTGCAGGACGCGCTGTTCAGGCAGAAGGGCGTCATCCGCGTCGATGACTATGACGAGCTTCTCGAAACCGCCGCAATGTTCCGCATGAAAATCAGGCCTCGCGGCAAACGCATGGGAGTGATTTCCGAGTCGGGCGGCATGGGCTCCTTCATGGCCGACAAATGCGCCGAGGAGGGGCTCGACGTGCCGGTTCTGTCGGACGGCGTAAGGGGCCAGCTTCTCGAGATCATGGGTGATCGCGGGTCGGCCGCCAATCCGGCGGATCTGACAGGGTTCGGCACGGGCCCGGATTTCCCGCGCGTGCTCGATATATTGCTTTCGGAGGGCGAGCAGGATCTCGTCCTGATGTCGAGCGTCGGCGGCGCCATGCAGGCCGACACGATCATCGAGGCCTCGAAACAGGCCCGCAAACCCATCCTGTTCACATGGACCGGCTCGACCCAGGACGCCCGCGACCTCGACGCCTTGAGGCGGCTCCAGGCATCGGACGTGCCGCTCTTCTATCTCCCGGCGAAGGCCGCCAAGGCAGCGCGCAGATTGATCGCCTATCACCGCACGAGAGAACTTTCGATTGCCGAGGCCGGGGCGACCCGCCCAGCGGCCCGCCGCGATCTCGAGACGGTCCGCGCCGCTCTTGCGGAAGCGGAAACCGGCCTCGATGAATATCAGAGCAAACAGGTTTTGGCGGCCTATGGCATTACGGGCGTTGCGGAACAGTTTTGCAAGAACCGGGAGGACGCGGCCAAGGCAGCCGAAGCGATCGGTTACCCGGTCGTTCTGAAGATTGTCTCGGCGGACATTTCGCACAAGACAGAGGCTGGCGGCGTCCGGCTGGGCATCAAGGACGCCGAGGGCCTCGAACAGGCCTACGATGCCATCATGGCATCGGCGAAGTCCTATGCGCCGAAGGCCATCATCCCCGGCGTCCTCGTGCAGCGCATGAGGAGTGGCGGTATCGAGCTCATTGTCGGCACCTCGCAGGACCCGCAGTTCGGCCCCGTGATCATGCTGGGTCTCGGCGGCATTCTGGCCGAGGCGCTGAAGGCGGCGACATGGCGGCTGTGTCCGGTAAACCGGCGCGAGGCCGAGGAGATGATCGACGAGGTGCGGGCGCTGCCCACCCTGCTCGCCGGATTTCGAGGCAGCCAGAAGTTCGACCGCAAGGCGCTCGCCGAGGCGCTGGTCGCGGTATCCGAGCTGGCCTCGGATGCCCGCGATGCGATCGAAAGTCTCGATATCAACCCGCTGGCGGTCTTCGGTGAGGGGCAGGGCACGACCGCGCTGGACGCGCTTGTCGTCTGCCGTCCGCGGCAAACGCTTCATGAAAAGCGGAAGGCGGGTTGATACCCATGCGTATTCTCGATGTCCGCTCCTATATCGCCCCGCCGCCGCGCGGTTCGTGGCTGAACGAGATCCGCGTCTCGACGCCGATGTCGGCCTATCCCGAGTACGGCGGCAAACGCGGCGGTTGGCGCGGACCGAACGCGCAGGACGTCTTCATCGAGATTATCGCCGACGATGGCTTGACGGGTGTCGGAATGACACGCGGCGGCGCCATCGTAGAGACGATCGTCGCCCAGCATTTGAAGGGCCTGCTGGTCGGCAAGGATCCTCGCAACATCGAAATGCTGTGGGACCAGATGTACCTTTCCACCCTCGCCTACGGACGCAAGGGTGCGCCGGTCATGGCTCTCTCTGGCATCGACCTCGCCTTGTGGGACCTGTTGGGCAAATGGATGGGACAGCCGCTCTACCGCATCCTGGGCGGCGAGATGCGCGCCTCGCTTCCCTGCTACGCCACGCATCCCGACTCCGACGCCCTGGTGAAGGAGGGCTATATAGGAACCAAGCTGCCCATGGCCTATGGGCCTCCCGACGGCAAGGAGGGCCTTCGACGCAACGTTGAGCGCGTCGCCGAGGTGCGTGAGACCGTCGGTCCCGACATCGACATCATGGTCGATTGCTGGATGTCCTGGACAGTGGACTACACGCTCGAATTCGCACGGGCCGCGGCCGAGTATCGCGTTCGCTGGATCGAGGAACCGTTGCTGCCCGACGATCTCGACGGCCATGTGGAACTGCGCCGCCGTCTTAATGGCCCATTGGTCGCGACCGGAGAGCACGAATATACGCGCTGGGGTTTTCGCGATCTCATCGAACGCGGCTGCGCCGACATCCTGCAACCCGATGTCGCTTGGTGCGGTGGCATCACCGAAATCCGCCGCGTCGCGGCAATGGCATCGTCTCATGGAATTCCGGTCATACCGCACAATGGTGTCCTCCAGCCCTGGGCTACCCATCTGATGATGGCGACGCCCAATTGCCCGCTCGCCGAATACCTTGTCTTTTATGGCCCGAATGACGAAGCACCGCCGCCACTGATGCTGGGCGAACTGAAACCTGAGAACGGGCGCGTGCGGCCGAGCGAGCAGCCGGGTGCCGGCATCGAGTTCGACCACGAGGAATGGCGCCGGCAAACGGCCGCGCGATCGGGTGCCTAGCGACCGTGCCAACGGCGGCTGGGCAGCGGCAAGGGAGGCAGGTATTGCGTATTGTGATAGGCACGGACGGTTTCCTCGAACCCGAGACGACGCCGCCATTGTCCCACGATGTCGCCTACGTGCGTCACGACGACGTTGCTGCTCTGGCGTCCGCTCTTGGCAATGCTGATGCGCTGGTCACCCGCCGCGTCTGGGTAAACGAGGATCTGCTGGGGCACGCACGCCGCCTGCGCCTGGTGCAGCAGGTCGGCATCGGTACAGACCGTATTGACCTATCCGCCGCGGGGCGGCTTGCCATCCGCGTCGCAAACACACCCGAAGCCACCAGCAATGCCGTGGCCGAGCACTGTTTCATGCTGGTACTGGCTGCCCTGCGCGGACTGGTCTGGCAAGTCGAAAGCATGCGTGTGGGTGGCTGGTCCGGCGCGGAGGTCTGGAGCGGCGAGGAGATCGGCGGCAAGACCGTCGGCATCCTTGGCTTCGGTTCGATCGGCGCCGATCTCGCCAGGCGGTTTCTGGCGTTCGGCGCCGGGGTGCTGGTTCATACCCGCACCGTCCCCGCCGAAGGCAGATCGGATATCGCCTTTGTCGACCTTCCCACTCTCATGCGCGCCAGCGACATCGTCGTTATCGCCGCTGGGCTGAATGCGTCGACAAAAGGCATGGTCGGCCGTTCCGAGATCACCGCGATGAAGCGGGATGCGCTTCTGGTCAACATCGCCCGCGGAGCGATTGTAGACGAGGAGGCAATGCTTGATGCCCTTCGAAACGGGCGGATTCGGGCCGCGCTCGACGCCTATGCGAAAGAACCACTGCCGGTGGAGTCTCCGTTGCGAAGCCTGGACAACGTTGTTCAGACACCACACAGCGCCGGTTCCAGCCGGCAATCGCGTGAGCGGATCTGGAACCAGATGCTCGCTAATCTCGATCGGCTGGCAGATGGCCGAGACCTACTCAACGTCGTCAACCTTGCGGACATGACGCCGTAGGGCAACTGCACTGGATCGGATCAGCGGTTCTCTCGAACGCTGACCCGATCCAAGCGCGGCTCAAACAAAAGGGCCTGCGTTTCGGCAGGCCATTATCGGCGGCAGGATCCCCGTTTCCACACACCGAAATCAGGCGGCGTGTCGGTATTTTGCCAGGGAGCCACCCTTCATGACCTTGCCGGGCAATTGATGACCAACGACATGTTCGGCAAGACGCGCCGCCTCGATCATTTTTTCCAGGTCGATGCCAGTCTCGATTCCCATTTCCTGCAGCATGAACAGAAGATCTTCCGTGCATATGTTGCCCGCCGCCGCAGAATGACCGGCGAATGGACAGCCGCCGAGGCCGGCGACGGCGGAATCGAAATGCGCGACCCCGAGTTCAAGCGCGGCATAGACATTGGTCAGCCCCGGACCGCGCGTGTCGTGCAGATGGATGCGCAGTTCGGCGTCCGGCCATCGATTGCGGATCGCACCGAGCAGTTGCTTGGTCTGCAACGGGTTGCCCCATCCCATGGTATCCGAGATCAGCAGCCGCTTCAGCTTGGAGCCAGCGTCGTTGATGACTTCCTCGATGGTTGAAATGCGCGACAAGACCCAGTCGACGGGAATTTCGCCCTGGTAGTTACAGCCCCACGCGGCGTTGACGGTCGCCTGTTCCACCGCAACACCCAATTGACGATAGGTCTCGATCCATTCGGGGTAGGTTGCAACCGTTTCCTCAATGGTCTTGTTGGTATTCTTCTTGATGAAGGCTGGACTGGCGCCCAGCTTCAGCGAACCGTCGAGATGGTACTTGCCGGTGGCCGCCGCCCGTTTGAGACCCTGCGTATTCAGGTAGAGACAGGAGTAGCGCAGGCCGTTCCTCGGCTTGAGGCCGGCCGAGACCTCGTCAGCGTCCGCCATCTGCGGCACCCATTTTGGGTTGACGAAGGAGGTAACCTCGATGTCGCTAACCCCGGTATCGGCAAGCGCGTTGATGAGTTCCAACTTGCGTTCCGTAGGTATGAAGTTCTTCTCGAACTGGAAGCCTTCTCGCGGGCCGACTTCGTAGATCGTGACTTTCTTGGGCAGATCGCTCATCGTTGCCTCCTAAGCCTTCGGTGCGACAAACGGGTATGGGACCGGCTTGCCGCCTCTCTTCGGCAGCACAACGGTTGCCGTGCCCTTGGTGGAATCGAGGCCGCGCGAGTTGCGAAGCCCGATCTCAAGTTCGATGTGGCCGAGGCCGTCCTTCTCGGACATGCCGGTGACCTTGCCCCAGCCGGTGATGGTGTCGCCCGGCAGATCCATTTCGCGGTACTGGAAAGCGATCTTCCATGGCCAGCCTCCGGCGCCCGCCCAGTCCTTCAACATCTGCGAGAGCACGTGCTGCTTCCAACTCCCGTTGATGAGGACGTCCGGAACTTTGTCGTGCTCGGTTGCGTAGGGCTTGTCGTAGTGGATGCGGTGCCAATTCTCCATGGCAGCCGACCAACGCATGATGTGGGCGGTGGTCATCGGCCCCTTGGCGATCTGCGGGATGGTCGATCCGACTTCGACGTCATCGAAATAAACTTGTGTCATGGGTTCCTCCGGGAATCGAACGGTCAGCGCAGGATACGCGTCTGGATGGCCTTGAGCAGAAGCTCGCCATCGCCGTTCGTGTAGACAGTCTCCGTCAGCAGGAAGACCATCGTGCCGGTCCGGCCCTCCTTCTGGTAGATGTCGAGATATTTCGAGCGGACCCGAACGGTTTCGCCAGGTTTCGCCTGCTGGTAGATCTCGACCTCGTTGCCGCCGTTGAGCACGCGCGTGAGTGGAATGGGCAGGGGCTTGAGGCCTTTCATCAGGCCACGCACGGAGCCATCGAAGTCTGGGTCTTTGGCGGCGCGTTCGAACGGGTCGGGCGTACCGGGCGCTGGCCGCAGAACGTGCAAGGGAAACAGCGGCGGAGCGACGACCGAACCGAATTTCGTGCCGGCGGCATGCGCGTCGTCCCAGTAAACTGGGTCATTGTCCATAGTGGCCTGGAAATGACGACGGATCTGGCCGCGTTCGACCGGATCGCAGCCTTCCTCCCACTCGGATTCCAATCCGATCAGGGCCTTCACTTCATCTGTAATGTAGTTGACCATGCGTATCTGTTCCTCCCTGCGTGACGGACGTTCTGGATCGGGGCGCACACCTTCCCGGCGTTGCGTCCAGCGCCCGCCCGGCTATTCCCTTGATCAACATAGAACGCCATCATTATATACATCAAGCAAAAATTTGATCTATGATAGAAGGATTGCATAAAATCTGCGAGGGAGGCAGCCATATGCGCACAAGCCTGTTTCACCGCAAACATGTGGCTCGGGCGGCCAATGTGACGGCTGCTCGTCCTAGGCAAGCTTGCCGATCGCAGCGAGGGCACCGGCCATGGTGACCGGCAGGCCACTCCGTTGCGCCCGGCATTAGCCATGTCCGCCAGCGATCCCACCCTTGCGTCAGCCGAAGCCGCTTCCACGAAGGCTTCCTTTCTGACGCTGTTCCCGTCGATCATGCTGCCGATGTTCCTCGCCGTGATCGATCAGACGATCGTCGCCGCGGCGCTGCCAATCATCGCCGGCGATCTCCATAGCGTCGAGCGCACGGCCGGCGTGGTCGTGGCTTATCAACCGCCGCGCCTTGCTCCTCCACTCTGGCAGCGCAGTCGTCGCCTCGACAGTTGCGGCAATGGCAATCGGTACTGAGCCGTCAGATCGAGACCGAGGACCGTCCGATAGTCTGCTAGCGCTGATTGAGGCGCACAAGATAGCTTATGCTGCGTTCGGTGAAGCCCTGCATAACATGGGCGGTGGAAGCAAAGAGTCCGACAGAGCCAGCCGGGAGGAGGAGAGGACGCTGCTCGCCATCTGCGGCTACCCTGCGGTGGGGGAAGCGGACCGCCTAGCCAAGGCTCGGTACCTTTTAGAGATCGAGGCGCGCGGTGAACTCGACTTGGCAGAGCATATGCAGGCCGTTCTCCGCTCTACGGTGTGGAGGGGGTGAGGCGACCGAGGCGTGGACGGTCTGCTCCTGAATATCTAATCTCCGCTGAACTCAGACGTAGAGCCCGCCTTTCCGACATCCCATAAGCGCACCCGTGCGCGGTGTGAGGTCGCATACTGCCAGAAGCGGAGACCGACCCCGGGGCCACCGCGATAACGGCTAGGTGGGAAGATGGCCAGCGGCGGACCAGCATGGGAGAATTGTCGCACATCTAAGAAACCGCTAATATAGTAAACTGGCTACCGGAGGGCCGTCCCATGTCGATCCACGAGGAACTGCAGGTTTTCTGGAATTCCTATGTGGCTGCCTATCGTGCTGGCGATGCCAAAACATGCGGCGCCATGTTTACGGCCGATGCCGAATTGCATTCGCCCTACGCGTCTCCTGCTCGGGGCCGCGACGCTGTCGAAGCTCTCCACGCAACCTGGACGAACGGGCACAGGGAGGCGACCCACAAGAAAATGGCAGTGATACACGCGGGCAAATCTGGTGAGTTGGCTTGGTGCCTGGCCACGTATACCGAGGGCTTGGAGGTCGGCAACGGTACGTCTGTCGACGTCTTCGAACGACAGGCCGACGGGTCATGGCTCATACGCATGTGCAGCCTTAACAGCACTGACTGATTCATTGGTTCGTTGCCGAGTTGGCTGCGGCGCGGAGGCGGTGGAAATGAAGCAGATTGACTTCTTCTATTTCTTTGGGAGCGGCTACGCATATCTGTCGGTGATGCGCATTGACACTATGGCGAAACAGTCGGGTGTTGCCGTTCGATGGCGCCCCTTCAATGTCCGCACCGTCATGGCCGAGAACAACATTGCCCTCCGCACCCAGACGGCAAAGGTGCAATACATGTGGCGCGATGTGGAGCGGCGCGCGGCGAAGCACCGCGTGCCTTACGTCAGGGCGCCCATCTGGCCGACCGATCCGGACCTTCTGGCCAACCGGGTCGCCATGGTGGCGGCCGAGGAGGGCTGGTGTGAGGCCTATACCGTCGCAAGCTTCACGGCGTGGTACTTGGAAGGCATGGAACTGGGTAGTCGCGCTCATCTGGGGCATGTGCTGACTCCCCTCGGTCATGATGTCGACGATGTGATTGCCAAGGCCGACGGCGCCCGCGCCCATGAGCGGCTCAAGGCTGAAACGGATGTGGCCCGCAGCTATCGCATTTTCGGCTCCCCGGCTTTCGTCGTGGATGGCGAAACGTTTTGGGGGGACGACCGGCTAGAAGAGGCGCTTTCCTGGGCTGCTGGCCGACATGATCTGCAAACATTGAATCATGATTGATTGGACTGAGTGGGCGACGCATTTGATGGAAAACCATGCGCCGATTGTCAGCCCAGGGGAGGATTCAAGTGCGAAGCCGCTGGACCATTCTTGCTGTCTTGTTCGTCGCTCGCGCCGCCTTCGCCTTCCAGCTCGTCAGCGTAGGATCCATAGCGCCGCAGCTTAGCCAAAGCCTCGGAGCGAGTCTGGCCGACATTGGGATCCTCATCGGAGTCTATTTTGCGTCGGGCGTCCTGCTCGCCTTCCCTAGCGGCGCCCTCGGACGCCGCTATGGCGACAAGGCTACGGTCCTCGCCGGATTCCTGGCGATGGCGTCCGTCAGACCCGGTGATAACCGCCCATGACGTGGGATGGGGATGGGCGATCGTCCACCGTTCAATTCAGGCCACCACTGACGGTGCCGAACAGCACATGGCTGGATCCATGGCAGAAGCCGGAAGGCGATTGTCCGTGCTTTGTCGCAGGCCGAGGAGAAGACCTTGCCCTGGCCTCAGTTGCTGCAGCGGGAGGGCCTCAGCCAGGCCGACAGCGAAGACGTTGCCAAGGCGCTCACATGGCTTATCGAGACCGGGAAGGCGGTAGACTTGTCGGGTCGGTCGAAGCCGGGCGCTCGAGCATCCTTCAAACTTCTGGAGGCGCGAAAAGTTGGCTACAACTTCAAAAGTTCGGGGTGGCAAAAATGGCCTTCGAACTTTTGAAGTTTTTTGCTAACTTTGCCGGTATGAAAAGTAGGCGTGACATGACGAAACGTAAAGACATAATACATATAGAGAAGAAAATATATTTAAACCTCTTACTATTGAACCTTGCCCATTGGTTTTAGATTCTGGTTTCTACGGCTTTCCCCTTTGCTGTACGGGCGTTGGGAAAAGTTCAAAAAGTTGATAAGTTGACACAGAAGAAGGAATGAAACGTTGAATGAGCGATCAGATCGATCGAGGAGCCTTACCTCTCCGCTTGGTTGGAGGATCTGGATCACCAGCCAGCTTGGGCCGTGCCGGTTCCGGCATGTCGTCTAGCCCCTCCTGCAGAAAGCCCAGCATCTTGGAAACTTTGCGGTCGCTGATAGGTCCTACGATCTCGATCGACTTCCCGGAGCCGAGCGAGATTTTCACCTTCTTCTTTCCGCGGTTGTCGAGCCACTTTATCACAATGTCTTTAGTGGCTTTCAGAACGGCGGCGCCTCCCGCTCCTAAGGCACCGCTCGAGATGATGATTTTCGCTAGATCGGCAAACTCGGGACCACTCAAGTGCTGCTCAGCCCTGAACTTGAAAGTCTCCTCGAAAGGATCGTCGAAGCCCCTAGAGCCACCCAGCCGATCAATCTCGTTAAACAGTTTGTTCGCTTTCCTATTCCGCTTAACGATAGACTCGACGTCCGCGATCTCATGTTCGACTTTCGCATTCAATGGAGCGAACGCATTCGTGACATCATCCACGAACGCGATGTTTCGGAAGAGCACTTCCCGACGGTGGCTATCACTGCATCGCTGTTGGACAAGGCTCCTATATTCCTCGTCACTATAACATCCCATCAACGATACCATCTCGCCGAACTCGACATCGCTCTCGAGCTCAATCTTAAACACAGGCGACGCCATGTGATCACCTTCCGTACAAGGTTGCTGAATTAGAAAACCACTAAATACGACTGCTCACAAGTCCACCATACCGAGGACACTTAATGCACGCTGCCATCCGCGCCGGCCAGGTCGACGAGACTCCGACGCAGGATCCATTCGAAGCCGCAAACGACAACATTGCCGAACTCCAGCAACCTAAGACCACGGCAATGTCGGCACCGCAGATCTTGGCTTGGCTGATGACGAACGGCCACATCAGCGAGGACGAGCGTGACGCGGGTGGGCATGTTATCAAGCTGGCCTCCATTGCACGGTCGAAGCTGACTAGCCCCGTAGTGCGCAACCACGGCCAGGACGGCCGATCGCAAATGGAAGACGGTCGAAGTTCAGCGCCATACGATCCGCGGGGCGCTCGATGCCTGCGTCTCGGCGATCCGTTATGAGCCCAGACGCAAGGAGGCCGTCCAGGCGTTTGTGGTCGAAGAGACAAACATAGACCTGGATAGTCCCCACCGCGTCGCGCGGGGCCTGGCGGACGTCGCTCGGCATCTATGGGAAGCGAGAAGCGAAGTCGCTGTTCCTATCCCATCTGCTCGGCAACCGAAAGCGAGCTTTGCGTCCCTGGCTCGACGGAGCAGCGATTGTGGTCCACCACCCTGTCGTTGTAAGAGAAGCTACACGTCCCACATAGGTGTTGCGTCGAG
Organism: Mesorhizobium sp. BR1-1-6; assembly: GCF_020165355.1. Lineage (NCBI taxonomy): Bacteria > Pseudomonadati > Pseudomonadota > Alphaproteobacteria > Hyphomicrobiales > Phyllobacteriaceae > Mesorhizobium > Mesorhizobium sp. BR1-1-6. The sequence continues at coordinate 104,014 of NZ_JAIUHZ010000003.1, read as the reverse complement.
AGTTTCCCCCATACGTCGACGCGTTCCCCTCAGGAGGTATTTATCTTCAAACCTGGCCGGGCTTATCAGTCCGGCCTTTTTTAGTTCACGAACTCACTTCATCCGACTGAGGGATTCTCGGACCTATTGTACTTAGGCACCAACACCGATGGCGCACACAGTCCGGCCACGTACCGCCGTCGTAAACCCTGGCGCCATGTTGTCGCTGAATACGCTTCGATTGTCTTCGGCGGACACTGGGCTCAAGTGAACTCTGTTCTGCGGCAACATATCCCCAGCGGCGACATCACGAGAGTGCCCGCGCTCTACATTGGTGTCGTAGGCGCTTGACTGCACGAAGCTGCTGAACGATGTTTTTGCCATAGCGTCATGCAGGGGATCAATCGCAAGCTTGCGAAAGCGCTTGTGCAGCTTGCTCCACCAGAGCTTGAAATGTCGGAGATTTCGTTCAAGGATTTGCCGCTCTACAGCTACGACTACGATGCTGAGTTTCCACCTGTCGCGCGCGCTTTCAAAGACTCTATCGCCGCGGTGGAGGCAGTCCTTTTCATAACGCCCGAGTATAACCGCTCGATCCCAGGTGGGTTGAAGAACGCAATCGACTGGGCCAGCCGCCCTTATGGCAAGAACTCGTTCGCCCGCAAGCCCTCAGCTGTCATTGGGACCTCGCCCGGAACCATAGGGACCGCCGTGGCCCAGCAGAGCCTGCGCAGCGTGCTGAGCTTCTGCAACTCCCCGCAGATGAACGCTCCGGAAGCCTACATCCAGTTCACGCCGGGCCTGATCACGGACGGCGGCGAAGTCACAGTCGAATCCACGCAGGAGTTCTTGCGCAACTACATGGCCGAGTTCCATATGTTCATCGCACGGGTCCTTCAGGTGCTTCCAAAGGATGCCTGATGTTGTCACGGAGCCCCTAGACGGCTGCGATCCGGAGGCTGAGGGAAGGGCGGCCTGCTTGCTGCCTTTCGCAACAATGCGAGAGTGATTGATGGCGGATGGGCCACACCGAAGATATCTTCAAGGGAACGGGTAACCCAGAAATGCCACTACGAAGGCATAGTCGTGGAAACCGCACTGCCACAATCTGCAGTGGCGCCTTTCGGTCGCATTGTGGTGCCGCAGTCAGCTCAATGCGTGGCCAGCCAATCCATAAACCCACGCTCCGTTTTCTTCCCGGTTCAGGAAGCGACGCCCTTTGGACATTGTCGTAACGGTCTCGGCAATGCCAAGGCCGCACTGCTCGAGAAACGCGGCAAACATGCCATCCTTCTCCCGGGTATCGACTCGGACGAAGCGTCCTGCAAGATTTCTCAGATGGACGGCTGTGAGATGGACCGCGTCCAGATCGCTGCGCGCGACCATCGGGCCGATCACGTAGCCACGCCCGAACTCGCGACACATGGAGTAGCCGACGATCTCGCCGCCACGGCTCAAAGTGCAGATCGAGGCATCCGCTGAGAGCAATGCGAGCAGCCTCTCGCGGTTTGTGCCAAACGCGCGCGTATCCAGCTCGATGATCTCATTCAGCCTGTCGCTCGGCAGCGTCTGCAATTCACCTTCCAAATCAGGCAGGGCAGGGAGTGCCGGCGGAACCTCTCCTTGGCGCATATATACGATCCCCTCGCTCGTGAAGCCAAGTGAGACATAGAGAGGATAGGCGGCATGGGTGGCGTTGAGCGCCAAATTGCGATCGCCACACTGCTCGAGCACTTGGTCCATGAGCCATCGGCCGCCTCCTTGCGCTTGTGTGCGGGGCGTTGTGATGACTACGCCGATGGTGGCGAAATCGTCCCCTTGCGGAAACCACATCGCGCTGCCGAAAACCCGGCCAATGCCGTCTACGGCAACAATGCCGCGGCCGGCACGGCGCAGAAGATCCCAGTCCTTTGGCCGATGCGGCCAGCGGACTGAGATCGACAGCGCGTGCAGCAACTCGACGTCAACATCATCGATGTCCCGCGCGACCAGTTCGAAAGACTTCAGGCGCACTGATCTCTGCATTTCAGTCGACCTGCTCCTTATATCCAACTCGCGAGCACGTCCTGTCGTCGCTGACGGTGCCGCAGCCGTCTTTGCCTTATGATTGCACCCGAAAGCCAGCAGGTTTCGCTGGTTCCGGGCCAATATTCGAAATCTTCGGCCAAAGCATAGCTTCATTCGGCACGGAATGCTCTCGCCTGCTGCCACACTTGTCGCATCCAGCGAAGTGCGAGTGGAGCGGCGCCCGGTGAATGTCGAAGAAATTCTAGCGACGCTGATCGCGTTCCCCTCGGTCGTGGGCTCGCCCAACGGCGCGATCGTCGACTGGGTGCGTGAATATTGCGAGGCGGCCGGAGCAGAAACGACCGTCCTTTGCGGCCCCGAAGGCGACCGGTCCAACCTGTTTGTCACGATCGGGCCGCGGCGGGCCTGCGGCTACATCTTGTCGGGCCACCTGGATGTCGTGCCGGCCGGTGAGCGGGAATGGAACTCGGATCCCTTTGTTCTGCGCCACGATGGCGCCAGGCTTCATGGCCGGGGCACCTCCGACATGAAGGGCTTTCTTGCCTGCGTGCTGGCCGCGCTGCCGCGGCTTGCGGCGACGAACTTGCAGCGGCCCATTCATCTCGCATTCTCCTATGACGAGGAGGCGGGTGCCCGTGGTGTGCCGCATCTCATCGCCGCCCTGCCAAGCCTGTGCGAGAAGCCGCTTGGCGCGATTATCGGTGAGCCGAGCCGGATGGAAGCCGTGCGGGGGCACAAAGGCAAGGCGGCCGCGCGGCTCGAGGTGATAGGACGGTCCGGCCATTCTTCACGGCCCGAGCTGGGACTGAATGCCGTGCATGCAATGTCAGGTCTCGTCACGCAGATCGTGGCCTATGGTCAGACCCTCGCGGATGGGCCGTTCGACACGGATTTCGCGCCTCCATACTCGTCATTGCAGGTTGGTGTCATCGCTGGCGGCCAAGCCGTCAACATCATCCCTGATCGCTGCACCGCCGATATCGAGGTCCGTGCCGTGCCTGGTGTTTCCCCATCATCATTGCTTGAGCCGGTAAAGGCCCAGCTAATCGCGCTCGGTGACAGCGGCTTTGACGTGGCGTGGCATGAGCTGAGCGCGTATCCGGGGCTTTCGCTCCCGCAGGAGAGTGGTTTGGCAGCCCTTCTGACCGAGTTGACGGGGCGGGAGCCTCTGTCTGCGGTGAGCTACGGCACGGAGGCTGGTCTCTATCAGCAGGCCGGCATCGACGCGATCATCTGCGGTCCCGGCGATATCAGCCGGGCTCATCGTGCCAACGAATATATTGAGATCGGCGAACTTGTTGCCTGCCAGAGCATGATCGAGCGTCTCGGCAAGCGCCTTGCCGTATAGCGGGAGAGGGCGGTTTCATGGCTTTTCTTTTCAATTCCGACCCGGTGCGCGCAGCAGTCTTCCGCAAGGTTTTCGCACGCGAGCTCCCGGACGTCGAATTGTTCCACAGCAGCGAATGTGTCGACCCGGAGAAGGTGCGCTACCTCCTGACTTGGACGGCACCAGATGACATCGCGCGCTATCGCAATCTCGAAGTGCTGTTTTCGCTTGGCGCCGGCGTCGACCAGTTCAAGCGTGAAAGCCTGCCTCAGGAGGTGAAGCTGGTGCGCATGGTCGAGGACGGCATCATTCGCATGATGCAGGAATATGTCGTTCTCGGCGTGCTGAATCTCCACCGGGATATGGTGGCGTATCGTGAACAGCAGAAGCGCCAGTCGTGGCTCGGTCTTGCCGCTCCGCAAGCCGCCGAGCGCCGCGTGGGCTTTCTCGGCCTCGGCATGCTGGCGCAGGCGGCTATCGAGCGATTGCTGCCGTTTCGCTTTCCCCTCGCTGCCTGGAGCCGAAGCAGGAAGGAGATCGACGGCGTCACCTGCTTCTATGGAGCGGATCAGCTTGCCGGTTTCCTCGCACGGACGGATATTCTCGTTTGCCTGCTGCCGCTGACGGAGGAAACCCGTGGCATTCTCGATGCGGAACTCTTTTCCCTGCTGCCGGCCGGGGCGAGGCTGCTGCATGTCGGCCGCGGGCCGCAGTTAGACCAAACCGCCCTGCTTCAGGCTCTCGATAGCGGGCACCTTGATGCCGCAATGCTCGATGTCACCGATCCCGAGCCGCTGCCGGACGGCCATCCGCTCTGGCGGCACCCGAAGGTGGCGATCACGCCGCACATCGCTTCCATAACGCAAGCAGATTCCGCGGCGCAATCCGTCGTGGACAATATCCGGCGCCACCGCGCCGGGGAAGAACTGATCGGCCTCGTCGATCGGACACTCGGCTACTAACAGGGAAACATGACATGTCACTTCTGATCACGATCGACACAGATCCAGCCTTCGCGCCGAAGCAGGCATTACCGGCTCCAGAGCGGCTAATTTCGGGCAATCCATCCTTCAAGACGTGGGCGCAGGATGCCTCGAAAGGCGAGAAGGTCCTGACCGGCGTCTGGGAGGCGACGCCCGGCGAGACGCATTCTATCAAGGGCACTACCTGCGAATTCTGCCACATCGTTTCGGGTCTCGTCGAGATCGAGGAGAAGGGCGGTGAGACCAAGACTTACCGTACCGGAGACAGTTTCGTGATGAAGCCCGGCTTTGTCGGCGTCTGGCGCACGATCGAAACCGTGCGCAAGATCTACGTCAGCGTTTACGACTGAGCTCAACGCTCAAGGTCCGGCCGAATAGTCCGCGCGGCGGTTCCAGAACAATCGACTTTCCAGGTTCCGCCCGACGCGATTCGACGCGGCCGGGCGGCTCATTCTCGGCGAAAAATGCGGCGTGCTGTCGACTATTGTTCCGATGAAACCAGGTACGAGATGCCGAATGTCGCTGCCGTGTTGAGCAAGCTGCGACCTTCGGTGCCCATCGGTCTCCAGGAGGATCTCAATGAAGGCTTACACGATAGCGCTTATTCCCGGCGACGGCATCGGCAAGGATGTGACCGAGGCGGGATGGCAGGTGCTGCAGGCGGCGGCAAAGCGAGGCGGTTTCGCCCTTGATCCTACGAAATTTCCATGGTCGTGCGCCTACTATCTGGAAACCGGTGCGATGATGCCGCCTGACGGCGTCGAGATGCTGCGGAAGTTCGATGCGATTTACCTCGGCGCTGTGGGATGGCCAGCGAAGGTGGCCGACTCCGTATCGCTTCACGGACTGCTCCTGCCAATCCGCAAAGGATTCACGCAGTATGCCAACATACGGCCGCACAGGCTGTTGCCAGGCGTTCAGGGCCCCCTTCGTCGTGAGGGTTTCGATATACTGTGCATCCGCGAGAACACGGAAGGCGAATATTGCGGCGCCGGTGGGCGCATTCATTCCGGTACGACCAAAGAGGTCGCGATCGAGACGGCAATCTTCACGCGTGAGGGCGTCGAAAGAATCCTCCGTTTCGGTTTCGAACAGGCGCGGACGCGTCGTAAGCAGCTCGCATCCGTCACCAAATCCAACGCGCAGAGACATTCCATGGTTTTCTGGGATGAGGTCACGCGCGAGGTCGCGAAAGACTATGCCGATGTGGAGGTCTCGCCCTACCACGTCGACGCCATTGCCGCCCGCATGGTGCTGGCGCCTGAAAGCCTCGACGTGATCGTCGCCTCGAACCTTTTTGGCGACATCCTCACCGATATTGGAGCGGCCATCCAGGGCGGACTCGGTTACGCCGCCTCCGCCAATATCAATCCCGATCGCAGCGCGCCCTCCATGTTCGAGCCTGTCCATGGTTCGGCACCTGATATCGCGCATCTCGGCATCGCCAATCCGATCGCCGCGATCTGGTCCGGCGCCATGATGCTCGGGCATCTGGGCGAGGAGCAGGCCGCGGCCGAAGTGATGTCGGCAATCGAGTCCGCAACCGCACGCGGAATAGGCACGATTGCGGGTAAGGACAGCACTGAAGCAATCACGCGGGCCGTGCTGGCAGGACTAAGCTGAAAGAGCAGAGGAAAAGACCATGAACGCAATTACGAAGATTGGTTTCCTGAAAGATGGGGATCTGTTTCGCCAGCGGGGGCTGATTGGCGATGTCTGGCAGCATGCGTACAGCAACGCGACTGTCGATGTGACCGATCCGGCCAGTCTGGAGGTGCTTGGAACCGTGCCCGACATGGGCCGAGATGAGACAAGGGCTGCAATAGATGCAGCCCAGGCGGCGTTCAAGGACTGGAAGGCCAGGACCCATGCCGAACGCGGAGCGCTTCTGGAACGCTGGCACAGCCTGATACGGGAAAATGAAGAGGACCTGGCGTTGCTGCTGACGCTGGAACAGGGCAAGCCTCTGGCGGAGGCACGCGGTGAAATCCGCTATGGCGCCTCCTTCGTGAAATGGTTCGCCGAAGAAGCACGCCGGATCGGTGGCTCGACCATTCCGTCGCCAACGCCCGAGCGCCGCATTCTGGTGCTGAAGGAGGCCGTCGGCGTCTGTGCCATCGTCACGCCATGGAATTTCCCCAACGCGATGATCACGCGCAAGGTGGCGCCGGCGCTGGCCGCGGGTTGTACGGTTGTCATTAAGCCGTCGGAATTCACGCCATTCTCGGCGCTGGCGCTCGGCGTTCTGGCGGAACGGGCAGGTATTCCGGCCGGGGTGATCAACATTGTCACCGGCATGCCCACCGAAATCGGCAACGAACTGATGGCCAACGAGACGGTGCGCAAGATCTCGTTCACCGGCTCGACCCGCGTAGGAGCGCTGCTCATGCGTGGCGCGGCCGATAGCATCAAGCGGCTCAGCCTCGAGCTCGGCGGCAACGCGCCCTTTATCGTGTTTGACGACGCCGATCTGGGCAATGCAGTCGAGGGGGTGATCGCATCCAAGTTCCGCAATGGGGGTCAAACCTGCGTTTGCGCGAACCGGATTCTGGTGCAAGCGGGCGTTTACGACGCTTTTGCCGAAAAGCTGAGCCAGCGCGTAGCGGGGATGAAGGTTGGCGCAGGGACCGATGACGGCACTGAGATCGGCCCGATGATCAACGCGGCCGCGATCGACAAGATCGAGCGTCATATCGCGGATGCACAGGCGAAAGGCGCGCGGATCATCGCCCAGAGCGAGACAGTGCCGGACGGCAAGCAATATGCACGGCCCGTCGTGCTGGGAGAGGCTACGACCGAGATGCTGCTGGCATCGGAAGAGACGTTCGGTCCGGTGGCGCCGCTTTTTCGCTTCGAGACGGAGGAAGAGGCTATCGCGATCGCGAACGGTACGCCATTTGGCCTTGCTGCCTATTTCTATACGGAGAACCTCAAGCGCTCGTGGCGTGTGGCCGAGGCGCTGGAGTTCGGCATGGTCGGGCTCAACACCGGCCTCATCTCGACCGAGGTTGCGCCTTTCGGCGGTGTCAAGCAGTCAGGGGTGGGGCGCGAAGGATCGCAGCTCGGCATCGAGGAATATCTCGAGGTCAAGACGCTTCATGTTGGCGGACTTAACTAGTTGTCTTGCAAGCAGGTGGAGACACCTGCAGCTTCCAAAGTGTTGGAACAACAAGAAAGGGGCGGTGAAAACCGCCCCTTTCTCCGTATTGCGACCAGTGATCATTAACGTGGTGGGAGGGTATCAGCCTGGCGCGACTGCACTAACAACAGACGTTCAGGCGAATTCACGAACGGGCTCCAGCCCGACGGCGCCGGCCAGACCGCCGATGTCCTTGATCTCGGTGTATTCGTAGAAGGGGTTCGCGGGCTCGTGGCCGCGATTCACCCAGACCTTGCTCTTGATGCCAAGATCATAGGCGGTCATGAGATCGTAGCGGAACGAGGACGACACATGCGTAACGGCTTCCGGGCCGCAGCCGAGCTTGTCGAACATATACTCGAAGCCCTTCATATGCGGCTTGTAGGCGCCGGTCTCCTCGGCCGTGATGACCATGTGGAAAGGTGCGCCGAGTTTCTCCACGTTCGACATGATCAGGCTCTTCATGGAGTTCGACAGGATCACCAGCGGAATCTCCTTGGCGACCTTGGCCAGCCCCGCCGGTACATCCGGGTGCGGACCCCATGTCGGGATTTCCGCATAGATGCGCTGGGCGTCCTCAGGCCGGAACGTCACATTGTTGCGCTTGCAGGCGCGCTCCACGGAATTGTGCACGACCTCGCTGTAGGGCTTCCAGGCGCCAAGAACCTCATCGAGACGATAGGCCGAGAAGTCCTTGATGAACTGCGCCATCACGGTTGCGGATAGTCGCGCGCCATAAACGCGTCGCGCCGCGCCGGCCATGTCGAAGTTGGTCAGCGTGCCGTAGCAGTCGAAAATGATGTATTTCGGTCTGAACTGGGTCATGGGCGTCGATCCTTCCAATCTTTCGGCACTGCGTGCCTTTAACAGCGAGGATCATAATGAGAGCCGAACAAGACGAGTCGCCGCATTCGATGCGCCCCGAAGCAGATTGTTTCGTATCGCGGTAGAGCCTTGGCAGAGAGTTGCGCCCGAGACCGTTTCGGTCTGCGAGGGGAGCGCGATCGGCCCGCTGTCCGTCCGCATAACATGCGGCGCCGGCGGCAAAGGAAAGTCAAAACACCTATCGCTCAGCTCCTGGTCGGAAGGAACTGCTGTCTGCGGCAGCCTACCTTGAGCTCAGAGAATTCAGGCCCGGACTGAACCATGACCACGCAGCAAATTACGCTGGAAACGATGACATTCGCGCATCTGAGGGATGCTCTCGAATTGTCACGTCATGTTGGATGGCCGCACCGTCGTGAAGACTGGGAACTGATGCAATCGCTCAGCCAAGGCGTCGTTGTCCAGGAGGAAGGACGAGTGGTGGGGACGATCTTGATGACGCCCTATGGCGACGATGCCGCCACCGTCAACATGGTCATTGTCGATGCCGCAATGCGTGGTCGCGGGCTCGGTCGCAAGCTGATGGAGGAGGCGCTTGCCAAGGCAGGCGGGCGCACCTGCTATTTGGTGGCGACGCAGGAAGGGCTCGCGCTCTACGAGAAGCTGGGATTCGTCGCGACCGGCAAGATCGTGCAACACCAGGGCCTGGCGCCGTCTGTAGACGCACCGGCACATGTGTCATGGGGCAAGGACGGCGACCACGCGCGCCTTGTTGCTCTGGATCGCGCGGCGTTTGGTCATGACCGGTCGGCGCTCATGCGCTCGTTGCGCGAGCGCGCGAAGTTCGCCGTCGTTCGCGATGAAGGCAATGTTCAGGCGTTTGCCGCAGTTCGTCGGTTTGGCCGAGGGCTGGTGATTGGGCCGGTGGTGGGGAGGAAGCTTCACGAAGCGAGATGCCTGATCGACTTCCTGCTGGCCGACAGTGCGGGCGAGTTTGTCCGTATCGACACCGACGAATCCACGGCTCTCGGCGAGTGGCTCACCCGTCGCGGGCTGGCCCACGTCGGCGGTGGCATCACGATGCGACGAACCGCAGACGAGCCGAAGGTCGAAATCAGGTCACACCAAACTTATGCGCTCGTTAGTCAGGCGCTAGGCTGAATCGGAGGAAGAAATGCTGGCCAACTCATTGATCGAACTCGATCGTGCACATCTGGTTCACCCATTTTCAAGCTATCGGAGCCATGAAGAAACGGGCGTGCGGGTGCTCAAATCCGCCAAGGGCGCAACGGTGACCGAGGCAAGCGGGAAAACCTTGCTGGACGGGTTCGCGGGTCTCTGGTGTGTCAACATCGGATACGGGCAAGAAAGCGTCGTCGAAGCAGCGGCGAAGCAGCTAAGAGAGCTTCCTTATGCGACAGGATATTTCGGGCTAGGATCTGAGCCCGCCATTCGTCTCGCAGCGCGCCTTGCCGAACTGGCGCCTGGCGATCTGAACCATGTCTATTTCACGCTGGGCGGTTCCGACGCGATTGACAGCACGATCCGTTTCGTTCGCTATTACTACCATGCCAAGGGGACGCCGCGAAAAGACCAGTTTATCTCGGTCGAGTATGGCTACCATGGATCCTCTACGGTTGGCGCAGGTCTGACCGCGCTTCCGGCTTTCCATGCTGGCTTCGGCGTGCCTTACGACTGGCAGCACAAGATACCTTCGCACTACGCCTATCGCAATCCGGTCGGTTCCGACCCGCAGGCGATCATCAACGCATCGGTCGCGGCACTGCGGGACAAGATCGCCGAACTGGGTGCTGATCGCGTCGCGGCCTTCTACGCCGAACCCATCCAGGGTTCGGGCGGTGTCCTGGTTCCACCGGCAGGCTGGCTGAAGGCACTGCACGCCGTGTGCAAAGAACACGACGTCTTGTTCGTTGCCGACGAAGTCATCACCGCCTTCGGCCGCACCGGGCCCCTGTTCGCATGTGAGGAAGACGAGGTCGTGCCGGATTTGATGACCACGGCAAAAGGACTGACGTCGGGCTACGTGCCGATGGGCGCCGTCTTCATGACCGACCATGTTTACAATACGATCGCGGACGGGGCCGGCAAAACGGCTGTCGGCCACGGCTATACCTACTCAGCCCATCCGGTGAGCGCGGCGGTCGGGCTGGAATGCCTGCGTCTCTATGAAGATGGCTTGCTCGAGAACGGCCGGAAGGCCGGGAGGCGCCTGATGAAGGGCCTCCGCTCGCTCGCCGATCACCCGCTGGTTGGCGATATTCGCGGTCGCGGCATGCTGGCCGCGGTCGAACTGGTGACCGACAAGGCGCGCAAAACGCCGCTGCCGGCGGCGGCAGATCCGGGACGCCGCATCTTCGACCGCGCTTGGGAGAATGGCCTTGTCATTCGCGCCTTCAACAGCGGCATTCTCGGCTTTGCACCACCGCTCTGCTGCACGGACGACGAAATCGATGGTATCCTGGAACGCACCCGGATGACGCTGGATCAAACCCTCGAAGACAAGGATGTGCGGGCGGCGATGAAGGGCTGATCCTCGCCATCGCCGGAGCTCCCCCGTCCAGGCGGCAGACGCCGAGCGGGGACGAAGCAAACCCTCAGGGTGGTGCCGCATTCCGCCAGGTGCCAAGCAATTTGCAGCTATGGGACCTCAGCAGAAGAAAACACCGGCGCGCGCTCCAGGTGTTCAGACCGCGGAGCGGCTTTTCATTTGTCGAAAATGACATCGAGAGGCAAATGGGACTTTACGATCGGTGACTTCAGCACGACGAAGCTGAAATATTTGTCGATCCCGATATCCAGTTCGAGCATGCGCTCCATGATCGTCTGATACTCGCTTATGCCCGCTGTGACGAACTTCACAAGATAATCATACCCGCCCGAAATCAGATGGCATTCGATGACGGAATCCACTTTCTGAACGGCTGTGAGAAACCTCGCGAAGTCGTTTTGTTGATGGTGCTTGAGCGTGACCTCGGTGAAGATCGTTAGAGTCTGTCCGAGCTTGGACACATCGATCTGGGCGGAATAGCCGGTAATGAAGCCTTCCGCCTGAAGCTTTTTCACCCGCATCAGGCAAGGGCTCGGCGAGAGGTTGACCAGGTCGGCAAGCTCGACGTTGGTGACCCGCCCGTTCTTTTGCAGTTGGGATAAGATCTTGATGTCGATCTTGTCGAGCTTCATCGCAAACCTGTCACACGTTCGAACTGCGGATCGTCCGGCAGACGGCGTCCGTCACGTCCTGCGTGGTCGCTGTGCCACCCACGTCCGGCGTCAGCACGCCCTCACTGGTCACTGTTTCCACTGCGCTCATCAACCGGACGGAGGCTGCGCTTTCGCCCAGATGTTCGAGCATCTGGGCAGCGGTCCAGAAGGTGGCGACCGGGTTGGCAATACCTTTGCCGGCGATGTCGAAGGCCGATCCGTGAATTGGCTCGAACATCGAGGGATAGCGCCGCTCGGGATCAATGTTGGCGGTCGGTGCAACGCCGAGACTGCCCGCCAGCGCGCCCGCAAGGTCCGACAAAATGTCGGCGTGAAGATTGGTGGCGACGATCGTATCGAGGCTGCGAGGTTTGAGTGTCATACGCACCGTCATAGCATCAACCAGCATCTTGTCCCACGAGACGTCAGGGAACTCTTGCGCCACCTCGGCTGCGATTTCATCCCACATTACCATGCCGTGACGCTGCGCGTTGGATTTCGTAACCACAGTCAGGAGCTTTCGCGGCCGTGACCGCGCCAGCCGGAATGCATAGCGCATGATGCGCGTGACCCCGACGCGCGTGAAGATCGCGACTTCGGTTCCGACCTCCTCTGGGAGGCCGCGGTGGGCACGGCCGCCATGGCCGGAATACTCACCCTCCGAATTCTCCCGCACGATCACCCAATCCAGATCGCCGGGGCCAACGCCCGCCAGCGGCGAAACGATGCCCGGCAATATCCTGGTCGGCCGCACATTCGCGTATTGATCAAAGCCTTGGCAGATCGGCAGCCGGAGACCCCAAAGCGTGATGTCGTCGGGCACATCGGGAGCGCCGACCGCACCAAAGAAGATGGCATCGAAGCGCTTCAGTTGCGCCACTCCATCTTCGGGCATCATCCGGCCATTGGCCTTGTAGTAGTCCGAGCCCCAGTCGAAGTGCTGGACGCGCAGCTTGAAGTCGCCGCAGCGCTGCTGCAGCGCCTCAAGCGCCTGGAGACCGGCGGCGATCACCTCCGGGCCGATCCCGTCGGCAGGAATGGCGGCAATCTCGTATTCGCGCATCGTCACTTCCCTGTTTTCAGCACGGCTGCTCGCAGCCTTAATCTCGTGTGCGACCGATTGTTACCTGTAAGTTGATCTTCTCAGAATTCAGCGACCTTGCCCCACGCAGCGGTCTTCAGGCGTTCGGGCCTATAAGGACGCGGGTCGACAATAGGCTCGCTGCCTGTAATGATGTCGGCGATCATATGCCCCGCGCCGGGGCCAATGCCGAAGCCGTGACCACTGAATCCCGCCGCCAGGATGAAGCCCGGAATCCCCTCCACTTCACCGATCGCGGGAATGCCGTCGGGTGTACTGTCGATATAGCCCGCCCAGGCATCGGAGATTGCGACGCGCTGGAGTTCGGGGATCAATTCACAGGCTCTTCGATATGTCAGTCGAATCTGTCCCATGTCGGGCTTCGGGTCGAGAATCCGGTTCCGTTCCATTGGCGTAATATCGTCAAGGCCCCATTTGCGCAGGCTTTCATGGCCTTGGCGCCAGCCCTCGAAGGCGCCCGGGGCGAGATTGCGCCAGCGGCGGGCGAACATCGGGATAAACTCGCGGCTGAACCTGAACTGCTGCGGCGTTGGATCGACGCGAGCCCGCCCGCTGATAGCCAGCGTGTATCCACCGTTGCTGCGCCGCGTCAGCGAGACGCTCGCTGTATGCAGGGCATCGGGCAGGCCGCTTGCGCCTGGCGCCACGGCTAGAATGGATTGACGCACGGCAGCTTGCGGGAAGCGCATACCAAGCTGGTTGCAGAAGGAGGAAGCCCACGCGCCTCCGGACATGACCGCGGTCTTCGTACGGATGGTTCCCGCTTCCGTAACGACGCCACTGACCCTGCCAGCGCTCAACTCCAGCCCGCGCGCCGCGCAATGCTGATGGACGGTACCGCCGGCCGCCATGATACCGCGGGCGGCAACCGGCACTGCCTTGGACGGATCCGCCGTTCCGTCAGTCGGTGAGAAAACGCCGCCCTTCCACTTGCGTCCGGTCACCTTGCCCTTCTCGGTGGCTTCCTCCGCGCTCAGCACATGCGTCGTAACGCCCACTGTCCCGGCGACGTCACGCCACTTCGCCCAGCCCGCCAGCTCATTTTCGTCTTGTGAGAGATAGAGGAGCCCGCACCGGCGAAATCCAGTGTTCTCGCCAGTCTCCTGTGCCACCTTCTCCCAGAGATCGAGGCTCTTGGTCGCCATCGGCAGCTCGCGCGCATCACGGTTCTGCTGGCGGCACCAGCCCCAGTTTCGACTGGACTGCTCGGCGGCCACCCGCCCTTTCTCGACCAGGGCGACGCTGAAGCCGCGGCGTGCGAGATAATACGCCGTGAACACGCCCACGACGCCGCCGCCGATCACGACGACGTCCGCCTCGCGGGGCAGGGAAGGGCTGCACTCGATGTGCATTAGCGGCGCGGGCATCTACGGGACTCCGGTTACTCTGAAGCATTCTAACCCGCGCCGAGAATAGACAGGCTGCGGAGTTGTGTGCCTGGACGGAATATCCTGCGGTTAGTGAGCCTTAGGACATGCAAATTATTGCGTGAAAAGCTCGCTGGCGTCCCACCTCACAGAGGGGAGGTAGGCTGAAGCCTCAAAGCCATCTCGTGTGAAGGGGCGTCGATTGCGTAAGCGGCCTATGGGGTCGAATCCCACGTGCCCGCATGGCAATCCGCGCCGTCGCTGGAGAAGACGTTGTCGCTGCGGCATTGCGGGGCCGGGCCAAGCAAGGCCTCGGCCGGTAGCGAAGCAGACGGCTTGATGTCGGCGTCGGCGAACAGTTGGACAAGGCCGGGCTTCGTCGGTTTGTCGCAAGCGGCTGCGCAGAACGAAAACCGCACGCCTGATCCGCTCTGGATCCGAAGCGCGGTGCCACATCCGATGACAACGCCGCTTGCGGCCCGAGCACCAGCGGGCCGTCCCGGTCGCCGTGGGGATCAGCTCTCCTTCCACCACGACGATGGTTTCGATGTGGGGGAAGCTTGCGACTTCGAGCTCACCAATAAAGCTGGTTCGGCCCACGATCATCGAGTCCGGTCCTTCCCAGGCGATTTCGCGATGCCCCACCAAGGGGTCGTCCTTGCCGAACGCTGCCCTGCGGAAAGAGCTTGCAACGGGTGCGCCGTCGGCGCGATGCAGCACTATAGCCACGGTCATGATTGCTCTTGCGCCTTGCGTCATGATTTCACTGAAACCTAGCAGTCGGTTCCGTCGTGCTAAGCAGTCAACTGGGATCGCTCAGAGTGTGCGAGATCAGTTCCCGCGGGTGGGTAGCAGGGTAGAGCGGTTGACGTTGCCAGCAACACTTCACATCCTTCCTCGCCCAAGGCCACCGCACTGTGCTCAACGCCATATGGAACGACGATGAACTCTCCGGGTTCGATGATCTCTTCACGGTCACGAAATTTCATGAGCAGGCGTCCCCGGTGAACGAAGAACAGCTGATCGTCGTGCTGCCGAAATGACCAGTTAGAGCTTCCCTTGAACAGGGCGACCTGGATTTGCATGTTGTTGACATGCACCTCGACTTTAGGCTCCCAAGGCGCGTGCAGCCCGGCAAACTCAATTGACAAATTCTTCTTGTGAATTGGCGAAAGGTGCTTGTTCAGGGCAGCGACGTCGCGAATGATCGCGGTGAGTTGGCTTGGTAGGTCATTCCCATTGGCCGGGTACTTGCCATCCAAAGCCGCAGTCCCAATCGTAAAACCAGCTGCGCCTGCGCTTTGGACGACTGCGATTCGTTCAGGGGTGTCGATCGAACCTGCAATGTAGACAGGCTTGGTGACCGCAGCGCAGACAGCCTTCATCAACTCGGGCACGTTCTGCGCCGAACGGTATGCCAGCAGGTCCAGGCCATGCACTCCATCGCGCCCTGCAATCGTCTTGGCACTTTCGACAATTTCGTCGATGGCGCCTTCAAGCACGCTCGGATGACCGGCAATCCGACCCGGAAACGGGAAGTACTGGATGCCGGTGTCCCTGAGGATCGGCAGCACATCGTCGACCCGCGTGCCACCAAGAAGAACGTCAACGCCGATTGCGGCAGCTGCCTTTGCCGAAGCAATTTCGCTTTCGCGGTCCAGTGACACGACTTCCAGATAGGAAGTTGCACCGCCCGTCCTGATGGCTGCATTGAGGCCTTTCAGCTGCTCGATCGGCACGCCGATGTCCTTGAACCCGATGTGCCGCACGCCAAAGCTGAGCGCGGTTTGAAGTTGCTGCGACGCGTCCGGAACCGTGCGGTCATTGCGCGTAAGCATGAAGATAAAGCGTAACCCCATCGGTGGTGGTTCCTTTCGAATCTAGTTCGTTTTGGTTCGCGCCGCTACCAGCCGCTTGGCGTAGGCAAGCGCCGTTTCCAAGCTGGCCTGGTCTGCAATCCCCCGGCCCGCGATGTCGAAGGCCGTGCCATGATCTGGGCTGGTGCGGACGAACGGCAGGCCAAGCGTGATGTTCACGCCCTTTTCCAACCCGAGATACTTCACAGGGATCAGCCCTTGATCGTGGTATTGTGCCACCACAACATCGAATCGGCCTTGACGTGCTTGCATGAAGACGGTGTCGCCCGGATAAGGGCCAGTGGCGTCGATGCCCTCGGCTCGGGCCGCGTCGATTGCAGGTTGTATGATCCGGATTTCCTCGTCCCCGAAGAGGCCGCCTTCACCTGCGTGCGGATTGAGACCTGCTACGGCGACACGCGGGATCGCGAAGCCGAGAGCTTTTCCACCGTCGTGGGCGAGCCGAATGGCGGATAGCTGAGCGTCGAAATCGCCCTGTTCGATCGCCTTGCTCAGCGACGTGTGGATCGTGACGAGCACCGTGCGGATGTCATCGTTCGCAAGCATCATCGCCACGCGCTTGGCGCCGCCGTAGTCGGCCAGAATTTCGGTATGGCCGGGGTAGCGGATTCCCGCGCTGGCCATCGCCTCTTTATTGATCGGGGCCGTGACGATGCCGCTCACTTGTCCGGACTTCGCTGCTGCGATCGCTGCAACGATGGCGTCGAAGGCCGCCTGCCCGGAGATCGCGCTGATACGCCCGATTGGTGGGGACCCGGTAATGCGGGTGGTTTCGATAACTTCAATTCGCCGCGGCTCGAATTGAGCTGCATCGGCAGCGTTGATGCGTCGCACCTCGATGTTCAACCCGAGCCGGCGTACAATATCCTGCATGACAACATAGCTGCCGAACACGACGACGCGTTCGCCGCCCTTCGCAAGCACCTTCGCCACGATCTCCGGTCCAATGCCGGAGGCGTCGCCCATCGTGAGAGCAAGCGGGGGAATGTTCTTCATTGGGTTGCTCCACGTATCCGCGCGACGGCGCGCGTCAGGGCGTCGTCACTGCCAAAGCCACCGGCCTTCATCGCGAACAGGAGCGAGCGCCCATCGCCAAGCCTGGCGAGACCAAGTGGGAATCCGGGATCGAGTTCTTGCAGGATCTCGAACTCACGGACGTTGAGAAGATCCAGGATCGCGTCCATCGTGTCGCCGCCGGTGGCGATCAAAGCGCCGAAGCGTGGGCTTTGAAGCTCTTGCGCTGCGTCTTGTGCGATACGGCGCAGCACCGCTGCCGAGTCCGCCTCGCGCGCCCTTGGTCCGCGCAGCAGCATCACGCCCCTGACCTCCTGGAGTTGGTCTGCCTGCTGATGACTGCGCAAATTTGCGCTCCCAATGACGACCAAGACATCGCTACTGATGCCATCGAGCAATGGCGGTGGGGTCTTCGCTTGCACAAAACGCCGCGATAGGGCTGCAGCCATTCCGGGAGAACCAACCCAAAGGACCGACTCTGGATCCTCGATGGAAGCAATCTGCGAATCGAGTTCTTCCTGCGTTTCTGCATCAAGCAGCCTGACATTCTTGATGCAGTTGGGGACCAGGTCGACTAGCGCGGAATGCCGCACGGGATGCACGGGGTCATGGCTATACGCACTTTCCGACACCGGGATGCCGTCAACGAACTGAATGCCCCTCACTGTCGTACGTCCGGCCTGGGGGAACGCCGGCGCGAAGAGCAGCGATTTGCGGCCGCTCGCCGCAAAACATGCTTCAAGCTCCTCCGTTACGTGGCCGCGTAGAGTGGAGTCCACCGTTTTATAGAGCACGGCACGGCTGGCAAGTCGTGCGGTCAATCGAGCGACCGCCTCGAACGCTTGCGACGAAGTAGCAGACCGCGAACCGCTATCGACTGCGATTACCGCTGCCGCTTGGTTCGGAAGCTGGCGTCTGCCGATCGATGCAGTCAAGCCGCGGGCGACGAAAGGTGCTGCGCCATCTGCCGCGCTGGTGAGGTCATCGGCGAGGACCGCTATGCTGGGTTGATGATGGGTGCGCATGCATCAATTAACAAAACGTCGCCAAGTATGAATAGCGATAGTTTCTGACGAAATCGGTGATAGATTGTCACTGATGGATCGCTCGGACATACCTTCGCTCGACGACCTGCGAGCGTTCGAAGCAACAGCGCGGCTGGGTTCGGTCCGGCTTGCAGCAGACTCGCTTGCGCTCACGCACGGCGCCGTGAGTCGCCGTATCACCAAACTCGCCCATGACATCGGGGTCAGGTTGTTTGAAAAGAATGGGCGAGGCCTGCGGCTCACCCCGGCTGGCGAGACACTCAACCTGACTCTCGGGAAGTTCTTCGGTGAGTTGGCCACCACAGTGCAAAGCCTGCGTACCGCCAATGCCGGGAAGAATGCCCTTGTGCTCTCCTGCGAGCCTTCAGTTGCCATGCGTTGGCTTATTCCGCGCCTGGCGGCGCTTCAAGTGGCGCATCCGAACATGGCCCTCCACCTCTCCGTGGGTGGTGGGCTTGTGGAATTTCGCAAGAAACAGGTCGATCTCGCTATTCGACGGCTGGACTTCGCTGTGCCCGAGACATGGAACGTCCGGACCCTTTTCCCCGAAACGGTTGGGCCCGTTATGAGGCCGGAAGTGGTGCCAGCGTTCGAACGTGGCGACTATCTCGCTCTCGGGTCGAAGACTCGACCTGACGCGTGGGCGCAATGGCTGAAGACCCATCCGTCGGCGCGTCGACCCACAGAAATGCGATACTACGACAATCACGCGCTGATCGTCGAGGCAGCGTCCGCAGGCTTGGGTGTAGCCCTCAGTCCGCTCGTACTCGCGGTTGACGATGTGGAACGAGGAAGCCTGGCGGCGCCTGCTGGCTTTGACCCCGACGGCAGTCAATATGGGTTGATATGGTTGGGGTCGAGTGAACTGCAAGGTGTGGAGTTTGAACTCGCAGAGTGGCTCCAAGCGCAGTTCAGCGGCCTGAGCCCCCAGCACCTTTGAAAGAGCGCCCTGCGAGCTTCGCCTAGCTGAATGTGGTCGACCGGCATCGAAAAGCAGCAACCGAGCATTGATAGGCCGGGTAGAGTTTCTCGATGAGCGGCACAGTTTGCCGTGCTTGGTTCCGCACTACCATTTTACAGGCATCCTGATGAGGCATCGCATGGGCGCATCACGGGCTTCGTACAGGTGACGCCGGTTACTACCTACCTTCAACGCCTGGATGGGTGCCAATCCATTTCAAATGCGGAAAATCCCGGCGCGGCGGATCGTGCAAATTCCTGTGACAAGGAATGCCGTGCCCGCCTTGGACAGGTCGGCACGGCGGCTGGCCTCATTGCTCATTCATTTTTGGGGCAATCACTCTCAGACTCTCACCTATCCCACGCTATCATCATCAGGCCAAACAGAGTGAAATGCCAATTCGGACGCTCTTTTCAGAAGTTCGTGCTGCTCGCGGGCCAAGTTTCGATGACTCTGCGGAAACAGAACAGTCAAACTGGCTGAAAGAACGGAGCCAACCTCTTTATGGCGGGCAGGCTCCAGAGGACATCCGATAAGGCACAGTTTGCCCCATCGGTGAGTTCTCCAAGAAAAGGGAACACAGTTCGGTACACGGCCGGATTTTCATAAGGGAGTGGCCTGGATGAGCAGAACCCGTCTCTCGCGGCCTCAGCGTGCGAAGCGTCGAGATGCCCAGGCTACGGCTGTTGCGGTGAGGCGCTTCTGCTCAAAGGGCGATGATGCGGTCCGCAACAGCGTGGACCCGCTCGGTTGAAGGGGATCTGATCCAGATGGTCGCAAGCATCCAGGCTGTTGCCCCCCATGACATAGCGCTTTCGGTGCGCGATCTGACCGTAAGCCTGCCGGCCGGGATGGAGCGGGTCCATGCGGTCGAGAATATCTCGTTCGATCTGAAACGCGGCCAGATCCTCTGCATCATAGGCGAGTCCGGATCAGGCAAGTCGGTCACGGCGAACGCGATCATGGGGCTCCTGCCCAAGGTGATCCGCCTCTCATCGGGTTCAATACAGTTGGAGGGGATGAACATCATCGGCATGTCGCCCGACAAGCTGCGCAACCTGCGTGGTCGGGTCGTGTCGATGATCTTTCAGGATCCGCTCTCGGCGCTCAATCCCCTGATGACCGTGGGCGCGCAGATTGACGAGGTCATGGCCGCGCATGGATACGGCACGCCAAAAACCTGCCGCGACCGCGCCATTGAGCTGCTCACCGAAGTGGGCTTGCCAGATCCCGAACTCATGTATCATCAGTACCCTTTCCGGCTTTCGGGCGGGCAGCGACAGCGCGTCATGATCGCCATGGCCTTGGCGCTCGAGCCGACGGTGCTGATCGCCGATGAGCCAACCACTGCGCTCGACGTGACCACCCAGGCACAGATTCTGGAGTTGATCCGCGACATTCAGCGCCGCAAGGGCATGAGCGTGATGTTCATCACCCACGATTTTGGCGTGGTGGCGGAGATCGCCGACAGCGTCGTGGTGATGGAAAAAGGTCACATCGTCGAGCAGGGCA
The DNA here is from genome assembly GCF_020165355.1 of Mesorhizobium sp. BR1-1-6. Lineage (NCBI taxonomy): Bacteria > Pseudomonadati > Pseudomonadota > Alphaproteobacteria > Hyphomicrobiales > Phyllobacteriaceae > Mesorhizobium > Mesorhizobium sp. BR1-1-6. Next base: position 83,632 of record NZ_JAIUHZ010000003.1, on the reverse strand, counting down.
GCGCCGAGCAGGTGCTGAAGTCGCCCAAGCATCCCTATACGCAGCGCCTGATCGCGGCCGTACCGCATCTGACCGGCGAAGATCGCCCTCGTGCGGAAGCCGCCAGCAAGGAGCCGATCCTGAAAGTCGAAGGTCTGGTGAAGACCTATCATGGCGGCAGCGCGCTATTCGGAGCGCAGCGGATTGTGATGGCGGTGAACGAGGTTTCGTTCGAACTGGCGCAAGGCCGCACCCTGGGCGTCGTAGGCGAGAGCGGTTCAGGAAAATCCTCGCTGGGCCGGCTTCTGATCAAATTGCTGGACAGCGACGGCGGCGAGATTTTGTTCGAGGGATCTGACATCGCCAAGCTTTCCGAAGCGAAGTTCCGCCCACTTCGACCGCGGATCCAGATGATCTTCCAGGATCCCTTCGCGTCTCTGAACCCACGCTCAACGGTCGGCCATATCATCACGGTCGGTCCGGTGGCACACGGAATGCCTTACGCCCAAGCGCGCGAGGAAGCGCGGGCGCTCCTGGCCCATGTCGGTCTCGATGTCGGCGCCTTCGGCCGCTATCCGCACGAGTTCTCGGGTGGGCAACGCCAGCGCATAGGCATCGCGCGCGCGCTGATGTTCAAACCGAAGCTGCTCATTGCCGATGAGGCGGTTTCCGCGCTCGACGTGTCGATCCAGGCGCAGATCCTGCAGCTTCTGGACCAGATCCAGCGCGAGACTGGCGTATCGATGGTCTTCATCACGCACGACCTGCGAGTCGCCAGCCAAATCTGCGATGAAATCGCCGTGATGCAGAAGGGCCGGATCGTCGAGCGCGGACCGCCCTCGCAGATATTCCTGAACCCGCAAGCAGCCTACACGCGCCAACTCGTGGCGGCGATTCCGGGGGAGCGGCCAGGCAATGCCCGTCCCATTGCAGCAAACGCATGAAAAATAACAAGAGAGGAACTACGATGACCAAAAATGCAACGACTACATCCAACTATTCGAGACGCCAGGCACTCCGACTGATGGCGCTAGGTGGGGCTGCAGGCTTGATCGCGCCCAATCTTCTGGGCAAGTCCGCTTTCGCCAAGACCCCTGCCACGGGCCCGGCCGGTCGCGTCGTCGTCGGCCTCTCACAAGAGCCGACGGTGTTCAATCCGCTGATGGCGCATATCGAAGTCGATGACGCGGTCCATTTCTCGGTTTTCGATGCGTTGGTCAGGATGGATGCCGAAGGTGTCCTTCAGCCGAACCTCGCGGCCGAGGTGCCAAGCCAGAAGAACGGCGGCATTTCGGAGGATGGTCTCAACTGGCGCATCCGGTTACGTGACAATGTTCGCTGGCACGACGGCGAGCCCTTCACGGCCGAGGACGTGAAATTCACCCTTGAGCTCATCACCAACCCGAAATTTCGCGCTTGGCGTACAAGCGGCCATTCGCTCGTGCAGGACATTACGGTGGTTTCGCCCACCGAGATCACCTGGCGGATGAAGGAGGCTTTTGCGCCCTATCTGTCGTTCCTGGCCGAAACCTTCATAGTGCCCAAGCACATCCTGGGGAAAGAGGGCGATCCGAATACAGCGGCGTTCAACCAGGCGCCGATCGGCACCGGCGCTTTCAAGTGGAGCCAACGGGTAGCCGGCGACCATATCGAGCTCGTCGCCAACCCCGAGCATGCCGGCGAGGGCCCCTATGTCGAGCAGCTCATCTTCAAATACATCCCCGATATGACGGTGCTCTACACGCAGTTCAAGAGCGGCGACGTCGACCTGGTCGATCAATCCTACATTACCGCCGACCATTATGCTGAAGCCCGCGAATTGCCAGACCGCGTGGTGACACTGGAGACCGGCGCATCCGTGGAGTCGATCTACCTCAATCTGGGGCGCCCGCAGTTCAAGGACCTGGCAGTGCGCCAGGCGCTTTACGCCGCAATGGACAGGAAAGCGATCGTTGACACGATCTATTACGGCGTGGGCACTCTCACCGAGACCTTCATGCCGAAGGAGTCCTACTACTACAATCCGAACCTGCCCGCGCAGGAATTCAATATGGACCGCGCGCGACAAATTCTGGATGAGGCCGGCTGGGCGCCAGGCCCGGATGGAATTCGCGCCAAGGATGGAGTGCGACTGTCCTTTGCCAATTCGACGACGTCAGGCAACAATCTTCGCGAGCAGACGCAGCAGTTCCTGCAGCAGACGTTTGCCGAGATCGGCGTCGAGATGACGATCTCGAACTTGCCGGCTGCGGTCATGTGGGGCGAATTCTGGCTGAAGTCGCAGTTCGACACCGCCATGGTGGGCGTTACCTATCTGATTGCCGCGGACCCCGACGCCACAAACCGCCTCCATACGAAGGCAATCGCTGCTCAAGGCGGGCACGGTTCGAACACCGGGCAGTATTCCAACCCCGAAGTCGATGCCCTGCTTGAAAAGGGTGCTCGCAGCTTCGATCAGGAAGAGCGGCACGGGATCTATAACCGCGTGCAGGAAGTGGTGCGTCATGATCTGCCCTTCCTGCCGCTGTTAGCGATCACCAACGTGCTCGGACGCAAGGCAGGGTTGGACGGTTTCAAGCCCAATGCCAACACGCGCACCGCGTCGTGGCATGCCGCAGACTGGCGCTGGAAGGCCTGATCCATCCTATTGCCGTCGCCGGATTTCACTGCGGCGACGGCAACAGCCTAAAATCGCCAACCCACAACGGAGGACTCAGAATGCGCGGCTTCCTGCTCAATCGCCTCTCGCAGAGCCTGGTGCTGCTTGTGATCGTTTCGATCATCGGCTTCGGCATTCTGAACCTCCTCCCGGGCGGCCCACTGGCGCAATTCGGGCTCGATCCCGGAATGACCCAGCAGGATATCGAGCGGCTGAAGGGATTGCTTGGCCTCGATCGGCCTATATGGATCCAATACCTGGACTGGGCATGGCGGCTGCTGCAGGGCGACTGGGGACACTCCTTCCGCGACGGAGCGCCGGTATTGCAGATCATTGGCAGCCACGTGTTCGCCACGCTGCTGCTGATGGGATCTTCAACCGTGATTGCGATCTCCATTGGCGCCTGGATTGGAATTCGGGGCGCCACACGCCGCTACTCGCTATTCGACTATCTAGCGACTGTCGGTGCCATGATCGCTTTGTCGGTCCCTACCTTCTGGTTCGGACTCGTCGGCATCTACATCTTTTCCCTGAAGCTGGGCTGGCTGCCCGCGGGCAATATGTCCGAGATCGGAGATGCCTCGATCCTGGGATATCTCCACCATTTGATCCTGCCAAGCATCGTGCTGTCGCTGGTCCATGTCGCGATCTGGAGCCGCTACATGCGGACGGCGACCCTCGACGCCATCAGCCAGGACTTCGTCAAGACGGCTCGGGCCAAGGGATTGAGCGAACGGCGGATTCTGATGAGGCATGTCGTCGGCAACGCACTCTTGCCGATGATTACCTTGGCCGGGATGCAGCTTCCCAGTGTTCTCACCGGCGCTCTGGTGACCGAAACCGTCTTTACCTGGCCGGGAATGGGACGGTTGTTCCTGGATAGCCTTGGCTATAGCGACTATCCGGTTGTGATGGGGCTTTTGATGTTCTCGGCCATCCTCGTTCTGCTTGGAAACCTAATCGCCGACATTGTCGTCGCTATTGTCGATCCACGTATTCGCCTGGCTTGAGCGCGCAACTTCCCCGACAGGAGACAGCCGATATGACCGCTCTCACCGCAAATGCAGCTCCAAGCCGATGGACAAACAACCGCGCGGCGCTTCGTTTCATGAGACACCGCCTGGCGCTGCTCGGGTTGGCGATGATCATTTTCCTCGTGCTTGCTTGCGTGCTCGGCCCCCATCTACTGCCTTATGACTCACTGTATATCGATCTGCGGGCCCGCTTTGCCCCACCGCTGACGGGCCACCACTTTCTGGGCACTGATCCGCTTGGCCGCGACCTTGCGGCAAGATTGTTGATGGCGGGACGAATCTCGCTGCTGGTGGGTTTCTTCGCCATGGTATTGTCGACCCTCGTCGGCACGCTTGTCGGCGTGATCGCCGGCTATCGCGGCGGCTGGATCGGGGCGACGCTGATGCGCACGGTCGATGGCTTCCTGTCGTTCCCTTCGATCTTTCTGCTCCTGGCGCTGGCTGCGGCACTGAAGCCCAGTCCTGTGATGATCACCGTCATCATCGCCCTCACCAGTTGGATGGAGGTTGCCCGTATCGTGGAAGCGGAAGTCCGCTCGTTGCGGGAACGCGAGTTCGTCCTGGCCGGGCGCATGCTGGGATTGAGCGGCACCCACATCATGTTCCGCGAGATACTGCCCAACGCCATGGGACCCATTATCGTTGCTTCCACCCTGACGGTCGCGCGCGCCATTCTAATGGAAGCCTACATCAGCTTCCTGGGCTACGGAATTCAGCCGCCATTGCCCAGCTGGGGCAACATGCTCAACGGCGCCCAGCAATATCTGGGCAGCGCACCTTGGCTGGCCATCATTCCCGGAGCTGCAATCACCATCGCGGTGACCAGTTTCAATTTCATTGGTGACGGACTGCGTGACGCGCTGGACGTCCGGGACGACCATATTTGAAGTGCCGCGAGCGGCCGCTTTCTTAATCCCTGGAACATCAAGAGAAGTCAGTCACGTGCAAGAGCCCAAAGTCGCCGAAAAGAACACGCCCTACTGGTGGGAAGCGGCGCCCGTCATGCCGCTGCCGCGGCAGCCGCTGGCAAAGAAGCTCGATGTGGTGATTGTCGGCGCCGGCTATGCCGGGCTTTCGGCTGGGCTTGTGCTGGCGCGCGAGGGGCGCTCGGTCGCCGCTTTCGATGCTATGCATCCGGGCGAGGGTGCTTCCACGCGCAACGGCGGGATTACGAGCGGCAGCATCCGGCCGGACCATGCCACGATCACCCGGCGCTTCGGTGAAGAGAAGGCCATGGCGATCGAGGCCGAGGGCAAGATCGCGCGCGAATTCCTCTACGACTTCATCAAGACCGAAGGGCTCGACTGCGACTTCCGGCTGGTTGGCCAGTTCAAAGGCGCTTTCGGGTATCAACAGTATGAGATAATGGCGCGTGGCGCCGAGACACTGGCGAAGAAACTGGGGATCCAGTCCTACGCCGTTCCGCATGCCGAGCAGCGAAATTATATCGGCACCGACTTCTACCGCGGCGGAACCGTTCGGATGGACATTGGCGGGCTGCACCCCGCAAAGTTCCACGCTGAGCTCCTGCGGGTGGCGCTCGCATCCGGGTTGACGGTCCATTCGCATACAGTGGTCAAGTCGATCGAGGGGAACGGTTCGGGGTTCCGCGTGGTGACTTCGGCAGGGACGGTCGATGCACGGCAGGTTCTGGTCTGCACCAATGGATATACCGACGGCGCCGCTCCCTTCCTGCGTCGCCGCTTGGTTCCGGTCCGCAGCCGGATCATCGTGACCGAGGAACTTGCGCCCGATGTCATGGCGCAACTGATGCCGAAGCTGATGACGATCACCGAAAACCGGCAACTCGGTTTTTATTATCGTCCCTCGCCCGACGGAAAACGCATTCTGCTGGGCGGGCGCGACAGTTCTCGCGTCGGCGATCCGGTGGCGCCGAAACTTCTGCTACGCAAGGGCCTGGTGAACCTTTTCCCGGAGTTGGAAAACGTGCGCCTTTCGCATTGCTGGTTCGGCAACGTCGCGATGAACCGCGATATGCTGCCCCGAATCTTCGAGAAGGAAGGTGTGGTCTATGCCACCGGCTTCTGCGGTTCGGGCGTGGTCTGGGCGCCATGGATCGGCATGCGTGCGGCCCACAAGCTGATCGGGCATGGTGAGCAGTCGCGCACAGCGTTCGACTTTCGACCGCCTTCCGCCATCCCGCTCTATCGCGGCACTCCGTGGTTCATGCCTGCGATTATCCAGGGCTATCGGTTGCAGGACCGTATCGCCTTCTGGCGCGCCAGCCGCTGAGGCCAAAGGTGACGGCCTTTTTGACCATTCGTCGCTGCGGCCCGGCTGGAGCACCGCGGAGCTTGACGGCGCCGGCGAAGCGCTATGGAAGAAGACCGTCGCGAAGTTGCAGAGTCGAATCTGTGTCCTCGATCTGCCGATTGCGCCGAAGGAGGCGCGGTCGACCCTGCTCACGGTCGATGAAGAGGCCGTCATCGTCGCCTTTCGACGCTATACGCTGCCGCCGCAGGATGACTGCTTCTATGCGTTGCAGCCGACGATCCCGCATCAGGGCAAGCAGCACAAGTTCGTCGCCATCTATCGTACCTCGAAGGTCGCCTTCATGGAATTGCATGAGAAGGCCACCACTGTCGTCTCCCGAGAGTTCCTGCTCCGGTTGATCGCGGCCGTTCCCTATAAATCCACTCAGTGCTCACCGACGATGGAAGCAGTTCACCACACCCAATGCCGGAGGCTCGGCCGCGCCGCTGATCAAAGGGGCTATAGCCAACGGGCGAACGCTTCTGGGCGCACGCCTTCGAATATGCCTAGGCCACGAACGACATCGAGCACCGTACGACTAAGGCCAAGCATCATTGGACCAATGGACAGGTCGAGAGGATGTACCGCACGATCAAGGACGCCACGGTCAAACGCTTCTGCTAGGAGAGCCACGAGCAGTTCGGGTAACACCTCGCCGACTTCGTTGCCGCCTACAACTTCGCACGCAGGCTCAAGACCCTCAAGCGCGATCCAACGGACTCGCGAGCAGGTTACGCCGCCCTGCGCCGAACTGGAACTCGGTCGGGCCTGAGCAGTTCGTATCGATCAAGGGATCAAAAGCGCGCACATCTGGCGAAGTCCTAGATGATTTCGGCACATTCTTTCGAGCGCACGATGCGATGAAGGGCTGATCGGAACTTTGCTTCCGCCTTCATGGCAGCCGAGGTTGGTTGGAACATGTCGCCCCGAGTCGAACGCATTCACAGCGATGAGCGTCTCCCGGCCGAAGTCGATGTCGTCATCGTCGGCGGCGGCATCCTCGGCTCTACGGCCGCCTATTTCCTGGCGAAGCGTGGCCTCTCTGTGGCTCTGCTAGAGAAGGGCCACATCGCCTGTGAACAATCGAGCCGAAACTGGGGTTGGTGCCGCCAGCAGAACCGCGATCGGCGCGAACTGCCGCTCTCGGTGATCTCCATGCGACTGTGGGACGAGCTGACGCGCGATATCAATCGGGACCTTGGATTTCGACGCTGCGGTCTCGTCTATGCGACTCACGACGAGGCTGTGCTCGCCGGCTGGGAAAGGTGGCGCGAGGTCGCCAGGGAATACGAGGTCGACACCCGCATGCTGAGCCGGGCGGAGGTGGCCGAGCGCGTCCCCGAAGCGCGCGACAAATGGGTCGGCGGGACCTATTCAGATCGGGATGGTAAGGCCGAACCTGCGCTCGCCGCGCCGGCTATCGCCGATGGGGCCAGAGCTCTGGGCGCCACCATCCACCAGGAATGCGCCGCGCGGGCGCTCGACTTGGCCAACGGCAAGATCGCGGGCGTGCACACGGAGAAGGGCTACATCAGAACCGGCGCGGTGCTGTGCGCCGCTGGCGCCTGGTCCTCGCGCTTCCTTAGGCCGCTCGGGATCAGTTTCCCCCTAGCGAGCATCCGGCAGACCGCGCTGCGTTCCACCCCGACAATCAACATAGGCGAGGCGGTCTCCACACCCTACTGCACGATCACGCGCCGACTGGACGGCAGCTATACGCTTGCGATCAGCGGCAAGGCGAATCTCGAAATCACGCCCCAAGCGATCCGGTATAGCCGGGAATTCATGCCGCAATTCTTGCGTCGCCTAAAGAACGTCAGGCTCGGCATCGGTCAATCGTTCCTTTCGGGGCCGGACTCAATGCCGGCGCTGCTGACCAGCGACGATCGGATCTTCGAACAGAATCGGGTGCTGGATCCTCCACCCTTAAAATGGCTGGTAAGCCAAGTCGTGGAGAGTGTCCGGAAGACCTTCCCCCAACTCGGCGACATAGAGATCGATAGTGCCTGGGGCGGCTTCGTCGATTGCACGCCCGACGCAGTGCCTGTGGTGTCGCAGGTGGATGCGGTGAAAGGTCTCGTCCTCGCGGCGGGCTGCTCGGGCCACGGCTTCGGTTTGGGCCCGGGGCTTGGTTATCTGGCCGCAGAGCTTGTCGTAAACGACACCCCTTGCGTCGATCCTACACCATTCCGCCTGTCGCGTCTGGTCGACGGCTCGAAGCTGGACATCGCCGCTATCTGAAGATCAGCCGGAAGTCAGGCCTGACGCGCACAAACAATCGCCGCTATGGCCTGCAGGACAAGATCGCGTGGTGGCGGGCCCAACGCTGACCGCTAAAACTGGCGGCCCATTGACCATGCGGCGCTGCGGCCCGGCTGAACGATCGCGTCTACAGGGAAGAGCATCACATGCACTACATCTCCACACGCGGCCATTCCGAACGCAGGAAGTTCTGCGAGATCCTGCTTGAAGGTCTGGCGCCGGATGGCGGGCTCTATGTGCCCGAGACGTACCCGTTTGTGGATGACCCAATGCTGGATCGGTGGCGAAGGCTGTCCTATCCGGACCTCGCCTTCGAGATCCTGTCGCTCTACATCGACGATATTCCGCCCGTCGATCTGAAGGCCATCTGCGCAAAGACCTATACGCCCGAGGTTTTCGGAACCACCAGGATCGCGCCGGTGCGCGCGCTTGAGACGTGTCTCCACGTGGCGGAACTGTCGAACGGCCCGACGCTGGCGTTCAAGGACATGGCGATGCAGTTGCTTGGCAATCTGCTCGAGTATGAACTGGCGCGGCGTGGTGAGGAACTAAACATCCTCGGGGCGACCAGTGGCGACACGGGCAGCGCGGCGGAATATGCCATGCGCGGCAAGAAGAGGGTGCGGGTCTTCATGATGTCGCCGCACGGACGCATGAGCACCTTTCAGCAAGCCCAGATGTTCAGCCTGCAGGACGAAAACATCCATAACATCGCCATCGAAGGGGTGTTTGACGATTGCCAGGATATCGTGAAAGCCGTGTCCGGCGATGGTGATTTCAAGAGGCGCCACCGGATAGGCGCCGTCAATTCGATCAATTGGGCCCGGCTGATGGCTCAGGTCGTCTACTATTTCTCCGCCTACTTCCAGGTCACCGCGGGGAACACATCAGAGGTCGACTTCACCGTTCCTTCAGGGAACTTCGGAAACATCTGTGCTGGTCACGTCGCGCGCATGATGGGACTTCCCGTATCCCGTCTCGTCATTGCAACCAACGAGAACAACGTGCTCGATGAGTTCTTCCGCACCGGCGTGTATCGCGTGCGGGGCCGAGCGGACACGTATGAAACATCAAGCCCATCGATGGACATTTCCAAGGCCTCCAATCTCGAGCGTTTCGTCTTCGACCTGCTCGGTCGCGATGCGAGCCGAACGAAATCAATGTTCGACAACCAGCTCGGGGGAAGAGGATCGTTCGATCTCAGTGGTGATCCCGCCTTTGCGCAGGTGGCGGTTCGTTTTGGTTTCTACAGCGGCAAGAGCACGCACGCCGACCGCTTGGAGACGATCCGTGACACGTGGCGCCGCTTCAACGCGTTAATCGACCCACACACTGCTGACGGCATCACGGTCGCACGCAGGCACTCCGTTCCGGAGATGCCGATGATCGTGCTCGAGACGGCCCTGCCGGTCAAATTTGCGGGGACCATCAGGGAGGCTTTGGGCCGCGAGCCAGATCGTCCAGAACGGTTCGATGGAATAGAAGATTTGCCGAGACGATTTAAGGTCATTCCCGCCGATGCGCAGACCGTAAAGACCTACATCGCCGAAATCGTGCAGGGTGCGGCCTGCTGAAGAACTGCTTGAGCAATCGGAGATCGTTATTTCCGCCATGGCTGTATATACGAAGCTGTCATTCGACGAAGTCGCAGCCTTCTTTGGGGAGCTGGGTCTAGGCTGGCCGCGTTCTGTTCGCGGCATCACGACCGGAATTGAGAACACGAACTACTTCGTAGATGCCGAAACCGGAGAGTATGTGCTCACCTTGTTTGAGCGCCTGACATTCGAACAATTGCCTTTCTACCTCCATTTTATAAAGCACCTTGCGGCGCGGCGCCTGCCGGTCCCGGATCCGGTTGCCAACGTCAAAGGCGAAATCCTTCATTCGCTGAAAGATCGCCCTGCGGTGGTCGTCAACAGGCTTCCTGGCGAGAGCGTGACAGCACCGACAGTGTCGCATTGTCGCTCTATCGGGGAGACCCTGGCGCGAATACACTTGGCTGGGACCGATTATCCACGACACCAGGTCAATCCGCGTGGTCTCGAATGGTGGAACGAGGTGGTGCCTGTGGTCGGCCGCTGGGTATCTGAGGAACAGTGCTCGCTGCTCACAAGGGAATTGGCCTTTCAGAACCAAATTGCCCAGTCCTCCACCTACCGGCAACTACCCAAGGGGCCGGTGCACGCTGATCTCTTTCGTGACAACGTGTTGTTTGACGGTGGTCAGCTGACCGGCGTCTTTGATTTCTACTTCGCCGGATGCGACGCCTTCTTATTTGACATTGCCGTATGCCTCAATGACTGGTGCGTCGATGACTGCACCGGCAGCCAAGACGGTGAGCGAGCAGCCGCTTTCTTAGGCGCCTATGAGTCCGTTCGAACGCTTACTCCAGCCGAACGCATATTGCTTCCCGCGATGCAACGCGCTGGAGCATTTCGCTTTTGGCTATCGCGTCTCTGGGACCTGCACCAGCCTCGGGAGGCTGCAATCCTCAAAGCACACGATCCGAGCCACTGCGAGCGCATGTTACGCGTGCACAGGGGAGAAATCGCATGAGCAAGACCGCGAAGATCACCAATGGAAGCAAAAGCAGGATGGCACCGACTCTCAACAACCGCGTTCGCGAGTTGCTTTCGCAGATCGAGGCGGAGGGCCTATACAAGCGCGAGCGCGTCATCACCTCGCCCCAGTGGTCCGAAATCGAGGTTGGCGCCCGAAAGCTGCTCAATTTCTGTGCCAACAACTATCTCGGCCTCGCTGACAGCGAAGAGCTGCGCGAGGCGGCGAAGGCCGCGCTCGACCGATACGGCTACGGCATGGCCTCGGTACGATTCATCTGCGGCACACAAGAGGAACACAAGCAGCTCGAGGCAAAGATATCGAGCTTCCTCGGCATGGAAGACACGATCCTCTACGGTTCCTGCTTCGACGCCAACGGCGGCCTGTTCGAGACGCTGTTTTCCGAAGAGGATGCGATCATCTCCGACGCGCTCAACCATGCCTCGATCATCGACGGTGTGCGGCTCTCCAAAGCGAAACGCTTCCGCTACGCCAATAATGACATGGGGAGCCTTGAGGAAGAACTGAAAAAGGCTGAAGGCAGCCGCTTCAAGCTCATCGCCACCGACGGCGTCTTCTCGATGGACGGCATCATCGCGAATTTGGCGGGCGTCTGCGACCTCGCAGAAAAATATGAGGCAATGGTGATGGTGGACGACAGCCACGCTGTCGGCCTCGTCGGTGAGCATGGCCGTGGCACGCCGGAATATTGCGGCGTCGAGGGCAGGGTGGACATCATCACCGGTACGCTAGGCAAGGCGCTGGGGGGTGCCTCGGGTGGCTACACGGCGGCGAGCAGGCCGGTCGTTGACTGGCTGCGCCAGCGCTCGCGACCCTATCTGTTTTCCAACACACTGATGCCAGCGATCGCGGCGGCATCGCTTAAGGTGTTCGACATCATCGAGAGGAACGAAGGGCTGCGTGAACGTCTCTATGAGAACGCGGAGCGCTTCCGCTCCGGCATGAAAAAGCTCGGCTTCACATTGGCCGGAGCTGACCACCCGATCATTCCAGTGATGATCGGCGATGCCGCGCTGGCTTTGCAGATGGCTGACATGCTGCTCGAGCGCGGCATTTATGTGATCGGGTTTTCCTTCCCCGTCGTGCCCAAGGGCCAGGCCCGGATCAGGACGCAGATGTCGGCCGCCCATTCGGCAGCCGATATCGACCGGGCGGTTGCAGCGTTCGGTGAGGTCGGCCGCGAACTCGGAGTGATTAGCTGATGTCCAACATGATGCGCGCACTTGTAAAAACTCGCGCCGAGCCGGGCATCTGGATGGAAGAGGTGCCGGTGCCGGAAATCGGCCCCAACGACGTCCTGATCAAGGTGAAAAAGACCGCGATCTGCGGCACCGACGTCCACATCTACAATTGGGACCAGTGGGCACAGAAGACGGTGCCCGTGCCGATGGTGACCGGCCATGAATTCGTCGGCACCGTTGCGGATTTCGGCGCCGCGGTCACCGAATACAAGGTCGGCCAGCGTGTGTCGGGCGAAGGCCACATCGTCTGCGGTCATTGCCGCAACTGCCGCGCGGGCAGGGGGCATCTGTGCCGCAACACGCTCGGCGTCGGCGTCAATCGCCCGGGCGCCTTCGGCGAGTACCTGGCGATCCCGCAGCACAATGTCGTGCCGATCCCCGACGATGTGCCGGACGAGATCGCCGCGATCTTCGATCCCCTGGGCAATGCGGTCCACACCGCATTGTCCTTCGATCTGGTCGGCGAGGACGTGCTGGTCACCGGGGCCGGACCGATCGGCATCATGGGCGCGCTGGTGGCGCAATGCGTCGGCGCCAGGAAGGTCGTTATCACGGATATCAATCCGGTTCGGCTGGATCTTGCGCGCAAGCTTGGCGTCCAGCATGTCGTCGACGCCTCCAAGGAAAAACTGCGCGACGTGATGCCGGCGCTCGGCATGACGGAGGGTTTTGATGTCGGCCTGGAGATGTCGGGGGCAGCCCCCGCCTTCCGCGACATGATCGACACCATGAACAATGGCGGCAAGATCGCCATCCTCGGCATTGCGCCGACCGGGTTCGAGATCGATTGGAACAAGGTCATCTTCAAGATGCTGCATCTCAAGGGCATCTACGGCCGCGAGATGTTCGAGACCTGGTACAAGATGATAGCTCTGGTCCAGGGCCCGCTCGACGTCTCAGGCCTGATCACCCACCGTATCGGCATCGATGATTTCCAGGTTGGATTCGATGCGATGCGCAGCGGCAGTTCGGGCAAGGTGGTGATGGATTGGTAGGCGGCGCTTGCGGCTCCCTCCAAGGCTCGCCATCTGCGGGCATGAACGTCCAGGGCAGAATTCTGATGGCGACGATGACGCTGGTTTCTCACTCAGGGCTATCGAATCTGGGACTTGGTTGCCATATGGTCTTTGGCGGTGGGCCGGAGTCTTGAGCTCATGCGGTGCCGTGAAGCACGGCTCGGCTGTAAAGGTTTTTTCCAGTGCAGCGGAAAAAATTCGTCGGGGCTGGACCTGTCGGTGCGAGGCCGATCAGTGGTGGGACGCTTTCGCGCGGATCAGCGCGTCGGCCATGTAGAGGTCCTGGAGAGAGATACCGGAACTGTCGAAGACAGTGATTTCATAGTCGAAGCGGCGTCCGGGAGCACGTTTTTCAACGACGTCGCCGATTGGCGTCACCGCAAGTACGCCGCCGTCGATGTCGTCGCGCACGTGTTGGAACTCGCCGATCTGGACGGACTGGGAAAGCAGATCACAAAACAGGCGTGCCCTGGGAAATAATTCGCTCGGCAATTCGCGTTTGCCCGGGGCATCCGACCCCATGCTGACGATATGGGTTCCGGGTCCCACCCAAGCGGCATCGAACAGCGGTTCGCGTGAGGGTGTCACTGTGACCACGATGTCGGCTGCGCGCACGGCTTCTTCCGGCAAGGCAGCGCGCGCATCCAGGCCTTTTTCGCCGATCTGATCGACAAAAGCGTCGAGCTGCGGCGAAGGCCGCGCCACGACCAGCACGGTTTCAATTGGGCGGATGCGGGCCACCGCCATCACTTCGAAGCCCGCCTGATTGCCGGCGCCGAATATCGCCAGAACTTTGGCTCGCTTGCGCGCAAGTAAATCGGCCGCAACCGCGTCGGCTGCGGCCGTCCTGTAGGCGTTGACCTTTCCGGCCTCGATAACGGCGCTGAGCTGACCTGAATGCTGATCGAGCAGCACGATTGTGGAGTTGTGGCGGGGAAGGCCACGTGCCGGGTTGCCAGACCAGAAGGAGCCGATTTTCACGCCGGTTAGGTCATCCGACGAACCGGATTTGACTGAGAAGGTATTGGTCGCCTCCTGTGTGCGCCCGAGAACAGCAGGAAAGACCCAGCTCCGCCCCGACGCTGCTGCCACGAGAGCCTTCCGCGCCGCCTCGAAAGCAAGCTCATGCGTGACAAGGGCGGCCGATTCCTCCTCGCTGATGTAGATCATCCAAAATTCCCCATGTGCGTCAGTCGTTTATCGCTGGTTGCAGCTACGGCGTTACCGAGGCAGAAATCGCACGCCACAGCGAACGATGCGGACCTCGGCCGATCGCAGGGCAACCAGGCGGAGCGATTCTAGGTGCCCGATAGTCCTCGCCTGATTTGCGCAATTTGGGATGCCGAGGAACTGCTTAAAACGAACAATCCCGCTGAATTGAAAGCGCAAAACAGCAGCGAAATCTGTCCGCCGGACGCCACTCTAAGGTGCGACTTCAATCCTGGATCGAATGACAGCGTTGCACTTATGGCAATTGAGCATGGCACAGACATCGTCAGCAACCAGATGGAGCTGATGAAATTGGAGCCCCGCCATTTGCCGGGCGCGCTGAAGCTGTCGCAGGAGATGGGCTGGCCCTATCGCCTGGAGGATTGGGAATTTGCCGCAATGGTTGGAAATGGTCTGGTCCTGGAGCGGGGAGGACACGTGATCGGCACGGCCATGTCCTGGAGCTACGGACCGACCTATGCTTCCGCCGGAATGATCATCGTCACCGGCTCCGCGCAAGGCGGCGGCAACGGCTCCCGGCTCTTTGATGGATTGCTTGCGGCTACACAGGGGCGCCACGTGCTGCTCAATTCGACCGAAGAGGGGCTCGCGCTCTATAAACGGCGTGGCTTCACTGCCTGGGGCACTGTACTTCAGCACCAGGGCCCGCTGACTGTTGCCGTGACGCAGACGACCCCTGACATCCGTCAGGCGACGGTCTTAGACCTCGCGGCAATCCAGGCCTTCGACGAACGGGCCACCGGCATGCCCCGGACGGCGATGGTGGCTGCGCTCGCCGATGCGGGCAAGGTCGTCGTTATCGAGCGCGCGGGGCGGGTTGCCGGCTACGCCATCGCCAGGAAGTTCGGGCGCGGCTATGTTGTCGGCCCCTGTGCGGCCGAAAGCGTGGAGGACGCGCGGCTTCTGATCCTGGCCCAGCTTTCGAAGCTTCGCGATCAATTCGTTCGCATCGACGTCTATGCCGAGGATGGATTGGGCGACTGGCTTGAGAGCCTCGGCCTCAAGCGGACCGGCAGTGCCACCGCTATGGTCAAAGGGCAACGACCCGTTTCTGACGGGCTGGCCCACATGTACGCATTGGCAAACCAGTCGTTCATTTAGGAAACAAGGTCATGGACAATAGGGCGGCAAATCTATCAGGGAGCGCGACGGCGAAGAGTATCGACGCCCTTGTGACGCCGACCCTGCTGCTGGACCGCGGACGGCTCGGACGCAACATTCAACGCCTCGCTGAACGCGCCAAGAAGCTCGGCGTGGTGCTGCGTCCGCACATGAAGACGGCCAAGAGCATCGACGTCGCTTGCGACGTGTTTCCACAGGGACCCGGTCCCATCACGGTCTCGACCGTCGCCGAGGCGGCGTATTTCGCGGACCACGGCTTTCGCGACATCACCTATGCCGTCGGCATCTCGCCGGCTTCGGCAAGGCGCGCCATGGAGCTTTGTCGCCGTACCGGCGCCGATGTGAAGCTGCTTCTCGATTGCGTGGACCAGGCCGACGCCCTGGCCCGAGTGCGCGAAGCCACCGGCATGACGCCCTCGGTCCTCATCGAACTGGACTGCGACGACCATCGCGGTGGCTTGAGGCCGGACGACCCAAGATTGCTCGACGTGGCCAACAGGGTTGTCGCTGCCGGTGCCAAGCTCGTCGGCGTTCTCGCTCACGCGGGCGAATCCTACGGCTTGAACACACCCAATGCGCTGGTCAAGGCAGCGGAGAACGAGCGTTCAGCCGCCGTGCGCGCCGCTGAAATCCTGCGCGCTTATGGCCACGCCTGTCCGGTCGTCAGCGTCGGCTCGACGCCGACAGCGCATTTCGCCCAGAACCTGGAGGGTGTCACGGAGCTGCGCGCCGGCGTCTACATGTTCTTCGATCTCGTCCAGCATGGGGTTGGCGTCTGCGACCGCGACGATCTCGCAATTTCCGTTTTAGCCACCGTTATCGGCTCCAAGCCGGAAAATGGATGGGTGCTGGTTGACGCTGGGTGGATGGCGCTATCGCGCGACCGGGGAACCGCAAACCAGCAGATCGACCAGGGTTACGGCGTGGTCTGCGACGAAAAGGGGCGCGTGCTTGAAGATGTGATTGTGGCCCAGGCCAGCCAGGAACACGGTATCCTCTCCATTCGTGCCGGTTCCGGGAAATCCATGCCCGAACTGCCGCTCGGGTCTCGGGTCCGGATCCTGCCCAACCATGCGTGCGCGATGGCTGCCCAGCATGACTTCTACAGCGTCGTCAACGGGGACAGCCCCAAGATTGAAACGCGTTGGGAGCGGATGCGCGGCTGGTAGACGCGAACACACGCCTCGGACGAGCCCACTCTAATCAGCACTGGCGGTCAAGAAAATGAAATTTGCCTCTCACTGGTTGGATAAGTCGACGCTGATAGGCAGCACCATGACTGATGTCATGGATGGGCGCCCCGACCTGAACCTCTGGAAGGATTTCGAATGGCCAGCGATACCCGGCCATTTCGGGCGCCCCTGGTTCCTGCCGGTTCTGGGTGCCTATTCCCGCATTAAGGATCTTGTCGCGTGATCACGCCCCTCGAACATCTCTCGCGCAACGGCCACCTGGACAAGTTCTTCATCGACGGTCGATGGGCCGAGCCAAGCGGCACCGCCAAGGGCTTGGTGGTGAACCCCTCCACCGAAGAGGTTGTGGCTCGGTTTCCGCTCGGAAACAGCTTGGACGTGGATGCGGCCGTTGCAGCGGCCCGCCGGGCATTCACCGCCTGGAGCCGGACCACGCCGGAATATCGTGCCGGTCTGCTCGACCGCCTGCAGGCGCTGCTCGAGGCGCGCAGTGAACTGCTTGCGCAATGCCTCACCCTCGAAATGGGCGCGGCGATTGGATATTCGCGCACCGCCCAGGTGCCGCTGGCGATCGCGCATATCAAGGTCGCTCGCGATGTGGTGACAGCCTTTCCCTTCGTCAAGCAGCGGGGCCAAACCGCCGTCACCCACGAACCGATCGGTGTCTGCGCCTTGATCACGCCATGGAATTGGCCCCTTTACCAGATCACCGCCAAGGTTTCGCCCGCGCTCGCGGCAGGCTGCACGGTCGTGTTGAAGCCGAGCGAGCTTTCTCCCCTGGACGCTCTGCTGTTCGCCGAGGCGATCGAGGAAGCCGGCTTCCCTGCCGGAGTGTTCAATCTGGCGCAAGGTGATGGTGCACGCGTGGGTGCTAGTCTGGCATCCCATCCGAATGTCGACATGATTTCCATTACCGGGTCCACCCGCGCGGGCATTGCGGTGGCCCAGGCGGCAGCGCCGACAGTCAAGCGTGTCGCGCAGGAACTCGGCGGCAAGTCCCCGAACGTGATCCTGCCGGACGCCGATCTCGACCGCGCCGTTTCCCTGGGCATAGCCGCCGCCTTCCGCAATCTCGGCCAGTCATGCAGCGCTCCGACACGCATGATCGTGCCACGCGAGCGGCTGTCCGAGATCGAGGCAATCGCCAAGAGGGTCGCGGCCCAGATCGTCGTCGGCGATCCTCTTTCGGAAGCCACCACTCACGGTCCAATCGCCAACCGTGCCCAATTCGATCGCATCCAAATCATGATCGGCGTCGGTATTTCGGAGGGCGCCAGGCTCATCATCGGCGGACTGGGTCGTGCACACGATCTGAACGTCGGCCTCTATGTGAAGCCGACGATCTTTTCGGACGTGCGCACTAACATGCGCATTGCACAGGAAGAGGTTTTCGGTCCAGTTCTCTGCATCATCCCCTACGACACAGTTGATGAGGCCGTCAGCATTGCCAATGACACGGTCTATGGTCTGGGAGCCCATGTGCAGGGCAATGATATGGACGCCGTCAGAGACGTCGCATCGCGCATTCGCTCCGGTCAGGTGCATCTCAACTACCCGGCCTGGGATCCGCACGCGCCGTTTGGCGGTTTCAAGCAGTCCGGAAACGGACGCGAATATGGGATCGAGGGCATGCTGGAATATCTGGAGGTCAAATCCATCCTCGGCTATTTCTAGGCCATCTTTGCCCGGCGCAGAGGCGCGCCGTCGGAGCCATTCATGCCCGTAGTACAAGAGACCGACGGTGAATTGGTCGAGATCATCATGAACGAAGCCAAGTTTCGCGGCCAGTTCGTCCTGTTCGACCTCAGAGAGCCTTTATGAGCCTCCATTGGTTCAATCCCCCGGTCTCTATCAGGACTGGCAAGCCTGGCATGACGTATAGCTGCAACAACGTCGAGGGTGCAGCTCGGGAGCTCATGGGGTGGAACGATCGAGGCCCCAAATGGGACCTTGCGGTACGCGCCTGCCTGTCCTGTTTGGCTGGCGACATGACACCTGAGGATGTCCGCCAGGCGTTCATTGCCGCTGTTGAGGAGGGAGGCAAGCTGCTTGCCAGCGGTTGAGACTATAGCTTACTCCATGTCTGGCACGTCGCCACCCACAAACAGCGTCGTCGGCTCCCGTATTCGCGCAGTACCGGGTTGGCTTCACGCGACCTCGCAATGACGCCGGCATGGTTCCCAGCCAAGTCCTTGCGGTCCATATCGCCCGATCTCCAGTCGGCTGGTCCGAAGACAGGCCGGAGGTCGCCAGTCTCATCGCGGCCAAAGGCGGTGACGACGATTAGCTTCGGGGCTTTATGTTGCGGCATCAGGTTATCTGAGATGGGGGTCCTCTTTGGGCTGGAGCAAGAGCCGGTGGACGTTGAGCGGTGGAGGGGGCAGAACCTCGGTCATCTCGAATAGAGGCACCGATAGGCCCCCTTGCTCTGGCGCTGTGTGCTTTGACTTAAGGTCCGCTATTTCCTCGTCGCGTCTGGCAATTCGGCTTTCCAGATTGGCGATACGCTCAGTCAGCAAATACCGTCCAACAGCGAACCCGCCACCTCCAAACAGCACGGCAAACGTGGCAAAGGCTGCCGGGTTGGCCGCTACCAGTGCAGAGTTACTCCCAATGAAAGCGATAAGGTCATGCATTGAGGGTTGTCAGTCTGACCCCAGCACAGGCGGCGTAGGATCGAAGCTGATCGCCACGAGCCCCGGATGCCTGTGAGCGATGGCGAGGATCTGTGTCTCAAGCTCGCAGTTGTAAGCCATGAGCGCCTTTACGGTCTCAAGGGGCGTTTCGTAGCGGGCGATGAGCTTCTCTGCCTCCGCGTGTAATTCGGCTTTGGTTTCGGCGTCTAGGTGCATCGTGGCCATTGCAGTATTTTCCTAACGGGTTGCTCTGCGGGATGCCGAGCGCGCGTCAAGGCGGTCCTGAAGGTAACCGTTGAGAACGATCATTTCCTTGAGGGCCTTCATCACGTCGCCCTTGTGTACGGCAACGAACCTGTCGACGGTGGCTTGAAGGGCAGCCTCTTGCCGGCTGTCGAGTGACACAACGCAATCCACCTGAACGCCTCCTAATGTCGTGGATGGACAGTGAACAAAAACGGAACAAAGCTGTCAAGAGTGAAATGACGAGACGAGGAATAAATCCCTTTTTGGGCTATGCCTGACAGTGATGGAAGACGGAAGCGGGCCGCACGCCGACACCTGAAGCGTGCGCGTCAGTGCCTTCATGGGGATGATCAAGTGAGCAGAGAAACGGTTGAAGAATCGATGGGATGATCATAGCCCTGGCCGCGGAGAAGTGCTCTTCGTTTGGCTTCCTCTTCCCCTTCGGCCATCGAACACGCGGAACTCTGAGGCCCGCCTCGTCCCTTTAAGGCATATCTCTACCTGCTGAAGGCAACCAGGATGCCGAGCTCTTCCTGCATGGCGCCATGTGCCCCTCGATGCAGGAACTCGCAGTCCATCGGGCCCCGCTGGCTCCGGCCGGCGGGGTTTTCAGTCATCCAGCGAAACGAAGCCGCTTCCGGCAAGTTCGGAGACTAAAGGAGGTTCCGATGAGAGAGCACGGCGGCGGACCCGAAGATGACGAGGGCATGCAGTTGCTTGCTCGGCGGCTGGCTTGAGAGGTCGGCATCCCGGAACGAGAAGCGCGCGGGTTGATCAAGCTCATTGGTACCGACTGAAGTTCTTTGCGCGCGAAGCCCGTTTCCTGAAAAACCAGCGCTGGCCGTTGTGATCTCGGCCAGGATCGCTGCCCTTGAAGGTCTTGCACGGCCGGAGGTCTTGCTGCATGTTTTCGGTGTTGGATTCCCGGGAGAAAATCATGCCAATTCAACGAAAGGCGGCGGAGGCCGGTATTTTCGACGCATCTGAGTTGGCACTGCTTGGGCGGGTTTTCGACAACCTTAAGCTGGGCAACCCATCGCCGGATGAGCGCGAGTTCATTGCCTCCCGAATTATCGCGAATTACATGGCAGGTGTGGTCGACGAGGCGGAGTTGGTTTTGCTCTCGAAGCAGCCGCTGGGCCGTTAGCCAACTCGCGGAACTTACCGCCTGCCCAGTTTTTGCGTTTCGGGGCCTTGTCGGTCTTTTTTCTTTGACGCGGAACAACGTACTCTTTCCGAAGTTGGAGCGCCGGAAGCTTCGCAGCGATACTCCCAGCTTCCGCAGCCCGTCTCGCCCCACGGCAATGGCTTGAGGCGGGCTGCTTTTGCATTTCGGCGATGCCACGGCGGCCATTACAAACGCGTCCGCTGCCGAAAGGTGGCGGGCTTTTTGCTGTCCAGGTGGAACCCGGCCTGGAGACACTCGTTCTGTGCGGCAACACTGGGCGGCAACGTCAGATCGGGGTAGTGATGCGGAAAAGGCAACGGTTCACCGAGAAGGAAAAACAAGACAGAACGGAGCGCACCTCGGATGCTGCGCGCGAGTTGATCGAGGTCGAGCGCGCGGCACGGGATGCGAAAACAGCTCGGCTGCGGGAGCAGCGGCTGACGGCTGACATTCCCTATGCGAGTTCGGCGCCTAGGAAAAAGCGCGAGAACGCGGGGCCCCAATAGCCCACCACCGCTCGCGATGACGGAACATCGGCGCGAATAGATCTCAAGCGGTTCGGTTTCTGGTGTTCATGCCTGGTAACCTGACGCAAAAAGGTTGCGAAGACCGCGCACCAGAAACGTTAGTCATCCACAGGACCGTCCAAATGAGCAGTCAGCGCGCAGTGCGCAACTGCTGTTGCTGGGTCGCCATAAAGTTCTTCGCCCGCTTCAATGGCACGCACGGCATCAACCAGATCCCGGATCGTCAAAGTTGGTAACTTTGCCCTTCCGGTGGGCTAGTGGCGGCTGGAGCCCGCCGCAAACGATTTGGATCGTGCGATTGTAGAGATTGAACATGTCTGATGATCCATAAGCCGATGAGGGTCGACGGCAAGATCACTTGGCACATCCAGCAGTTTCTGGGGTGACAAGGAAAGACCTACGGATCGCTCGTCACCAGCGTTGATGCCTAATTAACCGCGGTGGCGATATGCAACAATGCCGAACAGAGCGGCGGCCCCGACATTGAGCACGGCCCAGAGTTCGCGGGGCAGGCGGACCGGTGCGAATGGGTTGAAGATGGCGCAGCTCCAAACACACGCTCCAACAAATTGCGAACGCTGATTGACGCGCACAAGACAGCATACTCGTCCTTCGGCGAAGCCCTGCACGAAACAGGCTCTGGCAACAGCAACGCCGCCAGAGCCAGCCAGGAAGCGGCGGCTAGTCTGTCAAGTGCCGGACGATACAGGCCGATGCCGGTCCATCTACAATGACTACGCCCGCATCAGCGGATTGACACGTTCCACAATAGCAGCGACCGCTTCCTTCGGGCTCTTGCGCCCAAGGACGGCCAGTTGAACCTCCTCGAGGAATGTCGACTGCGCGCGAACGGCTTCGGGAAAAGCCGGGAAGGCCGGTCTCGCCTTGGCAAGGGCGGCGGCCTCGACCTTCGCTTGCGGCTGCGACTCGACGAACGACGGCTCGCCATAGGTCGATACGCGGACGGGGCCGTTGCCGTTGCGCGCCATGCCGAGTGTGGCCGCCTTGCTTGCCACGAAGCGGATGTAATTCCAGGAGAGCTTCTTGTCAGCCGAATTGGCGGGAATGGCCATTGCCCAGGATTCGACGACCGCATGCATTTCCTGGCCGCTGCCGAGGACCTTGGAACCGGGGAATTCGATTGCCTTAATCTTTCCCGGCGCGGTCGACTGCTCCTTGTTGTTGAGCTGCGCGTGGCGGGCGAAAGGCAGCACTGCGAATGCTGCGCGTCCCTGCTGCATCCACGTCACCATGTCGTCGTTGCGGGTCGTGGCATAGCTGCGGGGGAGCGCCCCGACCTTGAAGAGGTCGGCTAGCACGAATAGGGCCTTTTCCATCGCCTCCGGGTTAGGGACCACGTGAAACTGCTTGTCGATGAAATCGCCGCCGAAGGCGCGGGCAAACATGACCGGGAACACCGCAAGATCGCTCGCAAGGACCATGCCGACGACCGGCGTGCCCGACTTCGAGGTGAAGGTCAGCTTCTTAGCCTGCTCGACCAGTTCCTCCAGCGTGTTTGGTGGCGCCGATATGCCGGCCTCCTGAAGCAGATCCTCGTTGTAGAAAAGCCCCTGCGTGGCGTGGCGCACTGGGATGCCGACAAGTTTGCCGTCGACCGTCATCGACTGGCGCAGGCCCTCGGCGATGTCGTCGAAGTCCTCGATCGGCTCAACTTTCTGGAAGTCGTCGAGCGGCTCAAAGAGTGAGGCGATCTGCGAGGTCATGCGGTTGTCAATGACGTAGCCGACGTTGAAGTCGGTCGCGCTCAGGCTCGCCTCGCGGAACAGCCGGTCCTGGAGCGGATTGCTGTCGAGCGTCGTCCAGGATATCTGGACGTTGTTCTTGTCCTCCCAGGGCTTGATCACATTGCCGGCAGCGCCGGTCGTCAGGTTCGTCTGGTGGACGCGGTGGCAAAGCACGTTCAGCGTCTTCGCTTCGGCATGGGCGAGCCGACCCAATGCGCCCGTCGCGCCGGCGGCCATCGCGGTCGTCAGCAGGGCTCTGCGTGTCATATGCAAAGGCATTGTCTTCCTCCCTTTCCTGGTGACGACGTCACCCTTTGGTCGCGCCGGCGGTCAGCCCGGCGACAAGAAACCGGTTCATCAGCACCACGAAGACGAGAACCGGCAACAATTGGACGGTAGAGGCCGCAAAGAGCACGCCCCAGTCGACGCCATCGACCGAACTGATCATCTCCGAGAGGACCAGAGGCGCGGTCTTGGCGTTGTTGGCGGTGAAGATGTAAGCGAACAGGAACTCGTTCCACGCGAAGACGACGACGAAGACGGCGACGGCGAGCATGCCTGGCGCTACGAGCGGCAGGATGATCTTCACGAGGACCGTCAGCGGCCGCGCGCCATCGAGGACCGCCGCCTCGTCGAGTTCGCGCGGCACCTGATCGATGAAGGTGCGCATCAAAAGCGTTCCGAGCGAGACAAAGAAGCTCGCGTAAAGCAAGATCAGCACCAAATGGGTATCGTTGAGCCCAAGCCGGTTGACGACCGGGAAGAGTGGCAGCGTCACCACGATTGGCGGGATCAGCCGCGATCCGATCAGGAACATTACCGATCCTTCCAGGAAACGGACACCGCGATAGCGTGAATAGGCATAACCGGCGAGCAAACTCGCCGTGACGGCAAGCGCCGTCGCCCCGGCGGTGATGATCAGGCTGTTGACGAGCCCCTCGAAGAAGGCCGGCCAGCGCAGCCATAGCGAGGCGTAGTGGTCGAGGGTCGGGTTGAAGAAGAGCTCCGGCGGAACCGCGAAAATCTCGCGACCGGGCTTGAACGACGAGAGCACGATGAAGCCGATCGGGAACAGCGACCAGACGACGATTGCCGCAACAGCGAGCGTCTTTGCGGCACCGATGGCGAGACGCTCAGGACGCATTGGCCACTGATTCCTTGCGTAGCCGCCATACATAGCCAGTCGCCAGAAGCAGCGAGATGACGACCATCATCCACGCCGTCGCGGCCGCCGTGCCGAACGAGTTGTAGCGGAAGCCTTCCTGATAAAGATAAACCGAAACGACCTCGGTCGTACGTGCCGGGCCGCCCTGGGTCAGGAGCCAGACCTCGGAAAAGAGACGGAAGGCGAAGATGTAGCGGAAGAGCAGCGCGATCAGTATCGCTGGCGCCAGAAGCGGCAGCGTGATGTTGCGGAAGAGCTGGAACGCGTTGGCCCCGTCGGTACGCCCAGCCTCGTAAAGCTCCTTTGGAACCGCGAGCCTTGCCGCGTAAAGGATGATGAATGTGAACGGCAGGTGCAGCCAGATCGTCAGCAGGCCGACGAGGATGAGGCCGTGGGAAGGGATGAACGTCCAGTCGAGCGTCGGCAGCCCGGTGTATCGCAGCATAAGCGTGATCGGCCCGACGTCCGGATCGAACAGGAAACGCCACATGGCGACCGCGGTCACCTCGCTGATGGCGTAGGGAGCGAGCACCACGACGAGCAGGACACGCTGAAAGGGGAGCCCGGAGGTGAAAAGCAGGGCTAGGCCGAGGCCGAGCAGCAGTTCGAGATGGACAGCCACGGCGACGACGAGAACTGTGTTCCAGATCGAGCGCCAGAAATAAGGATCTGTGAGGACACGGATATAGTTGTCGAGCCCGACGAACGTTGCCGATTGGCCGAATGACGAGGCCTCGAAACTCAGCCACAGGACGAAGATGGCGGGTAGCACGATAATCCCGAGCACCAGGAGGTGCACGGGTGTCGCATAAACATAGGCAGGCGAAAGCGCGAGGCGCCGCCTCTTGGTCCCGCCAACCGATTGCGCCGCCGTTTCCCTGGTGTGGCCAACGGAGGCCTCGGAACCAAATGCCATTGCTCCTCCCTGAGCGGTTGCGCGTCAGCCGTCCGCGGCGGCAAGTGGAACGGTACCCTCCACCGTCGTTCTGTACATCACCCGGCGGTATCCGGGGTAATCATTGATGGCAGTGTGCAGGACGTGGGGATTGTTCCACATGCCGAGCGTCTTGGGTTCCCAACGGAGCCTGCAGTTGAACTCGGGCCGGACAGCCCGCGCCATCAGGAAGTCGATCATCGGTTTGCTTTCTTCCTCCGTCATCCCCTTGAAATTGGTCATGACGCTGCTGACAAAGACATAGCGCCGGCCGGTCGCGGGATGCCGGCAGATCACAGGGTGCTCGACGACGGCATTCTCGATCGCCTCGACATCGGCCTTGACGCCGAGCCGGCTGTGGGCCGCATTGATGGCGAAGACCCCGCGGCCGCTATGGATGCCGGTCAGCCCTTGCAGGATTTCGATCAGTCGCGGCGAAAGCGAGGCGTACGCCTTTTCGAGGCTTGAGAAGCACGTGTCGCCGCCGACCGGCGGCACCTCTTCGCCATAGAGCATGGTGATGCCGGGCGGCTTCGGTAGCCAGGCGAGGTCCATATGCCAGTCCTCGCCGATCACCTTGCCCGTGTCGTCCGGCTCGCGCACGAAGCGCACGATGTCGTCGAAGCCGTCGATCGGCGTATGAACCGGATTGCCGCTAAACCGGCCGAACCGGCGGGCGACCTTGTGGAGGCCAGCGGCATCAAGCTGCTGATCGCGCACGGCGAGCACGTGGTACTTGTGGAGTGCCCGGCGAACGTCTTCGAAACCATCCTCGCTCGCACTCGCCAGATCGATCCCGCGGATTTCTGCGCCGAGCGCTCCGGTGAAGGGGCTGACCTCGAAACGGATAAATTCGTCATCCCGCAGCACGTGATCCTCCCTTGTACCGTCAGCGTCATCCGCATGGGCTGGCTGACTTACGTGTAAGTAAGTAACGCGAAAGCGAGCAGCTGTCAACTCGCTCTTGCTTTGATTTGCTGGACGTCTAGCCTTGAGGTGAGCTCTTACCCGTCCTGCCATGCCGCGCGGATGATCGCCTCCAGTGCGGCGAAGGTCCTGGCGACCTCGTCGAAGCTTCCTGTGTCCTGCGTCATCGGTGGACAGGACAGAAGCGTGATGCGCAGCATGTGCACGAGTTCGTCCCTAAGCGTGTGAGGGGACAGTTCTCCGTCCTTCACAGCCTGGTTCACGGCATCGCGCAGGCTCTGTTCATAGACCTGGTTGACCCGCTCCAGGGCATGTTCGGCTGGTTCGCCGAGAACGAGCAGGTCGTGACGCAGACGCGAAAGCGGGCTCCACATATTGCGGGCTCCCTTCTCTGCGTTGAAACGTTCGTAGAAGCGGCGCAGATCCTCGAGCTGCATATCGAGTCGGTCGAAGAACCGGGCGTCGGGCGTCGTCCAGAAGCGCTTGATCCGGGCCTCCGCGTTCACGGCGAAGTCGGCGATCAGTTCCTCCATCAACTGACGCTTGTTGCCGAAGTGATGGTGGATGTTAGCCCGCGTCGTGCCGATCGCCGTCGCTATATCGCCGAAGCTGAAACCGTCGTGGCCGCGCAGGACATAGAAGTCGGCCGCGACCTCTTTGATCCTGCTGCGGGTGGAGGATGCCTCGTCACCGGAAGGTCCTGAAGTGTTGCCTCTCATATCCCTTCCAAAATCCAAGCCGCTCTGCGCTGTGACGATGCGATCGGCGCGCCCATCATACAATGTCATGGATATATGCGTCGTACATGTCTGTTCTTTCACCCCGTGCAAATCTAAAATGCAGTTAGCTAGATGTGAGCTTTCGGGAGGTGTCTAGTCGTCCCCGTTGGGGCAGACCAGGTGTCGATCCCTGCCGGCCACTATACGCACGGCATGGCCGGTGGAGGCCAGCTTTACATCTCCGGCCAACCCCGGTTCCAGCCGAGGGCAGTCTTTGCCGCGATAAGGATTTCGAGACGCAAGCTCGGGAGAACATTGCTAATATGCTGGCAATCCTTAAGGCCGGTGGCGGCGGACCCCGCGATTTGCTGAAAGTGACCGCCTACATTGTCGGTGTGTCCAACTGGCCGCGCTTCAACGCAGTTTACGCCGCTCTGTTGCCCGACGCCCGTCCTGCCCGCATCGTCGTGCCCGTGACGGAGCTCCATCATGGTTCCCTCGTCGGGATTGACGCCATCGCCATGCTACCGCACTGAAACGTCGCTGTCTGGCGGTCCTCAACACCCAGAGACAGAGATGGGCTACCGTGCAGTTCTGCGAGCTTCGGGTACATCCGTCATTTTCTGAACGCGGGCCGGTCGCGGTGCGAGCGTCGTAGCTTGGCATGTCGGTGGCCGCAGTTGAAAAGAATCGCCGGGTGCCCTGGCTAATCTTAAGGCGAGCACTTGAAGTCGATCCCGCCCAGACCGTTCTTGGCGCCGCTGGCGACACAAGCGGGTCATTCCACATTCGGAAGCTTTCGCGGGAAGTGGCCCCGACTGTCGCAACTCTAAATCGAACAAGAACTTGTGGCTACGATCTGACCTCTTCGCCCGGCGACATTTCGATTGGAGGCGCGACTAACCTGTTTGACGGCCTCGGCTTCCTCGTGTCGAAACGGGAAGGTTTGAGCGGCCGCTTTGCGCCTCAAGTTGGCCGTTGAAATTATCATGGCCGCCGTCCAGAAGCAGACATCCGAGCGGCTAGCCGCAATGGCGCTTTCGCCCAACAGCGGCCACCCTCCCCTTGCTGGTGCACCCACTTCTATTGGTTACAAGCATCGGAGCCGGCGTGGACAGGCTGCTACGCGCGTTACCCGGGCTGCGGCCTCAAACTCGGTGCGGGGCTTATTTGGCGAAGCGGCTTCGGAATTCGGTAGTGGTGTTGCTGTGGGGGAAGGGTTCGGCCGGGATCGGCACGGCGAGAAAGGCGCACAGGTTCGGCCAGCCGTCGGCCACCTGATAGACCAGCAGGCGCGACGGCGGGAAAGCCGAGATCACTTCGGCGTTGTGGGCTTCGAGCACTTCGATGGCATGGGTTTCGTCGTCGAGACGACCGCCGAAAATTTCCTCTCTATGACGGCCCGGCCAAAACTTTGCGGGTCGGAGGTCTCGCCCATGGTGTTGAAGATCGTGGCACGTGCGCTCCTGTACCAGTCTTCGGCGTTGCGAATGGTGAGGATGAGCTTGGCGTCGGGGAAATACTCGGCGAGTTCGCGCCAGAAATAGGCCGTCGGCCAGTCGACTGCCGACTTGTAACCGGCGTAGACGACGTCCCAATCCACCGGCTCGCCGCGCCCGGCGGCGCGGATCAGGTTGCGGTGCTCGGGGTTAGAGTTGACGTCCTCCATGTGATGGCACGGCCCGAACCCGAGCATTTCAAGCGCCAGGTTCAGAGTGTGCGTGCCGGTGCGGCCGAAACCAGCCCCGATAACAGATAATGCCATGAGAGCCTCCTGTGGCGGGAGCGGATCATAGATTGCAGACGTTGGGAAGGGAGGATGGTCCTGGCGCTCACCCTGGGATACCAAATCGGATATCGAGCGATGCGCCAAACTCGCTCTGCCCGAATGCTACATGCGGGCCGGCCTGTTACGGCGTCGATAGCGATCCGAGCCGCAGGGAGCTAGGCGGCGGCCTTGGTTCCAGCATCATAGCCCGCTAGAAATCTGGCAATTCCGTCCATCATGGGGTGGAAGAGGACTGGCAGCTATTTAAGTGCCAACGGCGGCTCGGCGCCTCCATTCGCATCAGGTCAGCAAGCGTTGCTTCAACCATAGCGAGACTTCAAGATGCGGCCGATCTGGACCAGATTCAGAAGCACAAAGAAAACATTCCAGCCGACGACGTTCATGAGCGGCGCCGGCTGGCTGTAGAAATACACGGCAAGGCAGATTGCGGCCGTGGTGGTGAGAATCCTCAGCCGCAAAATGTCCAGTGTGAAGTAGGCGATCACATACAGGATGTTCGCCATGTTTATCAGAAGTTCCATGTCCCTGGTTTCCAATTGGGCGGCCACTCAGACGAGACGATCCTTGAAGTGCTCCCGAACGGCATAGGAGATCGCACCGCGGCGAATGCCTATGTCCTTCAAGATGTGGTCAGGCAGCTCCTGCAAGGCTCTCTCGGCCCTGCGGGCCCTCAGACTGACCGAAACGCGTCTTAGATATTGAAGCATTGGTTTCTCCATTCGTGGGGAATCGCAGCACTGGCAAGCGGCATGCCGCCCCGAGTGCCGTCTGTTCATTGTTTACTGCTTGGGATGACGCTGCCCCGCTTTGATTACGCGGGGCAGCAACTGGACGTCGTCAGGCGGCCGCCGTCATCGGATCATTGCGAAGGACGACCGTGTCGAGGATCGGGTAGAATTCCTCACCGGGCATGCCGACGCGCTTGGCGTGATCGCGGATCGCCTCGCCGTCTTTGGCCTCGTAGATGCAGAAGGTGCCGATACGCCCGTCGGGTTCGTGCACGACATAGCTGCGGATCCAGCTGACCGTGCCCGACATCTGTTCCTTGGCGACCTTTGCCGATTTGGCGCCGGCGGCTTCGAGTTCCTGCAGAGATGCCCAAGCGCTGGGGCGGCGAATAACAAACAGGTTCATGATCTTTCCCTTCGATTTCGCGCCAGCTCTTCGCGGCGCCATTGATTGCCAGGCGTGTCTGCCTGGCTGGGGAAAAATTACCTCTAGGGGGACTGATCGTCCTTACCGGGACCTGATCTCTGGCTGATCTTTCGCTGTCACCCGATAAGCTCGATCAGCAGCTCGTCCTGAGGCATTGGCAGGGTGCTGGCTCTCGCGCGAAAAGCTGTGACGGAGGGTCGCGGCTTTCTCTTCCAGGCGTCGTGATCCCAGCTGGCGGGCCGATCTCTCTGCAGCGGTGATTTCCACCTTCGCTCCGCTGACGTCGCCGGAACTCAACAAAGCACTGGCGAGCTGCAGCCGAACCCTTGCTGCGTGATACTCGACGCCTGCGCTGGTCCAGAGCTGCCGGGCCAAGGCCAGAAGCCGATGTCCGTTCGCATCGCCTGGCTCGCAAAGTGCGGCCTTGGTTTCGGCTATCAATGCCTGCGTTGCCGGTTGCCGCCAGCGTTCGGGCTGCGCGTCTATTTCGTCGAGATAGATCTTCGCCTGGGCTGAGCGCCCGCCTCGCGCTGCAATGCAGGCTGCGTGCACCAGCAGGTTTCCGCGCCGCTGCAGATGGAACCACGACACCCCATGCAGGGCTCTGTCCAGTGTGGCCAGCGCCCCGTCCAGATCGCCTGTTTCGAACAGAAGCACGGCATTGCCCGGCTCCGCGTCCCAACCTAGCGCATAAGCCTGGTCGTAGTCGGCGCGCGCCGATGCGAGGTCGCCGATCATGGCGAAGATATCGCCGCGGACACGGAAGCCTTCGCCGAGCGACCAGGATTCCTCCGCGGAGAGTTTGGGCAGCGCTTCGTTTATGCAGGTCAGCGCTTCAGGCAATATCTGCTGCGCCGCGACCACTTCGGCACGATGAAGGTCGCAAGCGCCCGAGGTCTGCGCAAAACTTGCGGTGCACCAGCTTTCGAAGCCTTCGCTCCACTGGCGGGCACGGGGCCAATCCGCGTACGTCCTGCAACTCCAGAGAATATTGCAGTAAACCAAGCTGCCGGTGATCGGGTCGACCTGGCTCGACAAAGCGATCGCCGCCGCATGGTTTTGCTGCTCGCTGCCCTCCTCGATCTTGCCGAGGGCGAGATTGAAAAATCCCTTGTATGTCAGTGTCAGGGCTCGCAGGCCGGGATCGTCGCAATGTTCAGCTATCGCGTAGGCAGCTGACGCCAGTTGCAGCGCTTCCTCGGGACGGCCGCCCGAGGATGCCAGGCGTGACCTCATCCATAGCAGATAGGCTTGTGCGCTATCGTCTTTCGACTGGGAAAGAAGCGATGCAGCACGTTCCAGCCATCCCTCTGCGACGGCACCTGATCCGCGCTCGGCCTGGATCTTGGCGAGCGTGACAGCCGATCTGGCGGCGCGAGCGAAGTCGCCTGCCTCGACATGAGCCGCCACCGCGCGGGCCAACACAGGGATCGCCTCGGTCGGCCGCCCGCCACATTCGACCACCAGTGCCCAGAGATCGACGTCAGCAGGAGAGAGACCCTCATTGTCCGCCAAATGCGAGAACAGTTTTGCAGCCGTGCTCCAGTCGCGCAGGGCTGCCAGCCTGCGGGCCTCGGCAAGCTTGTCGTCCCCTTGCAACGAGGCAGGCTGCACATAGCCCAGTCCCGGTTCATCGATGGCAAAGCGATAACCGTGGCGAACGTAGCTGTGTATTGCGTCCTGCAACCCGCCCGCTGCAAGCGTCTTTCGAGTGAGGCTGACGACGCGCTGTAGCGACGCTTCCGTCACGATGACATCCGGCCACAGAGCGTCCATCAGCTCGTCTTTTGGAACCACCCTGCCGGCGTTGCGCACCAGATACACCAGCAGATCAAAGACAAGCGGCTGGATCTTCTGCTCAACGCCGCCTAGCGACAGTTTGCGGGCAGCTTCGTCAAGTTCGAATTGTCCAAATGCGTGTTGCATCGTCTCATCCCGATGCGACAATCTACCTTATCGGCTTTGACTGCGGGAGGGGTCTGGATCGAAAGGTGGGAGGCCTAACTTGGTCCGTAACCCAACGGCTGCTTTAGCGATAGCCCGCCAAAACTGAACGGTCTGCTTAGGCGCAAATTGTTTTAGTATTCCGCGAGCCCGATGCGGCGAAAGCGGCTTGTGTGGAATAGGCGTGGGCGGGCGAGGGCAGACGTTCACAGATGCGCGGTCGTCTCCTAGGAGTCGCTTAGTAGCGCCTGCGCGGGCTGACACGTTGACGTTAGAATGTCCATCAGTGTTCGCTCACGAACAAAAGCGGACTGTCTGCCTTCGGCCCCAATTCCTGCCAGTCAGCAAGGCGCCTCATCTCAGCCATTCCCGCACCACCGTCCGGCTTCTAGAAGCGGACATCGCTGGTGCCGACGCTCCTGTCGACTTCGCGCCCCAAAGCGGCCATGCGTCGATGCCTGCAATCGCCGCACAATGTATTCAACGAACGCGTAGACGGCTGGATTAGACCCGACAAATCTTGATAGGCTGCCGGTCTGGAGATCGCACCATGAAGGAGGTTGAAAAGCTCGCAGTCGAGGTTGTCGCGACTGGCCTCGGCTGGCCCGAGGGTCCAACGATGCTTTCCGATGGGCGCGTTGTCATCGTCGAAAGCTATCGCAGCCAGCTGACCGCCATCGATCGTGAAGGAACTGCTCGGCAGTTCGCGTATGTTGCGGGAGCGCCGAATGCATGCGTTCTCGGTTCGGATGGCCTGCTCTACGTCTGTCAGAATGGTGGCACGACCGGACCTTGGCGGGCCGCGGAGATGACAACGCCATCGATCCAGCGAGTTGCCGAAGGCGGAAAGCCGGAAATCCTGCTAACGGAAGTTGCGGGCATTCGGGTCAATGGCCCAAACGATCTCGTGTTTGCTGCTGATGGCCGGCTTATCTTCAGCGATCCCGGCACATACAACCCCAGCAATCCGGACCCCAGCTACATCTTTGCCGTCAACCCCGATGGCAGTGCCTACCTTGCTGTCGGCTTCGACGAGCCGACCTTCCCGAATGGAGTGGCGATCGAGACGGACGGCTCGATCGTCTGGGCTGAGTCCTACACGGGGCACGTCAAGCGGCAGCGTCCCAATGGTTGCGTCGAAGATCTTGGCCGCTTGCCTGGAACCAATCCGATCCCGGACGGGCTGAAGGTCGGCGCCGATGGCCGCCTTTATGTCACAGATATTGCCGCCAATGGTATTCATGTGCTGAAGCCCGACGGTACCGCGGAAGGTTTCTTCATCTGCGGCAAGGCAACGACCAACTGCGTCTTCTCCGGCGAGATGCTTTGGGTGACAAATGCCGGCGTGCTGGCGACCGGCAGCGACCCCTCCTTCGACGGCACGCTCTGCTGTGTGCGTGTTCCGGGGGGCGGAGGACCGACGCATTACGGTCGCATCGGCGGTAAGAAACCGTGAGTAGTTCCTCGATTATCTCGAACATAGGCCCTCGGGCCAACGGCGGTGCGGGCGTTGCAGAATCACCTGCTTCGACGGCGGCGCTGAAGCGCCTGTACAGCATCGCCGCGGTGCGCGACGCCGCACTGCGGACGTTGCCGCGCCCGGTGTTCGACTTCGCCGACGGCGGCGCCGAGGATGAGCGAACGCTGCGCCGCAACGAACAGGCGTTCAACGACGTTGCTATCCTGCCGAGGCCCCTCAACGGTGCAGCGACACGGGATCTCTCCCTTGATCTTTTCGGCGCAAAGCTCGCCATCCCGCTCGGTATCGCGCCAACTGGCCTGGCTGGTCTGTTCTGGCCCGACGGCGAGTGCGCGGCAGCCCGAGCAGCGGCAGCCGCTGGCACCTTCTACTGCGCCAGTCACGGCTCGGCCTGCACACTGGAGGACATAGCAGCCACCGGGACCAGCCCGCGATGGATGCAGGTGTTCATCTACACCGATCGCGGCTTCACCCGGGAAATGGTGGATCGGGCGAGTGCCTCAGGATACGGCGCGCTGGTGCTCACCGTCGACAACCAGCTGCTCGGCAACCGGGAACGCGACATCCGCAACGGGTTTTCCATCCCGCCGCGCTTCGGTGTGGCAGGGACGCTGGCGGCCGCCACCAAGGCGGCGTGGCTGCTGCGCATGCGCACCCGGCTTCCGAAACTGACCTTCGGCAACTACCTGCGTCCCGGCGAGACGGCGACGGTTGGCGCGCTGGCGGGCCGCATGGCCGCACTGCTCGACCCTGGTCTGTCCTGGGCCGACGTCGACTGGCTGCGCACCGTTTGGTCCGGACCGTTGTTGCTGAAGGGCATCCTGCATCCCGGAGAAGCCACGGAGGCCGTGGCGCGCGGTATCGACGGCGTCATCGTGTCCAATCACGGCGGACGCCAACTTGACGGTGCCGTCGCGTCGTTCGACGCGCTGCCTGCGGTGGTCGCGGCTGTCGATGGCCGCATACCTGTACTGATTGACGGCGGCGTTAGGAGGGGCTCCGACGTCGTCAAGGCGTTGGCGCTCGGAGCGTCCTGCTGTCTGATCGGCCGGCCACAGCTATGGGGGCTCGCGGTCGCCGGCGAAGATGGGGTGCGACACGTGCTCGAACTTTACCGCAAGGAGATCGACCGGGTCATGGGGCTGATGGGGGCACGGAGCCTTAGCGACCTCGGTCCAGACTGTCTTTCGTTCGTTCAAGCTACGAGGCTGCCACATGATTGAAGACCCGCCGCTGCTCACTATCAAGCGCCGTTTCGAACGGCCTGCGGCAGACATCACCAGTGCCTTTTCCGGCGTGCCCGTCAGCCAGGTCGTCGACGCCATGGGCGGGCGCGGAGCCTTGCACCATGCGATCAAGCCGCTATCACCAGCTGCTGCTACGCTGGTCGGCGTCGCCGTGACCTGTCAGTGCGGCCCTTCCGACAATCTCGCGCTGTTTGGGGCGCTGGACGTCGCCGTAAGTGGCGATGTCATCATTGCGGCCACCGACAGCTTTGCCGGGGCGGCCGTCACCGGGGATCTCGTGCTTGGCATGGCGCGCAATAAGGGGGTCGCCGGCTTCGTCACCGACGGCCTCGTGCGCGATGTTATCGGGATCGAGGCGGTCGGGTTGCCGGTTTACTGTGCTGGCGTTATCGCGAACTCGCCGGCGCGCAATGGTCCAGGCACAGTCGGTTTTCCGGTGGTGCTGGGAGGCGTGACTATCTCGCCGGGAGACATACTGATCGGCGACCGCGATGGCGTCGCCGTGGTACCCCGCCTGGAGGCTAGGACCGTGCTGGCGCGGCTCGCCGCCATCAAGGCGGCCGAGCAGGATCTTGATGCCAAGGTGCGCCAAGGTCTGGAAATGCCCGAGTTCGCCACCGTCGTCCTCAAGTCTGACAGGACGCGCTTCGTTGATTGAAATGGGGTTGCCGAATTGCAAAAAAGATTTGAGGACAACATCATACCGATGAGGTGACGCGACTGCCAGCGTGCGGAGCGCTCAAACGTAATTTACGCGGCGCGCCGTTGGGGCAAATGGGGACCCGAGCGGGCTCGACGAGGGTCGACGGCAGTCACGATGCTGTGGTGGTGATCGCAGTAGACGCGATCAGGCGAAGTTGGCCCGGCACAAAAACGGTAGCCGCCAGGTACTGACGGGTCTTCGCTCACCGGGAAGCGGCACTGGTATACGCCGAGCTGAATGAGGGGAACGTCTCTTGACGTTAGTCTGATATTTTCAGGCATGATGGTTTCCAGGTTCCTTTAGTCCATAGCCATTGCTGGCTGACGACCGCAGTGCGACGTCGGGCGAGCTTCTCTCGTTTGGAGGGCTTTGGATCAGCATATGGTGCTTGTCGCGCCGTCAATGAAGTCCGACCGCCCCGCTTCTGAGGCCAATAGTTTGCGACTTAAGGCCACACCTGCGAGACTCAGGAAACACAGGCAAAGTCCCATCGTAGAGCGCCTCGGCCGGGGTTTGTCCCTTGGCGGAGGTGTAGTGGCTTCGTGAGCGCGCGCCGCCGTGCACGTTCAGGACCCTGATGCCGTTGCTCAAAACCCAAACCGCTCCGAAAGACGGAGCTCGACCCAACGATGACCTTTTCAATGTCCGCGTTGTGAATGGCAGCAATGCGCCTTCAACTCGGTCGTTCGAGCTTGCTTGTGGCTGTCCCGAAAGCTGACGGCAGGAGATGGGGCGCGTACAGTGCGCGAGTGGTGAACTCGGTTGTGCCAAGGGGCCGTGCATTGGCTTGGGAAAACCAAGCCCGACTCCCAGGGGCATGAAAAAGCGTATGCCGCTCGGTTGTCCGATCGAATTCGGAGAAGGGGAAGAAGCCCTAAGTTTTGATCTTTTCGGCGGCGCGGTCGCAAATATCCTGACATTTGCCAGATGTTCTATCTAACATTGCAGCCGGTAACGGATCCTATCCCGGCCCGTGGAGCTACCCCGCCTCCTTCCGATTTGACCCGAGTGGCCCATCTCAATTTCAGACGCGATCTACCGTCCCTTCGAAAATTTGATCCGGCCACTTGAAATTCCCTACCGGCCGCTGCCCTCCAAGGGGCCGGTGGCGGTTCTCATGCACTTCATCTCGATGTTCCGGGCGGTATTGATCGCGCTCGCGCTTTCCTCCATGGCGATGGAAGCCATCAATCTGACGATCGTCTGGGGGCTTTCCGTCATCGTCGACGGCGTCACGTAACAGGGCGCTTCCGCATTTCTGCAAAACGAATGGCCGCTTTTGACTTTCCTTGGCCTGCTGATCTTTCCGGCCATGCCGGTAGCCTCGTTCCTGCTCAACACTCTGACCTCGCACACGCTCGGCGTCGGCATGCCGGCCGCCATCCAGTGGCAGGGCCACAAGGCGGTGGAGCGGCAGGATCTCGCCTTTTTCCATGATCTCTATGCCGGTCAGGTTGCCTCGCGCCTGCAGCAGGTGGGATCTGCCGTCCAGCAGCAGATCATTGCCGCGCTCCAATCCATTCCGCGCTTCCTGCTGCAACTGGTCGGCTCGGTCGGCCTGCTCAGCGCGCTGTCCTGGCAGCTGACTTTGCCGGTCATCGTCTGGTTCGCGCTCATGTGGCATTCACCGTTAGAGTGGTTCCCAGCTTTGCCGAACGCGCGCGCCGCACCGCCAAGCAGCGCAGCCTGGTGGCCGGCGCCATCACCGATCTCTACACCAACATGCAGATGATCAAGCAGTTCGCCGCCGAAGACAGCGAGGCAGGGGCTATCCGCCGCACCATCCAGCAGGCCGTGCATACGCAACACAGCGAGCAGCGCATCTATCGCACCTCGGAACTGACGGTCGTCGTCCTCAACATGGTCCTGTGGCTGACCATGCTTTGGATCCGATTTTCCGGTCTCGTCAACGGATTTCTCTCCATCGGCCAGTTTGTCGGCGCCGTCTACATCCTCCAGCGCCTGTCGACACAGATCTTCACGTTCCTGCAGATGGGCCAGCAGATCTTCCAGGCGATCGGCACGATCAAGGACGCCATGCCGGTCATGATAACCCCACCCACCATCACCGACCGGCCGGATGCCGCGGATCTCAAGGTCGAGACCGGCGAGATCCGTTTCGAAAACGTGCGTTTCGCCTACAAGGCCGGAAAGCCTGTCATCGAAGATCTGTCGCTGACGGTCCGCCCCGGCGAGAAGGTCGGCCTCGTCGGCCTCTCTGGTGCGGGCAAAACCACGCTCGCAAACCTGCTCTTGCGTTTCTACGATATCAAGGAGGGCGCGATCCTGATCGACGGGCAGGATATCCGCGCCATCAGCCAGGCAAGCCTTCGGCGCCCGATCGGTGTCATCGCGCAGGATGTCGCGCTGCTGCATCGTTCGGTCGGCGACAATATCCGTTATGGCCGACCGGATTCGAGCGAGCGGGAGATCGAAGAGGTGGCGAAAATGGCAGCCGCCGATGCCTTCATTGCCGATCTTGCGGACGGGGAAGGCCGCAAGGGCTGACGAGATCAGATAACCTATGCTATGCCGCTTGATGACCGCTCCTACAGAGGGGAAGGTCTGGACGACACTGCCGCAAATCAGACGCCTGACCCGATCCGGCTTCCGGGCGCGCACGAGAATGAAGGTCGGGAGGCGGCAAAGTCGACCATACCCCCTTGGATCTTTTAGCTTCAGTTCCTCATTTTGGTGTCGGCTCGCACATCCCTTCCGCAGCAGATCAACTAACGGGGCTTCCGCTCCATCGCTGAAAGGCATTGACGAAGGCACGAGCGGTAACTGATGAATTGACTAATAGTCTCGAGGCTCGTCTGGCGCGCTTGTTGGGCCGACGTTGAGCTACATTAACCCTTGCATGACGGGGCCAGGTTGGACCGCCCATTGAAAGGTGACCTCAGGCCGGAACGACAACTCTCAACTCAACTTTGCCATTGCGGTAGTTCATTCGCCTTTTCGGAAAGCGCAAGGTTCTCGCGTCGTGCTCGCAGGCAAAGTAGGATGCGGCATGGAAGCAAGGGTGCTCGTTCGCCAGGACGGCAAAACGGACGCAGGGGGTGTTTCGGACCCGGTGCCGTGGTGGAGCTTCACGAAGACTGCGTTGGCGATTGCTCTGCTGCGTCTGTCGGATTACGGCAGGGTCAGCCTGGACGAACCAGTCGAAGGTGAGCCTTACACTCCCGTTCAACTCCTGCGGCATGAAGCTGGGTTGCCGGACTATGGTTCCCTTCCAAGCTACCATGCGGATGTTGAAGCGGGCCGTCCGCCCTGGTCTACTAACGATCTATTGAAAGCGGTCGAAGCGGAACGGCCGCGATACGTCCCCGGACGGGATTGGGCCTACTCGAACGTCGGCTATCTGAAAGTCGCCCAGCTGATCGAAAGAGCATCAGGGCTGCAACTGGCCGATGCCCTTACCGACATGGTTTTCTCCCCAGCCAAAATCACCACGGCAAGACTGGCGACCACACCTGATGATTTGGGGGGCGTTTGCATGGGTGATGTCGTTGGCTACCATCCGGGGTGGGTCTATCACGGGTTGGTCGTTGGGACGGTGGTCGACGCGGCTCGCCTTCTGCATGGCCTGTTGAGGGGTGCTTTGGTCAAACCTGAAACGTTGATCAGAATGCTTGATCGTAGGCCGCTTCCGCAACTTCGCTCCGAGCTTCGCCCCGATCCGGCATACGGATTGGGATTGATGGTGAGTGCGACAAACTTGCTCAATCATCCTGTCGGACACAGTGGAAGCGGTCCAGGCAGTCAAATCGCCGTCTATGCGCAGCGAGAGACGACTAGTGCTATGTGGGCTACCACAACATCCGGCACTGATCCAGAAGCGGAGGTTTTCCGATGTCTGCGGAATGGGCGGTTCTAATGTGTTCGACGCGATATATGATGCCGCATTGTTACCTAAGCATAGGCTAGGCACCAGCCGGGAGCGCGAACCCAACATCGTTCGGCTGGTACCTCATCGTTACGGTACAGCCGCTTCACTCTCTTGTGCTCCCCATTCTCGAATGCCGCAGCGAGCGCTTTTTCCGATTCATCGTCGCGCATTCCTTCACAGGGGAAGATAGCCACCGGCGAAATCCATTGCGCGTGTAATTCCTCACCCCTGCGCGTCACGAGGAACACCGCTCCTCGAAGGTGCATATTGCCCCAATTGCTGCTAATAAATCCAAGATCGGTCGTCAGGGGTAGGACCAGCCTTCCGCCATCATTGAGTCGGTCCAGCCAGATATCCGCCGGTCGGGTTGCTCCAGCATTCACATAGATCACATCGGCTGAATTGAAAGCCACAGAACTGCCATCCCCCTGGACCACGGAAACGGTCCGATAGGAAGTGAGATTTGCTTTAGCCCGGGCAGCAAGCTCCGGCTCGAACTCGATCGCCGTCACCTTGCCGGATGCGGCAACGAGTTCGCCATGATCGCAGAATAGTAGCCGGCACCAGCACCAACATGCACGATATGCTCGCCTGGTCGCGGCGCAGCCTGCGAAAGCAGGAAAGCATGAAGTGACGGTTGCCCGTTATTGATGTGGCGCTCGGGGACGATGCCAACAATGTCATTCGTATAAAGGTAGACCGGATCGGCGGTCGGGGTTGGCACATAGGCTTTTCGCATTCGGAAGATCGGCCAGGGACCGGGACCAAGGAAATCTTCTCGCGGGACTTCGGCAAAAGCTGTCTCAACACGCTCATCGACAATTCTACCAGCCGCCGTGATCTGCTTCGCATAAGCTCGGCGCACGATCTTCAATTCGTCCGGTGTCATCAGCAGAACCAACTCCAGTGAATAATTTCGCTGTCGCAAAACCCCAATAAATGCGACACGATTTTCTTCGGAGCAGAATGTCCGGTTTGTGATCGTGTGATCAAGCCCAATGAACGTCTTGGAAGGGCCGCTTGCCGACGGCAACTTTCGTTTGAGCAGATCCGAGACCGGTCAGTCTGGAATCGGCCCCGTTGAAGAAATTCGATTGGCGACTGCTACCTTTCACTCATACGCCTAGAGGCACGTTTCACATCACCAATAAGGGATCGACGAAGTTTCGCACCCGGCGCAACGATAGCACAGCTCGGTACGGCTCAGCCGAACGGTGTTCCTGGCCGTGTTAGCCGCAACGTGTAGTCCCACGTTGAACACACAATTTAGATGCCGAGCGAAAACCTGCGCACGATCTCGAGACGCCGGCGGGCCGCCACACCGGCGCTATATGACCGCCACCGGCATCGGTGGCATATCGCGGATCCGGTGCGAGGCAAAGCTCATTCAACCTCAATTCGCCGGCTTGCCAATCGCGAGCGGACAAACTGGCACGCGGCTCACGATTGCCGCCGCCACATTGCCGTGCCTGCCGGCGCTCCAAGAGGACCTATGACCCACCTAAGCGAGTCCTCCTGCTGCATTGGGACCAGCGCTTGTGTAGAGTAAACTGACCCTTTAGTTGACAACTGCCATGCGGCAAGAATATTCGAGATGACTGCCGAACCCGCTGCCCTTTGTCTGCCCCCTAGCATTTCTACGCTGGACCCGGTGAGTTCGCTGCGATTTTGCATGGGGTTCTCGCCATGAACAGCCGCCCGGATGCGCACAAACTCGGCGAAAAAAGCCGACGCGAACATGAAGCTGGGTTTGAGCTCCTCGTTCGCAGCGTGAAGGACTATGCCATCTTCATGCTCGATCCCGAGGGACGCGTTGCGAGTTGGAACGAGGGAGCGGAGCGGATCAAGGGCTACTCCGCGGACGAGATCATGGGCAAACCCATAACGATCTTCTATTCAAACGAGGTCGTTCAGTCCGGGCATGTGCAGCGCGAGTTGGAGAGTGCGCGCCAGTATGGCCGATTCGAAGACGAAGGCTGGCGGGTTCGAAAAGACGGTTCACAATTTTGGGCCAATGTTGTCATCACCGCGCTGCGAGCGCCGGATGGGGAACTGCTGGGCTTCGCTAAAGTGACGCGCGATCTAACCGAGCGGCGCCAAGCTGAAGAGCAGGCCCGGCAGTTGGCGGCGGAGCAGGCGACCCGCGATTCAGCACTGCTGCGCAGTCAGGAGCTAGCGGAACTTAATTCAAAGCTGCAGGAACAGGCTGCCGAATTGAAGGAGGCGCTGGATGCGACCAAGGAAGCCCGCAACGCGGCAGAACTCTCGGCAGAGGCCGAAAGGGAGGCATATCGCGAGCTTGACCAGTTCGCCTACATCGCATCCCATGATTTGAAAGCGCCACTGCGCGGCATCGGCAATCTCGTAGAGTGGTTGCAGGATGATCTTGGCGAGAAGATCGAGGGAGAGTCGATTGAGCACATGCGCCTCCTTCAGGTGCGCGTCCGGCGCATGACTGCGCTCATCGAGGGCATTCTCACCTACTCGCGCGCGGGCCGCCAACACGGCTCGCAAGAACAAGTAGATACGGGTGCGGTTCTAAGCGAGATCGTCGACCTGCTCAACCCGCCAGAGCAAGTGCGAGTTCAGTGGCCCCAGCGGATGCCAACGATAGAAGCAGAACTCGTGCCTCTCCAGCAGGTTTTCATGAACCTGATCGGCAACGCGATCAAATTTACCTTGGCCGTGCGACCCGATCCCGCAATTGCGATCGAATGGCGCGATGTCGATGACGGCGTCGAATTCGCGATCACAGACAACGGCCCTGGGATAGAGCCACAATTTCACGATAGAATCTGGGCAATGTTCCAGACTCTCAACAGGCGAGATGACGTCGAAGGAACCGGCATCGGCCTCTCAGTCGTCAAGAAGGTCGTCGAGCGCCGCGGCGGCAGAGTCTCCGTCGAATCCTTGCTCGGCGAAGGGGCGACATTCCGCTTTGTTTGGCCGAAGAGTACCCAAGAGGACGTGAGCCACCGTGAGTGATCAACTCAACATCCTGCTCGTTGAAGATGACGAAGTGGACGTCATGAATGTACGGCGCGCCTTCCGCAAGAATCACGTTGCAAATCCGGTCTATGTGGCGTCGGACGGGATCGAGGCGTTGGAGAAATTGCGAAATGGTGAGGTTCCGAAGCAGAGAAGACTGATCCTGCTCGATCTCAATATGCCACGGATGAATGGGATCGAGTTCCTTCGAGAACTGCGGCGGGATCCTGATCTTTGCACGACAGCGGTCGTAGTTTTGACCACTTCCAAAGACGAGCAGGACGTTTGCGATGCCTATAGCCTGAACGTTGCCGGATACCTTGTTAAGCCCGTGACCTTCACAGATTTCTGCGAAAAAATGGCCGCTTTGAACAAGTTTTGGTCGCTCGTGGAGCTACCCTGAAGGTTGTGATGGCGAAATCTCCGCCCCTCCCAATTCCTGTTCCCGCCGACAAGCGTCGGCCCCTGCGTGTGCTCGTCATAGACGACGACGAAACCGATAGAGCCTCGATCCGACGACTTCTGCAGCAAACGGACTTGTCGGTTGCGATTGATGAGGCGGCTTCCGGCGCGGAATCGCTGGGGTACCTCGAAAGCAGTGGCTATAGCTGCGTCCTTCTGGACTACTATCTGCCCGACATCAACGGACTCAAGTTGATCGAGAAAATCAGAGCGGCTGCCCCTAATGCTCCGATCGTCATCTGCACGGGACGTGGACATGAGGATCTCGCCGTCGAATTCATGAAGGCCGGCGCCTCGGACTATCTTTCCAAGAGTTCAATGACAGCTGAACGCCTTGCTGCGGCGCTGCGCTATGCGATCGAGCTCGGAGAAGTGAAGAAGGCGAAGGCGCGGGCCGAGGAGGAATTGCGGGCCGTGCTGGCAGAACGGGAGCTGCTGCTCAAGCGGGAGCACGAGGCACGAACCCGCGCCGAACAGGCGACGCAAAGCCGCGATCAGCTTTTGGCCATAGTGGCGCACGATTTGCGCAACCCCATTCAGGTCATCATGAGTGCCGCGCGAAGAACGCCGGAGCCTGAGGCAGGATCGGGACAGAGAAACTACGCTGAGTTCATCCAGCGCGCCGCTCGCGAAATGGATCGGCTGGTGCGCGATCTGTTAGACCTCTCCAGCTTGGAATCGGGAAGCTTCGCGGTAGAATGCCAGCCCGTTGACCTTCTGGAGGTTATCGAAGAGGCGCGGGAAAGCTTCGATTTCTCCGCGGAGGGCAGAAATCTGGCCGTCGATTTTGGCGTTATGCCGAACATCCCCGCAGTCATGGCCGATCGCTCCAGGCTCCTTCAGGTAGTTGG
The DNA here is from genome assembly GCF_020165355.1 of Mesorhizobium sp. BR1-1-6. NCBI lineage: Bacteria > Pseudomonadati > Pseudomonadota > Alphaproteobacteria > Hyphomicrobiales > Phyllobacteriaceae > Mesorhizobium > Mesorhizobium sp. BR1-1-6. Next base: position 40,467 of record NZ_JAIUHZ010000003.1, on the reverse strand, counting down.
CAATCTGCTCAGCAACGCGCTGAAGTTCACACCTGACCAAGGGAGCATATCCGTTCGCGCTGAAGAGCACGACGGTTGTGTTGAAATTGCCGTCCAGAATACCGGATCGGTGATCGCCCCAGAGCAAATGCCTCATATTTTCGATCGGTTCTGGCGAGGCGATCGGTCATCCCGGAACAGCGCAGGACTTGGGCTGGCAATCTGCAAAGGCATCGTCGAGGCCCACAATGGTGCCATCGAAGTAGTCAGCACGGACCAAGAGGGCACTATATTTAAAGTGACGCTTCCGGTTGGTGGCCCGGATCGCCACTGAAGCACTGCTGGAAAGTGCAACACAGCAAATCCCATAACAGGTAGGAACCAGTTGCACTCTCACAGCTTCTGCTCGCAGCCTCAACGAGCGGACCAGGCATGGGTGACAATAAACCGGATCGCGAGCAGATGACCACGATCCTCGCACGCTTCCTCGCCAAGAAAACCGGCATCACCGAAGCGCAGGCTCGAAATCTAGTAAGCTTGGTTGGTACCGAGCTTTTGTTGCCGCGGCCTGACGAAACCCATAACGAGGCCCCGCAAGCAAATGGTGGTTTTGCAAATGGTGGTTTTATTGTGCGCGACCCCGTGTTGAGCGAGGCTAAGCAGCGGGCCAATGGTGGCATACCGCGCCGCCTGGTTGTCCTCTCAAATCGGCTGGGGAATATCCGCGATCCGGCGCAGGCGGGCTGGCTGGCAGTAGGCATCGCGGATGCATTGGCCGAGCGTGGCGGTCTATGGCTGGAGCAAGCACCGAGTATCAAGACTCTGCCGCGGGCGACGAACCGCTGATCCACCTTGAACACGTGGGAAGGATTGAGACGGCTGCGCTCACCCTGCCGCGCCAGGAGTATACGCTCTACCACAACGGCTATGCCAACAGCGTGCTATGGCCACTTTTCCGCACCTTCGACGAAGCTCTCGCGTGGGGCAGCCGGTCGGCGAAGTATTCCTCAGCTGCTCGGAGGGCGTCATCTGGGCCAGCAGGTACGGGACTACTAGCAGGGGGCTCTTCGTCGAGCTCGTAGAGCACGATCCCCTCGCGACGAACGTCTAGGAAGAAATACTGACCCTCCCCGAGTGCAGTATTCGCGCCGGCGGACATGTCAAGCAAAGCTTCGCGGTGCAGATTATATGCAGTGCGAAAGGTGGCGTTGCGCAGGTGTCGCAATGCGGCCACGTCCAATGGCGCGCGCGGGCGAAATCTTAGGCCCTATTTCCGTCCCTATTCGCGCCGGGACCTGGATGATGCGGCGGCGTTATAAGATCTCTGCAACTGTCTTATAACGCCGCTTGCGTCGCTTGATCTCATCCTGTTATAAGAGAAACTCATTTTTCTTATTATTGGAGTTGTGCGCAGCCAAGCCGGCGGATGCCAAGCAATTTCGCCGGTTGATCGCCACGGCCGCGGAGCGAGTGGGCGGCTCAGGCGGCGCGATGGCGCTTGCGCGGCCTGAGCCGCACCGGCCGCTGAGCGTGCTGGTAACGCCGCTGATTATCGAGACGACCTGGTTTGTGACAGGCCGCTCCGCCGCGATCGTGTTCTTGGCCGATCCAGACAGCGCGCCTCCGACGGCGCAGGAACACTTGCGCAGTCTCTATCGGCTGACCCCGTCCGAGGCGGCCGTGGCCATGGCAATTACACACGGCGCGGGGCTACAGGCGGTCGCAGATGAGCTCGAAATCAGCCTAACCACGGCGCGCACTCACCTGCAGCACGTATTCGAAAAGACGGGGACGCGGCGACAGGCGGAATTGGTTCGCCTTATCGGGGCTAGTGGCCTTTACGAGCGACAATAGCCGGAGCGCAGTCCGGCTTAGTAATGCCCCAGCAGGTCGTGAGGACCTTCTACAGCTCGACGCCACTACATCCGATATCTCAAAGACGCACTTTGTAACCACTGCTGCTAGTCTAGAAAGCGATCCGGCGGACAGATCACGGCTTCCCTGCCTCGCCCCGGCGCAACCCGCGCCGGCCACTGCGTTACGGCACCCCGCAGGCTTGCCGCAGGTGATCGGTGCGTTCCATGTATGCAAAGGCGCGATACAGGCCGCCGGAGCCGCAGGACTCCCATCGCCGGCACAGAAGAGTTGCTCGTCGGCATAAGCCGAACTCACTCAAGTGGGTTTGGCAGACGTCAACTTTAGCTTTGCTACGTGCCCAAACCCGTCAGTCGTCTTCGCGAAGAGTTTCGGGCGCCGGCAGGCGTACGAAAGTCCCCGAGGAAGGAATCCGGGGGCCACAGGCGACGGCTATGGAGATTTCGATCTGCGGCTGATGTCGGCGATGGCTGGGACGTCGCCAGGGAGGGCGGAGATGGATGCCGACGGCCGCTTCGTTGCGCCTCCAGGCGATGTTGTCGACCTGGCACGCTGCTGGGCACGGCTCTGTCGGCGTTGAAGATCACCTTGGACACACGTGGGTTCGCCGCCGGAGGCTGAGTGCCTGCGGCTGAATGCTGGATGATACAATGCCGGTCATGGGGCGTTCTCCGGGTTCGGTGTCGATATGTCCGGGGCCCCCGCGGCTGCCTCCATCGGTCGAAGGTCTAGATGACGATCATGCGTCTCGCATCGCAGATTCGCTCCGGTCAGGCTCATCTCAACTAGCCGGCCTGGGATCCGCGCGCCCCATTTTGCGGTTTCAAGCAGTCCGGAAACGGGCGCGAATATCGGGCCCAAGGCAAGTTGGAATGTCTTGAGTGTCAAATCCATCCTTGGATGTTTCTAGGCAACATCTTTGCCGAGCGCCGAGGGCGCGCCCGGTGGCGTCATCTTGCCGGTAGGCGGCCTTCAGTGGGGCTTCCGCTCTCGGGTGCGCCGCCGATCCGAAAAGAGGCGAGCCGATCGGCGGGACCAGCCGGATCATTAACAGACCGCGGAACAGCTTGCGGGGCTTTTCCCATGCTACCGAGATGCCGTTGGAAAGCTCATGGGGCTTGGCCTATTGGGTGCGACGGTATGGCGGCGTCGCTGGTCCCCACTTACTGTTCAGGCATCTGGCGAGCTGTTTGAGTAGGTGAGCCTCACCGTGACACAGGGTTCGGTCTAAGGCTTGTTTAACCAAGCCGGGGCTTTGCCGACAGATAGGCCTCTGTCTCAATCCTCCATCAACCACGTTCGTGCAAAGGGAAGAGGTTGGCTGACAGGGGGTTGTTGTGCCTAAGGATTTTTGGCGTTGTAAGAGCGGAAATTTTGCGCTTCTGATGGGCTTGGCGTTGCCCGCTATTCTGGCGACCGTGGGTTTTGCGACGGACGTCTCCACCATAATGCGGGCGAAGGTCAGCCTTCAAAGCTCCCTGGACGCTGCAACTCTCGCCTCGTCGCATCTGTCGGATAATGAAGCCGACCGCAGGCAGCTTTTTGATCGCTATTTTCAGGCGAACGTCGCCAACCATGGCGAACTCTCGAATGCGAGAGTGACCTTTTCCGTCGACAAGGGTCTGAACTACATCAAGACCAAAGCTGTTGCTTCCGCCGATGTGGCCCTCAATTTTGCCTTTCTATTTGGTGCCAACCAGCGCATCGAGGTTGACTCGGGCGCGGTAGAGGCCACCAACAACCTCGAAGTCGTCCTCGTTCTGGACAACACCGGCTCCATGGCAGGGGCCAAGATCAAGGCTCTTCGGGATGCCACCAAAGCGCTGCTTGATAGCCTGGAGGGAGCGAAGTCACCCAACCGCAAGGTGAGTGCTGCACTTGTCCCCTTTGTCACCGCAGTCAACATCAATGGCGACGAGTTCGACCCATCTTGGATCGACATGGATGGCAAGTCGTCGACCAACGGCGTCAACTTCCCTTTGCTGCCCGATGGCAAGCGCGTCAATCACATGGACCTGTTCAGGGACCTGGCCGAGGGAACCGGTTGGAAGGGCACAGGCTGGAAGGGCTGCGTCGAGGCCCGTCCAGGAAGTGCCGGCATTTCCGATATCGCGCCGGACCAGACTGATGCCGATACCTTGTTCGTGCCCTATCTCGCTCCAGATGACCCCGGCGATGCCACGGATCCATCGGCCAGCTATGGCAACGATACCAAGGTCTACAACAACTCCTATCTCTCCGATGACGTTGAGGACGGCGCGGATAAGAAAGGAAAAGACAAGAAAATTGCGAAATACAAGAACCCGAAAGCGAAAAAGATTAACGACAAGAAAGGGCCACTTACGGTCGGTCCCAATCGCGCTTGCCCCACACCAGTGGTCCCGTTGAGCATCGACCTCGACAAACTGCGGACCGCCGCCGCCCAGATGCAAGAATGGAATGGCTCTGGCACCAATGTCTCCGAAGGGCTCTCCTGGGGTATGCGGGTGCTGTCGCCGGACGCACCTTACACCGGCGGGGCCGCATGGAAGGCACCCAACACGAGCAAGATCGTCGTTCTGCTGACTGACGGCGAGAATGTAGTCTTTGGAGCCAGCAACGAACCGGAAAAATCGGACTACACGTCATATGGCTTTCTGTCGTCGGGCCGCTTCGGTTCGAGCAACCAGACGGACGCGGCGCGCACGGTCGATCGCTGGACCCTTGACGTTTGTCAAAAGCTGAAAGCGCAGCAGGTCCAGATTTACACGATCACCCTGCAATCCGACACGGCGGCCAACCGAACGCTTTACGGAAAATGCGCCACTGATCCGAGCAACTACTACGCCGTTAACGACCCTCGCAAACTGCCCAACGTGTTTCAGGAAATCGCTCGAAAGTTCACGGTGCTACAACTGACCAACTAGATCGCCGTCCTATTCAGATGAATCGATCGCGCCGAGCTTCAGCAGCAAAGAAGCATGCCGGGACACGCGCCGCGGAACGCCGCTGCCGACAGATGGCGGGCTTCTCTGGCTTGCATGAATTCAGGACGGCGTCTCGCGCACGCTGACCGTCCTCGGTATCGTTTGGCTTGCCACTCAAATCCATTGCCAGGTTGGCGTGGCAGCACATATGCACGCCCCGTTCGGGTTCGGGCTGAACGGGGATTTTCGCAACGTGATAGCCTTGTCGTCGGAAACTTGCGGGGATTGGCCGCCTTTAGGTCGCCAGAATCGCGGTGGCTGTGGCATCGCTCGTGACCGCTTGGGGTCGACATCTGGCGCGCCTTGCCAGGCGGTTTGAAATCGGACCGCCCAAACCCGACCAAAGTCTGATTCCGAAGCGCAAAGGTCTGAACGCGTGAAACAACGCAGGCGTGGTCACATTAGTAAGGCGACCGCCGATCATCAGTCCCTTCATCGCCGGTCGATTGAGTACCCGCCACGCTCGCTTCGTGTGGCGGGTACTATATGGTGGCTTGGCCGGCAGCCTGGTACATGATTGTGTTCGCAGCGGTTTTGGTGAGTGTTCCTTGTTTTCGGCAAGCCGTTATAGCCCAAACGACAGGCTCGATGGTGATCATGCTGCCCGTCCATACAATCGGTCCCGCTCTGAATGGCTGACTGCCAAGCGACATGGCCGACGAAGAACGGTTGCTCAAGATCCTACAGGCCGGCACCCAAGAATTCCGCTGGCGTCGGCATTGAACTGACCCATCAAATGTGCCTAGATTGGACAAACATCGCTGGGGAGGAATGGCGATGATGGCCACGCAAACAGATACCACTCGAACGTTTATCGAGGCTGCGCGGTTAAGTGTTCGGCGTACCGGACGGGAGATTGACGAACTTCACCGGAGCCTGAGCTTTTCCCGGAAAGCCGTCGAAGCCTCGCGCCAACTCTTGAAGCGCCTTCATGAGCAGCAGAAAGATCGCCCGCCGGGATCGTGCTCCGCATTCATCGGAAAAGCGGCAAAGGCACCGAGCGACATCTCCGCATTTGATTGCGACATTCTGCGCGAAGTGTTCAAAAAACTTGTCTTGGAAACCAAAGTGCCGGAAGACAAATGGCGCGATCTGGCTACAAGCCTGATCCTGGAATTTACCGACCACAAACAGATCGAACCAGCCTTGATAAACTGGATCATCCGCAAGTAGGCACTGCCGCCGTGGAGGGTTGCCAGTCGCCCCTCTCTCGTTGCGAAAAAGTTGTTCGGCGAATCTCGCTGGCTGGACTTCAGGTCCTGCTTCGTCACTGCGTGCTCTTGTTGCCGGCCCTTGCCGAGCTGGGCATCGACTCCCGCATGAATGAAGCCGTCAATAGCTGCTGAAATGACGAAGCTCTAGCCCGATGTAATTGAGACAGTTCTTGACGAATGGCGAGTAGCCAACGTTTACGTATACCGTATGCACTCCACGCCGATCACCGATCGGCCTGTCGCTAGTCTGCCAGCGAGGGAAACACTTGGATTGCTCATGCCAAAACCATTGCCTTCAGAGGCGGCCGCATGCCGCTGCAAGCAGGCATCGCGTTTGGTCATCAGGTGCCGGGTCCAGCTCCGCCCTCGGGCGAGAGATTGCAGATCGACCATGTAGTAGTTTGGCCTGAGAGGCTTGACGATGGCACTACGAAGATGTCCGCGTACATTTTTGAGCACGTATATCTGAAGCGGGAGAGCAATCCGTGTTATTGGTTTCATCACTTTGAAGGGAGGCCATCCGATCAATATGAAGGACAATGGTCCATTCGACTGGAGAACAGGGGCATAGTGCTGCTTTCACGAACCTTCGGCCTCATCAAAGACTGACTGCCTCGGACTCGTACAGTTCGTTTCGCCAACCATGCTAGCGCTGAGTGATGGCGTTGGGCAGCGCCTTGAAGTCAACAGTCCTTAATCTCGGGACCATGACTTCGCCATCAACGATGGAACCTCCAACGTCAACTCCTGCGCTGTGCTGTCGGCATTACATATTTCGACATGCAATCCCAACCTGAGGCCTCTGAAGTGGCCAGCTCGGTATGTCGATGGGAATCTGAGGCGGCCGCCGTCGAATTCACGTAGTGCGGGTGGGCATCGCTCCAGGACAATGAGGAAGCAGCTTTCGAAGGCTCGCAGCTTTCCCAGAGGTCCGGCGGCGTTACGTCTGTTTTTTCGCGGCAAGTCGGCCGGCCGGGATTCGTCTCACCCCGGAAGCGGCCGCGCCGGTCAATATCTAATCGCTTGGATAATTCGACATCTCCGCTCTGCGCGGCCCAGCAGCATTGGCCACAACCGGAACCTCGATTTTCGCGAACATCGGTCATGCCGGCTGGCGCCTGTTGAGCAGATCTCTCGAACGCGCGAGCGCCTGATGAGAGATCGCGATCAGTTCCGTGCTGATAGTCATGATCCCCACGGAGCGATGCAGACGTTCGTTCGTTCCTGCGATGCTGGTAAGCACGTTATTCTCGACCGCAATGAGGGTGGCGGTGAGCCGATTAGCAGCGCACCCTTGCCGACGCGATTCATTGTTATTTTTCGAGACGTTTGAGGCTGAATACCGCCTCTTGTCGCCAGGATTAAAGATCGGCCGCTCGCTGGTCATGACGCCGGTATGCGCGATGATGGCGGCTATCGAACTTAACTGGATCAAGCTTGCAGCAAGATCGCCCTGGCGGAACCAAAGCTATCGAATCGGCTTTTTCCTGCATCCCATGATCAGGAGGGTCCCCATGGATAGTCCGTTGCTCAAGAAGCTGGTGCAGTTCTCCGATTTTTCCGAGGACGACAAGTGTCTCATCAACGAACTCACGTCAGAGCGACAGAAACGCTATGGTGCCCGCCAAGACATTATTCGGGAGGGTGAGCACTCCAAAGACATCCACGTAGTGCTTTCCGGGCTTGCATGTCGATATAAACTCCTCGAGGACGGCTCGCGTCAGATCATGGCATTCCTTGTGCCGGGAGATCCCTGCGATTCCGAGATATTCATCCTGGACGCGATGGACCACAACATCGGGACTCTGGCGCCGAGCGTGGTTGCGTCGATCTCAGGCACCCGCATGAAGGAACTGCTTCTCAACCGCCCTAGTATCGCGCTCGCCTTCTGGTGGAACACGCTTCAGGACGAAGGAGTGTTGCGCGAACGCATTATCGATGAGGGAAGGCGCGACGCCTATTCGCGCATTGGATTTCTGATATATGAAATTTTCGTGCGCATGCGGGCTTTCGGCGACATCGTTGACCAGAAGTTTGAATTCCCGATTACCCAAGTGGACCTGGCGGACGCGACAGGCCTCACACCTGTTCACGTCAATCGGATGCTGAAGCAGCTTCGCGAGCAAAATCTCATCGCGATTGATGGCACGACGTGGACTGTACTTGACCCTATAGGCCTGCGCAAAGCCGCTCAATACGAGGCTAGCTACCTGCATTTGGACCGAGCCAAACGGGAGCCGGCAAGCGAGGCGGGGCGACGGGTCAATGGTCTAATCTGATGAGGATTACCGGCGGTGAGCAGCCGATAGAGATGCCATCTAGGCCATCAAAACCGATCAATCTGACCGCAGCGGCGGAACCGATGCCTTGGGTTGAAGCCTGCAAAACCATCGGCGTGACCGGACCAAGCGAGCTGGTTGCGCTGGATGTTCGTGGCTTAACTCATGCAGACAATGGCCGGCTTAACGATGGTTCTCGGGAGACCGTATATGTCGTGGTCGCTGGTTTCGGCGTGTTGCGGTGCGATGATGCGGCTATGGAGTGCACCGCTGGCGACGTCATTTTCGTCCCGAGAGGCTGTCCGCACCGCTTCGAACGACTGGACGGAGAGATCAAGATCTGGACTATTTCGCCAGTGGGCGGCCCGTAGCCGGCAAACTGTTCCCTCACAGCTTCAGCCCCCGGAACTGCGCATTGTCGAGAGCTGGCGCAAAGCAGACAATCGTCTCTCAATTCATGACAGGAACCTGCCAGAGGCTAAATATTGTTTGGTGCTTCGAAAGCGGACACATTGGATGTTGAGCGTCGGGGACAGGCGTAACCGCGTCTTGAGGGTGGCTGTAGGGCATGCCGGGATCTAGCCTACCGACTTCTCTTCAGGCGTCAGCCCGCCAAGATCACCCATGACGACTCCGCGTTGGCGTCGCTCGTTACTCCTATTGTCAGACATCTGGCGTGTGTTGAGGGGGTAGGAGAACTTAAATCTGCTGATGCGGTTTTCGGACCGGTGGGATCCAGCCATTCCTAAGAGGAACATATGGGCCAAATAATCGCCCGATATACCGAGACCCGCGCCCCGCAAGGAAAAAAGACAGGGATAACCGACAGGGATAACCGAGAGGCTATCGTCAAAGCTCCCGACAAGACGAACAATTGGGATCATGATGCGGTCTATGTGACGGCGACAATCGGCGTTGAGTCGGAGCAAGGCGTGGAATCGAAATAGCCAGCGCCAGGGCAAATGAACGCGTTGGCCAAGACATGAAGCGGAGATCGACGATCTGCCGCGCAAGGGATTTGCCATTGGCATAGTAGCCTAGCGGTTATGCTTTCATCCGCTAGGAAAGCGCGCGGAGGGCAGCGGCATCCTTGACTTCCGGCGAACGTCGGCAAGTTCGTCAAGCAACCGCTACATGATCCCTGCCGAAGCATGGAACGATTTCGAGCTGGCGATGTTGGGCCCTCGCACTGTTCCCATTCAGTGCTGTGTTCCCGCTGATTGCCCGCCGCCGAAAGGTGGCGGGCTCTTTTTGCATCGTGGAACATACCTCCACCTTCGCAGTTTATAGCGTTCCGATTGCTGCGTGTGGGGAATTCATGAAGCGAGATTTTGCAGACCTGTGCGCTTGGGCGAGCGCACGGGGCATTACAATCTACCAGCGTTCAAAGACAGTATGGATCGCGGCTGGCGGCTATCGAGGTCGCGATTTGGAAGTTAAGGGGCGGTCGCCAGCTATTGCCCTCGCACTATGGATTGAGGCTACCCGGTACCGAGGCTCGATGTAGGCTGTTCTTGCAAACAATTTGCTCGCACCCGCGCCGAGCCAAGGTGGCCGGCGCCCTTTTTGCGGGGGGCGGGTGGGGTAAACCTGCCAGCCGCGCGGTGCGGCCTGAACCCTACAGCATGCCCACTACAGGGCAGGAGGGGACCTAACCCACCATCCGAAGCGGCATGTCATGACGGGAAATGATGCGTTCGAGTTCGCCTTCGTCCTCGATGCCGGCCTGAAACAGCGCCATCAGCTCACATGCTGCGTCGTTGGCCATGGCGGAATCCAGGCTGCACCGTCTCTCTGAACAATACCGGATAAGAACCCGCTGGAGCAGTTCGAGATCGGTTGGATAAATGGCGATGTCTGCTGGATGATGCATGCGCATGCTGTAGTCCTCCGCAAGCCGCTGCCTTTGTTCAGCAGCTTAAGGGAGCCGCTGAGCACCCCTATCGCATCCTGCTCCTGCACCGTCACTTAACTATGATATGTCCGCCCTGGATCTGCCGTCGCCAGCCACGTCGCCGCTCTGTTTCCCGATCTTGCTCGTCGGTGTTGGTCAACTAGGTTCTGTGGACAAAATGTTCAAACGTGATCTGCCAGGGGTCACTCTCCAAAGAGCGCTCTTCGCCAACCCAATGGAAGGTGTTTGCAGTGATCTCTGTGAATCGCCACCGCGCTTTGAGCCCGCGTGAATCCTCACCCAGCTGAACAATGTCCTTGCCCTCTGCCCGCCCGATCCGGCGCGGGTAATCTTGGTTGAGCGGGTCACTCCAAATGATGTGCCAACCACCGATCTCAGGATCGAAAACGCGTAAGGTCGTGCCATACATGGTGGATGGAGCGGGGCGCTTGGGCCTGATCCAGATGTCCTGAATCGCACGGCCTTCGAGTACCCAGTCGAAATGGATTTCCCCCGTCGATCTGTGTTTCGTGCCGTCATGGAGATGATGAATCGTCTCCATTTCCCAGCTTCCAATGAGCCACCCATAAAGCTCCATGTCCTTCGCGTATTCAGTTACCGGACCGTCGGATCCAAACCCTCCTGTTGAGCGGCATTAGACAGAGAATATCGCACAGTCTCCCTGACAGCCCTCTGTCAGGAGGTTCGCGAAAAGAACTTTTCAGCCCGCGTAGGTCGCGCAGATCAACGGGATACCCATCTCACCCGACGCGTCATTCAACACCGATCTTTGAGGAGGGCAGCTTTGTTTCGAGGACTGATGGACGAGGCGGAATTGGCGTTCTTCGCGCCTTTCCTGATCGAGAACCGCTCTCGAGGCGGCCGGCGTCCGCAGGATCATCGCAAGGTGCTGGACGGCATCTTCTGGATCACGCGGACGGGCTCGGCCTGGCGTGATCTGCCGGCCGAGTTCGGCAACAGGAACTCAGTTCAGCGCCAGTATCGCCGGTCGAAGGAAGCCGGCATCTGGGACGTCATGGTAGCAGCCCTTGCCGAAAGCGACGCGGCCGACACCAACATGCAGATGATCGACAGCACGATCGTGAGGGCGCACCAGCACGCAGCCGGCGGAAAAGGGGGATTCACAGAAATGCTATTGGCCCTTCGCGCGGTGGGCTCACGACCAAGCTTCATACCCGAACGGATGCGCAGGGCCGTGCTATCGGCTTCTGCCTAACGCCCGGGCAGGCGTCGGGCATGGCCGCCTACGGGGACCTCATGCAGGAGGAGGCGCCCGATCCGGCCGCGATGCTGGCCGACAAGGGGTATGACAGCGACGACATTCGCGACGATCTCGAGCGGCGCGGCGCAGGCCCGGTGATCCCGACAAAGTCGAACCGCAGAGTTCAGCGCCCGGTCGACAAGGCGACATACGGGCTGCGCAATCGCATTGAGCGCTTCTTCGATCGCTTCAAGCACTCCCGCCGCACCGCCACCCGATACGACAAGCTGGCTTCAAGCTTCCTCGGCTTCGTTCAACTCGCAACGATCAGACGGTGGATCAGGTTTGTCCGCGCTACCTAGTGCTCCCGAGGCATCGATCCCGCGCCGCAGGGAACACTTCCGCAAACTCGAAGTTCGGCTTCCACAACGGAGAACCAATATGACGGCCACTCGAAATTCAAACGACAATCGAATGCCAGAAAAGATCCCGTTTGGTGCGGTGGAGATATCGCGCAAGCAAGCGGAGGATGAAGTCAGGGCCCGACGCAGGTACAAAATGGCGAGGCGGGCTAGGGAATCGAGGCGAGGCCCGGTCATGCCTCGCATAGTTCTTGACGGACGCCACTAGCAGATCGCGGGCGCAGCCGTCTGGATCGACCTCTCTATCTAGAGATGGGGCACCCTTAAGTGGCACCCTCGGCACACCTGCGATGCCGAAGCTCCGAGCACCATAGGTTTCAAGGGATGGCGCATCCGCCGTGGGGGCGTGCCAGGGGTAGAGGTTGGTAGGGGACGAACTGGGCTCGCGTTGCGGAACCCGGGGGGTTCGTGTTCCCAAGACGACTTGCTGAGCGCAAGTTCTGGCCCGCGCGGAAGGCGAAGACCGCAGCCTTCGCGTGGTTCCTGCTGTCGGATGCTGCTGCATATGTGACCGGCAGGCAATACGTGGTCGATGGCGGGATACCGATGCTGTAAGTGGTCCGTGCGCCATGCGACCGCGATCGCCGTTGGAGCTCTGGTAGCGTGGGCTGATCGACGGGCGGCGAGAACCGCGCCTACGCTGGCCCGTTCAGATCCGTTGCCGACTTGCCGAAATCGATCATGTGATGCTCGTTGGCATGAGGGGCACTCAAATGCGCTGTTGATGAGGCAAACCGACCCGATCCGATCAGGTCCGCGCGGGTCGTCGCAGACGAGCGGAAACAGTTCCCTCGTTGAGCATGTCGCTGGCGCTCTCTTCCGAGCTTGCAGAACTACTGCCAGGCGAGCGTCGGCAACTGCCTGCTTTTTAAATCATCATCAACTCAGTTCGAGCAACCTACACCTTCCTCAGACCCCGCCGCTGTCTCTGCGATTATGGGCTTTGCGAACTGGCACACCGTCCACCGACCTCAGATTGACGCACGGCCCTTTCGCTGCAAAGATATTAACCACTTGTTTACCAAGCATCAGCAAGCGCTGACGATCGGAGGGGGTGTGGAATCGTTTCTGGGTACGAACCGCCTTAATTGGGATGATCGGGCCGAACTGCATTCGACTGACACAACGGGCAGCTACCAGATCGAAAACGTGCTGGCAGGAGGATCCAATCTCTATGAGCTTGAGACGAGCGAGCTCGGTAATATTGTCGGCAAGGATATCATCCATCTACAATGTCACATTGGGCTCGACACGATCAGCTTGAAAAATCTCGGCGCGCGCAGCGTGACCGGCCTCGACTTTTCATCAACTGCCATCGCCGCTGCGCGGGATTTCGCTTCCAAGGCAGGCACCGATGTGCGCTTCGTGGAAGCGCCGCTATTCGAGGCAGTCGAAGCGCTTGGCCGGACCTTTGACGTCGCTTACGTGACTTGGGGTTCGGTAAACTGGCTCGACGACGTGGGCCGGTGGGCGCGAGTGGTTGCCGATCTCCTGCGACCCGGCGGTCGGCTCTATATGGCTGAGGGTCATCCGTTGATGTTCCAGTGTGATCGCAAGGCCGCGGCACTCGAGTTGAAGCACGACTGGCGAACGCCCATAGCTCAGCCGCTCGCCTGGAACGAGGAACTTACCTATACCGGCGACGACCGGCGCTTGAAGCATCCTCGCTACTATGAGTGGATTCATCCCATCAGTGATGTCGTGAACGCCCTGATTTCAGCTGGGCTCACGCTCGATTTTCTGAATGAGCATGACACGGTTTCGTGGCAGCACTTTTCATTTGCGGTGAGGGCCGGCAAGAATATGTACGGCTTGCCAAAGAACTCTCCCAGGATTCCGATGGCCTATTCCATCGGCGCGACGAAGCGAAGCGCCGGTATGATCCCGTATCTCGCCGCTCCTAAAACCATGTGACGGTATGGATCCCGCTTAAACGACTGTCGCCTGCGGTCAGGGTTCTTTCCGAGCACAGGGCTCTTGCTACGACGCGCAGTCGAAGGCACCCGCCTTTGCCGAGCACCGGCTGGTCGGGTTTTGACGGCGATCTGGTTTGCAAGGCGAACGCCCTCACCTTGAGTGTAGCCGTTTCCTAAATCTTGCGTATAGGCCAGCCGCGCCGTGGAGCGCGGCTTATAAGGGGTTCACAACAGCCCAGGTTCGTGCCGTTTTCGCCGGTCTTCTCTGATTGCGGTCAGGGCAGGTGACGAAATCGCTTGTCGACGATTCCCATCAATATCAGTGTTGTCATCGGTGTCGTCGGCAGCGTGAAAACGTCGAGGGACCGGCGTCGACCCGAGATGACATCAACGTCGGAAGTGCAAAGTTTTCAGGAGTGTGAAGTTTAAAATTAAGCAATGAACGCTAGTGTTGGAGCAACGAGTCCATCCGAACACCGGAACCACACAGGGAGTTCCACCCCATTGCCCCTTTTCGGCGCTAGGTTCGGCGGGATGAAGGATGCCGTTTTTTCTTCGGTGAATATTCCGGCCGCCATGGCGGTCTTGGTTATTGCCATCAGCGCAGCATATGCGGACCATCAAAACAAAATTGTTTCGGACCAAGCCGCCCGCGCGGATGTCCTGGTCAAGGTAAATCTGATCCGCGCCAAGCTGGAAGGTAACATCAGCGGAAACCTTCAACTTGTGCATGGACTGGTCGCGACGGTCGTGACGGAACCCTATATGGGACAGCAACGCTTTGCTTCTCTCGCGAGAAACCTGTTCAGCGAAAACTCACAATTGAACAACATTGCCGGCGCGCCCGATCTGGTCGTTTCCTTGTTGTACCCGCTGAAGGGCAACGAGAGGGCGATGGGCCTCGACTACCGCAAGGATGATTGGCAACGCAAGGCCGCGCTAAGGGCGCGAGACGAGCGCAAGTTGATTCTTGCCGGCCCCGTCGACCTGAAGCAAGGAGGCCAGGGCTTCATCGGCCGTTTTCCGGTTTTCGTGTCGAGTGCGGGCAACAGCGAAAGATTTTGGGGCATCATATCCGCAGTCGTCGATGTGCAGCGCCTTTACAAAGCGAGCGGCCTGTTTGACGATGATCTCGGGATTGATATCGCGCTCATAGGGAGAGATGCCCTTGGCCCAAGCGGAGTTCAATTTTTCGGCTCTGCAGACATCCGCAAAAGCAATCCGGTGACGGCCGAAGTTCTGCTTCCGTCCGGCTCGTGGCAGATCGCAGCCGTCCCCAAAAACGGCTGGCCTTCGACGCCCAGCAACGCTTGGCTTTTGCGTACCATCATGGCCGCGGCCGGGGCGCTGATCCTGATCCCATTCCTGGTAGCAGGTCGGCTGCTTGGTGAAAGGCAGCGCAATTATACGGAACTGCGTCGATTGTCCCGACGCCTAGAACTTGCTCTGGAGGCGTCAGCCATTGGCGTTTGGGAACATGATCTCGCGACCAATGACCTGTCGTGGGATGATCGTGTCAACGAAATATATGGCAAGCCCAGCGATGGAGGTCCTCGCGGTTATTCGGATTGGGCGGGCGCAATACACCCTTTGGATCTGGCCCGCGCCAACGCAGATTTCAACAGTGCTGTGGCCAGCGGCGGAACATATTCGTCGGAGTACCGGATTGTCCGTCCAGGTGGTGAAATCCGTTACGTCCGATCCAAGGCCACCATATACCAAGCCCCAAACGAGACGCCCAAGATGATTGGCGCGGAATGGGATGTGACGGCCGACGTCCTGCTCAACAGCGACCTGGTTCGCGCAAAACAGCTGTCGGAGACGAAAAATGCAGAACTCGAGTCTGCCAAGGCGCGCATAGAGCATATCGCACTTCACGACTCTCTGACGGGTTTGCCCAACCGTCGTTACCTCGACCAGGTACTGAAAGACTACGCAGCAAAAGCTAGGCGAGACTGCGGTCATGTGGGCCTGCTTCACATCGACCTCGATCGGTTCAAGCACATCAATGATACACTTGGCCACGCCGCGGGTGACGCGATGCTGGTTCACGCATCTACCGTGCTGCGATCCAAGGTAGGGGAGGGGGGCTTCGTCGCTCGTATTGGCGGCGACGAATTCGTGGTCCTGTGCACTGTGCAGCTTACTAAGCAACTGGGGCTGCTGGCTGACGACATCATCAGCAAGATGAGCGAACCTGTTTACTACCAAGGCCACCGATGCCGCTTTGGTGCTAGCGTGGGGATTGCAGTCGAGAACGACAATGACATTGAAGGCAAGCATCTGCTGGTGAATGCCGATATCGCGCTTTACCAAGCAAAGACGCGTGGGCGCAACCGGTATGATTTCTTCACCGAGGTCATGCAAAGCGAGATCGTCGACACCAAGCGGATTGCCGACGAAGTTCTCGGCGGCCTGGAGCGCAATGAGTTCATAGCCTTCTACCAGCCTCAATTTAACGCAAAAACCCTCGAAATCGTCGGCGTGGAGGCGCTCGCGCGATGGAGACACCCAAAGCGGGGAATTTTAGCGCCGGATGCCTTCCTAAGGATTGCCGACGAGTTAAATGTCGTCTCGATGATCGATCGATCCATACTGAACCAATCACTTTCAGACTTTGCAAAGTGGTCCAATGCAAATCTCCATATACCACGCGTATCGGTCAACGTTTCAGCGCGACGTCTTCAAGATGAGGAACTCATAAAGAGCTTAAGAAAATTAAATATCAAAAAAGGAACGATTTCGTTCGAACTTGTAGAGTCTATTTTTCTGGATGGCAGCGATGATTTGATTGCATGGAACGTCAATCAAATAAAGGAACTCGGTATCGATATAGAGATAGATGATTTCGGCACGGGCTATGCCTCTATAGTCAGCCTGCTCAAGCTGCAGCCTCGCCGGTTGAAAATAGATCGACAGCTGATTATTCCAATCGTCAAATCTCCGCAACGAAGGCAGGTTGTGTCGTCGATCATTGAGATTGGCAAGTCCTTGGGTATCGAGATTATAGCAGAAGGTGTCGAGACTATGCAGCACGCACGGATGCTTGGAGATTTGGGCTGCGACATACTGCAAGGCTATGCCTTTGGTCATGCGTTGGATTCCGAGGGACTACAACTCTTTGTTCAGTCTCGGCGCCTGCGCGCAGTCAGCTAAGTGTCAGACGCGGCCCGGGGTTCAATCGGTGGGCGATATCCAACAATGCTGCGCCATCGCTTTAGCCCTGTCGACGAGTTCGCCGGCAATTAGGATCACCGGATCCAGCGCGGGTGGCGGTTTCCTCAGTGGACCCACGACAGGCCGAACAGGGCCGGGCTGGGGCAATGCGGGCGTCCACCGGCGTCTATAAATGCCTTTCCCGATTGCCGAAAACCCGGAAACTCTAGCCGCATCCGAGTATGCCGGTTCGCGCCACCCCGCTTGCGGCCATGATGTAATCGGCGTCGTCCAGATTGCAGGGCTCCTTAGTTTGCGTAAGCGGCAGCCTTTCGCCTCTTTTGCAACGAGCAGGTCTGGCGGTCATTGCTTCTAATTCGACAATAATCCGCGTAGTTCGATAGTTAATCCGCGGGCATCGATGGCACGCCGTCCATGTTCTGGCGTCAGGTCGGGTGATGCGCGGCGATAGAGCTTCGTGCTGGCCGCGCTACTTCTCATCGAAGGATGCCTTCGCTGCTAGCGAGCGCGGCTCCTTCGGCCATTCCCAATCAGTTCCAGGAGCATGTCCTTGCGGTGCTCCAAACGGATTCCAGACGGCCAGGACGCGCGGTCAAACGGCCTCGTACCTCGCCCTTTATTCAAGCCGCTTCAGTGAGCTTTGGGCTCAATCAGGTCGCGAAAAACATCAAACCAGAAATGAAAATCGGCTGTCCGCCCAGCGAAATGTGCTTCCATGCCGCAGTAGACCACTGCCGTTGCCGCGTCTGGGCCATAGAGTTCCCGGGCCGCACTTGCAGCAGCAATTAGGTCGGCTGTATCCGACAGCATTAGGTCGCGAGTTGCGTCGATCCTTGAAGTCATTTGGTAGTTCTGTGGCGGTGATGCGTCTCGTCAAGAAGGGCGGCCAAATTCGGCAATAATAATCCGCCCACTTGCTCCGGCCGGCGTTTTTTTTTGCCTGTCGAAACCAAACCAGCGCTGCCACGTTCGGCCGTAGGAGGTTTCGATGGAAGATGACGGCAGCGAACGGGAAGACCAGGGCATGCGGCTTCTTGCTCGGCGGCTGGCTAAAGAAGTCGGCATCTCGGAACGCCAGGCGCGTGACCTGATCAAGCTCATCGGCCCCGATTGGAATTCATTGCTGCGGGAGGCGAGGTTTTTGAGAGACCGCAATTAAGGGACGTCATGTGTTCAAGCAATACGCGGTTCGCGGCCAGAAATCGCCGGTATGCCGACGCGAGCAAATCGCCAGGCGTGCTGTTCTCACTGACCCGGCCTTAGCACCTCCTGCAGGTCGGAGCCGAAGGCGCTTTCGCTGGAGTGAAAAATTGAATATGTGGCAGCCATGGAAGTTATTTTTCCGGGAAACGGGATTAGCGGAACCTAAGATCTCCCCGCAGCTTGTTGCGGAATGGACGATCGAACCAAGCCTGAAAAGGTGGTGCCTCCGCCGCCGCCCGGATGGCAGAACGGCAGGGGCATTTTGATAGCGGTCTCAGCGGTTGTGGTTGGGGCTTGCGCGCTGTTCATCTGGTGGTTGTTCTCTCGATGAGCACGCGTGGAACCAACTTCCTTCACAAATGGATATCAAGCAACGTCCCGGAAACAGTCGGGGCGGATGTCAGCTCGGTTGCCCAACTCACCCAGAAGCTTTTTTCGGATGCGAAAGCGGCTGGCATCAGCAGCACAGAAATCGAGGAAGATACCGTCAGTTTGTACAACGCAATCCTTGACGCAATAGTACACCATGAGGCCGGCATGGCGGATTGAGGGAACGTCTGAATCTCTCCGCCTCATCGCCAGATCAGCCGTCCTTGCCGCCCCGGTTCACCTGTGACCGGGCTTCTCATGCCAAATGAGAGCTGCCGCAGGCCGCGCATGGCCACCTCCGGCCGCAGGCCAGGTGGACAAATGGTCCTCTTCGCGGCCGTGTTCCCGGGACTTGGCGGGCCGAGACCGGATAGCTTTGGCGCCCGCGCAATTTTTTTGCCTCGAATTCCAACATGGGCGCTCGTTGCGGCGGCGCTTGACGCATTTCGAGGACCTGTTCGGTGATGCCTGCTCGGCAAAGTATCGGCCCAGACGCGGTTTCGAGGAATCGCGCTTCCTGGCGAACATACCACCATGGTGGACCATACAATCGCGGCCGTCACCCGATCACGAGGCAAGTTCGCAGCGCTACTACTGCATGTCTCCACCTCCACGAGCCTGTGAGAAGGATTGAATCTCCTCGAGGTCAATCCTGCCATCGCCGTTCTCGTCGACGGCGTCAAATATCCGCCCGATCACGTCCTGGATCTCGCTGTGCGAAAGGGCTCCATCGCCGTCGGCGTCCATTATCGCAAACATTATTTGCATACGGGCAAAGTACATCATGCGGGGCCCCATGCGATCAGCCTTTCGAGATATCCTGCCCGCCTCGCGAGGCCCTTGTGCGATGTCCCGGTGCCAATCTTTGCGGCGCGGAGGTCCTCCTTCGGTACCGCCATCTCCCTGCTGTTTTTCCTGCAACATCTCGTCGATCATCTGGCGCATCATTTCACGCGTCTGGTCGTCGATATGTCCGGTGGGGCCGGGGGCGGCGTGGATCCAGACTGCTGCGTTGGCAGTTTAAGGTCCGGTGTCCCGCTCGTCTGGGCCATCGCCGGCAAGCTCAACAAGACCAAAGCAGCGGCAACTGCCGCCGGCCCGCATTGCACTTTCATCGGATTCTCCTTCCTTGGATGGTTGTGCCAAACTTTGGCATTCACGGCCAAACTTGCTCCTCAAACTTTGGTTCCGATTCGCACGCTCGGCTAGCAGCCGAGTCAGATGCCTCGGTCCTTTCCGACTGACGGTCCGCGATGTTCAGGTCGGGCAACGGGGGCACCTTCGCTTGCGTCTGGAAAGCGGTCGTCGACGGCATCCATTCAAGAAGAGCGGCTCCGTGCCGGCGCTGAGAAGCTAAGGAGGACTCGGCCAAGCCGGGAGCCTCGGGGTGCGCGAACGGCCCCGGGTTCTAACTGCCGACCGAAAAAGCGCCGGTCAGAACGAGGGCGAGCAGCCTGGAGCAGACATCGCCGAGAGACGGGCAGGACATCGAACACGCATAGCCGGTGTGCAGCCTCTCCAGCGATCTATGGTAGTCGGCCCACCACGGGCCGATATTGACGGTCGGGAGATTGGCTAAACCCACTCTGCGACGTCCATCGTAAGGTGTCCTTCCATGCGGGCGTGTTTGCGTGCGACGATGTCGAGACAGCGTTCGGCGGCTTCGCCGAAGAAGCTCATATCGGAAATCCCCGCGACAAGTCCGAGCAGCCAATGATTGTAGGCCCAGTTAATTGGCTGAGACACCAGGCCTTCTGGGTTGTCAGGCCAGGCAAAATGGATTTCGGTGGTCTATATGCGTACAGTCCCAATAGATCAGCCGGCCAGCTTGGAGCGTACCAATTCGCGACTGCAACGAAGATTGCGTCGGTTAATTTCAAAGCCAGGGCTCCGCCAGCACTGGCTGCCGGTCGTGACGCTCAGCCTTTGTTGTCGAGCTCCTGCAAACCCCTTTGGATGGCTTCGATGAGCATCGCCGTAGAGTAGGGTTTCTGAACCCAGCCGAGTGGTCTTGCCGCTTCGGCTCGAAGCTTTACGTCGCGGTCAGCGTGCGCGGTTGCAAAGATGCACCGTATGCCGAAGTCCCGGTAGAGTTCCAACGCTGCGTCAATTCCGTCCCGCTTGCCAAGCAAGCGGATATCCATCAGGGCAATCGCAGGCTGAGCCGAGCGCGCAATTATGATGGCCTCCTCGGCTGTACTGGCTATCCCAGCCAAGACAAAACCTGCATCGCCAAGACTAGCCTCGACATCGATGGCGATGAGGTAGTCGTCTTCGACGATCATGATGGATGGTTTGCCGGAAACTCTCGCTTCTGCACCAGTCCCATCGTCTCTGGAGAAAACTAGCTGAGGTCTGGATGGTCGGCTCGAAACCCCCGTCCGGCTTGTCTCAACTATTGCCGTTTTTAACGTCAAAGCCGTTCTCCCCGGGAGCCTGAGAAAAAATCACGATGCAACGAGACGGATCTCGCTCAACTTCGAGAATCCCACCAATCTGTCGCGCCAATCCCTCAACCAACCGCAAACCTGACGAGGAATGACGCACCGCCCTCAGATCGAAACCTGAACCTTCATCCTCTACCGTCAACACCTGCTTTTGACCGTGCTGCTTGATCCCAACCCGAATAATGTTGCTTGCCTTGCCCGCAGATCCATGTTTGACGGCATTGACCAAAAGCTCATTGAGTATGAGCGCAAGCGGCATCGCGATATCGTTGGGCAACTGGATGGGATCGGCGTCGCAAACGAGTTGGACGTTCGCTGGAAACACCTGCTTTGTCGTTTCGCAAATAGCCCCGAGAAAAAGTGGCGCGCTGAAATTGGATGCATCTGGCGTGTCGTAGAGGACACGTTGAGCCGCAGCCATGGTCGCCACTCGCTTGCTTGCCTCGTCGAGCGTCTTGCGTGCCTCCGAATTTTGACTGGTCCTGGCCGCTACCGAAAGCAAGGACTTCAACATCATCATGTTGTTCTTAACGCGATGGTTGAGTTCGTTAAGCAGGATCCGCTGTTGTGTCTCAGCTTGCTTGCGCTCGCTGACGTCGACCAGCATGTTGATGCCGCCGACAATTTCTCCAGCTGCATCCCGCATCGGTGTCGGATAGGGAATGAATGGAATCCGCGTGCCGTCCGGCCGCTCGGCAATTGCCTCAACTCCCCGGACCGGCCGCCCTTCACGAAGGGAAACAGCCATTGGACACTGGTCGTGAGGAAGTGGCGTTCCATCTGGCCAATAGAGCTTCCAGGTGACGCACCATTCATCACTGCCGATCACCGGCGTGCGGCCGGCGAGTTCGACCGCTGCCTCATTGAAATAGGTGATCTTGCCCTGCTCGTCGGTCGTGTAGATTGCAGCAGGGATGGCGGCGAGAAGATCCTGAAGGTGACGTTCACTGTCGCGCACCTTTGCTTCCGCGATTTTCTGCGCAGTTATATCCCGGGCAATTTTGGAGGCGCCAACGATACGGCCCGCTGCGTCTCGGACAGGCGATATCGTCAGAGAAATGTCCACTAGCGACCCATCCTTGTGGCGCCGGACTGTTTCGAAATGATCGACAATTTCGCCCTTGCGTATCCGACCCAGGATGAGCGGCTCCTCTTGCAGCCGATCCGGAGGGATGATGATCGTGATGGGCTTGCCGAGCACTTCCGAGGCCGAATAGCCGAACAGGCGCTCAGCTCCGCGATTCCATGTCAAAATGATCCCATTCAAATCCTTGCTGACGATCGCGTCATGGGAAGACTCCACGATTGCTGCCAGCCTCTGAGCAGCATTTTCGCCCTTTATGCGTTCGATGCCGAAACCGAGTTGACGAGCGATGGTCCGACCCGTTTCAATCTGCTGTTCCGAATACTCTTGAGGCTGGTCGAAGTAGGCCATGAATTTGCCCAGAAGCCGTCCACCTTGTGTGATCGGAATGAAGTAGACCGCACCGATGCCCTCAGTCCGGATCGCTTGTTTCAATTCTTCCGGCAAATCCGCTTGCTGTGCATCGTCCACACAGATCGGCTGCGGATCTTGGCTCTGCGCTGACCAAGGCGAGTGTCCTTCCACCGCTACGCGGTAAGTGTCGGACAGGCCACGCCAAGCCACAAACTTCATGCGCCCGTTTTTATCCAACAGCAATATCGAAGCACGCTGGCATTGGAGCGCACGTTGGATTGCATCGAGCGCCGGCGCATACACATCCTCTTGCGTGCGCGCATGCTGCAGCATTTCGGTGAATCGATGTATCGCACCCTGCTCCTCGGCACGTTTGGCAAGCGCCGCCTCAACCCGCTTGCGCTCGCTGATATCGTGCTGAACACGTACAGCGTATCGAAATGACCCGTCGCAGTCATGAACGCTCGACGAATTCACAACAGCCCAAAAAACTGATCCATTCTTGCGAACAAATCGCTTTTCAAGTGTGTAGCTGTCGATCTCGCCAGCCACTTGCCGTCGATACTGCTCGCGATCTGCTTCAGCATCGGCGGGAAAGGTGCGGTCAAAAATCGATCGCCCAATCAGCTCATCCTGCGAGTAACCCAAAAGGTCACACAGATAGGAATTTACCCGCAGCAGCTGGCCTTCGGCGTTTGCTTCCACGATACCTGCGGCAGCGTTCTCATAGGTAATGGCAAGCCGCCGCTCCTGTTCGCGTATCAGCTCCTGCGCCTTGACCGTTTCAGTCACATCGGTGGTGATACAGCGGGTATTGAGAAAACGGTCACCCAATGCGCGAACGTTGGAGGTTATTTCTACCCAGCGGATCGAGCCATCTTTGGCCCGCAGCCGCGCGCGGTGGTTTTGAAGTTCCTCCCGCCGGGACAGGCGGTCCAATATGTCTGCAATAGCAACCGGATCTGCGTGAAATTCGCGAATGTTGCGGCCTACATATTCCTCGGCCGTGAATCCCAACATTTGCAATTCTGCGCGATTGGCACGCAAGATGGTGCCATCTTTCCCGACGAAGTGAAGTGCGATGGCGGCATTCTCGAAGAAATCCTCAAACTCATTGGTGAGTATCGGGTCGGGCACCTCCGAGAGAGAGGCTATCTCGTCGACTTGAGCAGGAAGAACCCCTTGCTTCATTTGGTACCCCGTCTCCCACAAGCCCCCTCAAACGCTTGTGGGGATGAAAAGTTCCAAACTGATCGCTTTAATCGGCGCCAGACGCATCAGATCCGTTAACCCAAGGTGCATGAACATCGCGGATCCCATGCTTGAGGGCCGCCCGGATAGGTTCAAATGCAGCAGAGGAGCCAGAAGAAATCGCCTGCCGTGCGGCCCGAAGCACTATGCGTCGGCACGATTGTGCACGGGTCGAGGTGGTTGAGCAGTGCGTCGGCAATTTGCCCGTTGGGGTCTTCCACCTGCCTCTCAAGCCGAGCGTGCCGTGCCATTGCTTGGGCCATCATTGCTGCTGGAGACGACGAAGCCCGCGAATAAAAGTCTCTATCGCGGCTCTTTGCGAAGGTTGAGATAAGTCGCATCGAACTCAGCGGCTCGCGCCAAGCGATCCCAGTTCGTGATGGTCACCACCTTACGCTGCCATGTGATAAGGCCAGCACGGCGCAATGCCATGAGCGTCCGATTGAGATGGACAACAGACAGCCCGACCGTATCCGCCAGCATGCTTTGCGTGACAGGAAATTCAAATGACCATTCCCGGGTCAAGCCGACGACCTCCATGCGCAGGAACATCTCGCAAATGATGTGCGCCAGGTGGGCCTCTGCGGACCGGCGCCCGAGGCACGCGATCCAAACCCTCTGGATGGCGGCATCCACCGCCAATACCGTTGTCAGCACGCGGAACAGGTGCTGGTGGGTCTCGGTGATCCGACGCAGCGTATCATGCCCGATGAACGCCATGCGAGTTGGCGCCAAAGCAACGACGTTGTGGTCCATAACGTGCAACAGGAATGCATGCAGGTCCACGAAGTCGCCTGGAATGTGGAGGGCCGTTATCTGGCGCCTGCCGTCGGCGAAGGTGACATTTCTTCCCGTGATCCCCGAGACGATAACGCAGCTCTCCTTGGGTTCGGAGTGCTCCACGACGATTTCGTCGTCGACTTCGTAATCACGCACGCGCCAGGGGCCGTCCTGAAGTACTGCCCGGTCTTGGACCGTGAGATCGTCCCGTCGCTCCAGCACCTTGAACAACACGGATAAATCGAAACCTGATCTGTTCGGCAGTATCATCTCACCTGGCAAGGGGTTACCTCCTTAATGTCGAGCGGGCTCAAAAGCTCAGGTCAGGTAGTATCGTGTCCCATACCTCACCCCATCACTTGGAAGTAGTCACGTTCCGAGAATCGCCGAGTGTCGGACCAATATGATGGTACGACTGTCTGCGGGGTCGAAGGCGGCAAGCTAGCGATTCATTTTTTTCGCACGGACATCACAGTGGCGTCACCGAGCGCTCGCCCGCGTGCTGCACACCACCCACGCCGGCGAAGACAAGCTGCATCTCCCCTCATGATCTCCACCTAAAGAACGTAAAGCTGCACGACGCCGAAGGTTCCGCCACACATGAAGAAGGCTTCATATCTTGCCGTGGAGCGACACCTTCACGCCGCCGCATCCGACCATGGTCACCAAGTTCCGGGTTCGTCCTAAACTGTGGCCACCCAAGATGTCGGATCAGCTTGCGGCAAAACCTTCAAGCACGTTTGCAGAGCTTGGGCCAAGAATGGGAACCCGCGTTGCAGTCGAAAGTTCTTGATGATGGCAAATCACCCGATCACGAGCGTGCTCACCTCAATCGGCACATTGACCTCTCGGCCGGCAGCATTCCTGGTGTTGCTGGCTTACGCCGCCCTTTGGCTATTTTTCGACAGGGAAAGTTTGAACTGGCATGGCGCGGCGACCCTGTTCACCTGGGCCATGACACTGTTCATTCAGCGCGCAGAGCATCGCGACACGCAGGCGATCCATGCCAAGCTGGATGAGATGTTGCGAACGAATAGCTCGGCATCAAACATCACCAGAATCGATGATGAAGAACCAGAGGAAATCGAAAAGCATCGCACTCGTAAACAGCAGGGCGATTGAGATGTGCCAAGCGGACTCGCGGCGCCACGGGCGGGCGCGGACCCAGTGAGGTTTGGCCTAAATCTGCGAAGGCTGCTCAAGGGCCTCAAATACGTGGCCGTTGCCGTCGTCGCCAGCCTGATCACGTTGCTGAGCATAAACTTGGCACCAGAGCCACGCATTTTGCGAACGCTTGTGCCGCACCGTTTCGACGCGGCGGATCCTGAATTTGTCAGGAGCATGAGCAGTTATTCGCAAGGACAGCTGTTCGAATCAAACTCGGTACAAACCCTTGTCAACGGAGATGAGATCTTTCCTTCGATGCTGCAGGCGATCCATGCGGCTCGCTCTACAATTGATTTCGAGACCTATATCTATTGGTCGGGGGTCGTCGGTTATGAGTTCGCGAGCGCGTTGGCAACCAAAGCCCGAGACGGTGTCGAGGTCCGTGTGCTCGTTGACTGGGTCGGCAGCCTGCCGTTCGATGAAGACCTGATCGAGATCATGACAAGCGCCGGCGTGCGGTTCCAGCGCTATAGACCTATTCATTGGTATACGTTGGATCGTGTAAACAACCGGACCCATCGCAAGCTGCTCATCGTCGACGGGCTGGTCGCGTTCACCGGCGGCGTCGGTATTGCCGACAACTGGCTCGGAAACGCCCGCAACCCAGATGAGTGGCGCGACACGCACTATCAAGTCAAAGGGCCCGCAGTGTCTGCCTTCCAGGCGGCATTCGCGGAAAACTGGTTGGAGACGGCCGGCGAGACATTGCAAGGTGAGAAGTTCTACCCACCCTCCGAACCTGCGGGGACGCTTGGAGCTCAGCTGATCCTGTCATCGCAGCCAAATGGCTCGGAGAACATGGAACTGATGATGCTGGCCGCGATAGCTGCCGCCAAGGATCATCTTCGCATCGGAATGGCCTATTTCGTGCCTGACGATATTGCCCTGCAGCAGATCCTGGACGCCAGGAAACGAGGGGTAGCAGTCGACGTGATCGTGCCCAACTGGCTCACAGACGTGCCCCTGGTCCGAAAGGGCTCGCGGTACTTCTGGGGCGACTTGCTCAAAGCTGGGGTCCGGATCTTCGAGTTCCAGCCAACGATGTATCATCCCAAACTCCTGATCGTCGACGACGTCTGGACGAGCTTTGGCTCTGCCAACCTGGACGAGCGCTCTTTGCGACTGAACGACGAAGCCACGCTGAATGTCTACGGCCGGGATTTTGCCAAAACGCAGATCGACCTGTTCAGCCAGGATCTTGCGCGATCAAGGCAGATCAGTTTGGGCGAATGGGAAGCGCGCCCCCTGACCGAAAAAGTATCGGACTGGCTGGCCAGCAGACTACACTCGCAACTCTAGAGCCTCTTGGTGGGCGAGTCCCCGCAAACGGCATCTGCGCCCGTCAAATGGCTAATATGGTGCGCCACGCGCAAGAATGGGAGCAACCCCGCAATAACACCGAGCGAATTGCTCAAAACGCGCCCTGCAACTTCATCGGCCGATGCATGAGTGCCCACCTTGTCATACACGCAGCGCCAGCGGCGCCGGGAACACGGAACTGTTCTCGCTAGTCACTGATTTCTTTCACGCCCAGTTCGGGCTGATCGGTGTGTGGGTCATTCCATGCCGGCCAAGCCGCCGGCACTTGGCCCCATCTCACCGCCGCCGAAAACCTACGCTAACCCACGCTGCATGGACTTGCCGCAGACGTCGGCGAAGGAGAATTTGCGAGGAGCTCGACTGGCGCGATGAGCGGGTCCGTTCGCTTTCGGGCCGCCAGCTGAGCAGCGGCGAGATCTCCCGGGCGTTGATGCACCGGTCGCGCCTCCCGATCCTCGACGACCCGACCACGGGGCTAGACGCCCGCCGGGCGCTCCACCTGGACATGCGCGATCGTTGCAAGGCGAGGTATCGCCGTGCTCTGGCGACGCCTTTCATCGAAGAGCGCGCGCGCGGGAACAATGTCGTGGGTCGGCGGTGCAGACCGCGTCGCCGCCGACTCGGGTGGCCAGCACGGAGGACCCATTCGCCCCTCTACAGTAATCTGCCAGAGCGTCATAAGCGTCATGTCATGCTCAAGGAGCGAGCTGGACGGCCGCCGCTCGATCCGCCGGATGCGCGCGTCACTGAAATGAGTATCACTCGTGAAGAAGACTGTCGGAGTGCTTTTCTGCATGCGGCATTCCCAACCGGACTGCCTGCGAAAGCGCCGAAGCGCGAGCACAATGCGGGCAGCATCGGTCCATCGCCGCCATCGGCGTCGAACTCCATCCAGGCTGTGCAGACCGATCTAGCGTAGGGGATCCAACCAACCAAGACAGATGAGTTGCTGACAGGCGACGGTGAAGGGGAAGGCGGCTCGCTTCGTTTGCGGCAATGGCATGCTGGGGACTTCGGTCGATGCCGGTGGAGTTCGCAATTCCTGACAGGGCCATGGAACAACCACTCTCTGCGGCAGTTGTCCGGCTCAGGAGGCGAGATGAGTGCGACCATAGAGTTCTTTCGAAGCTGGCTGCAGGAGAATGTCGGCAATGTGCCTGCGGACGCACCAGTCACCGTCGCAGGGCTCGTGCAGCAGTTCGAACAGGATGCGGATGCTGCCGGATATGGGCGCGAGGTTCGCGAACAAGAGATCGACAACATAGAAGACGCCATCCAGCAAGCCCTCGACAAGGCGAATGCGACCAGCGAGTTGCAGGCGCCGCGTCAGGAAGATGACTCGCTTGCTCCGGTCATCGACGCTCTTGAGGCGGCAGAACCCGAATAGTCCGCTTCTGCCGGTAGTGACTGTGGTGAGAGGGGCCGCTGATCATGGTGTGCTGTGGAATATTGTGTCGTCCGACGAGACACGCTGTCCTCGGCGGAGACACGCTGTCCTCGGCGGCCCATCAAGTCAACCAGAGCGCGTTCACAGCACGACGAGCGCTCATGGACAAGTGTCGCTATCGGTGGGACATTGGCGACGCCCTCTCCCCCAGAGTTGCCTACTCCTCTGCCTCCACGATCTTGTCGAGAACAGCTTCAGGCGCGACGTCGCGCTTCAGTTCGTTCAATTCATCATCCGCTTCCGTGCGAATATTCAAGCGCCTGGCAATCTCCTCGACCATCTTGATAAGCTTGGTCGTCTCATGTTCGTTCAGCAGGCTCACCTGAAGATCGAGGTCTGCTCTGGCATCGTCCTCAGCGGCCATCCGGTTCTGGTTGATGAGCACGAACGTGGACAAGAAAATCGCCTCCACGGATGCAATCATTGCAAGGATGACCAAGGATGGGTCCCAAGGCTGAACAAAGCCAACGGGCTTAATGTTGAGGACGATCCAGCCGCCGAAGAAAACAAGATGAATATAGACGAAGATCATGCTGCCTGCGAACTTGCTGATTGCTGCCGCAGCGCGTTGCTCCGCAGTGGCTGCTTTCGCATCGCGCTTTCGTCGTTGAACAATTGCTTCGATGTTGCGGGCCAAGGCCGGAGCGAGACCGTCCGCGGCTGGTCTGGTTGGGGTGGCGTGTCCTATGTCATTGCCTGAGGCATTCGGGCTCACAGTTCTCTCCGTGTCTGCACCTGACCCACCTAACTGGCCGGTTGGCGTTTCGATCCATGCAGTCTCAGGAGCGTTGACCTAATCTCATTACGATGGCTCACCCAGTGAGAGACCTGTCAGAAGACGTTGTGATAGCGAGACGGTCACCGGCACGGATGGGCCTGGCGACGCTGATCGTGCCTTCCATACGATTGCGATGTCGAGTCCGGGGCTCGCACAAGCGACGGCATCCGCGGCAGAGCGGGTCCGCGCGCGAGAGTTGGGGCCGCACACCTCGCCCGCGCTCCCCGTGAAGAGAGCTGGCGCACCGATATCGCAAACAGCCTACGGCGTAAAAAAATCCGCGCGTTTATCCTAAGCGTGAATGTTATGCCAGCTACTATGTCGACGAGGTGGCCAGATGCGCCGGCATCGCACGCAGCTCTGATCAGTTTTCCGCGCCGTCGCTACTCCTTTGTTCTTATTGCTCAACTGCGGAACCGCTCCGAATTTCCAGGATCATTTTTCCTGGAAAAGGCAAAGAATTCTATGCACGCGTCACCATTTATCTGAGACAACTTCTTTTTCTGAGACAATTGCTCTCGGTTAGAATGTCTGCGGCTTGAGAAATTCGTGGGCAGTTTTGGAGCAAAGAGTGGTTCACCACGACCGGCTTTGTCTGGCGACCAGACTGGTGCTGATCGCCTCAAGCTTTCTGGCGGTGCTGGTCGCTCGCGCTCAGGCGCAGGACGCGGACCGCGTCATCAGAGATCAGACAACTGTCATTGAGCGGTTCGAGCCGCCGCCTCGGCGGCCTCCAAGTATCACCGTTACGCATGCCGCGCCGGTCGCCGGCCTGTCCCCCGAGCAGCTCAAAACCATCCGCTTCCGGCTCCGCAAAATCGACCTCGAAGGAGCGGTGACGCTCGATCCGGCGATCTTCTCTGCGCTTTGGGGGAAACTGATTGGTCGAGAGGTTTCACTCCTCGATATGAAGGAGATCATCGACGGAATCGAACGCATCTACCGTGAACACGATTACTATGCGGCGGCCCTGGTCCCGAAGCAGGATTTCAGCAGCGGCCGGATCCGCATCGTCGTCTACGAATCCTATCTCCGCGATGTTGTCGTGGAATCGGATCAGCCCGGTCTCGAGGAACGGCTGAAGCCGTATATTGCCCGCATGGTGGCGGAACGACCGGTCCGTGTCTCTCACCTTGAGCGCTACGCCTTGCTCGTCGCCGATATCCCCGGCTTCACGGTGGAGGCCAAGCTTTCCAAGGTCGAGGACGATCCGGCTGCGGGGAGGCTTGTTTTGAAGGTCGACTTCAAGAGGAGCGGGCTCGATGCCCGCCTCGACAATCTGGGCACGCCATCAACCGGGCCGCTGCAGCTTTCCGGTATCGCGCGCGTCAACGATGCTCTCGGATTGTTCGAGGGCACCGAGGCGCTCGCGGTGACCAATCCCGCCGACCCGGACAAGCTCGTGTTTCTCCGGTTCGGGCAGGCATTTCCGCTCGGGCCGTCGGGGTTCGTCGCCGGGTATGAGTTCGGCCAAGTCTGGTCGAATCCGCTGGACGACGACGACATTCACGTCGGGAGCACGTTCGGAAAGGCTTTTTTGAACTACGCGATTGTGCGCACGATCGACCACAATCTCTTCGCCAAATTCGCGATCAATACCAAGGATGTGGCAGTCGACGTCAATGGCGATCCGGCGGCGCGCAATAGCAATCGATGGCTGACGGCGGCAGCCACGTTTGACACCACCATAGGCGGTGTCGCCGTCGTCGCCGAGGCCGGCCTGGGCCGGGGTTTAAGCGGTCTCGGCTCGAATACCGAGAACGCCGATTTCACCTACATGTTCGGTGAAGGCACGCTCTCACGCGACATTACCGATACCCTCACGGCGCAACTGCAGTTCACCGGCCAGTACGCCTTCACCGAGCTCCCTTCGGCGGTCCGCTTCGACCTGGGAGGCGACCCCTATAGCCGAGCCTTCGACAGCTCCTCGATCACCGGCGACGATGGCATCGCGGCCGCGTTCGAGCTTCGGAAAGGGATCGATGCCGCCATGCCGTGGCTGGCTAATCCCAGCCTGTTCGGATTCGTTGACTATGGAGCGGTGTGGAACCCGCCGGGCAGGGATTATGAGTTCGCTTCGCTCGGTTCCGTCGGTATCGGCATCCGCGCCGGGATCGGAACCCACCTCAACCTCCTGGCCTACGTGGCTACGCCCTATAAGGATGAAGCCCAGCTCGGTGTCGAGGGCGCCCTGTTCCGCGTCGCGGCGGGGGTGCGCTTCTAACCATGCGTCCTCTACGCTCAAACCTCGCCCAGCGCGTGGATCCACGCTCATGAAAAGGAATTGCCCATGATCACGATCCGTTCGATGTCCGTGACCAGCCTCGTGGCTCTAGTAAACCTGGGCGTCTTATGTAGTACGGGCGTGCGCGCCGACACCCTTCCCCGGATCGAAGGCGACACGCCGGCAAGCGTTTCTGCTGTCATAGCAGAGATCCAATCCAAAACCGCGTACGCGCACACAAGCTGGGGCATGCGCGTGGTCGATCTCGACGCGGGGACTGTGCTTGTCGATCAGGCGGCCGACCGGTCGCTCACTCCGGGGTCGATCATGAAGGTCTACAGCACGGCCACTGCGCTCGACCTGTATGGGGCGGACTACCGGTTCCATACCCCGGTCTACAAAGCTGGGCCGGTGTCGGAAGGCAGGCTTGACGGCAATCTGATCCTGGTCGCCTCTGGAGATTTCAGCTTCGGCCTGCGAGAGCAGCCTGACGGCACTCTCGGTTACAACAATTTTCCAGAGATCGACCACAACTATGCCGACACCGGCTTTGCTGGGGGCGCCTTGGTCAAGGAGAGCGACCCGCTAGCCGCCCTGGACAATCTGGCGAAGAGGGTTCATGCCTCCGGCATCGCGGAGGTCAAGGGCGACGTCATCATCGATGCGCGGCTTTTCGAAACCCATCGCGACCCCACGGACGGGATCATTTCCCCGATCTGGCTCAACGAAAACGTCATCGACATCATGACGACGGCGGCCGGCGCGGGGCAGCCGGCCAAGATCGATTGGCGACCCAAGACCGCGTCCGTCAAGGTGATAGGCGCCGTGATGACCGTCGCAGAGAATCCAAAGCCCATCACGATCGAGTCGCCTGCCCCTGGAGAGATTCGGGTCAGCGGCGAAATCGCCGCCGGAGTTGCGCCCACCTTGAGCATCTGGCATGTGCCGGACCCTGCCGCCTTCGCTCGAACAGCGTTCATCGAAGCTTTGCAGCGCGCCGGAGTGAAGGTAGACGCGAACGCGCTTGGGCCAAATCCAGTTGACGAACTGCCGGACGCGGCGGCCTATTCCCCTGACAATAAAGTGGCCGAGCACGTCTCGCCTCCGCTCTCGGAATTCGTCAAGGTCGTTCTCAAGGTCAGCTACAATCGCGGCGCCCATTTGATGCTGTGCCTTGCAGCCGTGAAAGGCGGAAGCCGAGACTGCGTGGCTGGAATCGGCAAGGAGCTCGAACTGCTCGACCGCCTGGGTGTGTCGCGGCAAAGCACTTACGTCTTCGACGGCGCCGGCTCCGATGATCACGCCAAGACAGCGCCCGTGGACCAGACAACGGTGCTCACGCGAATTGTCAAGGAGCCGTGGGGATCGGCCATCCGGGACGGAATGGCCATCCTGGGTGTGGATGGAACACAAGCTGCGAACGGTCTTGGAACCCCGGCGGTCGGGCATATTCACATCAAGGATGGCACACGGGTGATCTCCGCGCCCGGAGATTATCAGGGCATCATCATCGCCAAGACCCAAGTCGGCTATATCGAGGCGAAAAGCGGCCGCGAGCTCGCTTTTGCGATCTTCCTCAACAGCGCTCCTTTTGGCTCGGTCGAGGATT
This sequence comes from Mesorhizobium sp. BR1-1-6, assembly GCF_020165355.1. Lineage (NCBI taxonomy): Bacteria > Pseudomonadati > Pseudomonadota > Alphaproteobacteria > Hyphomicrobiales > Phyllobacteriaceae > Mesorhizobium > Mesorhizobium sp. BR1-1-6. The sequence goes on along the minus strand of NZ_JAIUHZ010000003.1, from coordinate 7,490 downwards.
TCATCTCCGCCGATCACGACATTGCTGCAATTGCCGCTGCGATTCAGCAGGCCTACTAGGCGCGACGCTTCTGAGGCAGGCATGGTAACACCCCACAGCACTCCCAGCTTTTATATCTTCAGTAGCAGCGCCTTTATGCGCGTTCTCTTCGGATTGGCATTCTCATTGGTACGTCGGTACGTCGTGGCGATCGAGCCGCGGCCGCATTGGAGGAAGAGATGGAACGAACGATGTTCAAGAGAACGCGAAGCGGCTTGATGGTTGCCTTGGGCGTCGTGGCGCCACTTTGGGGTGCCGGAATCGGCGCGGCCGCAGCCGAACTCGACCTTCCGCCCGCTATCCGCTCGATTATGGACGCGCCACGCTATTCCGGGGCGATCTGGGGCCTCCGGGCAGTCGATCTCTCCTCGGGAGCCACGACGGCGGCCTATGGCCCGGACTCGCTTTTCTTCACCGGTTCGGTGCGAAAGCTGTTCTCGGTCGGTCTCGCGCTGAACGCGCTCGGCATAGATCATCGCTTCGAGACGAAGGTCTATCGTCTCGGCGAGGCAGGGGCAGACGGCACGCTTCAGGGAAATCTCGTCTTGCTCGCAAGCGGGGATCTGACCCTTGGCGGACGAACTGCGGCCGGCGGCAAGATCGCCTTCACCAACTTCGATCACACCGAGGCCAATTCGCTCGGCAGCGCGACCCTCACGGAGGCCGATCCGCTGTCCGGGCTGAATTCCATTGCAAGGCAGGTCGCCAAATCCGGAATCAAGGCCGTCACGGGCGATGTCGTCATCGATGATCGCCTTTTCGATCATTTCCGCGTGCCAAACGGGAATGTTCTGATCACACCGATGATCGTGAACGACAACCTCATAGACGTGACCATCCTGCCGGCTGAAGCTGGACAACCGGCCGCGGTGGACTGGCGACCTAAAACAGCGGCCTTCACCGTCAGTTCGCAGGTGATAACCGTCGCCGCCAGCGAACCGATGGAAATCTCCCTCGAGATCTCGCCAGCCGACCCCAAGATCGGGATCGTCAAGGGCCAGATCCCTGCCGGCTACAGGCCGAGCCTGCCCGGCGTCGCAACATTGGTCCAGACGTTCCCGATCGTCGAGCCGTCTTCCTTTGCGCGCACAGCTTTAATCGAGGCGCTGGGCAGGGCGGGAGTCTCAGTTACGGCATCGGCGACAGGCCCGAACCCGGTCGCGAAGCTTCCTTCGAAAAGCGCCTACTTACAGTCAGCGGAAGTCGCTCGACTCGTTTCACCGCCATATGCGGAATACGCGAAGCTGATCCTCAAGGTCAGCCACAATCTCGGAGCCAATCTGAGCCTTGCGCTATTTGGACTGACGCAAGGAGCAAGAACCATTGAGACGGACCTCGCAGCCGAGCGGAATACGCTGATAGGTGAGTACGGACTTTCTCCCGACGGCTTCGATTTTCCGACAAACGGCAGCGGCAGCCCCGATAGCCGTGCGACACCCGGCGCCGTTACGGGCCTCCTTGCGGCAATGCGGAAGACGAAAGCGTCGGAAGTTTATTTCGACGCTCTTCCCGTTCTCGGGGTCGATGGTTCGCTAGCCACAGTCGGGATCGATCCGCCAAATCCCCTCATTGCGCCAGGCGTGGGAAACGTGTTTGCGAAAACCGGGACAACAGTCGCGGACGGCACGCTCAAAGCCCAGGTCTTTGCGGGATACATCAAATCGAAGGCGGGAAAATTGCTGGCCTATGTCACTTATGTGAACAACGTCGCGCCAATCGGGAGCATTGCGGACGTCATCAAGGTATTCGCGGACGAGGGAGCGATATCTGCGATTTTGTACGAACTCAACTGATGACCGCGAGATTTCCCATTGGGTGCCGTGGGGCACGTTCCAACCGCCGGAGCAGATGATGAAACATTCGAAATTGGCCTCTTGGGCGGGAGTCGCGATAGTTGCCTGCCTCCTGCCGAAACTGGCCTTCGCCGAGCCCGTCACAACTGACCCCGTGACGACTGACCGTGTCACCGAGGTTCTCCCAAAACTCGATGCCATTATCCGCGATGGCATGTCGCGAACCGGCGTGCCCGGCTTGGCGATCGCCATCGTTCACGACGATGCGGTAGTGTTTCTCCGCGGCTACGGCGTTCGCGAGGTGGACAAGCCTGAGCCCGTCGACCCCGACACTGTGTTTCAGCTCGCCTCGATGTCGAAGCCGATTGCGTCCACGGTGGTCGCCACTCTCGTCGGCGAAGGTCTCGTGGCTTGGGACGATCCGATCGTAAAGCACGATCCCGGATTCGAACTGAAGGACCCCTGGGTCACGCGCGAGGTCACGCTTCGTGACATGTTCTCTCACCGAAGCGGTCTTCCCGGACATATTGGCGACCTGCTCGAGGACCTGGGATACAGCCGCGAAGAAATCCTGTTCCGGCTACGCCACGTCAACCCGGCCGGTCCCTTCCGGGCGAGCTACGCCTATACCAATTTCGGCTTGACGGAAGCGGCGCTCGCCGCAGCCAAGGCTGCCGGGAAGCCTTGGGAAGTATTGTCAAAAGAGCGGCTGTACCGACCCGCGGGCATGACCCGGACGAGCTCGCGACATTCTGATTTCCTCGCCGCCGAAAATCGCGCCGTGAATTCCGTCCGCACTGACGGCAAATGGCTTCCCGGCCCGCCACGCGATCCTGACGCCCAGTCTCCGGCTGGCGGTGTCAGCTCCACGGCACGCGACCTCGCGCAGTGGCTGAGGCTCCAGCTTGGCGGCGGCAAGCTCGATGGCAAGGAGATCCTCACCTCGGCTGCTCTCGCCGAGACTCACCAACCGGTAATCGCACGGGGGTCCGCATCGGGTCCGTCCGGCGCTTTTCCCCCTTCTTACGGGCTCGGCTGGAACGTCGATCTCGATCCGCAGGGTCGTATCCATCTCAGCCACTCGGGAGCGTTCAATCTTGGTGTCGGCACGAATGTGCATCTCGTTCCGTCAGAACGGCTCGGCATAGTCGTGGTGACGAACGGCTATCCGGTCGGCCTCGCGGAGGCCACGAGCAAGAGCTTTCTCGATCTGGTATTTGCCGGAAAGGTTGAACGAGACTGGATCGACGCCTACGGCCAGCTCATGGCTGATGCCATGAAGCCCGACTACGGCGGCGCCATCGATGCCGAGCGGGCGCGCTCGCAGCCTTCGCCGGCCCTGCCTGCCGCAAGCTATGTCGGCACTTACGGCAACGACTTTTATGGCGGACTGACGGTTACACAGAAGAGCGACAGCCTGGTCATGAGCCTCGGGCCCCGCACGGAGTCCTTTCCACTTCAGCACATCACCCGCGATACCTTCACATACCAGCCGATAGGCGAAAACGCCTCTGGACCGAGTGCCGTTTCGTTCACCGTTGAGGCCGACCGGACGACAGCCGTCACGATCGAGAATTTGAACCTCCATGGCCAGGGCATTTTTCTTCGAGACCCACGCAAGCCTTGACCCAGAGAGAGAGAGAGAGAGAGAGAGAGAGAGAGAGAGAGAGAGAGAGAGAGAGAGCTTGGGGGTGTCGAACATGACCGACATAGCGAGCCAGCCGCCTTGAGGTTTCCGATGCGGACACGATGCCGCTGGAGCCACATCGTCCGGCATCCGAGAACCTTCACGCTCGCGCATGTTGGCGTCCCAGAGATTTAGGTGTTCCCCGATGTTATTAGGTTGGGTCTAATGTCTAACGCCTCGGCAACCCGGTAAACGACATGGATTTCAGGACGTTCTCAGGCTACGGATACCTCCTCATCGGCGGCCTTATCCTCGTCGGCGCCGGGCTCCTGACCATTTCGCTCATCGTCAATCTTGGGGTGGCGCGCAGTGTGCGGCAGGACGCACGCCATCGTGAAAAGCTGTTGGAATATTATCGCAACACCTTTTCGCAGCTGGGGGTGATCCTGATTGGAATTGGAGTATCTCTGTTCATCTTCTTTTTTCAGCAGAACTACCAAGACCAGCGCAAACGCGAAGCCGAACTCCAGCAGGTCATGGCCAAACTGGCGGCACGCATCGCTCGTGGCGCAGCCGTCGTCGAATCCCTAGGTGAATTCGACACGCTGCTCGATGAGGGTGGGCCCTACATCGATCCGAAACTCGGTGGAAAGAACAACGCCATCAGCGCGCACGGAGCGGAGCTCGCCAAGCAGGTCGCCGAGATTCTTTTGGTCGAGCGCGACGTTGACGTTCAGTCGTTCGAGATTCTGAACTTATCGCGTGACTTCGAATCGTCGTTCGTCGTCAACGAACTCGATCCGACGCTGTGGTTTAATATCGTCAGCGATGAGAGCGAGATCAAATATGCCACCACCCAGCTCCCGCTGGACTACACGGATTTGCACGATGCGATCGGCGGTGAGCCACTTGATGCTGCGATCGCTAATCCTGAAAAGGAGCGGAAGATCAAGCAGGAGGTGCTGGATATCTTTTATGATGCCGACCTGTTGCGCCTGCGCAGCAGGAGACTTCTCGGCCGTGCGTGCTGGCTTTTCAGCAACGGGCGGGGCTTCGTCAAACTTAGACCGGTCGATGAGATCGAAGCGGACGCCAGGTCGCACCAGGAGTGGATCGATCGGTCGAAACATTTCCTGATGCAATTGAAGTCGGGAAGCGGGGATTGCTTCAAATTGCTCCGCTACAGCCAAACGTCTTGAATCGAGACTGATCTTGCTGCCCTCGTGTGGCTAATCTCCGTCCGCCGCCGCGTGCCGGGATTATTCCGTCGCGAAGCTCTATGCCTTGTCTCCTCTCATGCTCATGTTGTTGCCCCACCCACGGAACCGGTGCGTTTCCAGGGCCTCTTTTCCTGGAAAGGGCAAAGAATTCCATATTCGTTCCCCAGTATTTCTGAGACAAATTCTTCCGTTTTTGGAATGTCTGCCGCGAGAGGGGTTCATCGATGCATATATCGTTAATAGGCTAAAACATGCGCCCATTCGTTATTGTGTCCGAAAGACCCGAAGATGCAGACTATAAAACGATCTTGAGGGCCTTGGTCAGCTATAATGATGCGACGAGCGAACCTTCTGGCTATGCGCCAGTCGGCATCCTCCTTCGTGATCATGATAGCGATGAGACCATCGGCGGCTTGTGGGGAAAAGTGTCTTACGATTGGTTGTTTGTCGAACTGTTGTTTGTTCCGGAATTCCTGAGGCGGCAAAAGCTCGGGACGCAACTCATGAATGCTGCTGGACAGCTCGCTCGGGAGCGGAAGTGTGTGGGGGTGTGGCTGGAAACCTATGGATTCCAGGCGCCAGCTTTCTATAAGACCTTGGGTTACGAGGTGTTCGGGCAACTTCCAGATCACGCTCGGGGCTCAGGTCGGTTCTTCTTGCGCAAGATGCTGGCAGCGTCGGTTTAGTGACCAGCAGTGCATCTCGGCTATGGTAGGGGCGGATGTGGTCCGGTGGGCTCGCGGCGGGACAACGGCATTCTGGTCCAGCCGGAAAATCGACCCCGCGTAAAGGCGCATGAGAGCAGCTACGCCTCTCCGAAACGCTGCTGCGCCATTGCGCCAGCAAGCCAGATCGGATCGAACAGGTCGACCAACGCCCTGTGGCAAGGCGATTGAACTTGGTCGAGGCCAGCTTCATGGCCGCCCGTCAGAAACGCGCCGACGCCTTCATCGACCGCGGCTGGATCTGGAATCCGCAGCCCCAGCGAGGCCAAGTCGCCGGCAATCGACGTTTGGGACGGCAGGTATGCAACCGCAGAGCGCAGCCGCATGCTCGGCGCTGGAAGCCGGATCATCACAATTCGGGTCACCGATGGCTGCGCGTCGGGGCCGATGATCGTGGCGCCGCACATCAGGCCCGCAAGGACGCTAGCCGGTGGTGTCGGCAAGGAAAGACAGAAGAACATGCGGCCATCACCGCTGGGTTCGACCAGGTCGAGGTGCATGGCCCGCCCCGCCATCACGAGCGGGCCTTCAAGTTGAAACCGGCTCGTCGGCAGCCGCTCCGAATACTGTGCGAGAACGCCCTGCGGGCCATTCGATTGGATTGACAGTTCTGCCCTGATGAACTGGGCGCGGAAATAGGGCGACCAGGCGTGGGAGTAGCAGGCGTAGGTGCCGGCGAGCGACCGGCTTGCATCCTGGCGTTGCCCGGCGAGCGACCGGCGCGACGGTTCGCTTATGCGCTCCAGTGTATCGCGCTCGCAATTATGTCGAGTACAAATGGCCTGGATGAACTCGTCGAGCTCGCAGTCGGCGATCCAGGCTCCCGGACGCCCAACATCCACGACCTTCGCCCAGTCCTCGTAGAGCCGGAGCTCGCGCGGGTGGGCACGCCCCTGCATCCATTTGTGCGCGCGCTCGACATCGAACGACGTCGCCGGGTTGACACGACGGAACGCCGCCGCGAGGTCCTTGCGTGTCACGGCGCCGAGGAATGCCATCGTCACCCGCAATTTCTGACCAACATTCTGCGTCACGCGCTCTCCTTTGCTGTTGTTCTCCCGCCCGCGGATTCGCCCCGAATTTCCAGGGTCAGTTTTCCTGGAAAAGGCAAAGAATTCTATAACGCCGTTCCCGCTTATCTGAGAGGATCTCTTTTCGATTTAGAGCGTCTGCGGTGAAACCTTCGCCACCCAGCATGCAGGCGGCAGAAATGCTGTTGATTTGCTGCCCCAATCGGCAGTCATGGGTGCATAGAATCTAATTTAAGATTTCCTAATTCGGAGAGGTTCGAGGGGCCAGGCAGGTGGGTAGAAAAGTCGACGTCATCAGGCGGTCGCGCCTTACGGCCGGCCGGCTCAGGCAAATTGGGTCGCCGACGCGAATCTCCTGCCTGGCGCGGGCCATAGTACTCCTTGCAGGCCTGCTATCGACGGCACTTCCAGCAAACGCCAGGAACTTCAATGTCGGCAACGAGACGCAGCTCCAGACCGCGCTCAATCCGAGTGGTGGCGCCCAGGACGGCGACACCATCACCTTCACCGCGAACATCATCTTGAGCACCAACCTGCCTGAGGTGAAGCGCGACGTGACCATCAACGGCGCCAACCATACGCTCTCCGGCAACAAGCAGCATCGCGGTCTGTTCGTCCAGTCGGGCAAGGTCGCGATCAATGATCTCGTCATCGAAAATGCCAAGGCACAGGGCGGCAACGGCGGCAACGGCGTGAGCCCCAACACGGGTGATGCCGGTGGCGGCGGTGGCGGCGCCGGACTTGGCGGGGCCCTGTTCGTCGCCAGCGGCGCCCGTGTGACAGTGAGCAACGTCACCTTGCTGCACAACACGGCGCAAGGTGGCGTCGGCGGTGCCGGCGTTTCGGCTGACGGCAAGTTTGCGGGCGCCGGCGGCGGCGGCGGCGGTATGTTCGGAAACGGCGGCATATACGACGGCACCAGGGCCAAAGGCGGCCCCGGCGGTGGCGGCATTGGAGGTGGACCGGGACCCGAGAACGGCGGACCTGGTGTCTTTGGCGGCGGAGGCGGCGGCGACGCCAGCCTGGGAGCCGCGGGCATCGGCATCCACCTGCGC